>NZ_JAQIRK010000001.1:0-630518 GCF_050600805.1 Klebsiella sp. 141240 | reverse complement strand
GCCGGGCTGGCGCTGAGCGCGCTGGAAAACCTGCTGGCCCATCACGACCCGGTCCAGCTGGCGGTGATTGCCGCGAAGCTCAACTGCGCGCCGGATGTCCACGCCATCAAGGAGGCGCTGGCCCTGGCCCTGCCGTCGGTGCAGGGGCAGATGGAGACGCTGGCAGTGGACATGGGCTACTCCTCCGGGGTGCTGGCCATCTTCTATAAGGTGGCGATTGGCTCGGGTATCGCGCCGCTGGTGATCTTTATGGGCGTCGGGGCGATGACCGATTTCGGCCCGCTGCTGGCCAACCCGCGCACCCTGCTGCTGGGGGCGGCGGCGCAGTTCGGGATCTTCGCCACCGTGCTCGGGGCGCTGGCGCTGAACTACTTCGGCTTCATCCACTTCACCCTGCCGCAGGCGGCGGCCATCGGCATCATCGGCGGCGCCGACGGCCCGACGGCCATCTACCTGTCGAGCAAGCTGGCGCCGGAGCTGCTGGGGGCCATCGCGGTGGCTGCCTACTCCTACATGGCGCTGGTGCCGCTGATCCAGCCGCCGATCATGAAGGCGCTGACCAGCGACAAAGAGCGGAAGATCCGCATGGTGCAGCTGCGTACGGTGAGCAAACGCGAGAAGATCCTCTTCCCGGCGGTGCTGTTGCTGCTGGTGGCGCTGCTGCTGCCGGACGCCGCGCCGCTGCTGGGGATGTTCTGCTTCGGCAACCTGATGCGCGAAAGCGGCGTGGTGGATCGTCTGAGCGACACGGTGCAGAACGCGCTGATTAACATCGTCACCATCTTCCTCGGGCTGTCGGTGGGGGCCAAACTGGTGGCGGACAAGTTCCTGCAGCCGCAGACGCTGGGGATCCTGCTGCTGGGGGTGATCGCCTTCTGCGTGGGCACCGCCGCCGGGGTGATCATGGCGAAGCTGATGAATGTCTTCAGTAAACACAAGATCAACCCGCTGATTGGCTCGGCCGGGGTGTCGGCGGTGCCGATGGCGGCGAGGGTGTCCAACAAGGTGGGTCTGGAAGCGGACGGGCAGAACTTCCTGCTGATGCACGCGATGGGCCCGAACGTGGCCGGGGTGATCGGCTCGGCGATCGCCGCCGGGGTGATGCTCAAGTACGTGCTGGCGATGTAAGCCGGCATCCTTCCCGGATGGAGGCTGGCGCCTTATCCGGGCTACCGGTCCGCTCCGGTTTGTAGCCCGGTAAGCCAGCGCCACCGGGGAGAGGTTCCCGGATGTCGGCTGGCGCCTTATCCGGGCGACCGGTCCGCTCCGGTTGGTAGCCCCGGTAAGCGCAGCGCGAGCCGGGAATTTTCCCTGAGGAGGCTTTGATGAATGAAACGATAGCATTACGTCCTGCCAGCAGGTCATCGGCAAAAGAGGGAGTCGTTGATGACACCCTGGCGTCGCTGGAGGTGCTTGAACAACTGCACCCGGCGCTGAATCTGTTGGCGCACCCGTCAATCGACCATGGCAGCCATGATTTCTTTGTCTGTTGTTATGACGCGGGTGTACAGCATGCGCAGACCGGGGAGGATGAAACGGTAGCGGCGTTGCTGGGTTCGCGGACGCATGAGCAGCAAAGGAGCGGCCTGCTTTGCGCCGCCGCCGGGCATCTGGATGCGCTGCGCCAGCCGCTGACGCATAACCGTTTATGCGATCTGGCCGGGCAGATGTGCGCCAGCGTGGCGCAGGCTGATAGTGAATCGCGCAGCGGTTTCTACAGCGTACGCAGTATCTCGCTGCCGGTGTATCGACGATTGCTGCGGGACAGTCATTCGCACAGCGTTTGTTTACAGCAGTCGCTGCTGCATTTGCTGGCCTGGAAGAGTGAATCGCCGTGGGCGCGGCAGCAGGCGCAACGGCTGTTGTGGCAGGGCGGCGTTCTCGGCGAGAGAGGGGAGTTCGCGTTACTGACGCTGGATGATGAACTGCGGGAGCGGCAGGTCCGCTGGCCATCGTTGTGGTCGCTGCTGGCGGTGACCGGGTTTCTGGCCAGATTCCCGGCCGGGCCGCTGTTTGTTGATTAATCGCGCTCCGATAACGGAGCGCTAATCGTTAATTTGTCGCCGGATATTCCTGTACCGCCACGTGCAGGGTGATTTTCTTATCATCGCGCATGATGACCACCGGGATTTCTGAACCCGGGCGAATTTCTGCGACCTGGTCCATGGTTTCCAGCGCCGAAACCGCTGGTTTATCGTTCACCGAGATGATCACGTCATTAGCGCGGATCCCCGCCTGCGCCGCCGGGCCATCCGGGGCGACGTCATTGACGACGATCCCCTGGATCTGATCCATGCCGCCGCTCTGCGCATGCATCGGCGCGATCTCGCGGCCGCTGATCCCGATGTAACCGCGGATCACCCGGCCGTCACGGATCAGTTTATCCATGATCTTGGTCGCCAGCTGGAACGGGATGGCAAAGCCGATCCCTTCCGGCGTTTCGCCGTCATTGCTCTTATCGAATGACAGGGTGTTAATACCCATCAGTTCACCCAGCGAGTTGACCAGCGCGCCGCCGGAGTTGCCGTGGTTGATAGAAGCATCGGTTTGCAGGAAATTCTGCCGCCCGGTAGGGTTCAGGCCGATACGACCGGTCGCGCTGATGATGCCCTGGGTGATGGTTTGCCCGAGGTTATACGGGTTGCCTATCGCCAGTACTACATCGCCGATGTGTGGAACGCGTTTCGGGTTAATCGGGATGACCGGCAGGCCGCCGCTGGCGTTGATTTTGAGCACCGCCAGGTCGGTCAGGGTATCAGAACCGACCAACAGGGCTTCAAATACCCGTCCATCCTGCAAAGCGATGATTATCTGATCGGCATCGTTGATGACGTGCTTGTTGGTGAGGATATATCCGCGTTGGTCCATGATAACGCCGGATCCAAGCGTCAGCTGGTTATGGCTGGTGCTGTTCAGCGCGCGGTTATAGACGTTGACCACCGCAGGCGCGGCGCGTCTTACCGCAGCATTATAGCTGGCAGGCGATTCATCAGCGGTATCGCTCGGCGTCGCCGATGAGAGTTGCCACTGGCGCAGCGAAGGCATCGCCGCCAGCAGGATGCCGCCGACGATTAAACCGATAAGGACTGAACGTAAAAGCTTTCCTGGCATGATGCGAATATCGTTAATTAATGGGCAGGCGCAGCATAGCATGACTTATCCGGACATCGCACGACGCACGATGTCCGGAAGCAGCCGTCAGCGTAGCAGCAGATAAATGCTTTCGTTACCGCGCAGCACATTCAGCGCGATGACGGCCGGTTTGGTTTCCAGCACTTTACGTAGCTCGGCGATGGAACGCACGCGCTGGCGGTTGAGGCCGATAATCAGATCGTCTTTATGCAAGCCAACCTGCGCCGCCGCGCTGCCTTTATCGACGTTATCGATGGTCACGCCCTTAGTGCCGTCTTTCAGCTGGCCATCGCTTAGCGCCGCTCCCTGCAGGGCCGGGATAATCAGATCGGCGCTGGCGGTGGAAGAGGTGCTCTTATCCAGAGTGACTTCGACATCCAATGGTTTGCCGTCGCGCAGTAGCCCCAGTTTTACTTTAGTGCCAGGGGCGGTAGTGGCGATACGCGAACGCAGCTCGGCGAAGCTGCTTAGCGGCTTGCCGTTCATGCTGACGATAACGTCACCGGATTTAATCCCCGCTTTTGCGGAGCCGGAATTGGCCAGGACTTCGCTTACGAAGGCGCCGCGCTGAGCGTTGATGTTCATCGCTTTGGCGATATCCGCGCTCATTTCCATGCCTTTAATGCCCAGCAGGCCGCGTTTGATTTCGCCGTATTGAATAAGCTGATCGGCGAGGGTCTTCGCCATGTTGCTCGGAATGGCGAAGCCGATGCCGATGCTGCCGCCGCCCGGCGCCAGAATGGCGGTATTAATGCCGATAAGCTCGCCGTTGAGATTCAGCAGCGCGCCGCCGGAGTTGCCGCGGTTAATTGAGGCATCGGTCTGAATAAAGTTTTCCAGCCCTTCGAGATTAAGGCCGCTTCGGCCCAGCGCGGAGATGATGCCGGAAGTGGCGGTTTGGCCGAGGCCGAAGGGGTTGCCGACGGCAACGGCGAAATCGCCGACGCGCAGCTTGTCGGAATCCGCGATGGCGATTTGCGTTAAATTGCTGGGTTTTAAAACCTGCAGCAGGGCGATATCGCTCTGCTCGTCGCTGCCGACCAGTTTGGCATCGAACTCGCGGCCATCGTTCAACTGAATGCTGATTTTCTGCGCCTGGCTTATTACGTGGTTGTTGGTCAGCACGTAGCCTTTGGCGGCGTCGATAATCACCCCTGAACCGAGGCCTTCAAACGGCTGCGCCTGCTCTTGCGGCGCGTTATCGCCGAAGTATTTTTTCAGCTCTTCCGGCATATTCTGCACCGGCGAGGCGGTGCCTTCTACCTGCACGCTCACCACCGCAGGCAATACTTTTTCCAGCATCGGCGCGAGGCTCGGTAGCGCGCCCTGGCCTGGAACCTGGGTCGGCAGTGATGCCGCCGCCGGAGGCAGGACCGACAACGATAATCCAATGCTTAACGCTAACGCACTCAACAGCAAAGTCTGTTTCTTCATTAGATGCTGGCTCTCGTAACCTGAGGTGTATGGAAAAAACGTCCGAATGATTTGATGTTATTGAATTTTCGACCGGCTAACAATGCGGTCCGTGCTTAAATTGTAGCTGGGATGCAGGGGGAAGACGGGCGCGGAAGGCGCGCCCGGTAAATATTTTTACGCAGACAGCGGGATCAGTCGCGTTTCGCGCCACCGCGCAGCAGGCCGGATGCGCCTTCAGAATAATCGCGCGGCATCTGGACAGGCGCCTGATCGTTGCTGGCTTCGGACTCCGCCAGGCGATTGCGGAACGGATTAGCTTCCGCCATCGCGTCCGGCAACAGACTGCTGGAGCTTTTTGCCATGTGCTGATACAGCTGACGGTAGTCATCCGCCATGTTGTCCAGCAGTTCTGCGCTGCGCGCAAAATGGCTGACCAGCTCTTCGCGATACTCTTCAAGCTCTGCTTTATTCTTTTCCAGTTCGAACTGCAGCGCTTGTTGCTGACGCAATTTGCGGTTACCAAAACGCATGGCGACGGCACCGATGATGATACCGACGACTAATCCAATTAGCGCGTATTCCCAGGTCATGAACATCTCCCGTTGTTTTGTGGTTCCGTAGGGTGGCTGTTAGGCTCTCCGCCTGCGCCCGATAGTGCCACTATAACCGCTAATTCCACAGAAGTGGAATCCTGGCGTATCATCGCGTACTGTAGAACCGCCTTTTTTTCGTCAATCGTGCGTCACGGCGCCACGGTTTTCAAGGAATAACAATAAGATCATGCAAAGCCTGTCCCCAACATCGCGTTACCTTTTAGCTCTCAAAGAGGGCAGCCATCAACCTGACGACGTGCAACAAGAAGCGGTCAGCCGCCTCGATACCATCTATCGTGAACTGCAGGAAAAACCTGTAGCCGCAGCGCCCGCGGGCGGCGGTCTGCGGGCGAAATTCAGCAAACTACTCGGCAAGCGCGAACCGACGGCGGAAGCAACCGCCGTGCGTGGCCTGTATATGTGGGGCGGCGTGGGGCGCGGTAAAACCTGGCTGATGGATATGTTTTATCAAAGCCTGCCGGGCGAACGTAAACAGCGCCTGCATTTCCATCGCTTTATGTTGCGCGTGCACGAAGAGTTAACCACCCTGCAGGGGCATAGTGACCCGCTGGAGATCGTTGCCGATCGCTTTAAAGCGCAAACCGATGTGTTGTGCTTTGACGAGTTTTTTGTCTCCGACATCACCGATGCCATGCTGCTCGGCGGCTTAATGAAAGCGCTGTTCTCGCGTGGGATTACGCTGGTCGCTACCTCGAACATCCCGCCGGACGAACTCTACCGCAATGGTCTGCAACGCGCGCGTTTCCTGCCGGCGATAGACGCCATCAAACAGCACTGCGACATTATGAACGTGGATGCAGGGATTGATTACCGCCTGCGCACGTTGACCCAGGCGCATCTGTGGCTGTCGCCGCTCAATGGCGAGACCAGCCAGCAAATGGATAAGCTCTGGTTGGCGCTGGCGGGGGCCAAACGCGAGCAGATGCCGACGCTGGAAATTAACCACCGGCCGCTGCCGACGTTGGGCGTGGAAAACCAGACCCTGGCGGCGTCGTTTGACACCCTGTGCGTGGATGCGCGCAGCCAGCATGATTACATCGCGCTGTCACGCCTGTTCCACACCGTGATGTTGTTCGATGTGCCGGTGATGACGACGCAGCTCGAGAGCGAAGCGCGGCGTTTTATCGCGCTGGTGGATGAATTCTACGAACGCCACGTGAAGCTGGTGGTCAGCGCGGCGGTACCGCTGTATGAGATCTATCAGGGCGAACGCCTGAAATTTGAGTTCCAGCGCTGTTTATCGCGCCTGCAGGAAATGCAAAGCGAAGAGTATCTGAAGCAGCCGCACATGCCCTGAATCCAGCCTTCTTCTCACGCTGAGAAAAACCTGCTGCAAATCACATAAAGGGGTCGATCTTTGGCCCCTACTTCTCTATAATCTTGCGACCCCACGTTACGAGAAGGTTTTTTTTCCCGAAATCTTCTATGTGCTGGCATAGGCTATTCGAAGGGGTAGGTTTGCCGGACTTTGTCGTGTGAACCTCAACTGACTAAACGTTTGGGTGTTCACCAACGTGTAACTTATTTATTTGGGTAAGCTTTTAATGAAAACTTTTACAGCTAAACCAGAAACCGTAAAACGCGACTGGTATGTTGTTGACGCGACCGGTAAAACTCTGGGCCGTCTGGCTACTGAACTGGCTCGTCGCCTGCGCGGTAAGCACAAAGCGGAATACACTCCGCACGTTGATACTGGTGATTACATCATCGTTCTGAACGCAGAAAAAGTTGCTGTAACCGGCAACAAGCGCGAAGACAAAATGTACTACCACCACACCGGCCACATCGGTGGTATCAAAGAAGCGACCTTTGAAGAGATGATTGCCCGCCGTCCTGAGCGTGTGATTGAAATCGCGGTTAAAGGCATGCTGCCAAAAGGCCCGCTGGGTCGTGCTATGTACCGTAAACTGAAAGTTTACGCTGGTAACGAGCACAACCACGCGGCACAGCAACCGCAAGTTCTTGACATCTAATCGGGATTATAGGCAATGGCTGAAAATCAATACTACGGCACTGGTCGCCGCAAAAGTTCCGCAGCTCGCGTTTTCATCAAACCGGGCAACGGCAAAATCGTAATCAACCAGCGTTCGCTGGAACAGTACTTCGGTCGTGAAACTGCCCGCATGGTAGTTCGTCAGCCGCTGGAACTGGTCGACATGGTTGAGAAACTGGATCTGTACATCACTGTTAAAGGTGGTGGTATCTCTGGTCAGGCTGGTGCGATCCGTCACGGTATCACCCGCGCTCTGATGGAGTACGACGAGTCCCTGCGTTCTGAACTGCGTAAAGCTGGCTTCGTTACTCGTGACGCTCGTCAGGTTGAACGTAAGAAAGTCGGTCTGCGTAAAGCACGTCGTCGTCCGCAGTTCTCCAAACGTTAATTGTTTTCTGCTCACGCAGAACAATTTGCGAAAAAACCCGCTTCGGCGGGTTTTTTTATGGATAAAACGGCTGTTATCCACAAAGAAATGGCCTGTTCTTACCACTTTTTCAGCATTTCCAGAATACCCTCACCACAACGTCCGCAAAATCTGGTAAACTATCATCCAATTTTCTGCCCAAATGCTGGTGGTTGTTCATTTTTTAGTTAATCAATGAACATATCGTCGCCGTGCGAATGGGGTTTATACATCTGGCTGGCCATGCGTGGTCGGCAGCAGTAAAAATTCTGAATATACCTGGAGGTTTTCATGGCTGTCGCTGCCAACAAACGTTCGGTAATGACGCTGTTTTCTGGTCCTACTGACATCTATAGCCATCAGGTCCGCATCGTGCTGGCCGAAAAAGGTGTCAGTTTTGAGATAGAGCACGTGGAGAAGGATAACCCGCCTCAGGATCTGATTGACCTCAACCCGAATCAAAGCGTCCCGACGCTGGTGGATCGTGAGCTCACTCTGTGGGAATCCCGCATCATTATGGAATACCTGGATGAGCGTTTCCCGCATCCGCCGCTAATGCCGGTTTACCCGGTGGCGCGTGGTGAAAGCCGTCTGTACATGCAACGTATCGAGAAAGACTGGTATTCGCTGATGAATACCATCCAGACCGGTACCGCGGCCCAGGCTGATGCCGCTCGTAAGCAGCTGCGTGAAGAACTGCAGGCGATTGCGCCGGTCTTTACTCAGAAGCCTTACTTCCTGAGCGACGAATTCAGCCTGGTCGATTGCTACCTGGCTCCGCTGCTGTGGCGTTTGCCGGTTCTCGGCGTAGAACTGGTGGGTGCTGGCGCGAAAGAGCTTAAGGGCTATATGACTCGCGTCTTCGAACGTGATTCTTTCCTCGCTTCTTTAACTGAAGCCGAGCGTGAAATGCGCCTCGGCCGGGGCTAAATAATGGATGTATCACAGCTGACGCCGCGTCGCCCGTACCTGCTGCGGGCGTTCTATGAGTGGCTGCTGGATAACCAGCTGACTCCGCACCTGGTCGTCGATGTGACGCTGCCAGGCGTTCTCGTGCCGATGGAGTACGCTCGCGACGGCCAAATCGTTCTGAACATTGCGCCGCGTGCGGTGGGCAATCTGGAACTGGCGAATGACGAAGTGCGCTTTAACGCTCGCTTCGGCGGCGTACCGCGCAACGTTTCCGTGCCGCTGGCTGCGGTACTCGCTATCTATGCCCGTGAGAACGGCGCAGGAACGATGTTTGAACCTGAAGCGGCCTATGACGAAGATGTCAGCAGCCTCAACGATGATGACGTTGCGCCTGAGAGCGAAAACGAAACGGTGATGTCGGTGATTGATGGCGATAAGCCGGATAATCACGATGACGATCCTGACGATACGCCACCGCCGCCGCGCGGTGGTCGTCCGGCGCTGCGCGTTGTGAAGTAATTCCTGACAGGCCCTCCGGGGCCTGTTTTTTTTGCCCACGCTTAACCACGATCAAGCATAAAAAAGCCCGGTGGCGTTAACCATCGGGCTTTTATGCGCTGAGACTCAGGCTTTAATCAGACTTCAAGGTAATTGAGGATACCGTCCGCCGCTTTGCGGCCTTCGGCAATCGCCGTTACCACCAGGTCTGAACCGCGAACGATATCGCCGCCGGCAAAGATTTTCGGGTTGCTGGTCTGGAACGCGTTGTCGCTGCCTTCCGGGGCGATGATGCGGCCCTGAGAATCCAGCTCGACGCTATGCTTCGCCAGCCATTCCATGCTGTGTGGACGGAAACCAAACGCCATCACCACCGCGTCTGCGGGCACCACGTGCTCGGAACCGGCGACGATTTCCGCGCGGCGGCGGCCTTTCGCATCCGGCTGGCCCATTTCGGTGCGCGCCATTTTCACGCCGCACACTTTGCCGTTGGCGTTCACTTCCACGCCCAGCGGCTGGACGTTGAACTGGAATTCGACACCCTCTTCACGCGCGTTTTTCACTTCACGTTTGGAGCCTGGCATGTTTTCTTCGTCACGGCGATAGGCGCAGATAACGTGCGTCGCCCCCTGACGAACAGAGGTCCGCACGCAGTCCATCGCGGTGTCGCCGCCGCCGAGAACTACCACGCGTTTGCCTTCCATACTGACGAAGGGTTCGTGCGCCGTTTCGCCAAAGCCCATGATCTGTTTGGTGTTGGCGATAAGGAACGGCAGCGCGTCATACACGCCGTTGGCATCTTCGTTTTCCAGCCCGCCGCGCATGGACTGGTAGGTGCCCACGCCCAGAAATACCGCGTCGTATTCTTTCAGCAGATCGTCGAGCTGGACGTCACGACCCACTTCGGTATTGAGCCGGAATTCAATCCCCATGCCGGTGAAGATCTCGCGGCGGCGGGTCATCACCTCTTTTTCCAGCTTAAACGCCGGGATGCCGAAGGTCAGCAGACCGCCGATTTCCGGATGACGATCGAAGACGATCGCCTTCACGCCGTTGCGGGTCAGCACATCCGCGCAGGCCAGGCCTGCCGGACCGGCGCCGATAATGGCGACGGTTTTTCCGGTTTGCTTCACGCCGGACAAGTCCGGGCGCCAGCCCATCTCAAACGCTTTATCGTTGATATAGCGTTCAATGTTGCCGATGGTCACCGCGCCGAACTCATCGTTCAGGGTGCAGGAACCTTCGCACAGGCGGTCCTGCGGGCAGACACGTCCGCAGACTTCCGGCAGGGTGTTGGTCTGATGCGACAGCTCCGCCGCTTCAAAAATACGCCCCTCGTTGGCCAGTTTCAGCCAGTTAGGGATGTAGTTGTGCACCGGACATTTCCATTCGCAGTACGGGTTGCCGCAGGAGAGGCAGCGATCCGCCTGCGCCTTGGCCTGGCCTTCTGAAAACGGCTCGTAAATTTCTACAAATTCAATTTTACGGATCTTCAGCGGTTTCTTTGGCGGATCAACGCGCTGCAGGTCGATAAATTGGTATACGTTCTGACTCATCTTAACCCCTTACTGCGCCTGCACCCGCAGCTCAGCTGCGGAACGACTACGGTGACCCAACAGTGCTTTAACATCGCTGGACTTCGGTTTAACCAGCGTAAACTTCGCCGCGAAGGCCGGCCAGTTGGCGAGAATCTCTTCGCCGCGCTGCGAACCGGTAAGCTGGACGTGCTCGGTAATTAAGCCGCGCAGGTGCTCCTCATGGATAGCCAGCGTGTCCACGTCCAGAACTTCCACCAGTTCGGGGTTAACGCGTTTACGGAAGTCGCCATCTTCATCCAGGACGTAAGCAAAGCCGCCGGTCATACCTGCGCCGAAGTTCACGCCGGTTTTCCCCAGGATACAGACAATACCGCCGGTCATGTATTCACAGCCGTTGTCGCCGATGCCTTCCACCACAGTGATGGCGCCGGAGTTACGAACCGCAAAGCGTTCGCCCGCGCGTCCTGCCGCGTACAGACGACCGCCGGTCGCGCCATACAGACAGGTGTTGCCAATGATGCTTGCTTCATGGCTACGGAAGGCGGAGCCGACCGGAGGACGAATCGACAGCAGACCGCCCGCCATGCCTTTACCCACGTAGTCGTTGGCGTCGCCGGTCAGGTGCAGCTCAACGCCGCCGGCGTTCCAGACGCCGAAGCTCTGGCCCGCGGTACCGCTAAAGTGGGCGGTAATCGGGTCGGCGGCCAGCCCCTGGTCGCCGTGAGTCTGGGCGATATAACCGGACAGCGACGCCCCAACGGAACGGTCGGTGTTGCGAATATCGAACCAGAACGTTTTGCTCTGTTTGTTATCCACATACGGCTTCGCCTGCTGCAGCAGCTGCGCGTTGAGCACGCCGTTATCGAACGGCGGGTTGCTCTCGGTGCAGTACAGCGCCTTGCCTGGCAGCGGCTCAGCGGTTTCCAGCAGCTTGCCGAGCTCCAGTTTCTGCTGTTTCGCCGTAAAGCCTTCCAGTTCTTTCAGCAGGTCGGTGCGGCCGATCAGGTCCACCAGACGCTTCACGCCCAGCTGCGCCATCAGCTCGCGGGTTTCGCGGGCGATGAATTCAAAGTAGTTGGTCACTTTGAACGGCAGGCCGTGGTAGTGGTTCTTACGCAGTTTGTCGTCCTGGGTCGCCACGCCGGTGGCGCAGTTGTTCAGATGACAGATACGCAGGTATTTACAGCCCAGCGCGACCATTGGGCCGGTGCCGAAGCCGAAGCTTTCCGCGCCAAGGATCGCCGCTTTGATGATATCGAGGCCGGTTTTCAGGCCGCCGTCTACCTGCAGGCGAATTTTATGACGCAGACCGTTGGCGACCAGCGCCTGCTGGGTTTCCACCAGGCCAAGTTCCCACGGACAGCCGGCATATTTCACCGATGAGAGCGGGCTCGCCCCGGTGCCGCCATCGTAGCCGGCGATAGTGATAAGGTCTGCGTAGGCTTTCGCCACGCCGGTGGCGATAGTGCCGACACCCGGTTCGGAAACCAGTTTGACGGAAATCATCGCCTTCGGATTGACCTGCTTGAGGTCGAAAATCAGCTGCGCCAGATCCTCGATAGAGTAAATATCGTGGTGCGGCGGCGGGGAGATCAGCGTCACGCCCGGTACCGAATAACGCAGTTTGGCGATATAAGGCGTCACTTTGTCACCCGGCAACTGTCCGCCTTCACCAGGTTTCGCGCCCTGGGCGACTTTAATCTGGATCACGTCGGCATTCACCAGGTAGGCTGGGGTAACGCCGAAACGACCGGAAGCCACCTGCTTAATACGCGAGACTTTGTTGGTGCCGTAGCGCGCCGGGTCTTCACCGCCTTCACCGGAGTTGGAGAAGCCGCCGATGCTGTTCATCGCTTCCGCCAGTGATTCGTGCGCTTCCGGGCTCAGTGCGCCGATCGACATGGCCGCGGTATCGAAGCGTTTAAACAGCTCTTTCGCTGATTCCACCTCATTGATGCTTACGGCTTCATCGCCTGGGTTGAGCGCCAGCAGATCGCGCAGCGTGGCCGCCGGGCGTTCATTAACCAGCTTCGCGTATTCCTGATAATCACGGTATTCGCCGCTCTGAACCGCCTGCTGCAGGGTGCGAACGACGTCCGGGTTATAGGCGTGATATTCGCCGCCGTGGACATATTTCAGCAAGCCGCCCTGAGCCAGCGGTTTACGCGCCAGCCATGCGCGTTTCGACAGATTCAGCAGGTCCTGCTGGAAATCGTCGAAACCGGCGCCGCCGATGCGGCTCACTACGCCCTGGAAGCAGAGGTCGGCCACGTCGCGATGCAGACCGACCGCTTCGAACAGCTTCGAGCAGCGGTAGGAGGCGATGGTCGAGATCCCCATCTTCGACATGATTTTGTACAGGCCTTTGTTGATGCCGTTACGGTAGTTCAGCATCACCGCACGGTATTCTTTATCGATAGCTTTGCTATCTACCAGCTTCGCCAGGGTTTCATAAGCTAGATACGGATAGATAGCCGTCGCGCCAAAGCCCAGCAGCACCGCAAAGTGGTGCGGGTCTCGGGCGCTGGCGGTTTCGACGATGATGTTAGCGTCGCAGCGCAGGCTCTTATCGACGAGGCGCGTCTGGATGGCGCCAACGGCCATCGGCGCCGGTACCGGCAGACGATCTTTCGCGATGTTGCGGTCGGACAGCACCAGCAGTACGGTGCCGTTACGCACCATCTGTTCCGCTTTATCGCACAGCGCTTTTACCGTCTCGGCCAGCGTGGTTTCGTTGGCATCAAAGGTAATATCCAGGGTGTCGGCGCGATAGTGCTCCTCTTCCATGGTGGTCAGCTGTTTAAAGTCTGAGTACAGCAGGATCGGCGATTTGAAGCTCAGGCGGTGCGCCTGGCCTTCCGCTTCGCAGAAGACGTTCATTTCACGGCCGATACTGGTAGCCAGCGACATCACGTGCGCTTCACGCAGCGGATCGATAGGCGGGTTTGTCACCTGGGCGAACTGCTGGCGGAAATAATCGTAAATGATACGCGGCTGGCTGGAGAGCACGGCGAATGGGGTATCATCGCCCATCGAACCGACCGCTTCCTGGCCATTTTCCCCAAGGACGCGCAGGACGGAGTCCAGCTCTTCGGCGCTGTAGTTAAACTGTTTCTGGTAGCTGGCGAGCGTGTCATCATCCAACTGACGGCTGCCGACTTCTTCTTCCGGCAGGTCTTCGAACGGCACCAGACGGCGGACGTTTTTCTCCATCCACTCTTTGTACGGATGGCGGCTTTTCAGATCGTTATCGGTTTCCGCCGAGTGCAGAATACGCCCGCTGCGGGTATCGATGACCATCAGCTCGCCAGGCCCAACGCGGCCTTTTTCCATCACCTCATCCGGCTGGTAGTCCCAGATACCGACTTCAGACGCACAGGTGATGAGTTTGTCTTTAGTGATGACGTAGCGCGCCGGACGCAGACCGTTACGGTCGAGGTTACAGGCGGCGTAGCGGCCGTCGGACATGACGATGCCCGCCGGGCCGTCCCACGGCTCCATATGCATGGAGTTAAAGTCGAAGAACGCGCGCAGCTCCGGATCCATGTCCGGGTTATTCTGCCAGGCTGGCGGTACCAGCAGGCGCATCGCGCGGACGATATCCATCCCGCCTGCCAGCAGCAGTTCCAGCATATTATCCATCGAGCTTGAGTCAGAGCCGGTTTCATTGACGAACGGCGCGGCGTCATGCAGATCGGGGATCAGCGGGGTCTGGAATTTATAGGTACGGGCGCGGGCCCACTGGCGGTTACCGGTGATGGTATTGATTTCACCATTGTGCGCCAGATAGCGGAACGGCTGCGCCAGCGGCCAGCGCGGCACGGTATTGGTGGAGAAGCGCTGGTGGAACAGGCAGATGGCGGATTCCAGGCGCAGGTCCGCGAGGTCCAGGTAGAAGCGCGGCAGATCCGCCGGCATACACAGACCTTTATAGATATTAACCAGGTTCGACAGGCTACAAACGTAGAAATCTTTGTCTTCTTGCAGGCGCTTTTCAATGCGACGGCGGGCGATGAACAAACGGCGTTCCATATCGCGCGGACGCCAGCCTGCCGGGGCGTTAACAAAAATTTGTTCAATACGAGGCAGCGAGGAGAGGGCGATTTCACCGAGTACGCCTTCGTTAGTTGGCACATCGCGCCAGCCAACGATAGACAATGTTTCGCGTTGCAGCTCTTCTTCAACGATACGGCGCGCAGCGCTTGCCAGCTCGGGGTCTTTATTCAGGAACAGCATCCCGACGGCGTAGTTTTTGGCTAAGCGCCAGCCGCGCTCTTCCGCCACAATCCGGAAGAAACGATCGGGTTTTTGTAACAGCAGGCCGCAACCGTCGCCGGTTTTACCATCGGCAAGGATCGCGCCGCGGTGCTGCATTCGGGCCAGTGCGTGTATAGCGGTGCGCACTACCTTGTGGCTAGGTTCGCCTTCTATGTGGGCGATCAGGCCGAAACCACAGTTATCCCGCTCAAGGGATTTGTCGTACAACATATCAGTGAACCTCCCCAGGCTCTACGGGACGCCCCCTTAATCGATTGCGCGCAAGGCACAGCAAGAGCATGGCGACGGGGTAAGGGCATCTTTGCCTACCTCGCATTCGCCCTCTTTAAATCCTTTTCGCATCGGTACACAAGTTTGAGGACTTGCTATTAAGAGGGAATCTCAATTACTGCATAAATATGATGAGCAGAGCGCTCATCCAGAAAGCTTCCAGCGGATTCCCAACTTATCGAGAATCCACACTTACGTCAAATGGCAATCTTATTTATACAAAAGTGTGCTAAGAGGTGTTTAATATTATGATTTTAAAAAGAATTGTTGTTTTTTTAAAGGCATATAAACTCTCAGGGATGCGTAATCTAGTGTGATCTGTCTCACTATATCCGCAGCCTAAGATTACCTTTCTGTGCTGAATTGTTTTTTTATAGCAGAGTATTTGACTGCTGGTGTTCTTAATGGCAGGAAATAAAACTGTTTTTTGCTGCGTCAAAGATAATTGAAACTCAGTATTGAAGTATAAGTAAATGTTATTACCGCGGGCGTGAATGAAACCGCATTTATTTTGATTGATTATGCAATGAGGTAAGCGGCCGCGCTGACGATTGATCCAGGTCATCGCCGTCGGAGGCTAAAAATGGCAGGCTTGGCCCCTTTCTTGAGGCCGGTCTATCAGATTATGCAGTTACAAAAATTAGTCAACATGTTTGGTGGGGATCTTACGCGCCGCTACGGCGAAAAGGTACATAAACTGACGCTGCATGGTGGATTTAGCTGCCCGAATCGCGATGGCACAATCGGCCGCGGCGGCTGCACATTTTGTAATGTCGCCTCCTTCGCCGACGAGGCCCAGCAGTACCGTTCGATTGCCGATCAACTGGCGCACCAGGCGCAGTTGGTTAACCGAGCGAAACGCTACCTTGCTTATTTCCAGGCCTACACCAGCACCTTTGCCGAAGTACAGCTGCTGCGTTCAATGTATCAGCAGGCGGTGAGCCAGGCGAATATCGTTGGGCTGTGCGTCGGCACCCGTCCCGACTGCGTTCCCGATGCGGTGCTGGATCTGCTCAGCGAATATCGGGAGCAGGGCTATGAAATCTGGCTGGAGCTGGGATTGCAGACCGCGCATGATAAAACGCTGCATCGTATCAATCGCGGCCATGACTTTGCCTGCTACCAGCGCACCACCCGACTGGCGCGCGAGCGCGGATTAAAGGTCTGCGCGCATCTTATCGTCGGTCTGCCGGGCGAAACCCAGCAGCAGTGCCTGCAAACCTTGCAACGGGTAGTCGCAACCGGGGTCGATGGCATCAAGCTGCACCCGTTGCACATCGTGACCGGCAGCATCATGGCGAAAGCCTGGCAGGCGGGGCGCCTGAACGGTATTGCGCTGGATGATTATACGGTCACCGCCGGTGAGATGATTCGCCATACCCCGCCGGAGGTGATTTATCATCGCATCTCGGCCAGCGCCCGTCGCCCGACGCTCCTGGCGCCGCTGTGGTGCGAAAACCGCTGGACCGGTATGGTCGAGTTGGACAAATACCTTAATACCCATGGCGTTCAGGGGTCGGCATTGGGGACGCCGTGGGTCCTGCCCGCCTGATGTTCCACTTCCTTAACGGCTGATTACCGCCGCATTTTTTGCACAACTTACAGCGTAATGTTCAGAATTGGGTATTATTGTGCGGAGTTGGCGATAAGGAATCCCTCATGAAGCAAATTCGTATGCTGGCGCAGTACTATGTCGATCTGATGATGAAGTTAGGTCTGGTGCGCTTTTCAATGCTGTTGGCTCTGGCGCTGGTGGTGCTGGCTATCGTGGTGCAGATGGCCGTCACGATGGTGCTGCATGGGCAGGTTGAGAGTATCGATGTTATCCGCTCTATATTCTTCGGGCTGCTGATTACCCCCTGGGCGGTCTATTTTCTGTCGGTGGTGGTCGAACAACTGGAAGAGTCGCGCCAGCGACTCTCGCGGCTGGTGGAAAAGCTGGAAGAGATGCGCGAGCGCGATCTTAAGCTTAACGTGCAGCTCAAGGACAATATCGCCCAGTTGAATCAGGAAATTGGCGAACGTGAGAAAGCGGAAGCGGAACGTGAAACCACGCTGGAACAGCTGAAAATAGAGATGAAAGAGCGTGAAGAGACGCAGATTCAGCTGGAACAACAGTCCTCCTTCCTGCGCTCTTTCCTTGATGCCTCACCGGATCTGGTTTTCTATCGTAACGAAGATAAGGAGTTCTCCGGCTGTAACCGGGCGATGGAGCTGTTGACCGGAAAAAGCGAAAAGCAGTTGATTCACCTCAAGCCGCAGGATGTCTATAGCGAAGAAGCCGCGGTGAAAGTGCTGGAGACCGATGAGAAAGTCTTCCGCCATAATGTCTCGCTGACCTACGAACAATGGCTCGATTATCCCGATGGGCGTAAAGCCTGCTTTGAGATCCGCAAGGTCCCCTACTATGACCGCGTGGGCAAGCGCCGTGGCCTGATGGGCTTTGGCCGCGATATTACCGAGCGTAAGCGCTATCAGGACGCGCTGGAGCGCGCCAGCCGGGACAAGACCACCTTTATCTCAACCATCAGCCACGAGCTGCGTACGCCGCTCAACGGCATCGTTGGGCTCAGCCGCATCCTGCTGGATACTGAACTGACCAACGAGCAGGAAAAATATCTGAAAACTATCCATGTTTCAGCGGTGACGCTGGGGAATATATTCAATGATATTATCGACATGGATAAAATGGAGCGGCGTAAAGTGCAGCTCGATAATCAGGAAGTGGACTTCACCAGCTTCCTTGCCGACCTGGAAAACCTCTCAGGCCTGCAGGCGCAGCAGAAAGGTTTACGCTTTGTGATGGAGCCAACCCAGCCGCTGCCGCATAAAGTGGTAACTGATGGTACGCGCCTGCGGCAGATCCTGTGGAACCTGATCAGCAATGCGGTGAAGTTTACCCAACAGGGCAATGTCACCGTGCGCGTCCGCTATGACGAAGGCGATATGCTGCACTTCGAAGTTGAGGACTCCGGTATCGGTATCCCGCAGGCGGAGCAGGACAAAATTTTCGCCATGTATTATCAGGTGAAAGACAGCCACGGCGGTAAACCGGCAACCGGTACCGGGATTGGCCTGGCGGTGTCGCGCCGTCTGGCGCGTAATATGGGCGGCGATATCAGCGTGACCAGCCAGCCGGGGCAGGGGGCGACGTTTACCCTGACCGTACACGCGCAGGCGGTGGCTGATGAAGTTGAAGATACGCTGGCCGAAGACGATATGCCGCTGCCGGCGCTGAACGTGCTGCTGGTGGAAGATATCGAACTGAACGTGATTGTCGCCCGTTCGGTGCTGGAAAAATTGGGCAATAGCGTGGACGTGGCGATGACCGGTAAAGCCGCGCTGGAGATGTTCGAACCCGGCGAATACGACCTGGTGTTGCTGGACATTCAGCTACCGGACATGACCGGCCTCGATATCTCGCGACAGCTAAAACAGCGCTATGCCGCCGATGAGCTGCCGCCGCTGGTGGCGCTGACCGCCAACGTCCTGAAGGATAAAAAAGAGTATCTTGATGCCGGCATGGACGATGTGCTGAGCAAGCCGCTGTCTGTACCCGCATTAACCGCAATTATTAAGAAGTTCTGGGATGCGCCGGAAGACGATGGCCATGAGCCGCCCGCGGTGGATGTGGCGAAATCGGCATCGGTACTGGATACCGACATGCTGGAACAATATATCGAGCTGGTGGGGCCGAAGCTGATTACCGACGGGCTGGCGGTGTTCGAGAAGATGATGCCGGGCTACATGTCCGTGCTGGAATCGAATCTCACCGCGCGCGACCAGAAAGGTATCGTCGATGAAGGCCATAAAATTAAGGGCGCGGCGGGGTCGATAGGCTTGCGCCATATCCAGCAGTTGGGGCAGCAGATCCAAACGCCAGATTTACCTGCCTGGGAAGACAACGTAGGTGAGTGGGTGGAAGAGATGAAATCCGAGTGGCAAAACGATGTTGCGGTACTGAAGGCCTGGATTGCGGCGGCGGATAAAAAATGACCCCGGATAAACCGGGGTGCGCGAATACTGCGCCAACACCAGGGAACTGGTTGTTGAGCCAGGATTGTTCGAGTGATTTTTTTACACGGCGCAACCTGAGGATTTGGCTTGCTCGCTCATTAAGATAGCAAACCATAAATATTTTGTTACGTGAATCGGTAAAATATGTGAAGCATAGCGAGTAAATCAAAATTATTTACTTGTTTCATAGAGTTGCGCTAAGGGGTTAGCAAGATGAAGAAGATTGGCGTGGTACTAAGCGGCTGCGGCGTTTACGACGGCGCAGAAATCCATGAAGCGGTCATTACCCTGTTGGCCATTGCGCGTCGCGGCGCGCAGGCGGTTTGCTTTGCGCCGGATAAGGCGCAAACCGACGTGATCAACCATCTGACCGGCGAAACGATGGCGGAAAGCCGCAATGTGCTGATTGAAGCGGCGCGCCTGGCGCGCGGCGCTATTCAGCCTTTGGCCAGCGCCCGCGCGGACGAGCTGGATGCGCTGATTGTGCCAGGCGGCTTTGGCGCGGCGAAAAACCTGAGTAATTTTGCCGCCCAGGGAAGTGAATGCGTTGTTGATCGCGATCTGCAGGCATTAACGCTGGCGATGCACGAAGCGGGTAAGCCGCTGGGCTTTATGTGTATCGCGCCGGCGCTGTTGCCGAAGATTTTCCCGACGCCGCTGCGGATAACCATCGGTACCGATCCGGATACTGCCGAGGTGCTGGAAGAGATGGGCGCGGAGCACGTGCCGTGCCCGGTTGACGACATCGTGGTCGATGAAGACAACAAGGTGGTGACCACGCCTGCTTATATGCTGGCGCAGAATATTGCCGAGGCCGCCAGCGGTATTGAGAAACTGGTCGATCGCGTACTGGTTCTCGCTGAATGAGTAAGCGTGTTGCGCCGCTGGCGATGATCAAGCGCCTGCTGTTACGCCTGGCGCTTATCTGCGTGGTGTTCTGGGGCGGCGGTATCGCCTTATTCAGCGTCCTGCCGGTGCCGTTCTCAGCGGTGATGCTGGAGCGCCAGGTTAGCGCCTGGTTCTCCGGTGATTTTCATTATGTCGCCCATTCTGATTGGGTTGGGATGGACGAGATTTCCCCCTGGATGGGGCTGGCGGTGATTGCCGCTGAAGATCAGAAATTCCCCGACCACTGGGGTTTTGACGTGCCGGCAATCGAAAAAGCGCTGGCGCACAACGAACGGAATGAAAATCGAATTCGCGGCGCGTCGACGCTCTCTCAGCAGACGGCGAAAAACCTGTTTTTATGGGATGGCCGTAGCTGGTTGCGCAAGGGGCTGGAAGTGGGCTTGACCGTCGGTATCGAAACGGTCTGGAGCAAGAAACGCATTCTCACCGTGTACTTGAATATTGCCGAGTTTGGCGACGGTATTTTTGGTGTTGAAGCGGCGGCCCAGCGCTATTTTCATAAGCCGGCCAGCCGTTTAACCCCTGCAGAGGCCGCGCTGCTGGCGGCGGTATTACCGAACCCGATTCGTTTTCGCGCCGATGCGCCGTCAGGCTATGTTCGCAGCCGACAGGCGTGGATCCTGCGCCAGATGCGTCAGTTAGGCGGCGAAGGCTTTATGCGGGCCAATAAGCTGCATTAATCGCGATCCCGCCGGGAGATGATTAGTCTTCATCAAACCCGGCGTTGAACAGCGCAATCACCGCCGCCAGCGCTTCGACTTCCTGCGGGCCGCTGGCCTCAACCTCAATTTGGCGTCCTTTGGCGGAATCCAGCATCAGCAGGGCGATAACGCTGTTGGCTTCCGCCTCCGTGCCTTCGTCGTTGCGTAGCAATACTTCCGCATCGAAATTCTGCATCAGCTCGAAAAGCTTCATTGCCGGGCGCGCGTGCATGCCCAGCTTGTTGGTGATTTCAACGGTGTGCTTGACGGTCATGATTTACGTTTTTCCAGCGTCCGGTGACGAGATTGTACGTTCTTACCGCGCGAGCGGAAGTAGTCAGCCAGCTGTTCGGCAATATAGACCGAGCGATGCTTACCGCCGGTACAACCAATGGCCACCGTCAAATAGCTGCGGTTATTGGTTTCCAGCATTGGCAACCATAGCTCAAGATAGCTACGCGTCTGATAAATAAAGTTATGCACTTCCGTATGGCGATCGAGGAAGGCGGCAACCGGTTTATCGAGGCCGGTCATCGGGCGCAGCTTTGGATCCCAGTGCGGGTTTGGCAGGAAGCGGACGTCAAAGACGTAATCGGCATCGATAGGGATACCGTGTTTGAAGCCGAATGATTCAAACACCATCGTCAATTCACGCTCGCGTTTACCTAACAGACGAGTACGCAGCATCTCGGCCAGTTCATGCACCGACATTTCGGAAGTATCGACGATCAGATCCGCACGGGAGCGCAGCGGCTCGAGCAGATCGCTCTCTTCGTCGATCGCGCTTTCGAGCGACAGATTCTTGCTGGAGAGCGGATGCA
This sequence comes from Klebsiella sp. 141240, assembly GCF_050600805.1. Lineage (NCBI taxonomy): Bacteria > Pseudomonadati > Pseudomonadota > Gammaproteobacteria > Enterobacterales > Enterobacteriaceae > Klebsiella > Klebsiella sp. 141240. The sequence goes on along the minus strand of NZ_JAQIRK010000001.1, from coordinate 609,013 downwards.
AGCGGCGGGTATCGCTGTAACGGCGGATCAGGGTGTTGCGGTCGGCATCAAGGAACAGCAGCTGCGGGGAGAAGGATTCCGGCAGATTCTGCATCGCTTGTTCAAAGATTTCCGGTGATTCCGGCATATTACGCACGTCAATGCTGACGGCCGCGGAGATATCGCGGTCGGCCAGCGTTCGCGCCAGCTCAGGCAACAGCACTACCGGCAGGTTATCCACACAGTAGAAGCCCATATCTTCCAGCGCTCGCAGGGCGACGGATTTCCCCGAGCCAGAGCGGCCGCTGACGATCATCAGTACCATGTACCGTTTCTCCTCAGTACGATAAAGGTTAAGTCGCGACTCACGTTAAGCGTCATCGCTGCTTCCTGCTTCGGTGATGATCTCATACAACTCTTCATCGCTCACCGCAGCGCGCAGGCGACGGCAGATGGTTTTGTCCGCCAGACGTTTGGCGACCAGCGAGAGCGTATGCAGATGGGTTTTGGTTTGATCGGCCGGCACCAGTAGCGCAAACAGCAGATCGACCGGCTGATTGTCGATAGCATCGAAGGCGATCGGCGTTTCCAGCTGCACAAAGACGCCAACGGCGCGCAGGGTATCCTCTTCAAGCTTGCCGTGAGGGATCGCAATGCCGTTGCCGATCCCGGTACTGCCCATTTTTTCACGGGTCAGGATCGCTTCAAAGACCACCTGCGGCGGTAAACCTAGCTGCTTCGCCGCCAGTTCGCTGATGATTTCCAGCGCGCGTTTCTTGCTCTGGCAGTGAACCTGGCTACGGGTACAATCCTGGTTAAGGACATTGCTCAGTTGTAGAGCGGAATCGTTGTTCATCATAATTTCACCTGAGCTGCCCTTATCCGCGGGCTGCGGATAAGGGCGATCGCCCGGACAATTAGTGTTGTTTCAGTTTATCTTTATGTTTTGTTAACTGTCTTGCCAGCTTATCGATAAGACCATCGATAGCGGCATACATATCCTGCCCTTCCGCACTGGCATGGATTTCGCCACCGTTGACATGCAAATTGGCGTCCGCGATTTGCGTCACCTTCTCTACTTTTAACACAATATAGACCTGGTTGATCCTATCGAAAAACTGCTCCAGTTTGCTGAACTTCGTGGTAACGAAGTCGCGCATGGCGGGAGTGATCTCGACGTTGTGTCCTGTAATGTTGAGCTGCATAGTGTCTTCCTTATCGGTTGTGTCAGACCAGTTGTTTGCGCTGGTTTGACGGCGGAATGGATAAAGACTCTCGGTACTTAGCAACAGTGCGTCGCGCCACCATAATACCCTGATCGGAGAGCATGGTGGTGAGCTTGCTGTCGCTCAACGGCTTCGCGGGGTTCTCCGCGGCGATTAACTTCTTCACCAGCGCGCGAATGGCGGTAGACGAGGCTTCGCCGCCGCCTTCGGTATTGACGTGGCTGGAAAAGAAATACTTCAACTCAAAAATACCGCGTGGACTGTGCAGATATTTTTGCGTGGTAACGCGTGAAATTGTTGATTCATGCATCTCGACGGCCTGGGCGATGTCCGCCAGCACCATCGGTTTCATAAATTCTTCGCCCTGCTCAAAGAAGGCCTGCTGTTGCTCGACGATGCAGCGGCTCACGCGCAGCAGGGTATCGTTACGGCTCTCAAGGCTTTTAATCAGCCAGCGGGCTTCCTGCAGGTTGCTGCGGATAAACTGGCTGTCGGCGTCGTTGCGCGCATTATTGCCCATCGCCGCGTATTGCTGATTGATTTTCAGCCGCGGAATGCTGTCGGAATTGAGCTCGACGACCCAGCGGCCGCTGACTTTACGCACCAGCACATCCGGGATCACGTATTCCGGCTCGCTGGTTTGAATGGACTGCCCCGGGCGCGGATCCAGCGACTGGATCAGGCAAACCGCCTCTTTCAGAACGTCTTCTTTCAAGCGGGTGACGCGCATCAGGCTGCGGAAATCATGGTTGGCCAGGAGATCAAGATGCTCGCTGATGATCAACCGGGCTTCTTCCAGCCATGGTGTCTCTTTGGCAAATTGTGAAAGCTGGATCAGCAGACAGTCACGGAGATCCCTGGCGGCGACGCCGACCGGATCGAAGCGCTGTACGCGCTTGAGTACCGCTTCAACTTCCTCAAGACCAATTTCATCATCTTCGATACTGTCGACAATGTCCTGAATGGGAATAGTGAGGTAGCCGGTATCGTCAACGGCATCGACGATGGAGGTGGCAATTGCGCGGTCGGTATCGGTGAATGGCGTGAGCTCGACCTGCCACATCAGATAATCCTGCAGGCTTTGGGTGGTCTCGCCCTGATAGATCGGCAGTTCATCGTCCTGGTAGTCGACGCCATTACCCGACGGCGTGCCGGCGGTGTAGATTTCATCCCAGCTGGCGTCCAGCGGAAGCTCATCCGGCATCTCTTTTTGTTCGAGCGCGTCGACGGTATCCAGAGATTCGCGGTCCTCGGCTTCTGTGGTCTCAACCTCTTCGTGAAGATCGGTTTGCTCAAGCAACGGGTTACTCTCCAGCGCCTGCTGGAGTTCTTGCTGGAGTTCTAACGTGGACAGCTGCAACAAGCGGATAGCCTGCTGCAGTTGGGGCGTCATGGCAAGCTGTTGGCTTAGCCTTAATTGCAAACCTTGCTTCATGTTCAGGGTCAATATCTCCGGCTAAAACGTCTATAACCTCTACCCTATCAGAGTCTGAAGTCTTCCCCAAGGTACACGCGTTTTACCTGCTCGTCTTCAAGGATTTGCTGCGGGGTGCCGTGGGCGATGAGGTGGCCCTGGCTTACGATATAAGCTCGTTCACAAACCGCCAGCGTCTCCCTGACGTTATGGTCAGTAATGAGTACGCCCAGCCCGCTGTCGCGCAGGTGTTCGATGATGCGTTTAATATCGATAACGGAGATAGGGTCAACCCCGGCGAACGGTTCATCCAGCAGGATGAATTTTGGGTTCGCCGCCAGCGCGCGGGCGATTTCGACGCGGCGGCGTTCACCGCCGGAGAGCGCCTGACCCAGGCTATCGCGCAGGTGTTCGATGTGGAACTCTTCCATCAGCTCTTTAGCGCGATCTTCACGCTGCTCGCTGCTGAGATCGTCGCGGATTTGTAGCACCGCCATCAGGTTATCGTAGACGCTCAGGCGGCGGAAAATAGAGGCTTCCTGCGGCAGGTAACCGATGCCGCGGCGCGCGCGGGCATGTAGCGGCAGCAGGCTGATATCTTCATCGTCAATGATAATGTTGCCGGCATCGCGCGGCACGATGCCCACTACCATATAAAAGGTGGTGGTCTTACCGGCGCCGTTCGGGCCCAGCAGGCCGACTATCTCACCGGAGTTGACGGTCAGGCTGACGTCTTCCACCACACGGCGGCCTTTGTAGGCTTTGGCGAGGTTTTTTGCAGTTAATGTTGCCATAACGGATTACTTACCTTTTTTCTGCTGATCGCCGCTTTTGTCCTGCAACTGCGAAGGCACCAGCACCGTAGTCACGCGACCGCCTTTGTTGCTGAAGGCCTGCATTTTCTGCTCTTTCACCAGATAGGTGATTTTGTCGCCCTGAATATTGCTATCCAGCTGTTCCAGATGCGCGTTGCCGGTCAGCACCACGAAATCGTTCTGCAGTTCATAATGCATTTTCGACGCGCGGCCTTTCACCGGCTTACCGTTGTCCTGCATCTGATAGAAGGTGGCCGGATTGCCGAAACCGTCGATCACTTCTTTGCCTTTTTCACCGCCAGGGCGGGTAACCACGACTTTGTCGGCATTGATCTTAATGGTCCCCTGGGTGACGACCACGTTGCCGGTGAAGGTCACGACGTTGCCCTGCATATCCAGCGACTGCTGATCGGATTCGATGTGAATCGGCTGATCGGTATCGCCGGTTTTTGCCAGAGCCGGCAGGCTGGCGGCCAGAAGCGCGCTTGCGAGCGCAATGTTAAGGCTGAGTTTGTTTGTTCTGAATTTCATAAGAGGTTCTAACCTTTTCAATCAGCTCGGCATTTTTGCTGCGTAGGTTCCCGCGCATTTTCAGGCCGCTGGAATTAAATGTTGTTCCGTATAACGTCACCATATCGTCAGAGGTTACATCCTGGGTCACCAGGTTTACCTGCGCGTTATCGGTGGTAATTTTGCGCAGTTGAGAGTCGGGACTCAACGCGTCGACCTCAACGTGGCCGTAAAGATACAGCATACGGTCGTTGGTTAACTTGGCTTTATCCGCTCTGATTGACCAGGTCGGAACCTTATTGGTATCAAAGGTGGTCATCACCGGGTTGGTGAACCACGATACTTCTTGTTCGGAAAAGTATTCGACATGCTCGGCTATCAGACGATAGCTCAGCGCGCCTTCCGGGCTGTACACCACGGTATCGGTATGCTCGCTTTTATACGTCGGATCGTTAGGATTGACCGCGACGGTCGCGGTGTCGTCCGTACTCGCCAGGTTCAGGCCGATCAGGATCAACGCGACCAGCGATAGTAAGATGATAACCCAACGTCTGGTTTTACTCATATTGATTGCCCTTTGGCCTCATCAAGCTTGCCCTGCGCCAATAGTAACAAATCGCAGACTTCGCGTACCGCGCCGCGTCCGCCGTTAATTCGCGTGACGTAATTCGCCCGTGGCAGCAGCAGCGGATGCGCATCGGCGACGGCGACGCTTAAACCGACTTCCGCCATTACCGGCCAGTCGATCAGATCGTCGCCAATATAAGCCACTTCATCCGGGCGAACCGCCAGTTTGCTTAATAATTCACGAAACGCCAACAGCTTATCGGACTGACCTTGATACAGATGCGTAATGCCCAGCGTCTGGCAGCGGTCTTCTACCAGTTTAGCTTTTCGCCCGGTAATAATCGCGACTTCAATACCGGAAGTCAGCGCGCAGCGGATCCCGTAGCCATCGCGGACGTTAAACGCTTTCAGCTCTTCGCCGTTGTTGCCCATATAGATAAGGCCGTCGGAAAGCACGCCGTCGACGTCGAGGATCAGTAAACGGATCTTCGCCGCCCGGTCGATAAATTCCTGGCTTACCGGCCCGTAGCAGGTGTCGACCTGGGCATCAGCATTATTCATTATTTTATCCTTACTTACACTACGCCAGCGCGCAGCAGATCGTGCATATGTACCACACCTAGCAGTCGGTCGCCATCGGCAACCAGCACGCAGGTGATATGGCGGGACTGCATCAGGTTGAGCGCATCTACCGCCAGCATGCCCGGACGAATGCGGATCCCGCCTGGAGTCATGACTTCAGCGATGCTGGCGTTGCGCATATCGACGCCGGTATCGAAGACGCGGCGCAGGTCGCCGTCGGTGAAGATGCCGATGATATTCATCTCGTCATCGCAGATGGCCGTCATGCCCAGATTTTTGCGGGTGATTTCCAGCAGCGCGTCGCGCAGGGTAGCCTGCAGGCCGACGTGGGGGATCTCGTCGCCGGTATGCATAATATCATTGACCCGCAGCAGCAGCTTACGACCGAGTGCGCCGCCGGGGTGCGACAGGGCGAAATCTTCGGCGGTAAAACCGCGCGCTTCGAGCAGCGCCACGGCGAGGGCGTCGCCCATCACCAGCGCGGCGGTGGTGCTGGAGGTCGGCGCCAGACCTAGCGGACAGGCTTCTTTCGGCACTTTCACGCACAGATGAATATCGGCGGCGCGCGCCATGCTGCTATCCGGACGGCTGGTGACGCAGATAAGCGGCACCTGCTGGCGTTTAAGCACCGGAATCAACGCCAGGATTTCATTGGATTCACCGGAGTTAGATAACGCGATGACCACATCCTGCGGCGTCACCATCCCCAGATCGCCGTGCGCGGCTTCACCGGGATGGACAAAAAAAGCCGAGGTACCGGTACTGGCGAAGGTCGCCGCCATTTTGCGCCCGATATGACCGGATTTGCCCATACCCATCACGACGACCTTACCGCCGCAGCGGAAAATCGTCTCACAGGCGCGGGTGAAATCTTCATTAATATACTGATCGAGCTGGGCCAGACCTTCACGTTCAATTTCCAGAACCTGACGTCCTGCCTGTTGAAAGTCAAAATCCGTTGGCAAATCTATTTGCGACATGATGTTATCCCAATTCATTCAACGAAGTACGGCGCTGAACAAAACAGCAGCGCCAACCAAACCATAAAGCCGCCGACCAGCAAGGCGCCCGCTACGCGACCCGGCTGCCGTTTACGCCGCCAGCACAGCAGCGCGAAGATCGCGCTCACCAGCAGCATCACGCTGTAGTCGCGCGTAAAAGCTTCGGCAGGGAAGGCGCCAGGGGCGATTAACGCCGGCAGCCCGAGCACCAGCACGAGGTTAAGAATATTGGCGCCAATGATATTCCCGATGGCGATATCGTCTTCCCCTTTTCGTGCGCCGGCGATGGCGGTGGCCAGTTCCGGCAGGCTGGTGCCGATAGCAATAACCGTTAAGCCGACCGTCAGTTCACTAATGGCGAAATAGTTCGCCAGCACCGTGGCGTTATCCACCACCATGCGGGTGGCCATCGGCATGACGATCATCGCCACCCCGAGCCACAGCAGGGCGACGGGCAGCGAACCGCCGCGCGGCAGCTCCGCCAGCTGTTCCCGCGTCAGGCTATCGCTGCCCTGACGTTCCGCCAGGCGCGCTATTTTTAGAGTGAACACCAGCCATAGTATGGCCAGCGCCAGTAAAAACAGACCATCCAGACGCGACAGCTGGCCATCGTAGAGCACAAATCCCGCCAGTAAACTAACCAGCAACATTAACGGCAATTCGCGGCGCAGGATATCAGAATGCACGGTAAATGGATGGAGCAGGGCGGCAAGACCGAGAATTAATAGAATATTCGTAATATTGGATCCCAACGCCGTACCGATCGCCAGATCGGTTTGCCCGTGAAGGGAGGCCGCGGTGGAAACGATGATCTCTGGCAGGCTGGTACCGATGCTCACGACAGTCATGCCGATGATGAGCGGCGGGATCCCCATCATGCGACACAGTATTGAAGCGGCGTATACCAGACGATCGGCGCTGTAAACTACCAGCAGTAAACCAATTATTAACAGAGCCGTTGCTAAGAGCATCTAAAGTCCTTTCTTCAGGTATAATCGTCGCCTCGCTGGCCGTCCGTACACAGCGTAACGAATTCTTAATTTTGACTTTATGTGTGGCAAAAGTAAAACAAATGCCAGCTTTCGCTAACCCGGGCAGGTAAGATTCTGTAAAAATGTTGGGTTTGTGGTGAAAGAAAGCGCCATGCTTAGCCCGAAGGTTTAGTAAGGATGATTTTATGAGCCAAACTCTGGCGAATTTAGTCGAGGTTCGCGGTATTCGTTTCTCTCGGGGCGACCGCGTCATCTTCGATGATATCTCGCTATCGGTGCCTCGCGGCAAGATTACCGCCATTATGGGGCCATCGGGGATCGGCAAGACGACCCTGCTGCGTTTGATAGGCGGCCAGATCCCGCCGGACAGCGGCGAGATCCTGTTTGACGGCGAAAACGTGCCGCAAATGACGCGCTCGCGGCTGTATACCGTGCGTAAACGCATGAGCATGCTGTTTCAGTCCGGCGCGCTATTCACCGATATGAACGTGTTTGATAACGTAGCTTACCCGCTGCGCGAACATACGCAGTTGCCGGATGCGTTGCTGCATACCACCGTCATGATGAAGCTGGAAGCGGTTGGGTTACGCGGCGCGGCGAAACTAATGCCTTCGGAGCTCTCCGGTGGGATGGCGCGGCGCGCGGCGCTGGCGCGGGCGATTGCCCTTGAGCCGGATCTGATCATGTTTGACGAACCCTTCGTCGGACAGGATCCCATCACCATGGGCGTATTGGTTAAACTTATCTCAGAGCTGAATAGTACCCTGGGAGTGACCTGCATTGTGGTATCGCACGACGTGCCGGAAGTGCTGAGCATTGCGGATTACGCCTACATTGTGGCGGATAAGAAAATCGTTGCCCACGGCAGCGCGCAATCGCTGCGTGAAAATAGCGATCCGCGCGTGCGCCAGTTCATTGATGGCATCGCTGACGGCCCGGTGCCGTTCCGCTATCCTGCGGGCGATTACCACCATGATTTATTAGGCAAAGGGAGTTAAACGACTCATGCTATTTAATGCGCTGGCAGCGCTCGGACACCGCGGCATCAAAACCACCGCGACCTTCGGGCGCGCCGGATTAATGCTATTTAATGCCGTGGTGGGCAAGCCGGAATTTCGCAAGCATGCGCCGCTGCTGGTACGCCAGCTGTATAACGTCGGCGTGCTATCGATGCTGATTATTATCGTCTCGGGGCTGTTCATCGGTATGGTACTGGGGCTGCAGGGCTATCTGGTATTAACGACCTATAGCGCAGAGACCAGTCTGGGTATGCTGGTGGCGCTGTCGCTGCTGCGCGAGCTGGGGCCGGTGGTGGCCGCGCTGCTGTTCGCCGGACGAGCCGGTTCGGCGTTAACCGCTGAGATTGGCCTGATGCGGGCGACCGAGCAGCTCTCCAGCATGGAAATGATGGCGGTAGATCCGCTGCGCCGGGTGATTTCGCCGCGCTTCTGGGCCGGAGTCATCTCGCTACCGCTGTTGACGATCATTTTCGTCGCCGTGGGCGTCTGGGGCGGTTCGCTGGTTGGCGTCAGCTGGAAAGGCATCGACGCGGGGTTCTTCTGGACCGCGATGCAAAACGCCGTCGACTGGCGAATGGATCTGGTTAACTGCCTGATTAAAAGTCTGGTTTTTGCCGTTACGGTAACCTGGATTGCGTTATTCAATGGTTATGACGCTATCCCCACTTCCGCTGGGATTAGCCGGGCAACGACGCGCACCGTGGTGCATTCGTCGCTGGCGGTTCTGGGGCTGGATTTTGTGCTGACTGCGCTGATGTTTGGGAATTAAGTTCATGCAAACGAAAAAAAATGAGATCTGGGTAGGTGTGTTCTTACTGGCAGCGCTGCTGGCGGCGCTGTTTGTCTGTCTGAAGGCGGCAAACGTGACCTCGTTACGTACCGAACCGACTTATCGTCTTTATGCGACCTTCGATAACATCGGCGGCCTGAAAGCGCGTTCACCGGTGCGTATTGGCGGCGTGGTGGTTGGTCGCGTCGCGGATATCACCCTCGATCCAAAAACCTATCTGCCGCGCGTTGCCATCGATATCGACGAAAGCTACAACCACATTCCGGATACCAGTTCGCTGGCGATTCGTACTTCTGGTTTGCTCGGGGAGCAGTACCTGGCGCTGAACGTCGGTTTCGAAGACCCGGAACTGGGCACCGCTATTCTTAAAGACGGCGGTACGATTCAGGACACCAAGTCCGCGATGGTACTGGAAGATCTGATAGGCCAGTTCCTCTATAACAGCAAGGGCGGCGATAATCAGAATTCTGACAATGATAAGGCGGCGGCTGAGGGTCATACTGACGCTACGCCGCAGGCCGGCATGACGCATTAATTTCAGGAGAGACAAGATATGTTTAAACGCTTACTCATGGTCGCCATGCTGGTGATTGCTCCACTGACCGCCGCGCATGCCGCGGATCAAACTAACCCGTATAAGCTGATGGACGAGGCGGCGCAGAAGACCTTCGATCGTCTGAAGAACGAACAGCCGAAGATCAAAGCGAACCCGAACTATCTGCGTGATATCGTCGATCAGGAACTGCTGCCTTACGTGCAGGTGAAATACGCCGGCGCGCTGGTGCTGGGCCGTTACTACAAAGAGGCTACGCCTGCACAGCGTGAAGCCTACTTCGCCGCCTTCCGCGAGTATCTGAAACAGGCTTACGGTCAGGCGCTGGCGATGTATCACGGCCAGACATACCAAATTGCGCCTGAGCAGCCGCTGGGCAGCGCAACCATCGTGCCGATTCGCGTGACCATCCTCGACCCGAACGGCCGTCCTCCGGTACGTCTGGACTTCCAATGGCGTAAAAATACCCAGACCGGCAACTGGCAGGCTTATGACATGATCGCCGAAGGCGTCAGCATGATCACCACCAAACAAAACGAGTGGAGCGACCTGCTGCGTACGAAAGGCGTTGATGGTCTGACCGCGCAGCTGAAAGCTATTTCTGCCCAGCCGATCACTCTGGATCAGAAGAAATAATGAGCGAACAACTGAGCTGGAACCGCGACGGTGAACGCCTGGCGTTGCGCGGCGAACTGGATCAGGAATTTATACTGCCGCTATGGAATGCACGCGCGCAGGCGACCGACGGCGTATCCACTATCGACCTCAGCGACGTTTCACGGGTCGATAGCGCCGGGGTGGCGTTACTGGTTCATTTTGTCGCGCTGGTACGTCGGCAGGGCAAAACGGCGCAAGTGGTGGGGAAAAGCGAAAACCTGCAAACGCTGGTCAGTCTTTACAACCTTCCGGCGGACATGATCCCGTAATTTTTTCAGTGAGTTAATGCTGAAGCTATTCTGAAAGCCCCATCAATCTGTTCGATGGGGCTTTTTGCTTGTTTAAGACAGCGCCACTTTCCTCTAAGATGTTGGGCTGTTTTCACACTCAGAAAAATGTGATCCCATGGAAAATCATGAAATTCAGACCGTGCTGATGAACGCACTCTCCCTTCAGGAAGTCCACGTCTCTGGCGATGGCAGCCACTTTCAGGTTATCGCTGTGGGTGAGATGTTCGACGGCATGAGCCGGGTAAAAAAACAGCAGGCTATCTACGCGCCGCTGATGGAATATATTGCCGACAATCGCATTCATGCGCTGTCGATCAAAGCGTTTACCCCGCAAGAATGGGCGCGCGATCGCAAACTTAATGGCTTTTAAGCTGTAGGGATGTTCCCTACAGCATTGATGAATTTTTAACCGAGAACAGAATCAATGGATAAATTCCGTGTTCAGGGGCCGACTCGCCTGCAGGGCGAGGTCACCATTTCCGGCGCTAAAAACGCTGCCCTGCCAATCCTCTTTGCCGCGCTGTTAGCCGAAGAGCCGATTGAAATCCAGAACGTACCGAAGCTGAAAGATATCGATACCACCATGAAGCTGCTGAGTCAGTTGGGCGCGAAGGTCGAGCGCAATGGTTCCGTATGGATCGATGCTGGCCCGGTAAATGTTTTCTGTGCTCCGTACGATTTAGTGAAAACCATGCGTGCTTCCATTTGGGCGCTGGGGCCGCTGGTGGCGCGTTTCGGCCAGGGCCAGGTTTCTCTGCCGGGCGGCTGCGCTATCGGCGCGCGTCCGGTCGACCTGCACATTACCGGCCTGGAACAACTGGGCGCGGAAATCAAACTGGAAGAAGGTTATGTGAAGGCGTCAGTCAACGGGCGTCTGAAAGGCGCGCACATCGTGATGGATAAGGTGAGCGTAGGCGCGACCGTGACTATCATGAGCGCGGCGACGCTGGCTGAAGGCACCACCGTTATCGAAAACGCCGCGCGCGAGCCGGAAATCGTCGATACCGCCAACTTCCTTAACGCGCTGGGTGCGAAAATCAAAGGCCAGGGCAGCGACCGTATCACCATCGAAGGCGTCGCGCGTCTGGGTGGCGGCGTTTATCGCGTACTGCCGGACCGTATCGAAACCGGTACCTTCCTGGTTGCCGCGGCGATCTCCGGCGGTAAAATTATGTGCCGCCATGCGCAGCCGGATACCCTGGATGCGGTACTGGCGAAGCTGCGTGAAGCTGGCGCGGATATTGAAGTCGGTGAAGACTGGATTAGCCTCGATATGCACGGTAACCGTCCGAAAGCGGTCAACGTGCGTACCGCGCCGCACCCGGGTTTCCCAACCGACATGCAGGCGCAGTTCACTTTGTTGAACCTGGTGGCTGAAGGGACTGGTGTTATCACCGAAACCATCTTCGAGAACCGCTTCATGCACATTCCGGAACTGATCCGTATGGGCGCGCACGCGGAAATTGAAAGCAATACCGCGATTTGCCATGGTGTCGCGAAGCTGTCTGGCGCACAGGTCATGGCGACCGACCTGCGTGCATCTGCAAGCCTGGTGCTGGCGGGTTGTATTGCGGAAGGGACGACCATCGTCGACCGTATCTATCACATCGATCGCGGCTATGAGCGCATCGAAGATAAACTGCAGGCTCTGGGCGCGAATATCGAACGCGTCAAAGGCGAGTAATCCCGCTTCGGTAGCAGCCCTCTGACGTCCGTCCGGGGGCTGTTATCGAGCTCTCCCTCACATTAGGTCTTATTTCTCTTCTGACGCATCATCTGCGTTCTGTCGATGAACTGATGGGTAATGGGATCGTGATAACGCGATGGCCAGATAACCCACGGCTCGGTTCCCAGCGCGTTAGCAATAATCAATTCGCCCTTTGGCCACGGACGGGTTAGCGCGTTGGCAAGCGTAGAAGAGCTTAAACCGTGACGTCGCGACTCAGCTGCGAGCGACGTCCCCTTTTTGCGAAGGCCGGCAATAATATCCGCTGAATGCCAGTCGATGAACTTATCCATAAATTCTCCCGGTGATAACTGTCTGCGCGTCAATACGGACGGCTGGAATACTATACCCTGGTTCTTATATGGTTTTAACAAGTTCCCTTATTGTTCCTGTATATTCAGAATATATTAAGGTTTCTAGCGTCATTTGAAGGATATTGGATTTTATTGGAACTCTCCCGCGCAATGCGCGCGGGAGAAAGGGGGGGATTAGTGGTCGCGCTGAACGGCGATATGGGCAAGGCCGATGAGCGCCTCGCGCCACGGCGTATCCGGCAGAACCTGCAGCGCGGCGATAGCTTTATCGGCTTCTTCTTCCGCACGTTTCTGCGTCCACTCCAGCGAACCGCAGGCCGCCATGGTTTCAAGTACCGCGTCAAGCAAATGGCGCCCGTTCCCCTGCTCGATAGCGCCGCGAATCATCGCCGCCTGATCCGGGGTACCGTGATGCATCGCGTGCAGCAGAGGCAGCGTTGGTTTGCCTTCGTTCAGGTCATCACCGACGTTTTTGCCAAGGCGTTCGCCATCGGAACTGTAATCCAGCAGATCGTCAATCAGCTGGAACGCGGTGCCGAGGTAACGGCCATAATCCTGCAGCGCCTGCTCTTCTTCCGCGCTGCAACCAGCCAGGATGCCGGAACACTGCGAAGCGGCTTCGAACAGACGGGCGGTCTTACTGTAGATGACCCGCATATAGTTCTCTTCCGTGATATCCGGGTCGTTGACGTTCATCAACTGCAGGACTTCGCCTTCGGCGATGACGTTTACGGCTTCCGACATCACTTCCAGCACCTTCAGCGAACCGAGACGGGTCATCATCTGGAAGGCGCGGGTGTAGATAAAGTCGCCCACCAGTACGCTGGCGGCATTGCCGAATGCGGCATTGGCCGTCGCCTTGCCGCGGCGCATATCGGACTCGTCGACGACGTCGTCATGCAGTAGGGTCGCGGTATGAATAAATTCGATCAGTGCGGCAATGTTGACGTGCGCATTCCCCTGATAGCCGACCGCGCGAGCTGCAAGCACGGCGATCATCGGACGAATACGTTTACCGCCTCCGCTGACGATGTAGTAGCCTAACTGATTGATAAGCTGAACATCTGAGTTGAGCTGCTCAAGGATTGCCGCATTGACACCCGCCATATCCTGCGCGGTTAACTCATTGATTTTTTCTAAATTCATCGCAAAAGCCGGGCCAAATGTCCTGTTACCGCGAATCCAGGTGGGATCACAGAAGGATTAAGATAGAATTAAAAGAAGATATGATTGTACTGAAAAATCAGCGCAGATAAACGTTAGCGTGAAAGTTGTGTTTTTTTTCTGCGTTGATCGATGATCGCTCTTGTCAAAGGGTCGCGTTTTGCGTAATATTCGCGCCCTATTGTGAATATTTATAGCGCACTCTGAATCACACGAAGAGGTGCGCGGAAGCGGAGTTTTATATGTACGCGGTTTTCCAAAGTGGTGGTAAACAACACCGAGTAAGCGAAGGTCAGACCGTTCGCCTGGAAAAGCTGGACATCGCAACTGGCGAAGCTGTTGAGTTCGCTGAAGTTCTGATGATCGCAAACGGTGAAGAAATCAAGATCGGCGTTCCTTTCGTTGAGGGCGGCGTGATCAAAGCTGAAGTTGTTGCTCACGGTCGTGGCGAGAAAGTTAAAATCGTTAAGTTTCGTCGTCGTAAACACTATCGTAAGCAAGCAGGCCACCGTCAGTGGTTCACTGATGTGAAAATCACTGGCATCAGCGCCTAAGACTTGAGGGAGTAGATTTAAATGGCACATAAAAAGGCTGGCGGCTCGACTCGTAACGGTCGCGATTCAGAAGCTAAACGTCTGGGCGTAAAACGTTTCGGCGGTGAAGCAGTTCTGGCAGGTAGCATCATCGTTCGTCAACGTGGTACTAAATTCCACGCTGGCACCAACGTTGGTTGCGGCCGTGACCACACTCTGTTCGCTTTGACTGACGGTAAAGTCAAGTTCGAAGTTAAAGGCCCGAAAAACCGTAAATTCATCAGCATCGTTGCTGAATAAGTTTTTCGCGTCCTGGTGACGGATGAAAGCCCCGCAACACGTTGCGGGGCTTTTTACATTAGAATCCCGGAAAAAATTTCTGCAGGGAAAACGGGCATCATGAAGCAGCAGGCCGGCATTGGCATTCTTTTGGCGCTAACCACCGCGATGTGTTGGGGAGCACTGCCAATTGCAATGAAGCAGGTTCTCGAAGTGATGGAGCCGCCAACGGTGGTCTTTTATCGCTTTTTGATGGCCAGTATTGGTCTTGGCGCGATCCTCGCCATCAAAGGCAAGCTGCCGCCGCTGCGAATTTTTCGCAAGCCGCGCTGGTTGGTTTTATTAGCGATTGCTACCGGCGGTTTGTTCGGTAACTTCATTCTGTTCAGCTCTTCCCTGCAATATCTCAGTCCAACGGCCTCCCAGGTCATCGGCCAGCTATCGCCGGTCGGTATGATGGTGGCAAGCGTTGTGATTCTGAAAGAGCGCATGCGTGGTACCCAGGTTGTGGGAGCGCTGATGTTGCTCAGCGGGCTGGTGATGTTCTTCAACACCAGCCTGATTGAAATCTTTACCCGTCTCACGGACTACACGTGGGGGGTAATTTTTGGTGTCGCAGCGGCAACGGTGTGGGTAAGCTACGGAGTCGCGCAAAAGGTGTTATTGCGGCGCCTGGCATCACAGCAGATACTATTTTTGCTGTACACTTTATGTACGATTGCTTTACTGCCGCTCGCTAAACCGGGGGTTATCTCCCAACTGAGCGACTGGCAACTGGCTTGCCTGATTTTTTGCGGGCTGAATACCCTGGTCGGCTACGGGGCGCTGGCGGAAGCCATGGCGCGCTGGCAGGCGGCGCAGGTCAGCGCGTTAATTACCTTAACGCCACTGTTTACGCTACTGTTTTCTGATTTATTATCAATGGCCTGGCCCGATGTTTTCGCCAGACCGATGTTAAACCTGATTGGTTATCTCGGTGCGTTTGTCGTGGTTGCGGGCGCGATGTATTCCGCCATTGGCCATCGTCTTTGGGGACGTTGGCGCAAGCGAGAAGCGGTTGTACCGCTGCCCCGCTCAGGCGAATGATTTACGGAGAGTAAAATGAAGTTTGTAGATGAAGCAACGATCCTGGTCGTAGCAGGTGACGGCGGCAATGGTTGCGTTAGCTTCCGCCGCGAAAAATATATTCCGCGAGGCGGCCCGGACGGCGGTGATGGCGGTGACGGCGGCGACGTTTGGCTGGAAGCGGACGAGAACCTCAACACCCTGATCGACTATCGATTCGAAAAATCTTTCCGCGCAGAACGCGGACAGAACGGTCAGAGCCGCGACTGCACCGGTAAACGCGGTAAAGATGTTACGGTGAAAGTGCCTGTAGGGACCCGCGTCATCGACCAGGGGACCGGCGAGACCATGGGCGATATGACCAAGCACGGTCAGCGTTTAATGGTCGCAAAAGGCGGCTGGCACGGTCTGGGCAACACGCGCTTCAAATCATCCGTTAACCGTACCCCGCGTCAGAAAACCATGGGTACGCCGGGCGATAAGCGCGATCTGCAGCTCGAACTGATGCTGCTGGCTGACGTGGGGATGCTGGGGATGCCGAATGCCGGTAAATCCACCTTCATTCGCGCGGTCTCCGCGGCGAAGCCGAAAGTAGCCGATTATCCATTTACCACCCTGGTGCCGAGCCTGGGCGTGGTGCGTATGGACAACGAGAAGAGCTTTGTGGTCGCCGATATTCCGGGGCTGATTGAGGGCGCGGCGGAAGGCGCTGGCCTTGGTATTCGCTTCCTTAAGCACCTCGAACGCTGCCGCGTGCTGCTGCACCTTATCGACATCGAGCCTATCGACGGTTCCGATCCGGTTGAGAATGCGCGCATTATCATCGGCGAACTGGAGAAATACAGCGAGAAGCTGGCCTCTAAACCGCGCTGGTTGGTCTTCAACAAGATTGACCTGATGGACAAAGCGGAGGCTGAAGCCAAAGCGAAGGCCATCGCCGAAGCGCTGGGTTGGGAAGATAAATTCTATCTGATCTCCGCGGCCAGCCAGCAGGGCGTTAAAGACCTGTGCTGGGACGTGATGACCTTTATCATCGAAAACCCAATCGCGCAGGCGGAAGAAGAGCAGAAGCCGGAGAAAGTCGAGTTCATGTGGGACGACTATCACCGTCAGCAGCTTGAAGAAGCCGAACTGGAAGAAGATGACGAAGACTGGGATGACGACTGGGACGAAGACGACGAAGAAGGCGTCGAATTCATCTACAAACGTTAATCCTGAGTAAAAAGGGCCGCATCATCCAATGCGGCCCTTGTGTTTTTAGTTGTTCTGGTACAAATCTTTATACAGTCGACTTTCGAAGCGCACCAATGGTATGCGGCGGTTGCGCTGGTCACCCGGCGGCACCGCGTAGCCGGAGAGGTACTGCACGAAAGCCATCTTTTGCCCGCTGGCGGTGGTGATGAAACCTGCCAGGTTATATACCCCCTGCAGAGAACCGGTCTTCGCCGAAACCTTACCGTCTACGCCCGCCTGATGAAGACCGGCGCGATACTGCAGTGAACCATCGTGTCCGGCAAGCGGCAACATCGAGATAAAGTTGAGCTCGTTATCGTGCTGAGCGATGTACTGCAATACCTGCATCATCGTCGCCGGCGCGATAAGGTTGTGTCGGGACAGGCCTGAGCCATCGGCGATAATCGTGTTACCGAGGTCAATACCCGCCTGCTGGCGCAGGATTTGCCGCACCGCGTCGGAACCTGCGCGCCAGGTTCCCGGCACGCCCATCCGCGCGTGGCCGATAGTACGAAACACCGTATCAGCAATCATGTTATCGGATTTCTTCAGCATGATGCGCAGAAGATCGTGCAACGGCGCCGATTGGGTCGTCGCCAGCACGGTGCCCGGATCGTTGGCCAGGGTCTGGCGCAAGAGAGTGCCGCTGTAGGTAATACCCGCATCGGTGAGCTCAGCTTTCAGGATCGCACCTGCATAGCCTGCGCCGTCCTGAATGGCGAACGCCAACGGTAGCGGTTCGCTGCGCTGCGGCAGGCAGCCAGTGAGGGTGTAGCGGTTGAGATCGCCTGGTACGACGTCCAGCTCGCAGTACTGCGCTTCTGCGGAGCCGCGCGCCAGCGTCCGCACCTGGCTGAACATGGTGACCGGATAGTAAGAGGCCACGCGGATAAAGGCCAAATCGCCGGGTTTCTGTGCGCTATAGAGCGAGACGGAGAAACAGTTACGATCAACGATCGCTGCCGCTGGCGGGGCGCTGAAGCACTGCGTCATGTCATTCCATGGCCAGCCGGGGGCTTTATCGTGGCTGGCGAAAACCGAGGTATCGATAAGCACATTTCCTTCAATGCGCTGCACGCCGGCTTTTTTCAGCGACGCCACCATGTTGCGGATATCCTGACGCTTTAGCGTCGGATCGCCGCCGAAGCGGGCAATCAGGTCGCCTTTCAGCACGCCGCCGTCAAGGGAACCTTTGGTTTCCAGCGTCGTAGTGAAGCGGAAGTCCGGCCCCAGCTGCAACAACGCGGCCAGCGCGGTGATCACCTTCTGGGTACTGGCAGGCAGCGCCATCTGCTGGCTGTGAAAGTCTATCTCCGGCGTCGGGGAGCCAACCTTTTGCGCCATGAAGGCAAGGTTCGCGCCGGCAGGAAGCTGGCTGATGTACTCGTCAATATTCGCGGCCTGAGCGCTAAGCGCTATACCGGCAGTCAATCCGATGATAAATCTGGGAAATCGCATAATCTCGCGCTAACAACCTGAAACCAAGCCGTCATACTACGGTGCATCGCCCTGTAAAGTAAACGATGACCCATAGTGAACTTCAGGGTAAAATGCGTATCAAATTGAAAATTGCTGCTGACCTGGGGAGTGTTTCCCGGGTCGGTTTTCTTTTTGCTTCGGCCATGGCTAAGACGTGACCGATGGCGGAACGACTCCGTCCGTTCCATGAAGGAATGATAAAGAGGTATAACAAATGCAAGCTATTCCGATGACCTTACGTGGCGCAGAAAAACTGCGCGAAGAACTGGATTTCCTGAAGTCCGTACGTCGTCCAGAGATTATTGCTGCTATCGCTGAGGCGCGTGAGCACGGCGATCTGAAAGAGAATGCGGAATACCACGCCGCCCGCGAACAGCAGGGCTTCTGCGAAGGTCGTATCAAGGATATCGAAGCAAAACTGTCGAATGCGCAGGTTATCGATATCACTAAGATGCCGAATAATGGCCGCGTGATTTTCGGCTCTACGGTCAGCGTGCTGAACCTGGATAACGACGAAGAGCAGACTTACCGCATCGTGGGCGATGACGAAGCGGATTTTAAACAGAATCTGATCTCTGTGAATTCACCGATCGCCCGCGGCCTGATCGGCAAAGAGCAGGATGACGTCGTCACTATCCGTACCCCGGGTGGTGAAGTGGAATACGAAATTACCAAGGTTGAATACCTGTAAGGCGTATTTCCCGCTACGATGTTTATAGATTGTAAAGAAAGGAAAAAGGCCGCATAGCGGCCTTTTATCAACGTCAGGAGCATGGCATTTTGCTCGCCTGGCCACAGAAATCCCTCGTTTTACACAATGTTGTGTCGGGATTCAGGATATTCTTAGCGTGGCAGCGAGATTTTACGCTCTGGCGTTGGGCGGTACAGAACCAGCGTTTTACCGATGACCTGTACGTTACAGGCGCCGGTTTCACGCACGATGGCTTCCACGATCAAGGCTTTAGTTTCGCGATCTTCTGAGGCGATCTTCACCTTGATGAGCTCATGGTGCCCTAACGCTTGTTCGATCTCGGCCAGTACCCCTTCGGTCAAACCATTATTGCCAAGCATAACTACCGGCTTGAGCGGATGTGCCAGACCTTTCAGGTGCTGTTTTTGTTTAGTACTCAGATTCATCGTATTTTTTTGCTTACGTTGGGATTGAAAACGGGTCATTCTACCGCCATCTCCCATATATCGCCAAACTACCGCGTCGATTTTTACGCAGTAAAGTACGATGAACCCGAATGGGAATGTTAAATGACAGGTAAAAAGCGTTCTGCCAGCTCAAGCCGCTGGCTTCAGGAACACTTTAGCGATAAATATGTTCAACAGGCACAGAAAAAGGGGTTACGTTCCCGTGCCTGGTTTAAACTTGATGAAATACAGCAAAGTGACAAGATTTTTAAGCCGGGGATGACGATAGTCGATCTCGGCGCTGCTCCCGGTGGCTGGTCGCAATACGCGGTTACGCAGATCGGAAACAGCGGCCGCATCATCGCTTGCGATCTTTTACCAATGGATCCAATCGTCGGTGTGGACTTCCTTCAGGGCGATTTTCGTGATGAATTAGTCCTGAAAGCGTTACTTGAGCGAGTAGGCGACAGTAAAGTACAAGTTGTCATGTCCGATATGGCGCCGAATATGTGCGGAACACCGGCGGTGGATATTCCCCGGGCTATGTATCTGGTAGAACTGGCGCTTGAAATGTCTCGTGATGTATTAGCGCCAGGTGGTAGTTTTGTTGTGAAGGTGTTCCAGGGCGAAGGCTTCGATGAGTATCTTAGAGAAATTCGCTCCCTGTTTACGAAGGTCAAAGTTCGTAAGCCGGACTCTTCCCGCGCTCGTTCGCGTGAAGTGTATATTGTAGCGACCGGGCGTAAACCATAACCGGTAGATTTCAAACGAAAGTTTGAAAGACGCTGGATATAGAGTATCCTGACGCTGTTTTTAACACAGTTGTAATAAGAGGTTAATCCCTTGAGTGACATGGCGAAAAACCTAATACTCTGGCTGGTCATTGCCGTTGTGCTGATGTCAGTATTCCAGAGCTTTGGGCCCAGCGAGTCGAATGGCCGCAAGGTGGATTATTCTACCTTCCTGCAAGAGGTCAATCAGGACCAGGTTCGCGAAGCGCGTATCAACGGACGTGAGATCAACGTTACCAAGAAAGATAGTAACCGTTACACGACTTACATTCCGGTTAACGATCCGAAGCTGCTCGACAACCTGTTGACTAAAAACGTCAAAGTTGTTGGCGAACCGCCGGAAGAACCGAGCCTGCTGGCTTCCATCTTCATTTCCTGGTTCCCGATGCTGCTACTGATCGGCGTCTGGATATTCTTTATGCGTCAGATGCAGGGCGGCGGCGGAAAGGGCGCGATGTCCTTCGGCAAGAGCAAGGCCCGAATGCTGACCGAAGACCAGATCAAAACCACCTTTGCTGACGTTGCCGGTTGCGACGAAGCGAAAGAGGAAGTGGGCGAGCTGGTTGAATATCTGCGCGAACCGAGCCGTTTCCAGAAGCTGGGCGGTAAAATCCCGAAAGGCGTCCTGATGGTCGGCCCTCCGGGTACCGGTAAAACGCTGCTGGCGAAAGCTATCGCCGGCGAAGCCAAAGTGCCGTTCTTTACTATTTCCGGTTCTGACTTCGTAGAAATGTTTGTGGGTGTCGGCGCGTCTCGCGTACGCGACATGTTCGAACAAGCTAAGAAAGCAGCGCCTTGCATCATCTTCATCGATGAAATCGACGCCGTCGGTCGCCAGCGTGGCGCCGGTCTTGGCGGTGGTCACGATGAGCGTGAACAGACCCTGAACCAGATGCTGGTTGAGATGGACGGCTTCGAAGGTAACGAAGGTATCATCGTTATCGCCGCGACTAACCGTCCGGACGTTCTGGACCCGGCACTGCTGCGTCCTGGCCGTTTCGACCGTCAGGTTGTCGTTGGTCTGCCGGATGTTCGTGGTCGTGAGCAGATCCTTAAAGTTCACATGCGTCGCGTACCGCTGGCGCCGGATATCGACGCGGCAATTATTGCCCGTGGTACTCCTGGCTTCTCCGGTGCTGACCTCGCGAACCTGGTGAACGAAGCAGCCCTGTTTGCTGCCCGTGGCAACAAACGCGTCGTCTCGATGGTTGAGTTCGAAAAAGCGAAAGACAAAATCATGATGGGTGCGGAACGTCGCTCCATGGTGATGACGGAAGCGCAGAAAGAATCGACCGCATACCACGAAGCGGGCCACGCGATTATCGGCCGTCTGGTACCAGAGCACGATCCGGTACACAAAGTGACGATTATCCCGCGCGGCCGTGCGCTGGGTGTGACCTTCTTCCTGCCGGAAGGCGATGCTATCAGCGCCAGCCGTCAAAAACTGGAAAGTCAGATCTCCACTCTGTACGGCGGGCGTCTGGCTGAAGAGATTATCTACGGTGCGGAACATGTTTCTACCGGCGCGTCCAACGATATTAAAGTTGCGACTAACCTGGCGCGTAACATGGTCACCCAGTGGGGCTTCTCTGACAAACTCGGCCCGCTGCTGTATGCCGAAGAAGAGGGCGAAGTGTTCCTCGGCCGTAGCGTCGCGAAAGCGAAGCATATGTCTGATGAAACCGCGCGCATCATCGACCAGGAAGTGAAATCGCTGATTGAGCGTAACTACGGTCGTGCTCGCCAGCTGCTGAACGACAACATGGATATTCTGCACGCGATGAAAGATGCGCTCATGAAATATGAGACCATCGATGCGCCGCAGATTGACGACCTGATGGCTCGTCGCGATGTTCGTCCGCCGGCGGGTTGGGAAGAACCTGGTTCTTCTAACAACTCTGGCAACAATGGCACCCCGACGGCGCCGCGTCCGGTTGATGAGCCGCGTACGCCGAACCCGGGCAATACCATGTCGGAACAGCTGGGCGACAAATAAGTCTCCACGCTTTGCTAAAGCGCTCTGACTAATAAGGGCCGCAGCCTAATCCGCTGCGGCCCTTTTGTTTTTATACGCCCGTCTTTACCGGCTGGCGCGGGATCCTCTTTCAGAACATAACTATGGCGATGGCGTGCTATCGTCCATCGCGTAAAATGTTTTCGGGATGGCAGCGGCTGCAACACGCGCGGATGAGCCGTCTGTCTGATAATATTCATTTTTTGAATATTTAAACGCCGGTGCTTCATTATCCTCTTGAGGAATTGAATGATGTCACCGCCAGAATCTCTAAGATGTGCGGGCCGAGCCCTGTCCGTACTACAACTGTATAAACCATAGCGGAAAGAAAACATGCAATTACACGCCCAGGGGTCAACGCTCGATCTCTCCCATCCGCATGTGATGGGGATCCTTAACGTTACGCCGGATTCCTTCTCCGATGGCGGCAGCCACAATTCACTGATTGAAGCGGTTAAGCATGCCAACCTGATGATTAACGCCGGGGCGACTATTATTGATATCGGCGGTGAATCAACCCGACCTGGCGCGGCGGATGTCAGCGTCGAGGAAGAGCTGGCGCGGGTGATCCCGGTGGTTGAGGCAATTGCACAGCGTTTTGAAGTCTGGATCTCGGTTGATACCTCGAAAGCCGAGGTCATCCGCGAATCCGCGCGCGCTGGCGCACATATCATTAACGATATCCGTTCATTAACCGAGCCTGGCGCCCTGCAGGCCGCCGCGCAAACCGGGCTACCGGTGTGCCTGATGCATATGCAGGGGCAGCCGAAAACGATGCAGGAAGCGCCGAAGTACGAAGATGTTTTTGCCGATGTTGACCGTTTTTTTGCTGAACACATTGTGCGCTGCGAACAGGCGGGGATCGCAAAAGAAAAATTGTTGCTCGACCCGGGATTCGGATTCGGTAAAAATCTTTCCCATAACTATGAACTGCTTGCCCGACTAGGGGAGTTCCATCATTTTGGGCTCCCGCTGCTGGTGGGGATGTCGCGTAAGTCGATGGTGGGTCAGCTGTTGAACGTAGGGCCGTCGGAACGGCTGAGCGGCAGCTTGTCCTGCGCAGTCATTGCTGCAATGCAGGGCGCGCAGATAATTCGCGTCCATGATGTCAAAGAAACGGTAGAAGCGCTGCGCGTGGTGGAAGCCACCCTGGCCGCTAAGGAAAATAAACGTTATGAGTAACCGCAAATATTTTGGCACCGATGGTATTCGTGGCCGCGTTGGCGACGCACCTATTACACCTGAGTTCGTGCTGAAGCTGGGTTGGGCGGCAGGCAAAGTGCTGGCACGCCATGGTTCACGTAAAATCATTATCGGCAAAGACACGCGAATTTCTGGCTATATGCTGGAATCCGCGCTGGAAGCTGGCCTGGCGGCTGCGGGTTTGTCCGCCTCGTTTACCGGCCCTATGCCGACGCCGGCTATCGCCTATCTGACCCGCGCCTTCCGCGCTGAAGCGGGAATCGTCATCTCTGCCTCTCATAACCCTTTCTACGACAACGGTATTAAATTCTTTTCCATCGAAGGCACTAAGCTTCCGGATGACGTCGAAGAAGCGATTGAAGCAGAAATGGAAAAAGAGCTGACCTGCGTTGATTCCGCTGAGCTAGGAAAAGCCAGCCGTATCGTCGACGCCGCCGGCCGCTATATTGAGTTTTGCAAAGGCACCTTCCCGAATGAGCTGAGCCTCGGCTCGCTGAAGGTGGTGGTGGATTGCGCCCACGGCGCGACTTACCACATTGCGCCGAATGTATTCCGCGAATTGGGCGCGCAGGTTATCGCGATGGGCTGTGAACCTGATGGGCTGAACATTAACGAAGAGGTCGGCGCAACCGACGTACGCGCGCTGCAGGCTCGCGTGCTGGCGGAAAAAGCCGATCTGGGTATTGCCTATGACGGCGATGGCGATCGCGTCATCATGGTTGACCATGAAGGTAATAAAGTCGATGGCGATCAGATCCTCTATATTATCGCCCGTGAAGGCCTACGTCAGGGCCAGCTGCGCGGTGGCGCAGTCGGCACGCTGATGAGCAACATGGGTCTTGAGCTGGCGCTTAAGCAGCTTGGCATTCCGTTTACCCGCGCGAAAGTGGGTGACCGTTACGTGCTGGAAAAACTGCAGGAAAAAGGCTGGCGTATCGGTGCGGAAAACTCCGGCCATGTGATCCTGCTGGACAAAACCACCACCGGCGATGGCATTGTCGCCAGCCTGCAGGTGGTGGCGGCGATGGTGCGCAATCATATGAGCCTGCACGATTTGTGTAGCGGTATGAAAATGTTCCCGCAGATTCTGGTCAACGTGCGCTTTACCGAAGGCAGCGGCAACCCGCTGGAGCATGAAAGCGTAAAAGCGGTCACTGCCGAAGTAGAGGCCGCTTTGGGGAACCGTGGACGCGTGCTGCTGCGTAAATCGGGCACTGAACCGCTGATCCGCGTGATGGTTGAAGGCGAGCATGAAGCGCAGGTGAAGGAATTTGCCCACCGTATCGCCGATGCGGTCAAAAGCGTATAACTATCCCAGCTAAGTGATTAAAAAGGCGGCTCTTGCTGCCTTTTTAAGCATATAAAAACGCTTTTTGCTGTTTTTTTCCGCAGTTGATACAATACGCCAAAATTGCCCTTGCGAAGGTTATTCGCTTTGGTTAGTATTCACACCCGCTTCAGTGGGAAATATTAAAAGTCCCGCTTTATTGGTGAAGCACTTGGTATGCGGCGAATCCGCAAGGAACAGGTTGATTATGTACGAAGCTCTTTTAGTAATTTTCCTTATTGTAGCGATTGCCCTTGTTGGCCTGATCATGCTGCAGCAAGGTAAAGGCGCTGACATGGGAGCCTCCTTCGGAGCAGGCGCTTCTGGCACGTTGTTTGGTTCTAGCGGTTCTGGTAACTTCATGACCCGTATGACCGGCATTCTGGCCGCGCTGTTCTTCATCATCAGTCTGGCGCTGGGTAATATCAACAGCAACAAGACCAATAAAGGAAGCGAGTGGGATAACCTGAGTGCGCCGAAATCTGAGCAGACTCAGCCAACTGCACCGGCTCAGCCGGCCAGCGATATCCCGCACTAAGTATTCTGTACCGAGGTGGTGGAATTGGTAGACACGCTACCTTGAGGTGGTAGTGCCCTAACGGGCTTGTGGGTTCGAGTCCCATCCTCGGTACCAATATTCCAGAAAAAAGACGCTGAAAAGCGTCTTTTTTTGTTTTTGTCCTTCCTGTTGGCTGTTTATTTATAAACAACACTCCGCTGGTTTTGAACCCCGTGAAATCGCTAAAGTCGCCCTCATCAATTTTGACGAGGTTCAGTGACGCCATGCGTACTTTAAAAGTAGTTATCATTGCCGGTATGTTGGGCCTGGCCGGATGCAGCAGCCATTCGTCGCCAGAAACAGTAGACACGTTGAATACCCTACAGGTGCCGGTTATTAATAATTCCGCGCCCGCGCCGGAATCATCAACGGTCGTTAACTGTTTTAAGGATAACAGTCTACTCATCAGCAAGTTAAGCCAGTCGCTTAAAAGCAACTATTTACAGGATGTGGATAAACGGGATGTCTTTGATAAGGATAGCGAGGCGTTTCAAGTCTACGGTGCGTTAACCAAACTTGAGCAAATGGCGTCGATGAACGATGTCTACCGTAAAGAGAACAATATGGCAGGCTTGCAGGAAATTAATAAGCTGCTGAAAACCATCCCATCAGTCGCATAATAAGGAGGGATTGCCGGCAGGCAATCCCTTTTGTCGAACTTAGAAACGGAAATTGAAACCTGCATAGGCGCCATCCGCCAGGACGTTATCGCGGTGGTCATGTTTCCCCGCCATATCAATGTAGCGATAGCCCGCTTCTATGCTCATGGATTTGATGATATTCACGCGTAAGCCGGCATTGGCTTCGAGATATTCATCAACGCCGCTGGATATGGAATCCGGGGAATAATAAGCCTCACCGAACAAGGTAAAGAAATCGCCAAGCGGTAGCTGAGCGCCGCCGCCGAGGGCAATCGCATAGCCTTCATCGCCATCGTTCGGATTCAGGTATACCGCTTTACCGCCGGCCGTCAGCAGGAACGGACCCAGATCGAAGTTATAACCCATACCTAATCCCACCGTATCGCCATCGTTATCGCTATGCGCCCAGTTACCGTTAAAGGTCATTCCGGGAGACTGCGGATTAAAGCTGGCTGATAAGTTGGTGAATTCTGAACCGGCTTCACCGTGAAGACTAACGGAAGCGAAGGCGGCGCTGCTGGCGCTCAGGGCGGCGATAAGCAGGATGGATTTCAGTCTGAACATGCTCATTATTCGTATTCCTTCGGGTAAAAAAATGCCCGATACGAGCGTTCGGGCAAAAATTAACGGGTTTCTGGTTTAATAGTTATGTGCAGAATAAAAGCATTTATCGCCCACCGTTACCGTTTATATGTTTAATTTTAAACAATGGTGGGGCGATAAGTGGCAGGGTCGATAGGGGATTAAAACTTCTCAGGCAGGGAGGTGATACTCTGTAAATAACCACCGCGGGCAAACTCGATATAGCCACCCTTTTTCAACGCTGATAACACATTCAGAATGCTGCTTCGCGACAGGTGTGTGCGGTCCTGAATATATTCCAGCATGGATACCCGCAATCGGGTTTCTTCCGGAAGGAGTAACATTTCCATTAAATGATTACGAATGACCGAATAAGTCCGCTGTTGTAATACTAAATCGTCGCGATACACCAAATAAGAGGTGTGGTAAGCCAGCAGCCGGGTGACCTCTTCCCACATGTTATGCTCACTGAAGAGTTGCATGGCTTTATCGCTGTCAATCCGCAGGATCTCCGTATCGACTTCCGCACGAAGGCCGTGGCTACGGCTGGGCTGCAGCATCTCGGCTACGCCAAACAGGTGCGGTTCATAGACGGTGACCATGAGTAATCTGTCCGATGAGCGAAAAATAGATAACTCACCTTTCTTAAACAGATAGAGCTGGATTTTGCCTTTATATTCCCAGCTAAGCCTTTTCCTTGCGACCATATTTATTGGCGTGGCATACGGTTCCAGCAGCGCCATCAGACGATTGATCGCCTCTTGCGGCCGAACGGGAGGTTTAATATTCATTGCGATCCTCTCGGTATAAGAGTACAGGTATTCGATAAATTATAGATGGTGATTATTAAAAATAGTGATGCCATAAACTATAACGATAAAGTAGGGTTGTCATTTAGGATTTATTGCGGAAATAAAAAAGCCGGCGGGTTAGCGCCGGCTGGTGAGTTTGGCTTCGCGGTTTATTTATCGCGATTTTCCAGGTTTTCAACTTGTGGCAGACCGGTGGCGGAAGATGCGCTGAGCAGCCCGGATTGGGCATAGCCGAAGAGCTTCTCACGGGTATCGGTAATGTCCAGGTTGCGCATGGTCAACTGGCCGATACGATCTTCAGCGGTAAACATGGAATCGCCTTTTTCCATGGTCAGACGCTCTGCTTTATAGGTCAGGTTGTCTGACACGGTATTCAGGATCGAGTAGTCGTTGCCGCGACGCAATTCAAGGGTGACTTCGCCAGTGATCTGGCTGGCAACCCAACGCTGCAGCGAATCGCGCAGCATCAGCGCCTGGGAATCGAACCAGCGACCCTGATAGAGCAGGCGACCCAACTGGCGGCCATGAGCATGATATTGCTCAATGGTATCTTCGTTATGGATACCGGTCAGCAGGCGCTCGTAGGCGATATGCAGCAGTGCCATCCCCGGAGCTTCATAGATGCCGCGGCTTTTCGCTTCAATGATGCGGTTTTCAATCTGATCGCTCATGCCCAGACCGTGGCGACCACCGATGCGGTTAGCTTCCAGCATCAGTTCGACGTCATCGCTGAACGTTTTGCCATTCAACGCAACCGGGTGGCCCTGTTCAAAACGCACGGTCACTTCTTCAGCGGCGATTTTTACGCTTTCATCCCAGAACTTCACGCCCATAATCGGGTTGACGATTTTCACGCTGGAATTAAGGAATTCGAGATCTTTCGCTTCGTGCGTCGCGCCCAGCATGTTGGAGTCGGTGGAGTAGGCTTTTTCGACAGACATTTTGTAGTCGAAGCCGCAGGCTATCATAAACTCGGACATTTCATGACGACCGCCCAGTTCATCAATGAAGTCGCTATCCAGCCACGGTTTGTAAATCTGCAGTTCCGCATTGGTCAGCAGGCCGTAGCGATAAAAACGCTCGATATCGTTGCCTTTATAAGTGCTACCGTCGCCCCAGATGTTGACGCCGTCTTCTTTCATCGCGGCAACCAGCATGGTGCCGGTTACGGCGCGGCCAAGCGGCGTGGTGTTGAAATAGGTTAAGCCGCCGGTGGTGTTATGGAATGCGCCGCACTGAATCGCCGCGATGCCTTCCGCCACCAGTTGTTTGCGGCAATCAATCAGACGAGCGCCTTCAGCGCCATACTCTTTTGCACGACGCGGAATGGCCTCGTAGTCGTCTTCGTCAGGCTGGCCCAGGTTCGCGGTATATGCATAAGGAACCGCGCCTTTTTTACGCATCCACAGCAGGGCGGCGCTGGTATCCAGTCCACCAGAGAAAGCAATACCAATACGTTGACCAACCGGGAGATGCTTAAGAATCGTCGTCATAAAATAAAACCCTGCTAGATAGACTGTGGTGAGTTCGACTCAACAACAAATTTGCATTTTTATGCACTAATTGTGAGTTTTCATTTAATCATCTTTTGCTGGCGACAGGAAGAGCCTGATGGTGATTTTGCTAAAAAAGCCTGAAATGCCAGCATAAACGGCAAGCGGGTGGTGTAAAATGGATGTTGACAAAATATATGATTTATCGATACAATTCACCACGATTTTATGTCCCGTCCTCGGTACCAAATCCCAGCAGTATTTGCGTCTTTTACTCAGAAAGAGTAAAATATGCCACGTTTCAGGCGCGGGGTGGAGCAGCCTGGTAGCTCGTCGGGCTCATAACCCGAAGGTCGTCGGTTCAAATCCGGCCCCCGCAACCACTTTCCCATTAAGTACTTTTTCAAATATACTGTGAGGACTAGGTCCTTCGTAGCCGGATTTGAAAGAATTCTTCTGGAAGGTGTTCCAGATCGCAATTGCGGTCTCAGGGTTCAGTTATCTAAAGCCCCGATTTATCGGGGTTTTTTGTTATCTGACTTCAGAATAACTGGGCTATACGCCCTTTTTTTATGTCTTGGGGGTGGGTTTGTCCACATTAGAGCAAAAATTAACAGAGATGCTCACTGCGCCAGTTGAAGCGCTTGGCTTTGAGCTGGTCGGCATCGAATTTATTCGCGGTCGCACATCCACACTGCGCATCTATATTGATAGTGAAGATGGCATCAATGTTGATGATTGTGCTGATGTGAGCCACCAGGTCAGTGCTGTCATGGATGTCGAAGATCCAATCACCGTCGCTTACAACCTGGAAGTCTCTTCGCCTGGTCTCGACCGTCCGATGTTTACTGCTGAACACTATCAACGTTTCACCGGTGAAGAAGTTTCGCTGGTGCTGCGTATGGCGGTACAGAACCGTCGTAAATGGCAGGGCATTATCAAAGCGGTAGACGGTGAGATGATCACGGTAACCGTCGAAGGCAAAGATGAAGTGTTCGCGCTGAGTAACATCCAGAAGGCGAACCTGGTTCCCCACTTTTAACAGTCTGGATTGAGGTGAAAGGCCCCGATGAACAAAGAAATTTTGGCTGTTGTTGAAGCCGTTTCCAACGAAAAAGCGCTGCCGCGCGAGAAGATTTTCGAAGCGTTGGAAAGCGCTCTGGCAACGGCGACCAAGAAAAAATACGAACAAGAGATCGACGTTCGCGTAGAAATCGACCGTAAAAGCGGCGATTTCGATACCTTCCGTCGCTGGCTGGTGGTTGAAGAGGTGACTCAACCGACTCGCGAGATCACGCTGGAAGCCGCGCGTTACGAAGATGAAAGCATGAATGTCGGCGATTACGTTGAAGATCAGATTGAATCTGTCACCTTCGACCGTATCACCACGCAGACCGCTAAACAGGTTATCGTACAGAAAGTACGTGAAGCTGAGCGCGCGATGGTTGTCGATCAGTTCCGCGAGCACGAAGGTGAGATAATCACCGGCGTGGTGAAAAAAGTAAACCGCGACAACATCACTCTGGATCTGGGCAGCAACGCTGAAGCCGTGATCCTGCGTGAAGACATGCTGCCGCGTGAAAACTTCCGTCCGGGCGACCGTATTCGCGGCGTACTGTACGCCGTTCGTCCGGAAGCGCGCGGCGCGCAGCTGTTCGTGACTCGCTCCAAACCGGAGATGCTGGTCGAACTGTTCCGCATTGAAGTGCCGGAAATCGGCGAAGAAGTGCTGGAAATCAAAGCCGCAGCCCGCGATCCGGGTTCTCGTGCGAAAATCGCCGTGAAAACCAATGACAAGCGTATCGACCCGGTTGGCGCTTGCGTAGGTATGCGCGGCGCGCGCGTTCAGGCGGTTTCTACCGAGCTTGGCGGCGAGCGCATCGATATCGTCCTGTGGGATGATAACCCGGCGCAGTTCGTGATTAACGCTATGGCGCCGGCTGACGTCGCGTCCATCGTGGTGGATGAAGATAAACACACCATGGACATCGCGGTAGAAGCAGGCAACCTGGCGCAGGCGATCGGCCGTAACGGTCAGAACGTCCGCCTGGCATCGCAGCTCAGCGGCTGGGAACTCAACGTCATGACCGTTGATGACCTGCAGGCTAAGCACCAGGCTGAAGCCCATGCCGCTATCGATACCTTCACCAAATATCTCGATATTGATGAAGATTTCGCAACCGTACTGGTTGAAGAGGGCTTCTCCTCGCTGGAAGAACTGGCCTATGTGCCGATGAAAGAACTGCTGGAAATCGACGGCCTTGATGAAGCGACCGTTGAAGCACTTCGTGAGCGTGCGAAAAACGCACTGACTACACTGGCGCTGGCTCAGGAAGAAAGCCTGGGAGACAACAAACCTGCCGACGATTTATTGAATCTGGAAGGTTTGGACCGTGCTCTGGCGTTTAAGCTGGCTGCCCGTGGTGTTTGTACGCTGGAAGATCTCGCCGAACAGGGCGTTGATGACCTGGCTGATATCGAAGGTATGACCGACGAGAAAGCTGGTGAACTCATCATGGCTGCTCGCAACATTTGTTGGTTCGGCGACGAAGCGTAATAAACTGTAGCAGGAAGGAACAGCATGACAGATGTGACTATTAAAGCGCTGGCCTCAGAAATTCAGACCTCTGTGGATCGCCTGATACAGCAATTTGCTGATGCAGGTATTCGCAAATCGGCTGATGATTCTGTGACCGCGCAAGAGAAGCAAACCTTGTTAACGCACCTGAACCGTGAACACGGCTCGGCGCCTGACAAGCTGACGTTGCAGCGTAAAACGCGCAGCACGTTGAATATTCCAGGTACCGGTGGAAAGAGTAAATCGGTACAAATCGAAGTCCGCAAGAAACGCACCTTTGTGAAACGCGATCCGCAAGAGGCTGAACGCCTGGCCGCGGAAGAGCAGGCGCAGCGTGAAGCGGAAGAGCAGGCCCGTCGTGAAGCTGAAGAAGCAGCTAAACGCGAGGCGCAATTAAAAGCTGAACGTGAGGCCGCAGAACAAGCTAAACGTGAAGTCGCTGATAAAGCGAAACGTGAAGCCGCGGAAAAAGACAAAGTGAGCAATCAACATACCGACGAAATGACCAAGACCGCCCAGGCTGAAAAGACCCGCCGTGAGAACGAAGCAGCGGAGCTGAAGCGCAAATCGGAAGAAGAAGCACGCCGCAAACTTGAAGAAGAAGCGCGCCGTGTAGCGGAAGAAGCACGCCGTATGGCTGAAGAAAATGAAAAAAACTGGAGTGAAACTCCGGAAACCCCAGAAGAAACGACCGACTATCACGTAACCACGTCTCAGCATGCACGTCAGGCTGAAGATGATAACGATCGTGAAGTTGAAGGCGGTCGCGGCCGTGGCCGTAACAGCAAAGCTGCGCGTCCGGCGAAGAAAGGCAACAAACACGCTGAATCTAAAGCTGACCGTGAAGAAGCCCGTGCGGCCGTTCGCGGTGGTAAAGGCGGCAAACATCGTAAAGGTTCTTCTCTGCAGCAGGGCTTCCAGAAGCCGGCTCAGGCCGTTAACCGTGATGTTGTGATCGGCGAAACCATTACCGTTGGCGAGCTGGCCAACAAGATGGCGGTCAAAGGCTCTCAGGTCATCAAAGCGATGATGAAACTGGGCGCGAT
This sequence comes from Klebsiella sp. 141240, assembly GCF_050600805.1. NCBI lineage: Bacteria > Pseudomonadati > Pseudomonadota > Gammaproteobacteria > Enterobacterales > Enterobacteriaceae > Klebsiella > Klebsiella sp. 141240. The sequence goes on along the minus strand of NZ_JAQIRK010000001.1, from coordinate 576,642 downwards.
GGCGACCATCAACCAGGTCATCGACCAGGAAACCGCTCAGCTGGTTGCCGAAGAGATGGGCCACAAAGTTATCCTGCGTCGTGAAAACGAGCTGGAAGAAGCAGTAATGAGCGACCGTGACACCGGCGCTGCGGCTGAACCGCGCGCACCGGTAGTGACCATCATGGGTCACGTTGACCACGGTAAAACCTCTCTGCTGGACTACATTCGTTCTACTAAGGTTGCCTCCGGCGAAGCGGGTGGTATTACCCAGCACATCGGTGCGTACCACGTAGAAACCGACAACGGCATGATCACCTTCCTGGACACCCCGGGCCACGCCGCGTTTACCTCCATGCGTGCTCGTGGCGCGCAGGCGACGGATATCGTGGTTCTGGTCGTGGCGGCAGACGACGGCGTGATGCCGCAGACTGTGGAAGCTATCCAGCACGCCAAAGCGGCGCAGGTGCCGGTAGTGGTTGCAGTGAACAAGATCGATAAGCCGGAAGCGGATATGGATCGCGTGAAGAACGAACTCTCCCAGTACGGCGTTATGCCGGAAGAGTGGGGCGGCGAAGCGCAGTTCATCCCAGTATCAGCGAAAGTCGGTACCGGTATCGACGACCTGCTGAACGCTATCCTGCTGCAGGCTGAAGTTCTCGAGCTGAAAGCGGTACGTAACGGTATGGCGAGCGGCGCGGTCATCGAATCCTTCCTGGACAAAGGTCGTGGCCCGGTGGCTACCGTTCTGGTTCGCGAAGGTACTCTGCACAAGGGTGATATCGTACTGTGTGGCTTTGAATATGGCCGCGTACGTGCGATGCGTGACGAGCTGGGTCGCGAAGTGCTGGAAGCGGGTCCGTCCATTCCGGTGGAAATCCTCGGTCTGTCCGGCGTTCCGGCGGCGGGTGATGAAGTTACCGTCGTTCGTGACGAGAAAAAAGCGCGTGAAGTTGCGCTGTATCGTCAGGGCAAATTCCGTGAAGTTAAACTGGCTCGCCAGCAGAAATCTAAACTGGAAAACATGTTCGCTAACATGACCGAAGGCGAAGTTCACGAAGTGAACATCGTGCTGAAAGCGGACGTGCAGGGTTCTGTCGAAGCGATTTCCGATTCCTTACTGAAACTGTCTACCGACGAAGTGAAAGTGAAGATCATCGGTTCCGGCGTAGGTGGTATCACCGAAACCGACGCGACCCTGGCTGCAGCTTCCAACGCGATTCTGGTTGGCTTCAACGTTCGTGCCGATGCTTCCGCACGTAAAGTTATCGAGTCAGAAAGCCTGGATCTGCGTTACTACTCCGTCATCTATAACCTGATCGACGAAGTGAAAGCGGCGATGAGCGGCATGCTGTCTCCGGAACTGAAACAGCAGATCATTGGTCTGGCTGAAGTGCGTGATGTCTTCAAATCGCCGAAATTCGGCGCCATCGCGGGCTGTATGGTTACCGAAGGTACGATTAAGCGTCACAACCCAATCCGCGTCCTGCGCGACAACGTGGTTATCTATGAAGGCGAGCTGGAATCCCTGCGCCGCTTCAAAGATGACGTTAACGAAGTCCGTAACGGCATGGAATGTGGTATCGGCGTGAAGAACTACAACGACGTTCGCGTTGGCGATATGATCGAAGTGTTCGAAATCATCGAAATCCAGCGTAGCATCGATTAATCGTCAGATAGCTAAGCGTAAGCCGGGTAAGCGAAGCGCCACCCGGCAATAATTTTAAAAAGGGGCTTTTGGCCCCTTTTTTGTCTTTATTCTGGAGAATTTATTATGGCGAAAGAATTTGGTCGCCCGCAGCGCGTGGCCCAGGAGATGCAAAAAGAAATTGCCATCATCCTGCAGCGTGAAATCAAAGACCCGCGTCTGGGCATGATGACTACCGTTTCCGGCGTAGAAATGTCCCGTGACCTGGCCTATGCCAAAGTGTATGTCACCTTCCTCAACGACAAAGATGAAGCCGCGGTGAAAGCGGGCATCAAAGCGCTGCAGGAAGCGTCTGGTTTTATCCGCTCTCTGCTGGGCAAAGCGATGCGCCTGCGCATCGTGCCGGAACTGACTTTCTTCTACGACAACTCGCTGGTAGAAGGGATGCGCATGTCCAATCTGGTTACCAGCGTGGTGAAACACGACGATGAGCGTCGTGTGAACCCGGACGACAGCAAGGAGGACTAATGAGTCGTCCTCGTCGTCGCGGCCGCGACGTGCACGGCGTATTGCTGCTGGATAAGCCTCAGGGCGCCTCCAGCAACGATGTGCTGCAGAAAGTAAAACGCATTTATAACGCCAACCGCGCTGGGCATACCGGCGCGCTGGATCCGCTGGCGACCGGTATGCTGCCGGTGTGTCTAGGCGAAGCGACTAAGTTTTCCCAGTATCTGCTGGACTCTGATAAGCGTTATCGCGTAATTGCCAAACTTGGTCAGCGTACGGATACCTCCGACGCCGATGGCCAGGTGGTAGAAGAACGCCCGCTCACCTTTAGCGAAGAACAGCTGGCGGCGGCGCTGGATAGCTTCCGCGGCGAAACGCAGCAGGTGCCGTCGATGTACTCGGCGCTGAAATATCAGGGTAAAAAGCTGTACGAATACGCTCGTCAGGGCATTGAGGTCCCGCGTGAAGCCCGGCCGATTACGGTCTATGAGCTGCTGTTTATTCGCCATGAAGGCGATGAACTGGAGCTTGAGATCCACTGTTCGAAAGGCACCTACATCCGTACGATTATCGATGATTTGGGCGAGAAGCTTGGCTGCGGCGCGCACGTGATTTTCCTGCGTCGCCTGGCGGTGAGCAAATACCCGGTCGAGCGGATGGTGACTCTTGAGCAACTGCAGGCGCTGGTCGAACAGGCGGCGGCGCAGGATATTCCCGCCGCTCAACTGCTTGACCCGCTGTTGATGCCGATGGACAGCCCGGCGTCGGATTATCCGCTGGTTCATATTCCAGAAACTTCCGCGGTCTACTTTAAGAACGGTAATCCGGTTCGTCAGTCAGGCGCGCCGCTTAACGGGCTGGTGCGGGTGATGGAAAGCGAGTCCGGCAAGTTCCTCGGCATGGGCGAAATCGACGATGAAGGCCGCGTCGCGCCTCGTCGTTTGGTGGTGGAATACCCGCAGTGAGCGCTTTTGTTGCGATAAAAGCCTGCTACGAGTAGAATATCGCCGCTTAACGTCCGCTAAAGTGTTTTAACATTTTCGGGCGTTGCATCAGGGGTTGCTGAATTAGAGATCGGCACCCTTTCTTTACTTATAATTTTGGAGTTTGAAAATGTCTCTAAGCGTTGAAGCTAAAGCACAAATCGTTTCTGAGTTCGGTCGTGGCGCAAACGACAGCGGTTCTACTGAAGTTCAGGTTGCACTGCTGACTGCACAGATCAACCACCTGCAGGGTCACTTTGCAGAGCACAAAAAAGATCACCACAGCCGTCGTGGTCTGCTGCGCATGGTTTCTCAGCGTCGTAAACTGCTCGACTACCTGAAACGTAAAGATGTTGCACGTTACTCTTCGCTGATCGAGCGTCTGGGTCTGCGTCGCTAATTCTGCGAGTTTCAGAAAAAGGGGCCTCACGGCCCCTTTTTTCGACCAGGCGGCAGCAATTCATTAAAAACTCATGTATTGTTGCTATTAATGATCTTCATGCAGAGGTTCGCGCGGCTAATGAGAGGCTTCATCCGCAGGGGCGGGTAAAGGTTGTCATTAGTCGCGAGGATGCAGAGGATCGGGTCATCAGACGCGATATCGTGGATATGGCGTCATTTTTAGATAAAAGGATAGAATTTTGCTTAATCCGATCGTTCGTAAATTCCAGTACGGCCAACACACCGTAACCCTGGAGACCGGCATGATGGCGCGCCAGGCAACGGCCGCTGTGATGGTTAGCATGGATGACACCGCGGTATTCGTTACCGTTGTGGGTCAGAAAAAAGCGAAACCGGGCCAGGACTTCTTCCCGCTGACTGTTAACTACCAGGAGCGTACCTACGCTGCCGGTAAAATCCCGGGTGGCTTCTTCCGTCGTGAAGGCCGTCCAAGCGAAGGCGAAACCCTGATCGCGCGTCTGATTGACCGCCCGGTTCGTCCGCTGTTCCCGGAAGGCTTCGTTAACGAAGTTCAGGTTATTGCCACCGTCGTTTCCGTTAACCCGCAGGTTAACCCGGATATCGTCGCGATGATCGGCGCTTCCGCAGCGCTGTCGCTGTCCGGTATTCCGTTCAATGGCCCAATCGGCGCCGCTCGCGTGGGTTACATCAACGACCAGTACGTACTGAACCCAACCCAGGAAGAGCTGAAGTCCAGCAAACTGGATCTGGTGGTTGCCGGTACCGAAGCGGCCGTACTGATGGTTGAATCCGAAGCTGAACTGCTGAGCGAAGACCAGATGCTGGGCGCGGTGGTCTTTGGCCACGAGCAGCAGCAGGTTGTTATTCAGAACATCAACGACCTGGTGAAAGAAGCCGGTAAACCGCGTTGGGACTGGCAGCCGGAAGTGGTTGACGCCGCCCTGAATGCGCGCGTTGCTGCGCTGGCTGAATCCCGCCTGAGCGATGCTTACCGTATCACCGACAAACAAGAGCGTTACGCTCAGGTTGACGTGATCAAATCTGAAACTATCGCGACGCTGGTTGCCGAAGACGAAACCCTGGACGCCAACGAACTGGGTGAAATCCTGCACGCTATCGAGAAAAACGTCGTTCGTAGCCGCGTACTGGCAGGCGAGCCGCGTATCGATGGCCGCGAAAAAGACATGATCCGTGGTCTGGACGTTCGTACCGGCGTACTGCCGCGTACCCACGGTTCCGCACTGTTTACCCGTGGCGAAACTCAGGCGCTGGTTACCGCGACTCTGGGTACCGCACGCGACGCGCAGAACATCGACGAACTGATGGGCGAGCGCACGGACTCCTTCCTGTTCCACTATAACTTCCCTCCGTACTCCGTAGGTGAAACTGGTATGGTTGGTTCTCCGAAGCGTCGTGAAATCGGTCACGGTCGTCTGGCTAAGCGCGGCGTTCTGGCCGTGATGCCGACAATCGACGAATTCCCGTACACCGTTCGCGTGGTATCTGAGATCACCGAATCCAACGGTTCTTCTTCCATGGCTTCCGTCTGTGGCGCATCTCTGGCGCTGATGGACGCTGGCGTGCCGGTAAAAGCCGCCGTTGCGGGTATCGCAATGGGTCTGGTGAAAGAAGGCGATAACTTCGTCGTACTGTCCGACATTCTGGGTGACGAAGACCACCTTGGCGATATGGACTTCAAAGTTGCGGGTTCTCGCGACGGTATCTCTGCGCTGCAGATGGATATCAAAATTGAAGGTATCACCAAAGAAATCATGCAGGTTGCTCTGAACCAGGCTAAAGGTGCGCGTCTGCACATCCTGGGCGTGATGGAACAGGCGATTAACGCGCCGCGCGGCGACATCTCCGAATTCGCACCGCGTATCCACACCATCAAGATCAACCCGGACAAGATCAAAGACGTTATCGGTAAAGGCGGTTCTGTTATCCGTGCCCTGACCGAAGAAACCGGCACCACCATCGAAATCGAAGATGACGGTACCGTGAAGATCGCAGCGACCGACGGCGACAAAGCGCAGCACGCTATCCGTCGTATCGAAGAGATCACCGCTGAGATCGAAGTTGGCCGTATCTACAATGGTAAAGTGACCCGTATCGTTGACTTTGGCGCATTCGTTGCCATCGGCGGCGGTAAAGAAGGTCTGGTCCACATCTCTCAGATCGCTGACAAGCGTGTTGAGAAAGTGACTGATTACCTGCAGATGGGTCAGGAAGTACCGGTTAAGGTTCTGGAAGTTGACCGTCAGGGCCGCGTACGTCTGAGCATTAAAGAAGCAACTGAGCAGACTCAGCCAGCTAACGCGCCGGAAGCTCCGGCTGCAGAGCAGGGCGAGTAAGGTTGCCGATTGCCCTCCGCTTCGGCGGAGGGTCTATTCCGGGCAGGATGCCTTTTTGCAGCCGGGGAACTGGACGTTCATCCAATCGTTGTCTTCGGGAGTGGGAAATGAAGCCTTTTCTGCGCTGGTGTTTCGTGGCGACAGCTCTCACGCTGGCAGGATGCAGCAACTCTGCCTGGCGTAAGGACGCCGTCCTCGCGGTACCATTGCAACCGACTTTGCAGCAAGAAGTGATTCTGGCGCGCATGGAACAAATTCTTGCCAGTCGGGCTTTAACCGATGACGAACGCGCACAGCTTTTATATGAGCGCGGAGTGTTGTATGATAGTCTCGGTCTGAGGGCACTAGCGCGAAATGATTTTTCACAAGCGCTGGCAATCCGACCCGATATGCCTGAAGTATTCAATTACTTAGGCATTTATTTAACGCAGGCAGGCAATTTTGATGCTGCCTATGAAGCGTTTGATTCTGTACTTGAGCTTGATCCAACTTACAACTACGCGCACTTAAACCGCGGCATCGCTCTGTATTACGGCGGCCGTGCTAAGTTAGCGCAAGATGATCTGCTGGCGTTTTATCAAGACGATCCCAATGATCCTTTCCGCAGTCTGTGGTTATACCTCGCCGAGCGTAAGCTTGATGAGAAGCAGGCGCTTGAAGCACTGAAACAGCGCTTCAACAAGTCGGATAAAGAGCAATGGGGATGGAACATTGTCGAGTTCTACCTTGGCGACATTAGCGAAAAAGAGCTGATGACCCGTCTGAAGGCAGACGCAACGGATAACACCTCGCTCGCTGAGCATCTCAGTGAAACCAACTTCTATTTAGGTAAGTACTACCTAAGTCTGGGGGACAAGGACAGCGCTACGGCACTGTTCAAACTGGCGGTCGCTAACAACGTTCATAACTACGTTGAGCACCGATACGCATTGTTGGAATTATCGCTCTTGGGCCAGGAGCAAGATGACCTGGCAGAATCGGACCAGCAATAGCTGACGAACACACATCAGCCCATTTTTTGATTGCCATCACCTTCGCGGGTGAGGGCGTTGTTGTTCGTTAATACACCTACTTTGAGCCGGTTCACACTTTTCAATGAAAATTACTCTAAATTTTCACGATGAGTTATGTAGACTGGCCGCCATTAATTTTGAGGCACACGTACTACATGGCTGAATTCGAAACCACTTTTGCAGATCTGGGCCTGAAGGCTCCTATCCTTGAAGCGCTTAACGATCTGGGTTACGAAAAACCATCTCCGATCCAGGCTGAGTGCATTCCGCATCTGCTGGACGGCCGCGACGTTCTGGGTATGGCCCAGACCGGTAGCGGTAAGACCGCAGCGTTCTCTTTACCGCTGCTGAACAACATCGATCCTGAGCTTAGAGCACCACAGATTCTGGTGCTGGCGCCGACCCGCGAACTGGCGGTACAGGTTGCTGAAGCAATGACGGAATTCTCTAAACATATGCGCGGCGTAAACGTGGTTGCCCTGTACGGCGGCCAGCGTTATGACGTGCAGCTGCGCGCCCTGCGTCAGGGGCCGCAGATCGTCGTCGGTACCCCGGGTCGTCTGCTGGACCACCTGAAGCGCGGTACGCTGGATCTCTCTAAACTGAGCGGTCTGGTACTGGACGAAGCAGATGAAATGCTGCGCATGGGCTTTATCGAAGACGTAGAAACTATCATGGCGCAGATCCCGGAAGGTCATCAGACCGCTCTGTTCTCCGCCACTATGCCGGAAGCGATTCGTCGCATTACCCGCCGCTTTATGAAAGAGCCGCAGGAAGTGCGCATTCAGTCCAGCGTCACCACGCGCCCGGACATTAGCCAGAGCTACTGGACTGCTTACGGCATGCGGAAAAACGAAGCGCTGGTGCGTTTCCTGGAAGCGGAAGACTTTGATGCGGCGATTATCTTCGTGCGTACCAAAAACGCGACTCTGGAAGTGGCAGAAGCGCTGGAGCGTAGCGGCTATAACAGCGCCGCGCTGAACGGCGATATGAACCAGGCGCTGCGTGAGCAGACTCTGGAGCGCCTGAAAGACGGTCGTCTGGACATCCTGATCGCCACCGACGTTGCGGCCCGCGGCCTTGACGTTGAGCGTATCAGCCTGGTTGTTAACTATGACATCCCGATGGATTCCGAATCTTACGTTCACCGTATCGGCCGTACCGGTCGTGCGGGTCGTGCGGGTCGCGCGCTGCTGTTCGTTGAGAACCGTGAACGTCGCCTGCTGCGTAACATCGAACGTACGATGAAGCTGACGATCCCTGAAGTAGAACTGCCGAACGCGGAACTGCTGGGCAAACGTCGTCTGGAGAAATTCGCCGCTAAAGTTCAGCAGCAGCTGGAAAGCAGCGATCTGGACCAGTATCGTGCGCTGCTGGCTAAAATCCAGCCGACTGCGGAAGGCGAAGAGCTGGACGTAGAAACGCTGGCCGCTGCGCTGCTGAAAATGGCCCAGGGCGAACGTTCTCTGATCGTTCCGCCGGATGCGCCGATGCGTCCTAAGCGTGAGTTCCGCGATCGTGATGACCGTTTCGAACGCCGTGGCGACCGTAATGACCGCGGTCCGCGTGGCGATCGTGAAGATCGTCCGAAGCGTGAGCGTCGTGACGTGGGTGAAATGGAACTGTACCGCATTGAAGTGGGCCGTGATGACGGCGTTGAAGTTCGTCATATCGTTGGCGCGATCGCTAACGAAGGCGACATCAGCAGCCGCTACATCGGCAACATCAAGCTGTTCGGTTCTCACTCCACCATCGAACTGCCGAAAGGTATGCCGGGCGAAGTGCTGCAGCACTTTACTCGTACCCGCATCCTGAACAAGCCGATGAACATGCAGCTGCTGGGCGATGCGCAGCCGCGCACCGAACGTCGTGGCGGCGGCGAGCGTCGTGAAGGCGGTCGTGGCTTCGGCGGCGAGCGTCGTGAAGGTGGCCGTAGCTTCGGTGGCGAACGTCGCGAAGGCGGACGTGGTGAAGGTCGTCGTTTCAGCGGCGAACGTCGTGAAGGCGGCCGCGCGCCGCGTCGTGACGATGCTTCTGCGCCGCGCCGTGATGACTCCGCTGGTCGTCGTCGTTTCGGTGGCGATGCGTAATAAGCGCAATCCGCTAGCGTAAAGTAAATAATACAGCCCCGATCGTCATGATTGGGGCTTTTTTTATTTCTTTTGTACTCGTGTACTGGTACAGTGCGTCATGCTCAACGTGAGCGAAGTATTTTCCACTGGAGATTTCGGCAAATGGCGACACTAACGACTACGGCCACCCGACCGTCTTTATTTGGCGGCGTGGTGATTATCGGCGGCACGATTATTGGCGCAGGCATGTTCTCGCTGCCGGTGGTCATGTCCGGCGCGTGGTTCTTCTGGTCGTTGGCGGCGCTGGTTTTTACCTGGTTCTGCATGCTGCACTCCGGTTTGATGATTCTGGAAGCCAACCTTAACTACCGGATTGGCTCCAGCTTCGACACCATTACCAAAGACCTGCTCGGCAAAGGCTGGAACCTGGTGAACGGCGTGTCGATCGCCTTTGTGCTGTATATCCTGACCTACGCCTATATTTCGGCGAGCGGTTCGATCCTGCACCACACCTTCAGTGAGATGTCGCTGAACGTACCGGCGCGCGCTGCGGGCTTCGGCTTTGCGCTGCTGGTGGCCTTTATCGTCTGGATGAGCACGAAAGCGGTGAGCCGCATGACGGCTATCGTACTGGGCGCTAAGGTGATTACCTTCTTCCTGACCTTCGGCAGCCTGCTGGGGCACGTCGAGCCGACGACGCTGTTTAACGTCGTGGAGAAGAATGCCTCCTATGCGCCATACCTGCTGATGACGCTGCCGTTCTGCCTGGCCTCGTTTGGCTATCACGGTAACGTGCCGAGCCTGATGAAATATTATGGTAAGGATCCACGCACCATTACCCGCTGTCTGATTTACGGTACGCTGCTGGCGCTGGGTCTGTATGTGGTCTGGCTGCTGGTGACGATGGGTAATATCCCTCGTCCGCAGTTTATCGGCATCGCCCAGAAGGGCGGCAACATTGATGTGCTGGTGCAGGCGCTGAGCGGCGTGCTGAATAGCCGCGGTCTGGATCTGCTGCTGGTGGTGTTCTCCAACTTTGCCGTCGCCAGTTCCTTCCTCGGCGTGACGCTGGGGCTGTTCGATTATCTCGCGGATCTGTTTGGCTTTGACGATAGCGCGATGGGACGCTTTAAAACCGCGCTGTTGACCTTTATCCCGCCGATGATTGGCGGGCTGGTGAAACCAGATGGGTTCCTTTATGCCATCGGCTATGCCGGCCTGGCGGCGACGGTATGGGCGGCGATTGTGCCGGCGCTGCTGGCTCGCGCTTCGCGTAAACGCTTCGGCAGCCCACAGTTCCGCGTTTGGGGCGGAAAACCGATGATTGCGCTGATCCTGCTGTTCGGGCTCGGCAACGCGGTGGTGCATTTCCTGTCGAGCTTTAATCTGCTGCCGGTTTATCAATAACCGTATTGCCCGGTGGCGTGACGCGCACCGGGCTTACCGCGTTACTAACCTGGCAATTCCTCTTTCACCTGCATCGCTAAATCAAACGAATGCAGGCGCGCCTGGTGGTCGAAGATCTGGCCGTTGACCATGATTTCGTCTGCTTCCGTTTCGCGAAGAATCGACGCTAACCCATGGCGAACTTTAGTCTTATCGCCAACCAGCGACATGCTCAATGCCTGCTGTACACCATACTGCTCGGACGCTGACCACAGTTGATGCATATTTTCCACCGGCGGCGGCAACTGCCCGGTTTCACCGCGGCGCAGCTTAACGAAGGCCTGCTGCATCGAGGTAAAGAGGAACTCCGCATCGCGATTACTATCGGCGGCGATAATATTGATACATACCATCGCGTACGGTTTTTCGAGCCGCGCCGAAGGTTTGAAGTTGCTGCGGTACAGATGCAGAGCCTGGAATAGCATGTCCGGCGCGAAGTGAGAGGCGAAGGCAAACGGCAGACCAAGCTGCGCCGCCAGCTGCGCGCTGTACAGGCTTGAGCCCAGCAGCCACACCGGAATTCGTTCGCCATAGCCGGGAACCGGGCGCACCTGCGGATTAGCCTCGCGAGCGTCAAACCAGTCCACCAACTCCGCCACATCGCGCGGGAAATTATCGACATCGCCGCTCATGTGGCGACGCAGCGCGCGCATGGTCGGCTGATCGCTGCCCGGCGCGCGGCCAAGGCCGAGATCGATACGTCCGGGATACAGCGTATTCAGGGTGCCGAACTGTTCGGCGATCACCAGCGGCGAGTGGTTTGGCAACATCACGCCACCGGATCCCAGATGCAGGGTGGTGGTATTGGCGGCAAGATAGCCAATCAACACCGAGGTCGCCGCGCTGGCAATGCCCACCATATTATGGTGCTCAGCCAGCCAATAACGGTGGTAGCCGCGGGATTCCGCCAGTTGGGCGAGAGCGAGAGAATGGGAAAAGGCTTCTTTAGCAGAAGAACCCTGCGGGATCGGCGCCAGATCGAGCACCGAGAACGGAATGGTTTTATCAGTCATAACAGCTCACTTTGTCGACGGTGAATCTTTTAATAGTGCATTAAAAATTAATAACCGTTGTTAACAAAGTGAGCTTTTACACTTCACCTTACGCCTGCAGCTCCAGCCCGGCCAGCCGTTTCCAGTAGCCGTTGCAATCGCTGTTAGCGGTGAGATCCAGCGGCGCAGCGCCATTTTCATTGGCGCGGAAGGCGTCGAGCATGGCGAAGGTCTCGCTACCCATCGGCGACAGGCGCACCATATCAACCAGACCGTGCATCGAGGTTAACTCGTTGCCAAGGTTATAGACGTAGCCGCTCATCGTCTGAATGCCGTTAAGCACAAACACCAGCTGGTTCTCCTGCGACAGCATGCTGCGCCCGGTTGGGTACTTGATGCAGCAGGTTTCGCATTCGTCTTTTGGCCGGTCTTCCGAGCGAGCGGTAAAGCAGCGCGCGGAATAGGCCAGCGGCAGATGGCCGTAGCTCAGCACTTCGACTTCAAACTGGTTGCGAATACCCAGCTCTTCACACTGGGTCAGTAAATTAGCCAGCCAGTCGCGGGAGAGTTCAACCGGCATACACCAGCGCACCATGCCCTGTTTCAGCAGCAGGCGCAGGGTGACGGCGTTGTAGCAGTTCAGCGCATGACCCGCGACGAAGGGCAACTTGCGTTCGGCACAGAGATTGACCACGCCGAGGTCGCTGGCTTCAATCAGGAATTCGCCGTTCTCGACATAGCGCTTCAGCTCGCCCAGTTCGGAGGAGGCCTGCACCAGCGCGAGGGTGGAAAGCACCACCTGCTTGCCGCTACCGGCCAGCGTTTTCGCCATCTCAAGCCAATCGCCGACTTTAGTGGCGCGGCGTTTGCTGCACACTGCTTCGCCCAGATAAATGGTGTCAGCGCTACTGTTTGCCGCCTGCTGGTAAAAATCTTCCAGCGTCTCTTTTGGCCAGTAGTACAGCACTGGCCCTAATGAATATTTCATGTTTCTCACTGCCATTTACGGTGATAGGCGCCAAGGGTGGTTTGCGTTCCTTCGGACATCGAACCAAGGGTTTCCATCCATGCGGATTGCGGTACGAAGTTCTGCGGATCGGCTTTACAGCGATCGATCGCCTGACGCCAGACCTTCGCTACCTGGGTGACGTATGCCGGGCTGCGCTGACGGCCTTCGATTTTTACCGAGGCGATATTGGCGGCCATCAGTTCTGGCAACAGCTCCAGGGTATTGAGGCTGGTGGGTTCTTCCAGCGCGTGGTAGCGCTCGCCGTCGACCAGGTAGCGGCCTTTGCACAGCGTCGGATAACCGGCATTTTCGCCATCCTGATAGCGATCGATCAGCACTTCGTTAAGGCGTGACTCCAGCCCCTGCGGCGTTTGCTGCCAGCGGACGAAGCGCGCGGGCGAACAGGCGCCGACGGTATTTGGCGATTCGCCGGTGAGATACGACGAGAGATAGCAGCGGCCTTCCGCCATGATGCATAAGCTACCGAAGGCGAAGACTTCCAGTGGCACCGGCGTGGCGCGGGCTAACTGTTTCACCTGGTGAATGGATAACACCCGCGGCAGTACGACGCGGGCAACGTCAAAGTTGCGGTGATAAAAACGCACCGCCTCTTCGTTAGTGGCGGACGCCTGCACTGAAACGTGACGTTCGATGTGCGGGTAGCGTTCCGCGGCGTACTCCAGCATCGCGATATCGGCGAGGATGAGCGCGTCGGCGCCCAATTGCGCGGCCATATCCACCGCTCGCTGCCAACGGGCATAACCGTCGGGATGGGCGAAGGTGTTAATCGCGATATGTAGCTTACGGCGATGCTGGTGCACAAAGCTGACGGCTTCCTGCAATTTCTTTTCGGTGAAATTAAGGCCGGCAAAGTGGCGGGCATTGGTGTCATCTTTCAGCCCGATATACACGGCATCGGCGCCGTTTTCGATGGCCGCCTTAAGAGCCGGGAGGTTACCGGCGGGGCAGAGCAGCTCCATAATTTTTCCTGAAAAACGCGGCCGGTCAGGGACGCAAAATGGTTAACGAGCTGGGATTTTAGTTAACCTTCTGGTGACAATTTTTGATTTGAGGCAGTTAAAAGCGTATTGGTGGGCTCAATAGCTGGCGGCCATCATCGCGATTTTGTTGATTTACGCCGCTATGTCGTTTATTTGATATGGCACAATAGCGAAACTATTGCATGCATGGAGTGAAGCTTGTGTTGGATGAACTGCGTTCCCGGCTGGTCCGTTTTGGCCCGTCTTTAATGAGCGTGCCGGTTAAGCTGGCGCCTTTTGCCCTCAAGCGCCAGGTGCTGGAACAAGTATTGAGCTGGCAATTTCGCCAGGCGCTGGCGGATGGAGAACTGGAGTTTCTCGAAGGTCGCTGGTTAAGTATTAATGTGCGCGATATTGGCCTGCTGTGGTATACCTCGGTAGTCGACGGTCGCCTGGTGGTCAGCCAGCAGGCTGACGCCGATGTCAGCTTTAGCGCCGATGCCAGCGATCTGCTGATGATTGCCGCGCGTAAACAGGATCCGGATACGCTATTCTTCCAGCGTCGTCTGGTGATTGAAGGTGATACTGAGCTGGGTCTATACGTGAAGAACCTGATGGATGCCATCGAGCTGGAGCAGATGCCGAAAGCACTGCGCGTCATGCTGCTGCAGATGGCGGATTTTGTCGAAGCAGGCCTGAAGAGCCCGCAGAAACCTGAACAGACATCGGTAGGTGAGGCATGCTGATTCGAGTGGAAATTGGGATTGATGCGCCGGGTATCGACGCGCTGCTGCGCCGTACGTTCGGCAGCGACGCGGAAGCGAAGCTGGTGCACGATCTGCGTGAAGATGGTCTGATCACGCTGGGCTTAGTCGCCACTGACGATGAAGGCCAGGTGGTTGGCTATGTCGCCTTTAGCCCAGTCACCGTCGAAGGCGAAGAGCTGCAGTGGGTAGGGCTGGCGCCATTGGCGGTAGATGAAAGCTATCGCGGCCAGGGTATTGGCCGACAGCTGGTCTACGAAGGGCTGGATTCATTAAATGAATTTGGCTACGCCGCGGTGGTCACGCTGGGCGAACCGGCGCTGTATGGCCGTTTGGGCTTTGAACCCGCGGCCGCGTTCGATTTACGCTGCCGTTGGCCGGACACCGCGGAAGCCTTCCAGGTGCATCGTCTGGCGGATGACGCGCTGCAGGGCGTACACGGTCTGGTCGAGTACAGCGATCATTTCAATCGCTTCTGAGCCCCTCCAGTAGGGTCTCGAACGAACCATCCCCGGCAACGAGGCGCTCTTTCTGGCGCTTCGTTAGCTGCTTGATGCGATACTCCAGCCGCAGCGCAAGTGAGTGGTCACCAACTTTCTGACTAAACGCCAGCGCCAGTTCTCCTTTGCCGCGCAGCGCTTTCGCCCCTTTGCCTTCCTGATGCTGAAGAAAGCGGCGTGGGACATCGGTGGTGATGCCGGTATACAGGCGGTTATCAGCGGTTCGAATAAGATAGAGAAACCAGCACACGGTAATAATGTCAGTCTGTTAGGGTGTGTGCACCATAACATAATGGAGAATAAAGATGGATACGCTTGCCGCGATTAGCCGCTGGCTGGGCAAACAGCACGTCATCACCTGGTGCGTGGCACGTGATGACGAGCTCTGGTGCGCCAATGCGTTTTATGTTTACGACCCGGATAACGTCGCTTTTTATCTACTAAGCGACGAAAAAACCCGTCACGGCCAGATGACCGGCGAAGGCGCGAAAGTCGCCGGGACGGTCAACGGCCAGCCAAAGACCGTTGCCTTGATCCGCGGCGTGCAGTTTAAGGGGGAGATCCGCCGCCTTCACGGTGATGAAGAGGCTGAGATGCGCAAGCGCTACGTCAAGCGCTTCCCTGTTGCCCGCATGTTGTCGGCGCCGGTGTGGGAGATTCGTCCCGACGAGCTTAAATTTACCGACAACACGCTGGGTTTTGGCAAAAAGCTATACTGGCTGCGCGACTCAAGCGCCGAGCAGGCGTAGCGCCTCGCGATTGAACGCCGGCAGGTCGTCTGGCGTTCTGCTGGTGACTAACTGATCGTTATCAAGCACCACTTCCTGATCGTAAAACTCACCGCCGGCATTTTTCACGTCGACCACGATGGGTTTAACCGCTGTGAGTTTACGCCCGCGAATGACGCCTGCGCTGATAAGCAGCTGCGGGCCATGGCAGATGGCAAAGACCGGCTTACCGCTATTCACGAAGTCGCGAGTAAAAGTGACGAAGCGCTCATCCCCCCGCAACTGGTCCGGTGAATAGCCGCCTGGCAGCAACAACGCGTCAAACTGTGCCGGCGTCACGTCATCTATTGCTTTGTCGATCGCCACTTCAGCCTCGCCTTGTTTCCCTTTTACCGTTTTTCCTGCCTGTTTCTCAATCGTCACGACCTGATGCCCGGCAAGTTTAAAGGCCTCGGCAGGTGAGGTGAATTCAGAATCTTCGAAGTCGTCGGTGATTAGTACGGCAATCTTTTTACTCATTCTTCCTCCGATCTTTTGGCAGTGAATGAGGCATTTCCATGATGATGGTGGATACTTACCTCGTAAGCTATTAAGCCTGGAACATGTGGGGCAAAGTGCAAGGCAGACAATTCTGCAAAGGAGATTCGATGAGTCAGGTATTATTAACCGGCGCGACTGGTTTGGTTGGTGGGCACTTACTTCGTTTGCTGCAGAGTGAGCCGGGCATTAGCGCGATTACTGCGCCGACTCGCCGCCCACTCCCGCCCGCGGAAGGGGTCTTTAATCCTTACGATCCGCAGTTGACCGATGCACTGGCGCAGGTGGTTGATCCTGTCGATATCGTTTTCTGCTGCCTGGGCACCACGCGACGGGAAGCGGGGAGTAAAGAAGCGTTTGTGCATGCTGACTATACGCTGGTGGTGGATACGGCACTGGTCGGGAAGCGCCTTGGGGCGCAACATATGCTGGTGGTCAGCGCGATGGGCGCCAATGCGCATTCGCCCTTCTTCTATAACCGCGTGAAAGGGGAAATGGAAGAGGCGCTGATGGCGCAGGAGTGGCCGCGGCTGACCATTGCCCGTCCTTCAATGTTGCTGGGGGAGCGGGAGCACAAACGCGCCAATGAAACGCTCTTTGCACCGCTATTTCGTTTTCTGCCTGGAGACTGGAAAGCTATTCAGGCTCGCGATGTAGCGACTGCCCTGCTCGCGGAGGCGCTGGCGCCGAGCCATGAAGGCGTCCAGATCCTTACCTCGTCTCAGCTACGGGAGCGCGCTGCCCGGCAGGCGGATTAACCATTTTCAAATTTGGACGGCAGGCGTAGTATTCACCTCCTTATTTGTTATCACTTCTCCCTGGGGAATGCTATGGCTGGTCAGTCTTCATCTCAGGCGGCATCACCATTTCAATGGTGGAAACCCGCGCTGTTCTTTCTCGTCGTTATCGTTGGTCTGTGGTACGTCAAATGGCAGCCGTATTACGGTAAAGCCTTTACGGCCGCGGAAACCCACAGTATCGGTAAATCTATTCTCGCGCAGTCTGATGTAAACCCGCTGCAGGCGGCATGGGATTACGCGATGGTTTACTTCCTCGCGGTCTGGAAAGCGGCGGTGCTCGGCGTGCTGCTCGGGTCGCTTATTCAGGTGCTGATCCCCCGCGACTGGCTGCTGCGCACGCTTGGGCAATCTCGTTTTCAGGGCACGCTGCTGGGAGCGATTTTTTCGCTACCGGGGATGATGTGTACCTGCTGCGCCGCGCCGGTCGCCGCCGGTATGCGTAAACAGCAGGTGTCGATGGGCGGAGCGCTGGCGTTCTGGATGGGCAACCCGCTGCTGAACCCGGCAACGCTGGTCTTTATGGGCTTCGTGCTAGGTTGGCAGTTTGCTCTGATCAGACTAGTGGCCGGGCTGGCGACGGTGCTAGTGGTGGCGACGCTCGTGCAAAAATGGGTAAAAGAGGCGGCGACGCAGCCGGTGGCGACAGAAGACATTAGCCAACTGCAGCGCGATGAGGGCAGTTTTATCAGCCGTTGGCTACGCGCGCTGTGGTCGCTGTTCTGGAGTACGATCCCGGTTTATATCCTCGCGGTGCTGGTACTGGGCGCGGCGCGGGTCTGGCTGTTCCCGCACGCTGAGGGCGCGGTCGATAACACGCTGTTCTGGGTGATCGCAATGGCGATAGCCGGTTGCCTGTTCGTTATCCCGACGGCGGCGGAAATCCCGATTGTGCAGACGATGATGCTGGCCGGAATGGGCACCGCGCCGGCGCTGGCGCTGCTGATTACTTTGCCGGCGGTGAGCGTGCCGTCGCTGATTATGTTGCGTAAGGCGTTCCCGGCTAAAGCGCTGTGGCTAACCGGCGGGCTGGTGGCGTTGTGCGGGGCGATCGTTGGCGCGCTGGCGCTAGTGTAATTTTCCGGGGCGGGGCTGTAGCCCCGGCGCCGGATTTTGTGCCGGGTGGCGGCTACGCCTTACCCGGCCTACAGTCCGTGCGGCCTGTCGTTAATTTATACTGCCGGTGCTGGTGGCCTCAAAATCCCCCCGGTGGCGCTGCCGCTTACCGGGGCTACAGCGCTTTGCGATTTGGTAGCCCGGAGAAGGCGCAACGCGCCGCGTCCGGGAAAACCCCTTAAAAAAGTTGCCAACCGATAACAGTATCTACGGTCCGTGCGACCTGCCTTTAATGTCTTCACCACGCTGGCTGAAACTGCCGGTGCTGGTGGCCTCAAAATCGCTGAGACGTTCCCGGAAGGCCGGGGCAGCCCGCATGGATGCGGGCTGAGGGCCGTGATTTGCAAGGACGCTGCCTCGGCCCGACCCGAAGCCTGCAGGGATAAGTCGAAGGTACCACGAAGTGGCGATTTTGGCGGCCAGAGCCCGGGAGTACAGAGGGCGGCGGCGACTGGCCGCCCTCTGTGCGCTCCCTGCGCCACGGAAAACATATTGCATATAACTCAACCAGGAGCGCAATGTTCTCTGAAGCGACACGCGATAAACGTTTTTCTCAAGAGAAAAGTTGCCAACCGATAACAGTATCTACAACTCATACAGGGCTTTTATTTAATATAGGTAAAGGCGGTGGTGACGCGGCTCACACCGCTTACCCGGCTGGCGATATCCGCCGCTGCGCGGCCTTCACGGTCGGTGACCAGGCCCATCAGGAACACTTCGCTATTTTCGGTCGTCACTTTCACATTGGAAGACTTCACCTGATCGCTGCCCAGCAGTTGGGAACGAACTTTGGTGGTGATCCAGGTATCCGACGACGCGGTGCCTAAGCCAATCGGCTGGCCTTGACGTACTTCATTGAAGACTTCGGTAGTCCCTTCAACCCCCATCGCAATTTGTTTGGCGCGAGAGGAGAGATCGGCGGTCGGCGATTGGCCGGTCAGCAGGACTTTGCCCTGATAAGCGGTGACGTTAATACGCGCTTCTTTCTTAATCTGTTCATCTTTCCCTAAGGCGCTGTTAACGCGCAGCTCCAGGGTGCTGTCATCAACCTGCGTACCCACCGTACGCGGGTCCGTTGCCGCTTTGGTGCCGACGGCTGCCGTACCGACTACCGCTGCGGCGACGCAGCCCTGTAGCAGTAGCGCAGAAAGCAGGATGGCGAGGGGCGAGAGAGCCTTCATGTGTTCTCCTTATTCGTCCTGGTGTGGAAAAAGCGTGTTATCAATCAAATCGCACAGACAATTGACGGTGAGCATATGCATTTCCTGGATCCGCGCGCTGCGGTGTGAAGGAATGCGGATTTCAACGTCCTGCTGACCTAACAGGCCAGCCAGCTCGCCGCCGTCGTAACCGGTTAGCGCCACGATAGTCATATCGCGGGTGACCGCCGCTTCCACGGCTTTCACGATATCCCGGCTATTTCCGCGCGTAGAAATCGCCAGCAGTACATCGCCGGCGTGTCCCAGCGCGCGCACCTGCTTAGCATAGATTTCATCATGCAGGCGATCGTTGGCGATTGCGGTTAAGACCACATTATCGGTATTTAGTGCAATGGCGGGTAAACCAGGGCGCTCTGTTTCGAAACGATTGATCATGCTGGCAGCAAAATGCTGTGCGTTGGCGGCGGAGGTGCCATTACCACAACAGAGGATTTTGTTGCCGTTAAGCAGCGACTGAACGAGCGTCATTGCCGCGCGCGAGATGGCGTCCGGGAGCGCTTCCGCGGCGGCGATTTGGGTTTGAATGCTTTCGGTAAAGCAGGCTTTAATTCTGTCGAGCACGGGATCCCTTAAATCTGATAATACGCTATTCGCCAAAGGCGTTTTTCAGCCATTGGATGTCGTTGCCGGTGAAGGCTACCACATCGAAACGGCAATCCACAGTATCAAAACTCCCATTCTGTCGGGAGAGCCACAGACGAGCGGCCTTGAGAAGGCGTTGTTGCTTTTGCGGCGTGACGCTGGCGGCGGCATCGCCGTAGCTGGCGCTGCGCCGGTAGCGCACTTCGACGAACACGATAACCGCGCCGTCGCGCATAATAAGGTCGATCTCGCCGCCGCGCTCGCGGGCGTTGGCGGCGATAAAACGCAGTCCATGCCGTTCTAACCACCGACGCGCCTGGCTTTCCCAGGCGTCGCCGGTCTGTTTACTTAGTTGGCTGCGACGATTTGTCCCTGTTGGTACTTGAGCCATGATAACTTCCTGTTAATCACGCAGTCCGGCGTGGCCGTCAGATCGCCCGTATTGCCGTTCAGCTGGTAACCTGGGCTCTGGCGCATTTGCGCGAAATGATTCGCCAGCGACCAGGCATCGGCGCCCATTGCATACAGCCGCGCCAGCGAGTAGTCGTTACGCACGGTGGAGAGCGCCTGCTGCATCAGCGCCGGGTTACTGCCGGCCAGCATCGGGATTTCGCTATATTGCAGGCCTTCCATCTCCAGACGGAAATCCGGGCCAGAGGTGCCTTGCGCGCTACGGGAGCTGGCGTACAGGGTGACGTTGCTCTGGCTGCCGTTGCGCATCGCGATCAGCGGCTTGATATAGCCAATTTGTTCCGGGGTGGCGACGATATAGGCGGCATCGATGCTGCCGCCGCTGCTGACCGGAACGTCGCTTGGGCTGCCGAGCGAGCTATCTACAGATGACGGCAGCGTCGATACCGGGCTGCCGGTCAGTGAGATCCCGCCGCCGTTGACGCCGGATTTCAGCTCCGCTGTCGATCCCAGACGCTGCTGCAGCACCGTACCGCCGCCCAGCCTCAGCCACTCGTCGGCGAAAGCGCTGACCACGCGGTCGCCAAGCGCGCCGCGCGGCACCAGCAGTAACGGCGTTTGTTTGCCCTGATCGTGAATATGACGCGCCGCGTCGCGGGCTTCATCTTCCGGGGAGAGCGCGAAGTAGCACAGGTTCGGGCGGTTCTCGACTTTCCCCGGCTGGTTAAGGGCCAGCACGTTCAGCGAGGTGTTGCTTTTCATCACCTCTTCGACGTTTTCTTTCAATAGCGGGCCGACAACGATGGTCGCGCCGTCCTGCTGTACCTGCGCCAGAAGCTGGCTCATCGGCTGGCTGGTGGTGTCGTAAATTTTCAGCTCAGCGGCAGGATTGGCGGTTGCCGCCACCGCGGGCTGCGGCTGCGCGGCTGGCGCGCTCACCGGTTGTGCTACTGGCTGTGCTGCCGGCGTTGCGGCAACCGGGGCGGGTAGCGGAGCGGCTGCTGGTTTTGCGGCAGGCGCGGCCTGCGTTTCCGCTGGCGCCTGCACCGGTGCGGCCTGGCTGCCGGTGGCGGTGAGATCGCCGACTTCCGCCTGCGAAGGGCTCACCACATCATTATTGCCGGCAACATTCGCCGCCTGGGCGACCTGCGCCGGCACTGCGTTGCCCTGGACCGCTGGGGCGCCATTCTTCGCCGCTTCAAAACCCTGCTGGATAGTGCGGCCGAAAATCGCCGCCTGGCCGTTCAGAGGCAGCAGCAGGGCGATTTTATTGGTCGAGGCCGGTTTATAGTTTTGCATGTTCACCAGCGCGGTGGGCAGCATCTGCGCCCCCGGGTTCTGCGGATAACGGATTTGCCAGTCTTTGACGCCCGCTTTCAGCATCGCCGGATCGTTGCGGTTATCGAACCACATCCGCTGCAGATCCAGCCAGCCCTGCAGCACGTTTTCGTCGGCATTGATCACCAGCGCGTTGGCCTGCTGTGGGGTCATCGCCGTCAGCGCTTTCCACGTGGCGTCGATGTTTTGTTGTTTTTGTTTCGCCTGGCTTAGCAGGGGCTGCTGGGCAATCAGCGCGCGCAGCAGCGCCAGAGAGGGCTGCCCCTGGCTGGCGTCAATTTGCGCCTGCCAGTAGCGCGGCTGCTGATTTTTCTCAAAACTGAGAGGGTCGAGTTTGCTCAGTAATGCCTTCGCGCCCTGGTAATCGCCTTGCGCCAGTTTGACTTCCACCGCCAGCAGCGACTGTTCGCGGGCCTGCGTGCTATTCAGGTTCGACGGCAGTTGGTTGTACAGGTCGATAGCCTGCTGCTTCTTACCTTCCTGCAGCAGTGCACGAATGGCGAGTAATTGCCAGTTGGTCTTGCTATCATTCGTGCTTTGCTGCATCTGCTGTAGGTAGAAACTGGAGTTGGCCTGCGACGTACCCTGCATAAACGCCGTGCTTTGATCCTGCGTGTGGGTGCCGCAGCCAGCAAAAAGAAGAGTAGCCAGCAATACGGGCAGACAGCGCGCGGGCTTAGAACGAAGAAATGTTGACGGTACCATATGTATCCAGTGATATTTTTTTGGCTCAATGCTCAATATTAAATCGGCAATACGGACGAGACAATGAAACAACACGAATCAGCGGATAATTCTCAGGGGCAACTGTATATTGTGCCCACTCCGATAGGGAATCTGTCTGATATCACGCAGCGCGCACTGGAAGTGTTGCAAGCTGTTGATTTAATTGCTGCGGAGGATACCCGCCACACCGGTTTGCTGCTGCAGCATTTTGCGATTAACGCCCGTTTATTTGCCCTTCACGACCATAACGAGCAGCAAAAGGCCGAAACACTTTTAGCGAAATTAAAAGAAGGACAAAACATCGCGCTGGTGTCCGATGCCGGCACGCCGCTGATTAACGATCCCGGCTACCATCTGGTGCGCACCTGCCGTGAAGCCAATATCCGCGTGGTGCCGCTGCCGGGCCCTTGTGCAGCGATTGCCGCTCTGAGCGCCGCCGGTTTGCCGTCCGATCGTTTCTGCTATGAAGGTTTCCTGCCGGCGAAATCGAAAGGCCGCCGCGATACCCTGAAGGCGCTGGAAGAAGAGCCGCGCACCATTATCTTCTATGAGTCAACGCACCGCCTGGTGGAGAGCCTGGAAGATATCTGCGCGGTTCTGGGCGAATCCCGCTACGTGGTGTTGGCGCGCGAGCTGACCAAAACCTGGGAGTCTATCCACGGCGCGCCGATTGGCGAGCTGGTGGCGTGGGTGAAGGAAGACGAAAATCGCCGCAAAGGCGAGATGGTGCTGATCGTCGAAGGGTTTAAGGCCCAGGAAGAGGCGCTGCCGGCAGCCGCGCTGCGGACTCTGGCGCTGCTACAGGCGGAACTGCCGTTGAAGAAAGCCGCCGCGCTGGCCGCGGAAATCCACGGCGTGAAGAAGAACGCGCTGTATAAATACGCGCTGGAGCAGCAGGGGGAGTAAGCCTGTCAGGTGTAGCTGAGGACAGCAAGGTGCCCTTCTGATGTTGAAGGGCACCTTGGATTTCATCCTACATGTCGGAATAAATGTCGGAATAAATGTCGGAATAAAACCGCCGATTCGCGCGCAATTACACGATCTTCAATTCAACCTTCTTGCTATTTAACGCCGCGCGGTCGGCGTCACTGATGCCGTCGTCGGTAATCACGCAGTCAATTTTGTCCATCGGCAGGACCTGGTTAAAGCCCCGGCGATTGAATTTGCTGGCATCGAGCACGGCGATCACTTTATGCGCGGCGGCGGCCATCACGCTGCTGATCGAATAGCCTTCATTAAAGGTGGTGATGCCGTTGGTCGCATCGATACCATCGGCGCCAACGAACATCAGGTCAGCGCAAATCCCCTGCAGCGAACGTTCAGCGATGGTTCCGTGCATTGAATGCGTTTTGTGCCGAACCGTACCGCCGCATACCACCAGCGTAATATCTTTATTTTCCGACAGCGTAAACGCGGCGGGTAGGCTATTGGTGATGACGGTGATATTGGTCATTCGTACCAGCGCCTCGGCTATCAGCAGCGTGGTGCTGCCGCTATCGAGGATCACCGTCATGCCTTCATGGATCATTGCCGCGGCGGCCTGGGCGATGCGCTTTTTCGGATCGCTGGCGAGCTGATAACGATCTTCCAGTACCACTTCCAGGTTATCACTCTCGGTCAGATCGCTACCCGGGCGGGCGGCGCCGCCGTGAAAACGGGTCACCAGGCCTTTCTCTTCCAGCATACGGAGGTCGGCGCGAATGGTGACTTCAGAGATGCCAAAGAGATTCGAAAGGTCTAAAACCAATACGCTGCCCTGCGTATTCACCATATCGACGATTTTGTTCCTTCGTTCAAATGAGTTCATCTTGATTTGCCTGATAATTAACTCAACTTAGTTTAATCGAAGGATAACGAAAGTTGAACGATAATTTTCGAAAGGTAATGTGAGCCAGCGCAGATTGCTGGCTCAAGCGATCAGGAAAGTTTAAGTAGGATTTTACCCTGCATCGGTGCGCCGTTTAGCGCCTGAACTTCGCGAGCAAAACTCTCGGCATCGCCGCGATGAGCTATCAACGGCGCCAACTGCAGGCGTTTTTCCGTCAGCAGGCGGGTTGCTGTTTGCCACTCTTCTCCCGGCCACGGGCCTGAGTAGTTCATCCAACTGCCGACGATATTCAGCTCTTTACGCAGAATTTGCCCGAAGGTGACGGCAGGCAGCGTTAGGTCGTGATGCAGGGTACCGACCAGCGCCAGCTGCGCCCGCGGCCCGGCGGCTTCAATTGCTAATGCGACGGTCTGCGGCGTACCGGCGGTCTCGAGGACGAGCTGATCGAACTGGATTTCCTCCAGCGCCTGTTGAATCGCCTGGCTGCTCATCTCGCGGCTGTTGAACACCCGGCTCGCGCCAAGGGTTTTGGCCAGCTCCAGCTTCTGTGGATTAATGTCGATAGCCGTGACGCTATTGGCTCCCAGCTCGCGGGCGCACTGCAGCGCCAGCAGGCCGATGGTGCCGGCGCCGATAATAATGACGTTTTTACCCTCGCAGCCCTGCGCCAGATGAAAAGCGTGCAGGCCAACGGTTATTGGCTCGATAAACGCGCCATCATCAATGGGCATCTGATCCGGCAGGCGGAACAGGTTGGCGCGCTTCACCACCACGTATTCGGCGTTGCCGCCCTCGCTGCGGGAGCCGACGAACTGATACTGCTTACATAAAGAAAAATATTCGCGCTGGCACTGCGGACACTGGAAGCAGGGCAGCAGCGGCACGCAGGCAACAGCATCACCGGGCTGTAGATCGGTCACCGCCGCGCCGTAGGACTCGACATAGCCGCTGAATTCATGCCCAAGCGTAATAGGGTAGTAATGCGCGCCTTTGGCGAAAATGCGCGGGATATCGGAGCCGCACAGCCCGGAGCTGACCACTTTGACCAGGACATCGTCTTCCGTTTGCAGCGTGGGGATGGGGCGTTCTTCAACGCAGACGTTCCCCTCAGCATGGATTACCACTGATTTCATACCATTCTCCAGAAATGTTCAGGGGAGCGGCGCTCCCCTAATGCTTAAGATGCGGTTGGATGCTGTTGCGCGGCGGCGCTTTTCTCTGCTTTCTCTACCGCCATGAAGCGGCGGGCGCGACGCCAGGTCAGCAGGACGCCAGCCAGATAGATGATGCCGATAATTGCGAAGCCGACCACGTTCTGCCAGGTGAAGAGCTGGATCAGCAGCCAGGTAATCGGCGAGCCGCCCTGGTCCATCGAAGCCACCATACCGCCCGCTTTTAACGCCCCGGCGTTTGCCGCCAGCTGCGTGTGTAAGCCGATGGTCTGGGTTGCGATCCATAGGGTGATACCCATAATGATGACCCCGGAAATCAGGGTGCGGAACAGGTTGCCCTGATGCACCGCTACCGCCATCGCCACGAAGAAACCAATGGTCGCCAGGTCGCCGAACGGCAGGACCTGGTTGCCTGGAACCACGACGGCGATCAGAATGCTCAGCGGGATGAAAATCAGGCTGGCGGACACCACCGAGGTATGGCCAAGCAGCAGCGCCGGGTCGAGACCAATCAGGAACTCCTGGCCGCCGAATTTAGCCTGCAGACGTTTACGCGCCTGTTTGGCTATCGGGTTGAGGCCATCCATAATGGGTTTGATCACCCGCGGCATCAGCAGCATCACCGCCGCGGTTTTCACCGCCAACTGCAGAATGCCTTTCAGGTCATAACCCGCCAGCGCGCCAATCACCAGCCCCATGACGAAACCGACGGTGACCGGTTCGCCGAAGGGGCCGAAGCGTTTCTGGATATCATCGGCGCTAAAGTGAATGCGGTTAAGGCCGGGGATTTTGTCGATGATGGTATCGACGAGCACCGCAATCGGCCCTAAGTACGCCGAACTGCCGTGCGGTATCGCGATGCCATCAAGGCCGAAGAAATCGCGGGTATCCCTGGCAAACCAGTCGCCCAGTTTGTAAACGAAGGCGGCATGAACCACGACGCCGAGAATCCCTATCCAGTAGGAACCGGTCGCGATATGCAGCATCGCGCCGGTAAAGGTCATATGCCAGATGTTCCAGATATCGACGTTCACCACGCGGGTCATGCGGGTGACCAGCATGACGATATTGACCACGATGGCGACCGGAATGGCTACCAGCGCGATTTGCGACGCCCAGGTCATCGGCGATGACCCCGGCCAGCCGATATCAATCACGTGAAGGTTAATCTGGAAATGCTCCGCCATCGCCTTTGCCGCCGGGCCGATGGAGTCGAGCATCAGGCCAATAACCAGGCCGATGCCGACAAAACCGATCCCGATGTGCAGACCGGATTTGAAACAGTCCCCGAGCTTCATCCCCAGCAGTTTGGAGAAGATAATGATCACGATCGGCAGCATCACCGTCGGACCAAGATCGAGGATATAACGCATGATTTCGCTGAACATGGCGTTTACTCCGCGAGGATGCCGAGGATTTTCTGCTGTAAGGCTTCAATGCCGACGCCGGAGACAAACGGCATGCCGTGAACCACTGGAATATCGCCGAAGGCGCGGTCCACGCGGGCGGTGGTGCAGATAAGGTCCGCGCCGTCCATGTAGGTTTCGATTTCATTGACCCGGCACTGCACCAGATCCAACTCAATGTTGTGGTCTGCGCACAGCTCTTTAATCTCTTCTGCGGCCATCGTGGAGGTGGCGACGGCGCCGCCGCAGGCGACGATTACTTTGCGTTTCATAGGGTACCCCTTTTATTATCAGTATGTTATGAAGCCTGGGCGCTAAGCTCGGGCTCAAGGATAAATTGCTGGAACAGCACCGGTAACTGCTCGTCGGAAGCGGAGAGCAGAACCTCCAGCGTGTTTGGATTTTGTAGCTCACTAAATAACCGGCGCAGCAGCTTCAGCTGTGCCGCCGGGTTTTCAACAATCAGCGCGATGATAAGCGAAACGTCGATATCGCCATCGTCATCAGCGCGCTGAAAAGGGACCGGCGCGTCCGGGCGAATCAGGTAAATCGCCGGTGACTTCGCGTGCATGGCTTCGCAATGGGGAATGGCCACGGCGTGTTGCTCCAGCGCGATGCCGGTCGGAAAAGTTGCTTCGCGTTCGAGCAGGGCTGCCGGATAGCTATCATGCACAACACCTCGCGCCAGCATCTCCGCGCCAATATGCTCCAGCGCCTGCTGGCTGGAGCTGAAATGAATGCCGGTACGAACAAACAATTGACTCATAGATCCTCTTTATTTCACGCGGTTTCAGAAGAACAGCCGTAGCGGTAGGCGCGCAGAACATCCTGGATTTTGTCGAGGATGAGCTCGTGCGGCACGGCGTTCAGTTCATTCAGCGACAGTCGTTCAAACTGCACCGGCATATATTGGCTGATAAGCCCCAGCGGCAGCTTAGCGTCGGTCAGGTTCGCGATAAGTTTCTCAACGCTCTGCCGAATACGCGGATGCGGCCAGTAGTAACGGATACGGTCGGAAAGGCTAAAGTGGATATCGACCATCGCCTGACTCCAGGTCGGGCGATAGTATTTTTTCCAGTAGCCCGGTTCGTTGAGCATCACTTCGTCGATCACTTCCATCACCCGGCTACGGGACTCGGGCGCGATGAGCTCATTTTCCATCTGTGCGAGAGCGAAAATGGCTTCGCGCAGGGCAAAGGTGAGCGCCGGGCCGACTTTCAGAATGGCGAAGTGGTCGCGGACCAGCGCGCGGTAGGCCTGGCGGGATTGGTAGTCGGTGGAGTGGGCTTCGTACACCATCGGGGTATTTTCGATCCACGCGGACAGCGCTTTCGCTTCCTGCGGTTGGTAATGGATGATTTGCGTGTGGTCGAACTCCACGCCCGGCTGCACGACGATGGCGATGACGCGCTTCAGCGCGGCGTCGAGCCCCAGCTTGCGGAACGCCGCTTCATGGGTTTCGAGGGTGGCGGCGGCATCCTGCGCCCGGGTGACATGTACGCTGCCGATGGTGCTGGCTTCGCCGCCGGGAACCGGTACTTCTGTTCCGATAACGTAGGTCAACTGGCGCTTTTGTTCATCGCTGGCGGTCTCTTCAGCAGCCTGACAGAGGCGGGCGGCGCGCTCTGCCACCACGCTTGGGTTCAACGGTATCGGGTCATCGGCGCAGGACATTGATGCATCCAGGTGGATCTTACTAAAACCTGCGGCGACATAGGCTTTGATAAGGTCGATGGATTTTTTCATCGCATCGGCAGCCGGTTCGTCTTGCCAGCAGTTTGGGCCCAGATGATCGCCGCCAAGAATAATGCGTTCTGCCGGGAAACCGACGGTGTGGGCGATGTTGTAGACGAAGTCGCGGAAATCGGCCGGCTGCATACCGGTATAGCCGCCAAACTGGTTGACCTGGTTTGATGTTGCTTCAATCAGCACTTTGTTGTTGGTCGGCAGATCGAAACGTAACGCCGCTTCGATAACCAGCGGATGAGCTGAACAAACTGAGCAGATGCCGATGTGTTCGCCGGATTTATGGCGAGAGATAATACCTTTCATTTACAACCTCCGTTTTCTTTCGAATATATTCGTTATGTTTTGTTTTGGTCGCAAATGTCTTTGTTTTGAATTGTGATCTGTATCGATAAATTGCTGTGCAAGCGTTGAACAGGGTGTCTTACTGGCAAAAAAAACGCCCTGACCAACACGGCAGAGCGTTTTTAATTAATTGAAAATTAACTGAATAACCGGGACAGCCAGCTGCGTTTGCTTTTTTCTGCCGCCTGAGAGACCTGCTGCGGTTGGGCGGCGATCTCGCCGAGCCCGGCGTTAAAGGCGTCGCCAATTGCTTTCAGCGCCTGATGCGCATCGCTGCCGCTGGCCATAAAGTGCAGACGATGACCCTGTTTGGCGCCAAGCGATACGACGCGCATCAGATTTTTGGCATCGACAATTGACGATCGAGTATCCAGGTTTTCGACCTGGATTTGCGACTGCCACTGCTTGACGGCTTTCACCAGTACCGCGCTGGGCCGGGCATGCAGGCCGTGCGGATTGCGCAGCGTAAAGATTGCCTCTTCATCAAAGCGCGGCGGCGGTTCCGGTTCTTCGCCTTGCGCCGGCGCGATATCGCCGGCAAGTATCTCCAGCACCGCCTGCGGAGTATCGGCCCGCGACAGCGCGGCGGGCACCCGATCGTCGCCTAGCGCATGAGTGAGCTGGCGTAAGATATCGAGATGTTCGTTGTCCTGTGCGGCGATACCAACAATCAAATAGGCGGTTTGCCCTTCGCCCCAGTCCACCCCCTGCGGACAGGCTAGCACCTTCACGCCGGTTCTTAGCACCGCATCGCGGCTTTGCGGCGTGCCGTGAGGAATGGCGATGCCGTTGCCCAGATAGGTACTGATTTGCCCCTCGCGTTCGCGCATTCCCTCCAGATAGGCCATCTGTGTATGCCCGGCTGCGGTCAGGGAACCGACGACGCGCTGTAGCGCTTCATCTTTCGTTTTGACCTGATGGTCGAAATGAATGTCTGCGGAAGTCAGCTGCATAGTTCGCTCCTTATTTAATGGCGCCGGCAAGCGCCGTCGCTTCCTGAGTGCGTTTTTGCCACAACCGCCAGCATCCCAGCATGAGCGCGCCGCAGGCGGAGCCGGTAAGAATGCACAGCACCCACACCAGCGGTTTGCTGACCAGCGGTAGGATCAAGAAGCCGCCGTGCGGCGCCGGGACCTGAATATGTAGGCTGTAGCTGAGGACGGCCGAGATTGAAGAGGCGATCATCATCATCGGGATCACCCGTAGCGGATCCTTAGCGGCAAAGGGAATCGCGCCTTCGGTGATGTGCGTGCAGCCGAGGATATAGTTCACCATCCCGGCGGCGCGCTCTTCTTCGCTAAAGCCTTTCGGGAAGAACGTGGTTGCCAGCGCAATCACCAGCGGCGGGGTAATGCAGGCAGCGGAGACGCCGGCCATAAAGAAATAGTTGCCCTGTCCTAGCAAGAGCGTTCCGGTGACGTAGGCCGCTTTATTGACCGGGCCGCCGAAGTCGAATGAACACATTGCCCCGACCACAATCCCCAGCAGAATGGGATTGGCTTCTTGCAGAGAGCTAAGCCAGTTCATCATGCCGTTGTTGATCGCCGCCACCGGTTGGCCAAGTAGCACCATCATCACGCCAATCACCAGTACGCCAATCAGCGGCATAATAAAGATCGACTTTAGTCCTTCGTACTGACGCGGCAGGCCGTCGAGCAGGCGGCGGATAAGCAGCATAAAGTAACCGGCGGCGAAACCGGCGATGATCCCGCCGAGGAACCCGGCGCCGGTGGCGTTTGCCAGCAGGCCGCCGACAAACCCGGCGACCATCCCCGGACGGCCGGAAATGGACCAGGCAATGTAGGCCGTGAACACCGGTACCATGATCGAGAACGCCTGCTGGCCGACTTTCATCAGGGTGGCGGCAATCACGTTGTACTGCGCTGAATTTGGATCGGCGGAGTAGATACCCCACAGGAAAGAAATGGCGATTAAGATCCCGCCGGCCACCACGAAGGGCAGCATATTGGAAACACCGCTCATCAGATGTTTATAAATCTGTCGGCCGAATGATTCCTGCTCATATTTCTCCGCAGGATCCGCTGTGGCGGAGATCCCCTGACGGCGTTGCGCCTGGCCGCTGACGACTTTATTAATTAATTCTGCCGGATGATGAATGGCCTCTTTAACCGGCACTTCGATGACCGGCAAACCATTAAAACGTTCGGCATTAACATCTTTATCGGCAGCGATAATAACACCATAAATATCTTTCAGATCTTCCGGTGTAATGACATTTTCTACCCCGGAAGCGCCGTTGGTTTCAACTTTGATCTCAACGTTTAATTTTTTTGCTGCGGTCTTTAAGGCTTCTTCAGCCATAAATGTATGGGCAATACCTGTAGGGCAGCCGGTAACGGCAATAATCTTTTTCATAATCGGACCTTTATAATTGGACGATCTGAAGTTGTTGTAATAATTCTTGTGTACGGTTTAATTTGCCAAGCCCGGCGGAGGCGGCAACATCGGCGCCGGTGGCGCTGGCCAGCGCCAGAGCGGGAACGACATCATCTTCGTTAAGCCATTTACTCAGGAATGCTCCCAGCGCGGCATCGCCGGCGCAGGCCGAGCTAACCAGCTTGATTTTCGGCGCCGAGCAGAACCACAGTTGCTCGCCGTTTGAAAAGTAGAGCCCCTGCGCGCCCAGGGTGAGCAGCACGTTTCGGGCCCCGAGCTGGTGGAGCGTGCGCATTGCGTCATGTACCTGCTGCGGGCTGCCGACGTCGAGATCGAAGATCTCTTTGAGTTCGTCGTCATTGGGTTTAATCAATAGCGGGCGTAGCTCGAGCAACTGCCGCAGCGCCGGGTGGCTGATATCTAAAATAACTTCACAGCCTTTTTGCTGACACAAGGCCATTATTTCGCTATAGAACCGGCTTTCAATTCCCGGCGGCAAACTGCCGCTGATTACCAAATAATCACCGGGTTCGACGCACTGTAAATGATGAATAATTTGCTCTTTGCCTTCATCATTAATACGAGAGCCGGGATTTACTAACTTATATTCTTCGTGTCCGTCATTAATAAAAACATTAATACGGGTGGGTTCGGCGACCCATGCCGGAGTCACTTTAATATGCTGTCTGCGCAGCTCTTCGACTATATAGCGGCCAGTAAAACCGCCAAATATACCCATGACGTGGGTGGGCTGTAGGTAATGATCTAATACCAGCGAAACGTTCACCCCTTTACCATTTGGGCAATATTCCGTCTGCCGGGGGCGGTTGACGGCCGCAGGCCGAAGCGGATCGCAAAAGATATTCATATCGATCGCGGTATTCAGTGTCAGGGTATGGATCACGACATTGCTCCTTCGATCCGCGGATTATAGTTGCCCTTCGCAGCCACAAACGTGAATCACTTTGCGGACAACCTCTTTCATTGCCGCTTTCGCCGGCGTCATATAGTGACGCGGATCGTTGGCGCCCGGATTTTCCAGGAAGTAGGTTTTCAACGCATCAGAGAAGGCGATTTTCAGTTCGGTGGCGACGTTGACTTTGCAGACGCCCAGAGAAATGGCGCGGCGAATATCGCTATCCGGGAGGCCAGAAGCGCCGTGCAGTACCAGCGGAACGTCAACGCAGTCGCGGATGGCGGCCAGGCGGTCAAAATCAAGTTTCGGTTCGGCGGTGTAGAGCCCGTGCGCGGTGCCGATGGCGACGGCCAGCGAATCAATACCGGTACGGGCGACGAATTCACGGGCCTGTTCCGGGTTGGTATAGAGCGCATCTTTGGCATCAACCACCAGATCGTCTTCCACGCCCCCCAGTCGGCCCAGCTCGGCTTCCACGCTGGCATCGTAGCGATGACTTAATTCCACCACGCTTTTCACCAGCGCTACGTTTTCTTCGAACGGTGAATGAGATCCATCGATCATGACTGAGCGAATGCCCGCCTGAACTTTGTGTGTAATGTCGACCAGATCCTCGTGATGATCGAGGTGCAGGGCGAGCGGGAGATCCCATATTTTCGCCAGATCGCGGGCGATCGCCACCACATTGCCGGTGCCGGCATAGCTGTAGGTTCCCGGCGTGCCGGCGAGGATCAGCGGCGAGCGGAGCTCTGCTGCCGTTTCCACCACCACCTGCATGGTTTCAAGGTTATGAATATTGAAAGCGGGGACCGCGTAACCATGACGCTGGGCCTTTAACAACATGTTTTTACTGGAAATGATGTACATTCTAACCCTCTATTTTCAATTTGTAAGTAATTGGTTCAATTAAACCTTCAGTTTGAAAGTAATGTAACGATCGTTTCCGCGTTTAGGTGTGATCCATCGCACACAATGAGGAATTGATTTTTAAAATGAAAGTTAATAATCTTTTTTATGTTTCTTTTTTAAAATATAAATGAAGCGATAGGGTGTTGTTATCTATTTGAATTTTATTGTCTTTATTGATTTTTCTTCACGGGGATAACTGGCGTGGTTTGACATTACGATGGGGAAATTTAAAAATGAAAGTTATTCCAGGAGAAAATAAAAAGGCATAACCCGTGGCAAAACCGTCAACCAGCCTGCTGAAAAGGCGCTTGGACATCGCGGAGATCGTTCGTAAGAACGGCGAGATTAAAGTCGACGATCTGGCTGAAATGCTGGCCGTTTCCGGAGTGACAATTCGTAACGATCTTAACTATCTGGAGCAGCAGGGGTATCTGAAGCGTTCATTCGGCGGGGCGATTTACACGGCTCAGGCCGGCACGCCGGTCGCTACGGTTCGCGACGCTCCACAGGTGACGGACAAAGCGCTGGAAACGGAAATGGCGCGTCAGGTGGCGGTGCAAATTGAAGATAGCGAAACGCTATTTTTAGGCCAGGGTTCCATTTTGCGTAAAGTGATCCCGTTTCTGGCTAACAGTGAGGAACTTTGCTTGCTGCTTAACGATCTGGCCCACGTTGCGCTGGCGCAGGAGTTCCTGAATGGCGAAACGGTGCTGCTCGGCGGCGTGCTTGGCGGCAACGGGCGGATAGTCGAAGGTGATTTGGCGCTGAAAGCGTTAGGCCATTATCGGCCATCACGCGCGCTGATTGCGGTTGATCACGTCGCTGAAGACGGCACCCTGAGCGTACGCAACGAAACTAGCGCTCGCCTGCTGAGCGAAGTCGTGGCGCAGAGCGAGCGGGTTATCGCGGTTGTTGCTTCCCGTCCGGTCTATGGTGAAAAACGCTATGCCATCGGCGAACTTCAGCAAATGAGTAGCGTGGTGACGCCGCAGGTTGTCGCCGCGGAATATCATGCCCGTTTCCTCGCCGCGGGTTTAACTAACAGCTACACCAACAATGAATGCCTGACATGGCTCAACACGGCTTTGCAGAAGACAAACCAGGAGCGGTGATGAACGTAACCATTTGCACCATCGGCGAGCTGCTGGTGGAATTTCTCGCCAAGGAAGAAAATCAGGGATTTTCCCGCCCCGGTGAATTTTGGGGTCCCTATCCCAGCGGCGCGCCGGCAATTTTCGCCGATCAGGTGGCGAAACTGGGTTTTGGCTCCGTGCTGTTTAGCTGTGTCGGTAGCGACGCATTTGGCGAAATGAATATTGCGCGGCTGGAGAAAGATGGCGTTAACGTTAACGGCATTGCCATGCTGCATAAAGCGACAACCGGCAGCGCGTTCGTCAGCTATCGTAGCCAGGCACAGCGCGATTTTATTTTTAATATGCCTAACAGCGCCTGTGGTCTGCTGACTGCGGACCACATCGACGAGGGGCTGCTTAACCAGTGCCAGCACTTCCACATTATGGGGTCATCGCTGTTCTCATTTCGCATTATCGATGCGATGCGTAAAGCGATTGAAAACATTAAAGCGCGCAACGGCACGGTGTCGTTCGATCCTAATATTCGCAAAGAGATGCTGAATATTCCCGAGATGTCGCAGGCGTTTGAATACATTCTCGATTACACCGATATCTTTCTACCAAGCGACGGTGAACTGGACTACTTTGGCCTGAATCCGGGGCGAAATGAGCAGGTGCTGGTTGATAAGCTGCTGAAACGCGGTGTTAAACACGTGGTGATTAAACGCGGCCCGCGTGGCGCGAGCTACTTTAGCGCCGCTGAAACACACCACGTCGCCGGTTTTAACGTGCCGGTTGTCGATCCGACTGGCGCAGGCGACTGTTTCGGCGCGACCTTCGTTAGCCTGTTCCTCAGCGGCGCCTCGCCGCAGGAAGCGCTGAAATGGGCAAACGCCAGCGGTTCACTGGCGATCGGTCAGCGTGGCCCCATGGAAGGCACTTCGACGCAGGCGCAAATCAAAAACTTTTTGGCAGCGCAACACAACTAATAATAAGCCCGGATTTTCCGGGCTTATTATTATAGTTGGACGGGGGCATATCACGTCACCGGCGCCGGGTTAAACACCGCTAGCTGGTTATGCAGACCCCATTGATCGGAGAAGGTTTTCTTACGTCCGCTGGCGACGTCGAGAATGAACTCGAACAGTTTCAGCCCGACATCCTCAATCGTCTCTTCGCCGGTTGCGATGGTACCGGCATTGATGTCCATTAAGTCATACCAGCGGTTGGCAAGCTCGGTACGGGTCGCCATTTTAATCACCGGGACCGCCATCAGCCCGTAAGGGGTGCCGCGCCCGGTGGTGAACACCTGAACGGTAATGCCGGAAGCCACCTGTTGAGTGCCGCAGACAAAATCGCTGGCCGGCGTCGCCGCATAGATAAGCCCGCGTTTCGTCGGGCGCTGACCCGGCGAAAGGACTTCGACGATGGCGCTTTTGCCTGATTTGGCAATCGAACCCAATGCTTTTTCCACTACGTTCGCCAGACCGCCTTTCTTATTGCCCGGTGACGGGTTGGCGCTGCGGTCGGTTTTCCCCAGCTCCAGATAGTTATCATACCAGGCCATCTCTTCCAGCAGGCGCTTGCCAACTTCTTCGTTGATGGCTCGCGGGGTTAACAGATGAATAGCATCGCGTACCTCGGTCACTTCCGAGAACATCACCGTCGCGCCGCAGCGCACCAGCAGGTCGGAGGCATAGCCCACAGCCGGGTTGGCGGTCACGCCGGAGAAGGCGTCGCTGCCGCCGCACTGCATACCGACGACTAATTCCGAAGCCGGGCAGGTTTCACGCTGGCGGGCGTTCAGCTTCGCCAGGTGGCGCTCGGCAACCTGCAGGATATCATCGACCATCGATTTAAAACCGACATGCTGTTCATCCTGCAAGCGCACTACGCTTGCGCTATCGACGGCGATCGGCTGCACGTCTTCGGTTCCCTGCAGCAGACGTTCCGGCTGCAGCTTTTCACAGCCAAGACCAATCACCATTACCTCGCCGCCAAAGTTGGGGTTCAGCGCGATATTGTGGATGGTGCGAATCGGCACGATGGCCGCCGGGGCGTTAATCGCCACGCCGCAGCCGTAGAGGTGGTTTAATCCCACCACGCCATCGACATTGGGGTATTTCGGCAGCAGGTCGCGTTCAATGATCTTGACCACATAATCCACCACGCCGGCGACGCAGTGCACGCTGGTGCTGATCCCCAGCAAATTCTTGGTTCCCACGCTGCCATCGGCATTGCGATACCCTTCAAAGGTGTATCCTTCCAGCGGCGGTAGCGGCTCGGGGACTTTAGTCGCCAGCGGTAGGGTGTTCAGCGGTGGGGCGGTCGGCAGTTCGACCAACGACTCATCAATCCAGCTTCCCTTTGGTATATCGCGAACGGCGAAGCCAATCACTTCGCCATAGCGGATGATTTCACCATGGGCAGGAATATCGACAAGAGCGACTTTATGGCCTTGCGGGATATGTTCAACGAGGGTCAGGCCATCCGGAAAACGCGTTCCGGCGGTTAAACCGCGATCGTTAACAATAATTGCCACATTATCAGTAGGGTGTACTTTTATATAAAACGCCGTCGGCGACTGTTGTCGAATTTCAATGTCAGCCATTGTCCAGTGCTCTCCAAACCGGTGCTAATAATAAAATAAAACGCTAATTAAATTTCTGCTTAGCAGAATGATGAAATAAAGAATGTCAGGAGTTATCGCGTTAGGATGTGATCTACGTCACTCCTTGCCGCGCCGGCCATGACACATAGATGGGTAATCCTGAGAACTGTGGATTAGCGCCCATGGCCTATGGCATTTGCATAACTAAAATGATTATTTAGGCATTTATATTGTGATTATGCATAGTGTCTGGTGGCGGAGGGCTGATTATACTGAGCCATGTTTTTGAGGAATCTGATATGTGAATAGATAGCTTAAAATAAATAGCTCGCTGAAAATAATAAAAGGTGTTCTGTGTCAGATGAATATTTAAATGATTCTGCATTGGGCCACAGAAAAGGAGTACCAGCCCGCTATTTAACTCTGCTAATTATATTGGTGATTGGCGAGATGAAACGTATAGAGCAGCAGAAGTAAGCAACGATTAACCCAAGGTAAAAATCATGGATAACGCAATTTTCCCAAACAAGTTCAAAGCCGCGTTGGCGGCTCACCAGGTACAAATTGGCTGCTGGTGCGCCCTGGCGAATCCGATTAGCACCGAGGTATTAGGACTTGCTGGTTTCGACTGGCTGGTGCTTGACGCGGAGCATGCGCCGAATGATGTGACCACGCTTATCCCGCAACTGATGGCGTTGAAGGGCAGCCACAGCGCGCCGGTTGTGCGCGTGCCGACCAATGAACCGATTATCATCAAGCGCATGCTGGACATCGGTTTCTATAACTTCCTGGTGCCGTTTGTCGAAACCGCTGAACAGGCGGCGCAGGCGGTGGCATCAACCCGCTATCCGCCGGAAGGGATCCGCGGTGTTTCGGTTTCTCATCGCGGCAATATGTTCGGCACCGTGCCGGACTACTTCGCTCAGTCCAACAAGAATATCTCCATTCTGGTGCAGATTGAGAGCCAGACCGGGGTGGATAACGTTGATGCTATCGCTGCGACCGATGGCGTTGATGGCCTGTTCGTCGGTCCGAGCGATCTTGCTGCGGCGTTGGGCCATCTGGGTAACGCCGCCCATCCTGAGGTTCAGCGTGCTATCCAGCATATTTTCTCCAGCGCGAAGAAACACGGTAAGCCGAGCGGCATTCTTGCACCGGTAGAAGCCGATGCGCGTCGCTATCTGGAGTGGGGCGCGACCTTCGTCGCCGTCGGTAGCGATTTAGGCGTCTTCCGTTCAGCAACCCAGAAACTTGCTGATTCTTTTAAAAAATAATCACCAGGATTAAGAGAGAATATTATGACAATCAAAGTGGGTTTTATTGGCCTTGGCATCATGGGCAAGCCGATGAGCAAAAATTTGCTGAAGGCGGGTTATTCGCTGGTGGTATCCGACCGTAACCCTGAAGCTATTGCTGACGTGATTGCCGCGGGCGCAGAGACCGCGAGCACGGCGAAGGCCATTGCTGAGCAGTGCGATGTCATTATTACCATGCTGCCAAAC
Organism: Klebsiella sp. 141240; assembly: GCF_050600805.1. Classification (NCBI taxonomy): domain Bacteria; kingdom Pseudomonadati; phylum Pseudomonadota; class Gammaproteobacteria; order Enterobacterales; family Enterobacteriaceae; genus Klebsiella; species Klebsiella sp. 141240. Next base: position 538,612 of record NZ_JAQIRK010000001.1, on the reverse strand, counting down.
TCTCCGCACGTGAAAGACGTTGCGCTGGGTGAAAACGGCATTATCGAAGGCGCGAAACCAGGCACCGTGGTGATCGATATGAGCTCCATCGCGCCGCTGGCGAGCCGCGAAATCAGTGAAGCGCTGAAGGCCAAAGGCATCGATATGCTGGACGCTCCGGTAAGCGGCGGCGAACCCAAAGCGATCGACGGCACCCTGTCGGTGATGGTTGGCGGTGACAAGGCGATTTTCGATAAATACTACGACCTGATGAAAGCGATGGCGGGATCCGTGGTGCATACCGGCGATATTGGCGCAGGCAACGTCACCAAGTTGGCCAACCAGGTGATTGTGGCGCTGAACATCGCGGCAATGTCGGAAGCGTTAACCCTGGCCACCAAAGCCGGTGTTAACCCGGACCTGGTGTATCAGGCGATTCGCGGCGGCCTGGCGGGCAGCACAGTACTCGACGCTAAAGCGCCGATGGTGATGGATCGCAACTTCAAGCCGGGCTTCCGCATCGATCTGCATATTAAAGATCTGGCCAATGCGCTGGATACTTCTCACGGCGTCGGCGCCCAGCTACCGCTGACGGCGGCGGTGATGGAGATGATGCAGGCGCTGCGGGCGGATGGTCTGGGCACCGCTGACCATAGCGCTCTGGCGTGTTACTACGAAAAACTGGCGAAAGTGGAAGTCACTCGCTAACAAGATGGGCGTGTTCCTGCGCCCTGTTATGCTTACTTTTAGCAGCGCCTTCAGGCTACATCACCACGAACATTTTCTTCGTCCCAGACTCTTATAAACAAAGCCTTTCTGCCGGCGAGGGAAGGGTAAAAGCCATGATTGCCGCGAGGCTGGCGAGCGGAATGCGCTATGCGGGGTGACAAAGGCGCGCGAACCCTCTATACTTCGCGCCGAAGCTGACCAGACAGTCGCCGCTTCGTCGTCGTCCTCTTAGGGGGAGACGGGCGGAGGGGAGGAAAGTCCGGGCTCCATAGGGCAAGGTGCCAGGTAACGCCTGGGGGGTGTCACAGCCCACGACCAGTGCAACAGAGAGCAAACCGCCGATGGCCCGCGCAAGCGGGATCAGGTAAGGGTGAAAGGGTGCGGTAAGAGCGCACCGCGCGGCTGGTAACAGTCCGCGGCACGGTAAACTCCACCCGGAGCAAGGCCAAATAGGGGTTCATAAGGTACGGCCCGTACTGAACCCGGGTAGGCTGCTTGAGCCAGTGAGCGATTGCTGGCCTAGATGAATGACTGTCCACGACAGAACCCGGCTTATCGGTCAGTTTCACCTCTTCAATGTAAAAACCCCGCTCCGGCGGGGTTTTTGCTATCCGGAAGGTGGTACAAAGATGAATGACTGTCCACGACGCTATACCAGAAAGAAAGCGGCTTATCGGTCCGTTTCACCTCTTCAATGTAAAAACCCCGCTCCGGCGGGGTTTTTGCTATCCGGAGGGTGGAACAAAGATGAATGACTGTCCACTTTTAAACAGCTTTCTGGCTGCATTGCAGGCCGCGCTCGTTGATACTGTCACGCTTTGAAAATGTATCTTCTATTCATTAATCTCAATCCCTCATTTGCAGCGGTCATCATTCAGCTTAATGGATAGCAGGTTTTAGGTATTATCCAGACAGGGCGGTGGACGTGAAAAATGTAGTGTTATTCCCCCAAATCAAAGCGGCGCTCGCCTGGCTTGTCGGCCATGGCGATACAATTATGCAGTTTGCGTGGAATATCGCGGCGGCGCTAATCATTTTGTTTGTTGGTAAGCTGATTTCGAAACTACTCGGCAAAACTCTCGAGAAAATTCTGCTGCGACGCAACGTAGATGCGACAATCGTCCACTTCTTCGCCGCGCTGGTGCGCTATATCACCATGGCTTTTGCGATTATCGCCGCGTTAGGCCGGGTAGGGATTGAAACCTCATCCATTATCGCCGTCCTTGGCGCGGCAGGTCTGGCCATTGGCCTGGCGCTGCAGGGCTCGCTGTCAAATTTTGCCGCAGGCGTATTGCTGGTGACGTTACGCCCCTTCCGCGCGGGTAACTTTGTGCAGGTGGGGGCGGTATCCGGTCTGGTACAATCGGTACATGTTTTTTCCACCACACTGCTGACTGTGGATAATAAAGAAGTCATTATCCCGAACGGTAAAATTATTGCCGATAGCATCGTTAACTATTCCCGCCATCCCTATCGCCGCATCGATCTCACGCTTGGGGTGGCATGTCATAGCCAAATATCACACGTTAAACAGGTGATCCAGACGCTTATCGATAATGAAAAGCGCATCGATCGTTCTCGCGGTACCACGGTTCGCCTGATCGAGTTGGCTCCTGGTTCGCTTAATTTTACCATTCGCGTATGGGTAAAAAATGCGGAGTATTGGGATACCTATTTTGATTTTCTGGAAAATATCAAAAATGCGCTCGATGAAAATAAAATCATGCTGGCTGCGCCGCGCATGGATATTAATTTAACGTCGCCGGATTTAGTGCGTATTCAATAAGCAAGAAGAATTTTATATTTCAGATAATTCATTTGGTGAATGTATTATCTGAATATTTACACTGGTGAACATGCTTTTTTACACATCGTCATTATTGTTCAGGGAATAATAGAGCGTCTTATCACTACGTACTTATTCAGGATAACAAGATGAACAAACTTTCTCGGATGGTATTAATGACGGCTGCAGCCGCGGGATTCTCCATGGCGGCGCAGGCTGCTGAGGTTAACGCCGCTCCGGCGCCGGCTCAGGATCCTATCGTTCAGCATTTAAAATTGAGCCAGGATCAGGTCGCTAAAATTAAGAGCCTGCATCAGGAAATGGAAAAGAACGTCCAGCAGGTTTCGCAGAAAGATATTAAAGATGGCGTTTTATTTGACGTGATCGATTCCGGTAAGTGGAATGAGAAAGCGGTGAAAGATCAGCTGGCGGCCTTTGGCAAGGTTGAACAACAGGTGCGCTATTATCGCGTGAAGTACTATTTCGGTGTAAATCAGGTTCTGACGCCGGAACAGCGTACTCAGGTGAAAAAAGATCTCTCTCAGGCATTAAGCGAGTAATAAAGTCGGCCCCGTTATGGGGCCGATTTTCATCAGGCGGCGTTATCTTCGTCCTGCAACCGCGTTTGCGCATCTTCCACGATGGCTTCCAGTTCACTCAGCATCTCTTCATAGCCAAAGCCGATTGGGCTCATGGTTTCCACAGCGACTGGCTGGTCTAACGGTTGCGCCTTTTTGCTCTTTTTCTTGCTCACTCACAAACTCCCGGCTTCCTTGTTACACCGGTAAATCTATCAGCAAAGCGCGCAGCGGCGTATCGGCGACGAGGGTAATGTTAGCTTCGTCACGAATAAAAGCGCCATCACCGCAGGTTAATGCCTGTTTCTCTTCCTTTTTTGCCACGACATGTACCGTACCGTGAATCGACTGCAGATAGGCGCGCGGGCCGTGCAGTTGAACGCTAATCTCTTCACCCTTCGCCAGCTGCAGATGATGGATCCATACCTGTTGGCGCAGCTGTACACTGTCACCGCTGCCATCCGGTGAAGCCAGTAACTGGATTGACGAGTCGCTAACCGCGAGTTTCTGCACCAGCGGATTTTCGCGTTCCGGGCAGGCGTCGAGCCACAGCTGCATGCGCGTCAACGACTGCTCTTTACTGAGATTATGCTCACTGTAGCTGACCCCCGGTTGGGTGGAGAGCAGCAAGGCTTCACCAGCCTTTGCCTGTACGTGGTTGCCGTCGCTATCGCGGTATTCCGCTTCACCTTCCAGAATCAGATTCAGGATATCGACCTTTGGATAGGTACGCGGCTGAAATGACGCGCCCGGCGCCAGCACTTCTTGATTGAGTACGCGCAGCGAGGCGTAACCCAGCAATTTAGGGTCGAAGTAGTGGCCAAAGGAAAAGGTGTAGCGGGCCTGCAGCCAGCCGAAGTCTGCTTGACCGCATTGTTTGGCTGTTCGGGTTGTAATCATTTTCTTGACCTCTCTTTACACTAAATCAATGGTAAAGGTATGGACGCTGTATTGTTAGCCAGATATTCTGCCCGGTATGTTCAAAATTCCTGAATGAGAGCGAAATGGCGAAAGAGAGAGCATTAACGCTGGAAGCGTTACGCGTAATGGATGCGATAGACCGACGCGGGAGCTTTGCCGCTGCGGCTGACGAGCTGGGGCGCGTGCCTTCGGCCCTAAGCTACACCATGCAAAAACTGGAAGAAGAACTGGATGTGGTGCTGTTTGACCGTTCTGGCCATCGCACAAAATTTACGAACGTTGGCCGCATGCTGCTGGAACGCGGGCGCGTGCTGCTGGAAGCGGCGGACAAGCTGACCACCGACGCCGAAGCGCTGTCGCGCGGCTGGGAAACTCACCTGACCATCGTTACCGAAGCCTTGGTTCCGACCACCGATCTGTTTCCGCTGATTGAGAAGCTGGCGACCAAATCCAATACCCAGCTGTCGATTATTACCGAAGTGCTGGCCGGCGCCTGGGAGCGGCTGGAGCAGGGGCGTGCTGATATCGTCGTCGCGCCGGATATGCATTTTCGTTCATCGTCAGAAATTAACTCACGTAAGCTCTATTCGGTGTTAAGTGTTTATGTTGCCGCGCCGGATCACCCGATTCATCAGGAGCCAGAACCGCTTTCCGAGGTGACGCGGGTGAAATATCGCGGCGTCGCGGTGGCGGATACCGCGCGCGAGCGCCCGGTGCTGACGGTGCAACTGCTGGATAAACAGCCGCGTTTAACCGTCAGCACCATTGAAGATAAACGCCAGGCGCTGCTGGCGGGGCTTGGCGTGGCAACCATGCCTTACCCGTTGGTTGAGAAAGATATTGCCGAAGGGCGTCTGCGGGTCGTAAGCCCTGAATATACCAACGAAATCGATATCATTATGGCCTGGCGCCGTGACAGCATGGGCGAAGCCAAATCCTGGTGTCTGCGTGAGATCCCGAAACTGTTTGCCGGCAGATAACGGTAAGATGCGCTCCTCCGCGGCGAGGAGCGCGTAAATCAGTAGGAGTAGGGTTTTGGATTTGGCCCAAAGCGATTGTCGCCGGGCGTGCCGTTCTGGCAATTGAAAATCAAAATCACCAGCCAGCCGATGACCGGGATCAGCAGCAGCAGTAGCCACCACGCCGAGCGGTCGGTGTCATGCAGGCGACGAAACTGCACCGCCCACCAGGGTAAAAAAACCAGCACGCCGTAAATGGTCGTCAGGATGCCTTCACCCCCAGCACGCTGCCAGCCGAGCATCTTATCAATGATGCTGAGCACTGCGGTGAGAATGATGTTGACCAGAATAAACATCCAGTACTCTTTGCGCCGGGCGCGACCGCCAAAGCCAATATAGTTTCGTAATACTTTTAGATACCAGTCCATTTTCTCACGCCTTAGTTAACCATTAATCACTTGTTTTTAAAGCGATCAAAATAATGATAGGCGTGAATATCAAACTGGTAAATATCCGTTATCTGAATAAAAGGCGCCTTTCGGCGCCTTATCGATCAGCGGGAAAAGCGATCCCGTCCGTGCGGTTCGTTGAGATCCTGCTGCGGACCCACGGAGATGATCCCCGTCGGGTTGATGGTTTTGTGGCTGCGATAATAGTGATTGCGGATATGCGGGAAATTCACCGTTTCCGCAATCCCCGGCATCTGGTAGATATCGCGCAGGAAACCGTACAGGTTGAGATAGTCGCTGATGCGGCGCTTATCGCATTTAAAGTGGGTGACATACACCGGGTCGAAACGAACCAGCGTTGTCCACAGGCGGATATCCGCTTCCGTTAACTGGTTTCCGGTCAGATAGCGGTGCTGACCGAGGATCTGCTCAAGGCGTTCGAGCGAGGTAAACAGCGCGTCTACGGCTTCGTCATAGGCCTGCTGGCTGGTGGCGAAACCGGCTTTATACACCCCGTTGTTAACGTTGTCGTAGATCCAGCTATTCAGATCGTCGATCTTTTCGCGCAACGCCGGCGGATAATAGTCGCCCGCGCGCGCGCCCAGGCCATCAAACGCGGTATTGAACATGCGGATGATTTCAGCCGACTCATTGCTGACGATGGTCTGTTGTTTTTTATCCCACAGCACCGGAACGGTCACCCGGCCGGTGTAATGCGGATCGGCCTGCAGATAAAGCTGATAGAGGAACTGATGATGATAGAGCTGGTCGCCGGTCGCATCGGGGAAATCGTCGGCGAAGGTCCAGCCGTTTTCCAGCATCAGGGGATTCACCACTGAGACGGATATAAAGGGTTCTAATCCTTTTAACTTGCGCAGAATCAGGGTGCGATGCGCCCACGGGCAGGCCAGTGAAACGTACAGGTGATAGCGGTCTTTCTCTGCGGCGAAGCCACCTTCGCCCGCAGGGCCCGGCGCGCCATCGGCGGTGAGCCAGTTGCGGAAGGCTGAAACGGAACGCTTGAACCGTCCTCCGGTGGATTTGGTGTCATACCAGGTATCTTGCCAGACGCCGTCGACTAATTGTCCCATTACTTCCTCCTTCAGATAGCAAAAGCGAGGAGATAGCCCCTCGCTTTTTTAGATTTTTACTCAGTATAGTGCGCTTACCACTTTTTATTCAGCACGCGGTCGATGCTGAATGCGCCCGGACCTGTCACGGCCAGCAGCAGATAACCACCAGCGATGGTCAGGTTTTTCATGAACATCAGCGAGTTCACGCCTTCAGCAAAGTTGCTGTGGAACAGGAACGCGGTCAGCAGGGTGAAGCCTGCGGTGAACAGCGCGGTAGTGCGAGTCAGGAAACCGAACAGAATCGCCAGACCGCCGCCAAACTCAAGCAGAATAGTCAGCGGCAGCAGCGCTCCCGGAACACCCATTGCTTCCATATACTGCTGCGTACCTGCATACCCGGTGATTTTTCCCCAACCAGCGGTAATGAACAGAATCGGCATCAGAATACGCGCTACCAATACACCAACATCTTCTAATTTTTTCATTTCTTACTCCAGAAAACCCAAAGGGCGGCGATTTCGTTTTTTAGTGCAATCCTGCGTGGTTACGCGGGCTTGCTGTCGATGGAGAGGATATTAGCGAGCTTGTGAGGGGATTGTTAGCAAGGAAAACTGTAGTTCTTTTTCAAAGTTTCTGAGCAATTGGTGCGATCGGTGAAAATATTTTCCGAGGCGCCTCGCAGCGTGCGTGGCTATTGATTGTGGTGGCGGGGATAAAAGAGGATATCTGTCGCCAACTTATTTTTGCATAGACAGGATGTCATGAAACAATTCAGCTCTACGCCTCACGATGCGTTGTTTAAAACATTTCTCACTCATCCGGAAACGGCGCGAGATTTTCTCCAGATCCATCTACCGGAATCGTTACGTATGCAATGCGATCTCAGTACCCTGCAGTTAGAGTCCGGCAGCTTTATTGAGGACGATATGCGTGCGTTGTACTCGGATGTGTTGTGGTCAATTAAAACGCAAAGCGGAAGCGGATATGTGTACGCGCTGATTGAACACCAAAGCACGCCAGACAAACATATGACCTTTAGACTAATGCGCTATGCATTTGCCATAATGGCTCGTCATCTGGATGCCGGTAATGAACATCTGCCATTGGTTATTCCGATGTTGTTTTATCATGGGCGGATTACACCTTATCCCTTTTCGATGTGCTGGCTGGATAGTTTTGCGCAACCCGCGTTAGCACGGGAGATATATGGGGATAATTTTCCGTTGATTGATGTGACATCCTTCACGGACGATGAAATCCAACAGCATCGGCGTATAGCAATTTTGGAATTCCTGCAGAAAAATATTCGCCAGCGCGATCTGAATGACCTGGTAGATCAACTTGTAGCCTTGCTGCTGCCGGGTTATACCACCGAGCATCAATTTAACGTGTTGATGAACTACATTGCCCGTTCCGGCCATTTGACCAGCCCTGGCAGATTTTTTCGTCAACTGGCGCAGGGAATGCCTGAACATAAGGAGCAGCTGATGACATTAGCAGAATGGTTTGAAGAGCGTGGGCGCACAAAGGGAAGAAAACAGGGTCGTGAAGAGGGGCGTGAAGAAGGTAGAGAAGAAGGCGAACGTCAGGCGACGCGTAAAATAGCTCTTGCGATGCTTCGTAACGGCGTTGATAGCGCGCTGGTCAGTAAAACCACCGGTTTAAGCGAACAAGAGCTCAGCGCGCTGGCGCACTGAGCGAGCAATTAACGCGATGCGGACTGGCGCAGAATCCCTTTGACCATCCGCCAGGTGCTCCAGATGCCGAGGCCGCGTTTGCCCCAGCGGATTAAAAAGCGCGGATGGCGTACTGACCAGATAGCCATCACCCCGCTGCCGACCATCGCCCATGAACGCAGGTGTTTCAGCGTTTGCCAGCCGCGATCGATAGGCGAGGTGGCTTCCAGCCAGTGACGATGGCTGGCGGCCAAATCCAGCCGCTGTTGCTGGATTTGGCGCAGCAGCAGCGCTTTTCGCTGGTCGCGTTCCTGTTGGCCGCTCATCGACGATCGTCCTCAAGCAGCGCGCGATCGTTCGCCAGCTCGTCGCGGGTGTGGCGTAAAAACGTTGAGCGGCGAGCTTTCCTGAGGGTCCAAATACCCCCTATCAATGAGGCGAGCAACAGGACGCTGGTGGTCGCGATCATCACATGCAGGCGGTACTGTGGATCGACGGCCCAGATGATCAGCACCAGCAGGCTCATCAGCCCAAAAGCGGCGAATAACAGCGTTAGCCCGAGCATCAGCAACAGCTGGAAGAGGTTCGCTTTCTCCTCTTCCAGCTCCACGACGACCAGGCGCAAGCGCGTTTCCACCATTTCGACCAGCAGCGTGATAATCCGCTGGCCGATGCCGAATACGCTCTGTCCCGGGCCCTGCGTGTGTTGAGAGTTTGCCATAATTAACGGCGCGACAGCAGTACGCCGACAACCAGCCCGACGGCTGCGCCAATGCCCACGCCGGTCCATGGATTTTCGCGGACGTACTCATCGGCGCGAGCGGCGGTTTCACGCGTCTGCTTGACGATGGCATCGCTGGTGTCGCTGAGACGCACACGGCTGTCTTTCAGTACGCTTTCCGCTTTGCTACGCAGTTTGCCGAGTTCTTCTTTCGATTTATCGGTGGAGGAGTTCAGTACTTCTTCCAGCGTGTCAGCCAGATTTTTCAGCTCAGCGCGTAGATCTTCTGCAACGTTATCTTTAGCCATCTTGTTCTCCTGTAGCGTTTACCAATTAATAATCGCGTGACTCAAGCGCTTTCAGTTCCTGCTGCGCTTCATCCAGTTTGCGTTCCCGTTTGCTAATTTTGTCTGCATCGCCTTTCTGCTTCGCCTCGCTCAGATCGCGCTGACGTTCGGCAACTTCGGCCTTCTGTTTAGCGATTTTCTGCTGATGTTCAGCCCTGACTTTGCTGTCGCTGCAGTTAGCGCGAACTTCCTGCAGCGCTTTGTTCAGGCCGTCTATGCGATGCTGATTATGGTGTTTTTCGGCATAGCTGATCTCCCGTTGGATGCTTTGTTCTTTTTCCTGACAAGGAGAGGCTGCGAAGGCGCTGGCGCTAAGTGAGGTCAGAGCCAGTAATAGTGCGATGCGGTAATTCATGGATTCTACCTTCCATTGTGTGAGGGGATATCGGTGATATACCCAATCCAGTCAACATTACAAGCCAGGCGGTTCCCGCAGTGTTAATAATAGACACGAAAGCGAGACTTCACCAAACCGTGCGAAAAGATTCGGAATTTTTGACGCGTTATCCCAAACGGCGCGGAGCATCGCGCAGGCGGGATAACCAGGCGGTGGCCGAATTTTCTTCATCCACCAGAGCAATAATATAACCGTGAGGCAGAGCTCGGCCCAATACTTCTTTTGCCGCGGCGCCCTGAGCATTGGAGTCGAATTTGATCAGCAGGCCGTCTTTTTGCGGCGTGATGCTCTTAAAACGGATGCCGTTGGCGTCAAGATGATGCCAGACGGAAAAACCGTCCGGCATAGCGACGCCCTGGCTGACGGGACGGATGGCCAGGGTGGACTCATGCTGACTGACGGTCAACCACAGCCAGACGATGGCGCAAAGCAGCAGTGAGCCGCCCAGCAGCCACCGCAGCTGGCGCCAGGAAGGACGTTTGATGACCATGCTCAGCTCCGACTGCTGTGTTTTTTCTTCCACAGTACAACCAGGGAGCCGATCAGACCAAAGACCAGCAGCGCAACCGGTAGCAGCATCAGACATGACATCAGCTGATCTTCATACTTCAGGAACACCGGTGTTTTCCCCAGCAGATAGCCGAGAGAGGTAAGAATCAGCACCCACAGCAGGCCGCTCATCCAGTTAAAGAACTGAAAACGCGCGTTATTCAGACCAGAGATACCGGCAATTGTTGGCAGAAGCGTACGCACGAAGGCGATAAAGCGGCCAATCAGCAGCGCCGACAACCCGTGTTTGTGGAACAGGTGATGCGCTCGCTGGTGATAATGCGAGGGTAAATGCGAGAGCCAGTTTTGCACGATCCGCGTATTGCCCAGCCAGCGTCCCTGAATGTAGCTCACCCAGCAGCCGAGGCTTGCCGCCGCCGTCAGAAGCAGTAAGGTTTCCGGGAAGCCCATCGCCCCTTTGGCGATCAAAACGCCGACCAGCACCAGCAGGCTATCGCCCGGTAAAAACGCCGCCGGCAGCAAACCGTTCTCAAGGAACAAAATCATAAATAAGACAAAATAGAGCATGCCAATCATGGAGGGATTAGCGAGCGTTTCGTAATCCTGGGCCCATAAGGCATTCAGTAATTGGGTTAGTAGTTCCATTCACGATTCCTGGTACATCGGTTAACGGTACGTCTTATACATAGCGACTAGATTATTTTTAGAGTATGGCCGCTGTTGAGACGTTCTGATCGGATCCTTGATTAAACAGTAAGTAAACACTTACCTACAGAACGGCAAAATGCATCTAATTGTAACAAACTAGCTGACTTTCCGTCAGAGAAATTGCAGTTTGTTGCTGATTGATTTTGCGGGTTGCGTGGACGAGTAGCGAGAGGATTTACACAGGCTGACACTATATATGCTTTGCTTACCCTGTCGGGTTTGCGGGCAGAAAAAGAGGTTCTGCCCGTGGAGGGGATAATACGTTATTTTGCTCCGTTCGCCGCGGTATCGAGATGAACCACCGGATTTTCGGCAAACAGATAGCGATCGGCATTGAATTCAAAGTCATCGCTGGTTTCGTTAAACAGCATCAGCTTGGTATTCTCCAGATGTTGCCACATCGCCAGCTTCGCCGCATGAGGGTCTTTACGAATGAGCGCTTTGAGGATTTGGTCATGATCGTCGCACCAGTTATCGACGGTGCGCAGATCGATATGATCGTGTAGTTTTTTCCAGTATGGGTTATGCACACGCTGGGTCCACATCTTCTCAACGATGGCGGCAAGGGCGGTATTCTGGGTGGCCAGCGCGACCTGGACATGGAACTGCAGGTCCCATTCGGAATCACGGAAACACTTCTCGTTGCGGGCTTTCTCCTGAATTTCCATTAGCTTCATGATGTCCTGTTTGGTCACCTGAGTCGCGGCGAATTCAGCGATATTGCTCTCAATTAACTGACGGGCCTGGAGTAATTCAAACGGACCATAGTTGGCGAACTCCAGCGATTCATCCACCACCTGTTGGTATTTCGGGTGGTTGGAAATAACGTGGATGCCGGAGCCTTTGCGGACTTCAACATAGCCTTCGACTTCCAGCATGATGATGGCTTCGCGAACCACGGTGCGGCTGACGCTTTTTTCATCGGCGATGAAGCGCTCTGCGGGCAGCTTATCCCCTACAAGGTAGACGCCTTGTTCGATACGCGTCTTTAGCTCAGCGGCAAGCTGCTGATAGAGACGGCGCGGTTCACTGATTTCCATATTCGCTCCCGGAAGATGGCGACAATATTCGATTTGTTATACCACTTTTACGCGCTTTCCACCACTGGAAGCCACAAAAAAAGCCGCCTTAAAAGGCGGCTTAGTCGGTGCAAAATCATCTTGCAGTTTAGCTTTGCGTCACCGGTTTACTGGTATTGAGCGGCGTCGAGTCATCGTCGGCCGATTTGTTTTTCAGTACCGTCCAGATAACCAGCGCGCCGAGTAAGTCGAAGACCGCCAGCACCGCAAACAGCGGGCTGAAGCCGATGGTATCCGCCAGCGCGCCGACGACCAGCGCGAACATGGTGCTGGCCAGCCATGCGGCCATCCCGGTCAGGCCGTTGGCGGTCGCCACTTCGTTACGACCAAAGACGTCGGAAGAGAGGGTGATCAGCGCACCGGACAAGGCCTGATGAGCAAAACCGCCGACGCACAGCAGCGCAATCGCCACATACGGGCTGGTGAACAGGCCAATCATGCCAGGACCAATCATCAGCAGGGCGCCCATCGTCACGACCATTTTACGTGAGACGATAAGATTCACGCCAAACCAGCGCTGGAACAGCGGCGGCAAATAGCCGCCGACGATGCAGCCGAGGTCGGCGAACAGCATCGGCATCCAGGCGAACATGGCGATCTCTTTCAGGTTAAAGCCGTAAACCTTAAACATGAACAGTGGGATCCAGGCGTTGAAGGTACCCCAGGCCGGTTCTGCGAGGAAGCGCGGTAGCGCAATACCCCAGAACTGACGGTTACGCAGGATCTGCCACGGCGACATTTTTTTCGCGTTATTGGTCTGATGCTGAGATTCCTGGCCGCCGATGATGTAGTCACGTTCTTCATCGGTGAGTTTTTTCTGATCGCGCGGGTGTTTGTAGAAAATCAGCCAGGCCATTGCCCAGGCGAAGCTCAGTACCCCGGAAATAATAAATGCCATCTGCCAGCTATGCATGACAATCGCCCATACCACCAGCGGCGGAGCTATCATCGCGCCGATAGAAGAGCCGACGTTGAAATAGCCGACGGCGATGGAACGCTCTTTCGCCGGGAACCATTCGGAGCTGGCTTTCAGACCGGCAGGGATCATCGCTGCTTCCGCTGCGCCGACCGCGCCGCGGGCCAGCGCCAGGCCGCCCCAGCTGCCTGCCAGCGCCGTTGAACCGCAGAATACCGCCCAGGCGATAGCAAAGAAGGCGTAGCCAATTTTGGTGCCAAGCACATCGAGCACATAGCCGGCAACCGGCTGCATAACGGTATATGCAGCGGAGTAGGCGGCGATGATATAAGAATATTGTTGGGTTGAAATGTGCAACTCTTCCATCAGCGTCGGCGCAGCCGCCGCTACGGTGTTACGAGTCAGGTAACCCAGCACGGTGCCCAGCGTCACCAGTGCGATCATATACCAACGTAACCCTTTAATTTTACGCATGTAAAACCTCATCGTTGTTGTCTCTCCGCAGCGTCTGCGGCCATCTTTCCCCTCGTTAAGAGGAGCAGGATGGGGAAACGGAGGGTTCAGGACGTGAACTGAACCTTGCCATCAGTGGTTAAAGTGAAACCGGCATCCCTACCGTTTAAGCCGATGTCATTCACACCGGTAATACATTCCGTCGGTTTATATGTTGCGACGGCAGAAAGATAACTTGTCATACAACTTTAAAAGTTGAGTACTGTCACAAAAGTGGGAAAGTTTGTAGGGACATTATTCGCGGCAATCAAAGCCAGTTCTGGCGCGGCTTACAGCGATGTTTACTCCTTTGGTGGTGCTTTTTTTGTCGACGTTTATTGATCTAACTCACGAAAAATACTTCGGCCTGTAGAAATTGGTGTGATAACTTTGTCAGCATTAGAGTCAATCATCTGATGGGCTCCTTGATGGGGCGAAGAGGACACGACAATGACACCGTTTATGACCGAAGATTTTCTGCTTGATACCGAGTTTGCCCGCCGCCTGTACCACGATTACGCCAAAGATCAGCCGATTTTCGACTACCACTGCCACCTTCCGCCGCAGCAGGTTGCCGAAAATTATCGTTTTAAGAACCTGTATGACATCTGGCTGAAAGGCGACCATTACAAATGGCGCGCGATGCGTACCAACGGCGTGGCGGAGCACCTGTGTACCGGCGATGCTGCCGATCGCGAGAAATTTGACGCCTGGGCGGCAACCGTTCCTCATACCATCGGTAACCCGCTATACCACTGGACGCATTTAGAGTTGCGCCGTCCTTTTGGTATTACAGGTAAGTTGTTGTCGCCAGCCACGGCGGATGAAATCTGGAACCAGTGTAATGAGTTGCTGGCTCAGGAGTCGTTCTCCGCCCGTGGAATCATGAAGCAGATGAATGTGAAGATGGTGGGGACGACCGACGATCCGATTGATTCGCTGGAGCATCACGCGGCGGTCGCCAAAGATAGCACCTTTGATATCAAGGTACTGCCGAGCTGGCGCCCGGATAAAGCGTTCAATATCGAGCAGGCCACTTTTAACGATTACATGAACAAGCTTGGCGAAGTCTCCGATACCGAGATTCACCGTTTTGCCGATCTGCAAAGCGCGCTGACTAAGCGTCTGGATCACTTTGCCGCTCACGGCTGTAAAGTTTCCGACCACGCGCTGGACGTTGTGCTGTTCGCTGAAGCCACTGATAGCGAACTGGATAGCATTCTGGCGCGCCGTCTGGCGGGCGAAACGCTCAGCGAGCATGAAGTCGCGCAGTTCAAAACGGCGGTGCTGGTGTTCCTCGGCGCGGAATACGCGCGCCGCGGCTGGGTACAGCAGTACCACATCGGCGCGCTGCGTAATAACAACCTGCGTCAGTTCAAACTGTTAGGGCCGGATGTGGGGTTCGATTCCATCAACGACCGTCCGATGGCCGAAGAACTGTCAAAGCTGCTGAGTAAACAGAACGAAGAAAACCTGCTGCCGAAAACTATTCTGTACTGCCTGAACCCACGCGATAACGAAGTGCTGGGCACCATGGTCGGTAACTTCCAGGGCGAAGGCATGCCGGGCAAGATGCAGTTCGGTTCCGGCTGGTGGTTCAACGATCAGAAAGACGGCATGGAACGTCAGATGACCCAGCTGGCGCAGCTTGGTCTGCTGAGCCGCTTTGTCGGTATGCTGACCGACAGCCGCAGCTTCCTCTCCTACACCCGTCACGAATACTTCCGCCGTATTCTGTGCCAGATGATCGGCCGCTGGGTGGCTGCTGGCGAAGCGCCTGCGGATATCGCGCTGCTGGGCGAGATGGTGAAAAACATCTGCTTTAACAATGCGCGTGATTACTTCGCCATTGAATTGAACTAAGGCCTGAGGTCGGTTGATATGCAATACATTAAAATCCATTCGCAGGATAACGTCGCGGTGGCGCTGGCGGATATGGCGTCAGGAACCGTGGTGACGATTGATAACGATACCGTCACCCTCCGCCAGGATGTTGTCCGCGGTCATAAGTTCGCGCTGCGGGCCATTGCGAAAGGTGAAAACGTCATTAAGTACGGGTTGCCGATTGGTCATGCGCTGGCGGATATCGCGCCGGGCGAGCATGTTCATGCGCACAATACGCGTACCAATCTGAGCGATCTCGACGCGTATCGCTATCAACCTGATCGGGTTGAACAACCGGCGCAGCCTGCGGATCGCGACGTTGAGATTTATCGTCGCGCCAGCGGTGAAGTCGGCGTGCGTAACGAGTTATGGATCCTGCCGACCGTGGGCTGTGTTAACGGCATCGCCCGGCAGATCCAGAACCGTTTCCTGAAAGAGACCAACGACGCAGAAGGCACCGACGGTGTCTTCCTTTTCAGCCACACCTACGGCTGCTCGCAGTTGGGAGACGACCACATCAACACCCGTACCATGCTGCAAAACATGGTCCGCCACCCGAATGCCGGGGCGGTGTTGGTGATTGGTCTTGGCTGTGAGAACAACCAGGTTGATGCCTTCCGTGAAACGCTGGGGGATTTTGACCCGGAACGCGTGCACTTCATGATTTGCCAACATCAGGAAGATGAAGTGGAAGCGGGAATTGAGCATCTTCATCAGCTCTATGAAGTGATGCGCCATGATAAACGCGAAGCGGGTAAACTGAGCGAACTGAAGTTTGGCCTTGAGTGTGGCGGCTCGGACGGCCTGTCCGGCATTACCGCTAACCCAATGCTGGGGCGTTTTTCTGACTATCTGATTGCGAACGGCGGCACCACGGTGTTGACCGAAGTGCCGGAAATGTTCGGCGCCGAGCAGCTGCTAATGAGCCACTGTCGCGACGAAGAGACCTTCGGCAAACTGGTCACTATGGTCAATGATTTTAAACAGTATTTTATTGCCCACGACCAGCCTATCTATGAGAACCCGTCGCCGGGTAACAAAGCGGGCGGTATCACGACGCTGGAAGATAAGTCGCTTGGCTGCACGCAGAAAGCCGGTTCCAGCCAGGTGGTTGACGTTCTGCGCTACGGCGAACGTTTGAAAGTCCACGGGTTGAATCTGTTGAGCGCTCCGGGTAACGACGCGGTGGCGACCAGCGCGCTGGCGGGCGCTGGCTGTCATATGGTGCTGTTTAGTACCGGTCGCGGCACCCCTTATGGTGGTTTCGTACCGACGGTAAAAATCGCTACCAACAGCGAGCTGGCGGCGAAGAAAAAGCACTGGATTGATTTCGATGCCGGGCAGTTGATTCACGGGAAAGCGATGCCGCAGGTGCTGGAGGAGTTTGTCGATCTGATCGTTGATATCGCCAACGGCAAGCAAACCTGCAACGAACGCAATGATTTCCGCGAACTGGCTATCTTTAAAAGCGGCGTCACGCTGTAACGACGGTGTTTGCAAGGTCAGGACCGTAGGTCGGATAAGCGTAGCGCCATCCGACAAAGTAACGTCCCCGCCGTTGAGCTCTCCCCGGTCGCGCTTACGCTTACCGGGGCTACCAGCCGAATACCGGACCGTAGGCCTGATAAGCGTAGCGCCATCAGGCAATGCTTTAACTACGCAGGGCGTTTTTCGCCAGCTGTTCGTCTTCGGCCATACAGGCCGCAGCGGTAAACAGCGCATCGGTTGATGAGTTGAGCGCCGTTTCGCAGGAGTCCTGCAGCACGCCGATAATAAAGCCGACGGCGACGACCTGCATGGCGACATCGTTCGGAATACCGAACATGTTACAGGCCAGCGGGATCAGCAGCAGTGAACCGCCCGCCACTCCGGAAGCGCCGCAGGCGCACAGTGAAGCCACAACGCTCAGCAGCAGCGCTGTCGGCAGGTCCACCGGAATATTCAACGTATGCACCGCCGCCAGCGTTAGCACGGTGATAGTAATCGCCGCACCCGCCATATTGATGGTCGCCCCCAGCGGAATAGATACCGAATAGGTATCGCGATCCAGATTCAGCTTCTCGCACAGCGCCATATTTACCGGAATGTTGGCGGCGGAGCTGCGGGTAAAGAAGGCGTAGACACCGCTTTCACGCAGGCAGGTCAGCACCAGCGGATACGGGTTACGGCGGATTTTCCAGAATACCAGCAGCGGGTTAATCACCAGCGCCACCAGCAGCATGCAGCCGACCAGCACCAGCAGCAGCTGGGCGTAGCCCCACAATGTGTCGAAACCGGTCGTCGCCAGCGTCGAGGCGACCAGGCCAAAAATACCCAGCGGCGCAAAACGGATGACCATCTTGACGATAAAAGTCACGGCGTGCGAGACGTCGTTAATCAGGTTTTTAGTGCTGTCGTTACCGTGGCGCAGCGCGAAGCCCAGGCCCACCGCCCACACCAGAATACCGATGTAGTTGGCGTTCAGCAGCGCGTCGATAGGATTAGCCACCATACTCATCAGCAGTCCGCGCAGCACCTCTACAATCCCCGACGGCGGGGTGATGCTGTCCGCCGCGCTGGTCAGATGCAGCGTAGAAGGGAAAACAAAGCTAAACAGCACCGCGGTGAGCGCCGCGCTGAAGGTGCCCAGCAGATAGAGAAACAGAATCGGGCGGATACTGGTTTTTTGTCCGTGCTGATGGTTAGCGATCGACGCCATCACCAGCATTAATACCAGTACCGGCGCGACGGCTTTTAGCGCGCCGACGAACAGCGTTCCCAGCAGCCCGACCGCGATAGCGGCCGGTTTCGAGACCAGCGCCAGTATCACGCCAAGTACCAGTCCCAACAGGATTTGTTTCACCAGACTGCCATGCGCCAGGCGCTGCAGCAGCCCCGACGGGCGGGTTTGTGTTGTCATAAATCATTCCTTCCAGTGATGTAGCAGTCCATCCCGGCGACGTATTATTTGTTACGTTTATGTCCGGATGTAAATGAATGTTTGCATGGTCGAGTATACGGAAAGAACGCGAGGGAGGAAGCGTAATCTACTGTTTCTTACGCGCCGATCTTGTTTTTTAACTATGTATTAACGTTTTTGTGACATAGATAAAGATTATGCGCGGGAAGCCTGAAGCAGTGATGCGTATCCCGGCCAGATACGCGATATCTGACCGGGAGCAGGGAGTTATTGCAGCTGTTTCTTCTTATCGTTCTGTTTGTTCACCCAGGCGTTAATCAGCAGCGTCGCCGCCAGAATGCCGCCCACCACGCCGAGGGAAACGGCGATCGGAATGTGGTAGAAATCGACGATCAGCATCTTGATACCGATAAACACCAGGATCACCGACAGGCCATACTTCAGCATCGAGAAGCGTTCGGCCACACCCGCCAGCAGGAAATACATCGCACGCAGACCGAGAATCGCAAATAGGTTAGAGGTCAGCACGATAAACGGGTCGGTGGTCACCGCGAAAATCGCCGGGATGCTATCAACGGCGAAAATCACGTCGCTCAGCTCAACCAGAATCAGCACCAGCAGCAGCGGCGTGGCGAACAGTACGCCGTTTTTACGGGTGAAGAAGCGCTCGCTCTCGATTTTATCCGTCATACGCAGATGGCTGCGGATCCAACGCACCAGCGGCTTATCGCCGATCCCGGAATCATCTTCTTTCGCCAGCGCCATTTTCACCCCGGTAAACAGCAGGAATGCGCCGAACACGTACAGTAGCCATTCGAACTGCGAAATCAGCCAGCTGCCGGTGAAGATCATAATGGTACGCAGGACAATCGCCCCGAGGACGCCATACACCAGTACCCGGCGCTGTAGCGCAGGCGGCACGGCAAAGTAGCTAAAGAGCATTAACCAGACGAAGACGTTATCGACCGCCAGTGATTTTTCAATCAGATAACCGGTGAGGAAGGCTAACGCCTGCGGATCGGCGACGGCGCGGCCCTGCGTTTGCACCAAATACCACCAGAAAGCGGCGTTAAACAGCAGGGAGAGGGTGACCCACAGGATGGACCAACCGGCGGCCTGCTTCATGGTCATGGTATGCGCACCGCGCCTTCCCTGAAGCAGTAAATCGATCGCCAGCATGATAACCACGACTACAGCGAATCCGCCCCATAACAACGGCGTGCCGACACTATTCATTGCGTTATTCCTTACATAAAAACAAAACGGCTGTCGTCGGAAGACGGCAGCCGCTGCGCTTTTATGCATAGACCTCGCCTTCCGGCAAGGTCTCACTTACAACAAGACGGGAACTGGACCCTTGGTCTTGTTGCCCGGCGACCGGATGCGGTTTTGCACGCATCGTAATGACGATCGACCGGCCAGGAAGTTACTCCCCTTTGCACGTAACAAAGTATTACAAGTTATAAAGGGCGTCAATGGAGGTCGAGGGCCCATTTACACTCCTTTACTCCACAGGCTGAGTATCCGCCGGGAAGACCACGCCGGTCTGGCGACGGATTTCGCTGAGCAGTTTTGCCGTAATACGGCTGACTTCAAGCCCGGGATGATCGACGTCGTTGGTTTCCACCAGCCGCGCGAACGCCTCCGCTTCATACAACATAGTATTGATGTGCTGAGGCTGGGTGAGATCCTGCGCTTTTCCGCCGCGTGGAATAAAGGCCACCTTCTGGCATTCGGAGATTTTCTCAATCACCAGCGCGCCTTCTTCACCCTGGATTTCGCTAGGGATAGTGGAGTCGCTGACCTTCGAGTGGTGCAAGGTGACATCGAAATCGCCGTAGCTCAGCACCACCGTACCCTGGCCATCAACGCCGCTCGCCAGCAGGCTGGCGCTGGCATGGACCGCTTGCGGTTCGCCCCACAGCGCGACCGCCGAGGCGAGGCAGTAAAAACCGATATCCATAATCGAGCCATTGGAAAAGGCCGGGTTGAAGGTATTTGGATTTTCGCCGTCGAGATAGCGCTGGTAACGCGAAGAGTACTGACAGTAGTTGATGAAGGCTTTACGTAATTTGCCCACTTTATCGAGCGCTTCGCGCAGCAGCAGGAAGTTGGGCAGGCTGGCGGTTTTGAAGGCTTCAAACAGCACCACGTTGTTTTCTTTAGCCACGGCAATCGCCGCTTCGACTTCCTGGAGGTTTGATGCCAGCGGCTTTTCGCAAATCACGTGCTTTTTATGGCTCAGGAACAGGCGGGTTTGCGGGAAGTGCAGCGAGTTCGGACTGGCAATATAGACCGCGTCAACGTCAGAACTTTGCGCCAGTTCATCGAGCGAAGTAAACAGATGCTCGACCGGGTAGTCATTAGCGAAAGCTTGCGCCTGTTCAAGGCTGCGGGAATAAATCGCGGTGAGTTTAAATTTACCGGTTTCATGGGCGGCATCGACAAACTGCTTAGTAATCCAGTTTGTGCCAACAACTGCGAAACGTATCATAAACGTTGACGAACTCCGTTAAAGGGGACCTTTCGTCACTCTAGCACGCCATGATGACAAAACGAGTGCGCAAATACGCACTCTGGTAAATTGCTAGTTCTTGGTGGGGCATCCTCGCTGAACCTCTTGACCTATGCTAACTACTGAACCCAGATATTTAGGTTGTCGATGTAATATCTTTGCATCAATAACTGCGCTAACTCGGGCTAGTTTTTCTCTAAAATGCGTGAATATTCGCGCTTTTTGGGGGATATCGGGAGCATTAACGGCAATAGCGCGAATACCATATTCTCTGGCCAGCCACAGCGCCCGCGGATTATGGAAGCCCTGGGAAATAATAGTCATATCGGTTATGCCAAAAACTTTTTGCGCGCGCACTACCGAGTCTAGCGTCGAAAAACCTGCGTAATCGCAGAAAATCGCTTCTTCAGGCACCCCTTGATGGATGAGCGCCTGCTGCATCGCCGAGGGTTCGTCATAATTTTTTTTGCTATTGTCGCCGCTGACCAGTAGCCACTTTACTTTTCCGGCATGGTACAGCGCGGCTGCGGTATTAATACGGCGAACAAAGAATTTATTGCCAGGCTTGGCGCCGAGAACTAATCCAACATTATTGTAGGGAAGCGTGTTGATATCGTTCCAGATAAGATGTTGTGTTGTTTTGATAATGAGCGTGTCGGCGTAAAAGATTAATGTCACGCAGGCGGTAAGCAACATGCAAGCGGCGAAAATAAATCGACGGATAAGTTGGGCCGTCCTGATAGTAAAAGTACCGCTTATTTTGTTATATAACTCTGTTATGAACATCCAGTTCATTGACACATTCCCTGTGCTGAAATTAAACGAAAACTCCTTTAACTAATTGATTCTAAATTTAAGCGTATAAAAAAACTATCGGGACAAAAATTTTTCAGAATCAGGGTAAAGCAAGATGCGTCAGCCACAGGCGGGTATCGAACTCTAACTGGTGATACTGCGGCTCCATATGACAGCACAGCTGATAGAAGGCTTTGTTGTGATCCTTCTCTTTTAAATGCGCCAGTTCATGAACCACGATCATACGCAGAAACGCTTCCGGCGCATCGCGAAATACCGTCGCTACGCGAATTTCCGCTTTAGCTTTTAGTTTGCCGCCCTGAACGCGGGAAATAGCGGTATGCAGACCAAGCGCGTTCTTCAGCACGTGGATTTTACTGTCGTACATCACCTTATTGATTGGCGCCGCCCCGCGCAGATAGCGGGCCTTCAGATCCTGGGTATATTGATATAACGCCTTATCGCTGTTGACATCATGCCCCTGCGGATAGCGCTTTTGCAGCACCTCGCCGAGGCGACCTTGCTCGATTAAGGTCGTCACCTGCGACAGCAGCGATTCGGGGTAGCCCTGAAGGTAAGGTAGCGTGTTCATGGTGAAAAAAGTTTACTTCTCCGGAGAATTGAGCGATAACACGCGCGAATTTTAGCATTTCGGAGGGGCGATGAGCCAGGTAGAGTTAAACGGTGAGTTATTCACATTAGAGCGGTTCCCACCTAACGCTGAAGAAGAAGCGCTTCAGGCGTGGGAAGCGGCGGATGAATATCTGCTGCAACAGGTGAATGACGTCGACGGCCTGACGCTCATCTTCAACGACGGCTTCGGCGCGCTCTCCTGCGCGCTGGCGGAGCGCAACCCGGTCAGCATCAACGACTCCTTTATTTCCGAGCTGGCGACTCGCCACAACCTGCGGATGAACGGTATCGATGAAGAGAGCGTGCGCTTTCAGGATAGCCTGAGCCCGCTGCCGGTCGCGCCGGCGCTGGTGCTGATTAAGGTGCCAAAACAGCTGGCGCTGCTGGAACAGCAGCTGCGCGCGCTGCGCGAAGTGGTGACGCCGGAAACCCGCATTATCGCCGCGGCGAAAGCCCGAGATGTGCACAACTCGACGCTGGCGCTGTTTGAAAAAATCCTCGGTACCACCACCACTTCGCTGGCGTGGAAAAAAGCGCGTCTGATCCACTGCGTTTTCACCGCCCCTAAGCTTGCCGAAGCGCCGCAAACCTACAGCTGGAAGCTGGACGGCACGCCGTGGACCATCCATAACCATGCCAACGTTTTTGCCCGCAGTGGCCTGGATATCGGCGCGCGTTTCTTCCTACAGCATTTACCGTCTGATTTAGAAGGCGAGATCGCCGATCTCGGCTGCGGCAACGGGGTGATTGGCCTGCAGGCGCTGGCGCAAAACCCAAACGCCAGCGTGATGTTCACCGATGAGTCGCACATGGCGGTGGCTTCCAGCCGTTTGAACGTCGAGCGCAATCTGCCGGACGATATCGAACGCTGTGAATTCATGGTCAACAATTCGCTTTCCGGCATTGAGCCCGACCGCTTTACGGCGATTCTGTGTAATCCGCCGTTCCATCAGCAGCACGCTATTACCGACCATATTGCCTGGCAGATGTTTAACGATGCCCGCCGCAGCCTGAAATACGGCGGCGAGCTGTACGTCGTCGGCAACCGCCACCTTGATTACTTCCGTAAGCTGAAGCGCGCTTTTGGTAATTGCACGACCATTGCGACGAACAATAAGTTTGTCATTTTGAAAGCAACGAAGGTGCGTAAGCAGCGCTGATGCATGTCGCTGCTTCCCCCGGCTTGCGGATGTCGCCTTAGCCGGGCTACCGACTGTCGCTTTAGCCGGGCTACCGTCCGGGATTATCGTGGTAGCCCGGGGAAGACGCATCGCGCCGCCCCCGGGACACCGCTAAATCGCCAGCGCCAGTTTTGTGCCCTGGGCAATCGCCCGGCGCGCATCCAGCTCCGCCGCCACGTCGCAACCGCCGATTAAATGCACCGTTTTCCCCGCCGCGCGCAGCGGTTCCGCCAGCTCGCGGCGCGGTTCCTGACCGGCGCAGATAATTACCTGATCGACCGCCAACAGTTGGCGCTCGCCGCCGATAGTGACGTGTAATCCTTCATCATCGATCTTTTCATAGCTGACCGCCGGGATCATTTTCACGCCGCGCGCCAGCAGCGTCGCGCGGTGGATCCAACCGGTGGTTTTGCCGAGCCCTTCGCCCGGTTTGCTGGCTTTGCGCTGTAGCATCACAATCTGTCGCGGGCTTTTACTCAACTGTGGGCCTTCAGCACTCAGCCCTCCCGCCGTTTTCAGGCTGGTATCGATACCCCATTCGCGGCAGAACTCGCCGATATCCTGGCTGGTGGCCGCACCCGACTGGCTTAAATACATCGCGGTGTCGAAGCCGATGCCGCCGCAGCCGATAATCGCCACCTTCGCGCCAACCGGCGCTTTATCGCGCAAGACATCCAGATAGCTCAGCACTTTGGGATGTTCGATCCCGTCGATCGCCGGCAGGCGCGGGGCGATACCGGTGGCGAGGATCGTCTCATCGAACGCCAGCAGATCGTCTGCCGTGACGCGGGTGTTCAGGCGTAGATCGACACCATGAAGATCGAGCATGGTGCGGTAGTAACGCAACGTCTCGTGAAACTCCTCTTTGCCGGGGATCTGTTTGGCGATATTAAACTGGCCGCCGATCTCAGAGAGCGCATCGAACAACGTGACGTGATGACCACGGGCGGCGGCGTTAACGGCGAAGGCCAGACCGGCAGGCCCGGCGCCGACGACCGCCAACCGTTTAGGCGCGTTGGCGGGCTGGACCGGCATCAGGGTTTCATGACAGGCGCGCGGGTTGACCAGACAGGAGGTGACTTTGCCGACGAAGATCCGATCGAGACACGCCTGGTTGCAACCGATGCAGGTATTAATCTCCCCGGCGCGATCGCGCTGCGCTTTCGACATAAATTCAGCGTCTGCAAGGAAAGGGCGGGCCATCGATACCATATCGGCATCGCCGCGGGCGAGAATATCCTCTGCGACCTGCGGATCGTTGATGCGGTTGGTGGTGATCAACGGGATCGACACCGCGCCCTTCAGCTTGCGGGTGACCCAGCTGAAAGCTCCGCGCGGTACCGGCGTGGCGATGGTCGGAATGCGCGCTTCGTGCCAGCCAATCCCGGTGTTGATAATTGTCGCCCCCGCCGCTTCAATCGCTTTGGCCAGTTCGGTGACTTCCGCCAGCGTGCTGCCGCCGTTGACCAGATCGAGCATCGACAGGCGGTAGATGATAATGAAATCGTGGCCGGCGCGCTGGCGCACCGCCTTAACCACCTCTACGGCGAAACGCATGCGCCTGGCATAATCGCCGCCCCAGTGGTCGTCGCGCTGGTTGGTGCGCGTGGCGAGAAATTCGTTAATCAGATAGCCCTCAGAGCCCATCACTTCAACGCCGTCATAGCCCGCTTCGCGCGCCAGCTGGGCGCAGTGGGCAAAATCATCAATCAGCGTCAGGATCTCATCGTGGCTCAGTTCATGGGGCGTAAAACGGTTAATCGGCGCCTGTAGCGCCGAGGGGGCCACTAGCGCGGGCTGGTAGCTGTAGCGCCCGGTATGCAGGATCTGCAGGGCGATTTTGCCGCCTTCCTGATGGACCGCGTCGGTAATATGGCGATGGTGCGCCAGATGGCTGGCATCGTTGAGTACCGCGCCGCCGGCCATGGTCACCCCGGAAGGCGCCGGAGCGATGCCGCCGGTGACGATCAGCGCCACGCCGTGACGGGCGCGTTCGGCGTAAAAGGCGGCCAGCCGCTGCGCGCCGTCCGGTAACTCTTCCAGGCCGGTGTGCATTGAGCCCATCAACACGCGGTTTTTGAGCGTTGTGAAGCCCAGCTCAAGCGGGGCGAAAAGCGACGGATAGCGGCTCATAGTGGCTTCCAATGTAAAATTATTGTTATGTGGTCGGATGAGTTACTAATTTAGCCGTCGCGGAGAAAAAGGGAAAAGGGGAGTGCGGTGATTGTGATGGGATTCAAAGAACGGAACACGTTGTCCCTCACCCCGGCCCTCTCCCAAAGGGAGAGGGGGAAAGGCGGATCGGTACCGGTGGTTAGGGTGACGGGGAAGACGCTACGCGCTGGCGGCGCTCCAGGCCCGGTGCCTGCCACATCGATGTTGTCAGCCCGCTATCGACAAGGCCAAGCTGATCGGCGTACACCGTCTGCCACTTGCTCATCATCTCCTGATACAGCTCGCGATGCTGCGGATTTGGGGTGAACTCGCGGTGCCAGCTCACTAACCGTTCTCCTGTACTGGCCATATCGCCATACAGTCCGGCGCCGGTTCCGGCGGCGATGGCGCAGCCCAGAGCGGTGGCTTCGCGGACGACCGGCACCCGCACCGGCAGGCCGGTGACGTCGCTGAGGATCTGGCTCCACAGCGCGCCTTTAGAGCCGCCGCCGGCAAACACCAGGCTCTCGAATGTTACCCCGGAGAACTGCGAAATCTGGGCCAGGTTGCAGGCGGAGACAATCGCCGCGTTCTCCTCCAGCGCGCGGAACAGGGTCGCTTTATTGCACTTTTCCGGATCGATGGAGAGGTTAATAAACGACGGCGCGGCGTGGTACCACTGCTTAAAGTGCATGGCGTCGGAAAAAATAGGCATCACGCCGTGGGAACCGGCGGGCACGCGGCTGGCCATCTCCTCCAGCAGCGAATAGGCATCGACGCCGAGCCGCTCGGCAATCAGTTTTTCTTCAGCGCAGAAGGCGTCGCGAAACCAGCGCATGGTCAGCCCGGTAAAGAAACTGATCGATTCCGCCTGCGCCATGCCGGGAATGACATGAGGATTGACGCGAATATTCATCTGCGGATCGGTACGCACCTGCGGCAGGTTGACCACCTGCTGCCAGAAAGTGCCGCCGAGTACCGCGGTTTGCCCTGCGCGCACCACCCCAAGACCCAGGCAGCCGAGCTGGACGTCGCCGCCGCCCATCACCACCGGTGTCCCGGCGCGCAGGCCGCTCTGCTGCGCCGCCGCTTCGGTGACGGCGCCCAGCAGGGTACCGGTCTCTTTGACCGGCGACAGCATATCGGCGCGCAGCCCGGCCATATCCAGCAGCGCCGGGCGCCAGTCGCGGCTGAACAGGTCGAGCATGCCGGTGGTGCCGGCGTTTGACGGGTCGACCGCCAGCTCGCCGGATAGCTTCGCCGCCAGCCAGTCGCTGATCATGGTGATGGTTGCCGCTTTGCGGTAGATATCGGGGCGGTGGTGCGCCAGCCACAGCAGGCGCGGCATGGCGCTAAGCGCCAGGGTTTGTCCCGAGACCTCGTATACCTCGGATTCAAAACGATAGTCGTGGATCTCCTTAAGCTCCGCCACTTCGCGGCTGGCGCGGGCATCGACGTTGGCGCAGGCCCAGATGGCCTCGCCGTTGCGGTCATAGAGGACGATCCCTTCGCGCATCGAACAGCAGGCGACGGATTGAATGTCGGCGGCAGAGAGCCGGGCGGCGTCGAGCGCCTGGCGAATGCACTGGCAGGCCAGCTGCCAGTTGGTGGTAAGGTCGAACTCCATTGAGCCGGGGACGTTATCGACGCTCAGGTGTTTCCATTCGGCCTGGCCTACCGCCAGCTGGCGGCCATTAAGATCGAAAATGACCGCCCGAATGCTGCCGGTCCCGGCATCTAACGCTAACAGGTAACTCATGACATGCGCCTCGCTGTTGTCGCGCGGCGCCAGGCCGTCAGGAGGCCAGTGCGAGCACCGCGCGTGCTGTTGTCTCTTCCGTTACCAGGCCATTAATGCGCTTGCCGATCAGAGCGGCATGAATCGCCTGCGCTTTTTGTTCTCCCCCGGCGACGCCGACGATGGTTGGCAGCTGCGCCAGCTCATCCAGGGTTACGCCGAGCAGTTCCCGATGGATCTCCAGTCCTTCTACCGGCCGGCCGTCGGCCTGCAGGAAATAACCTAAAATGTCGCCGACCGCGCCTTTGCGCGCGTACATCAGCTGTTCGCCCTCGCTGATATAGCCGGAGCGTAAAATGGTGGCGTCCCGCCGCTGATCGATGGCGCCAATGCCAACCACCGCCGCGTCCGCCGCCGTCGCCGCCAGCATCACGTCGCGCACGCTCGACTCGCGTCGCAGGATCTCGGCGACCTCCGCCGAAGAGACCCGCAGCGGCGCCGGAATAATGCTGACGCTGCAGGCGGCATCAAGCTGGCCGATGCCGGTCATATAGGGGCCGACGCCGCCGGAGAGGGTCACCAGCCGCACCTGCTGCGAGCCGATAAAGCCGCTGAGATGCTGCAGGCAGCTCATGGTGGCTTCGCCGAAACCGACTGCCAATAATTGCCCCGGTTGCAGAATGCCCATCAGAGACTGCGCCGCGCCGATACCCAGCCGGGTATTCATCGGCGGGGTGTTGAGCGCCGGCAGCACGCGGGCAATCTTGAGGCCAAAACGCTGCTGGAGTTCACTTTCCAGCGCCAGACAGCCCTCATAGCGCGAGTTGATCTGCACGCGGATCACCCCGGACTGACGGCCTTTCTCCAGCAGGCGAGAAATCTTCAGTCGCGGCAACCCTAAACGCTCGCCGATGTCATTTTGCGTCAGGCCGTCGTGGTAGTAGCACCACGCCACCCGCGCCACCAGCTCTTCCTCGGCTAACGCCAGCCCGGCGTAGCGGTTCTCTTCCGTAATGCGTTTTTCGCTCATAAATTGAACTCTTATAAAAATTTAGATCATATGTTCGCTATTGCGCGGTCGGAAAGTGTGAGCCGACTGGCAAAATGGATCTTTCATCGCTGGCGCCTTTTTTCCTGACGATCTAAAGCGCCAAACTGTGATCTTCGCACGGTTGTAAATATAGTTCACGGTCTACGCTTTTGAACATTATTAAATCTAAAAATCATTTGTTCAATCGAGGCGCGACGATGAAGCCACTGCTTGAAGCTCGCCAGATTTGCAAACAGTTCTCCGGCGTTGCGGTGCTGAAAGGCATCGATTTCACGCTAGGCGCGGGACAGGTGCATGCGCTGATGGGGGGGAACGGCGCGGGTAAATCGACGCTGATGAAGATCATCGCCGGTGTTGAAACGCCGGACAGCGGTGAACTGACGATCGGCGACCGCGCGTTTGCGCGCCTCAGCCCGGCGCTGGCGCACCAGCTTGGCATCTATCTGGTGCCGCAGGAGCCGATGCTGTTTCCCAACCTCAGCGTGCGCGAGAACATTCTCTTCCGCCTGCCGAAGCGGGCGGATACCGCCGCGCGGTTGCAGGACAAACTGCAGCAGCTGAACTGCCAGATCAACCTCGATGCCAGCGCCAGCACGCTCGAAGTGGCCGATCAACAGATGGTCGAGATCCTGCGCGGGCTGATGCGCGAGGCCAGGATCCTGATCCTGGATGAACCCACCGCCTCTTTAACGCCGGGTGAAACCGAGAGGCTCTTTAGCCAGATCCGCGCGTTACAGGCGCTGGACGTTGGGATCGTCTTTATCTCACACAAATTGCCCGAAATCCGCCAGCTTGCCAGCCATATTTCGGTGATGCGCGACGGCGCGGTGGTGCTGAGCGGCGAGACCGCGGCATACCGCGACGAGCAACTGATTAACGCGATGACGCCGGTCAGCCGCGACCATACGCTGAGCGACACGCAAAAGCTGTGGCTGTCGCTACCGGGTAACCGCCGTACGCAACCGCAGGACTTTCCCGTGCTGCGGGTGGAAGATCTCACCGGAGAAGGTTTTATCGATCTCAATCTGGAGATCCGCGCCGGAGAGATCGTCGGTCTGGCCGGGCTGGTGGGATCCGGGCGCACCGAATTTGCCGAAACCCTATACGGCCTGCGCCCACCGCGCGCCGGGCGGATCTGGCTGGAGAACCGCGAGATTAGCCGCGACAGCACCCGCGCCAGGTTGGCCAGCGGACTGGTTTATCTGCCGGAAGACCGTCAGGTCTCGGGGCTGTTTCTTGATGCGCCGGTGCGCTGGAACACGGTGATGTTCAATCAGCCGTCATGGTGGCAGCAGGGGAAACGGGAGGCGGCGGTGGTTGAGCGCTATCACCGGGCGCTGGGGATCAAGCTGGCCGATGGCGATCGGCCGGTGCGCACGCTCTCTGGCGGCAACCAGCAGAAGGTACTGCTGGCTCGCTGTCTGGAAGCTAATCCGTTGCTGCTGATTGTCGATGAGCCGACGCGCGGCGTGGATGTCTCAGCCCGCGCCGATATCTATCAACTGCTAAAAAGCGTTGCCGCGCAAAACGTGGCGGTGCTGATGATCTCCTCCGATCTGGATGAGTTCGTCGGCCTTGCCGACCGGGTGCTGGTGATGCATCAGGGCCGCTACAGCGGCGAGCTGGCGCGGCAGGCGGTGACCGTCGATCGCATGATGACCCTGGCCTTCGGAGGGCAGGCATGAAAACGTTACTGAAGAATCGCGAACTGAGCGCCTTCTTTGCCATCGTGGCGCTTTTTATCGTGCTGGTGGCGCTCAATCCAGCCTATTTCAGCCTGCAGACCCTGGCGATGATTTTCGCCAGCTCGCAGATCCTCTGCCTGCTGGCATTGGGCGCGACGCTGGTGATGCTGACCCGCAATATTGATGTGTCGGTAGGCTCGACCGTTGGGCTGTGCGCCATCGCCGTCGGCGTGGCGCTGAACAACGGTTACGGGCTGGCGACGGCTATCGCCTTCGCGCTGACGATTGGCGCGCTGGCCGGGGCTTTTAACGGCCTGCTGGTCGTGGGGCTGCGCATTCCGGCGATCGTCGCGACGCTCGGTACGCTGGGGTTGTATCGCGGAGTGATGTTGCTGTGGACCGGCGGGAAATGGATCGAGGGCTTGCCCGACAGCCTGAAATCGCTCTCGGAGCCCGCGTTTATTGGCGTGTCGCCGCTGGGCTGGCTGGTGCTGGCGCTGCTGCTGGCGGGCGGCTGGCTGCTGTCGCGCACCGCCTTTGGTCGTGATTTTTACGCCGTTGGCGATAATCTCGCCGCCGCGCGTCAGCTGGGCGTGGCGGTCAACCGCACGCGGATGCTGGCCTTTACCCTCAACGGCATGCTGGCGGCCTGCGCTGGGATCGTCTTCGCCGCGCAAATTGGTTTTGTGCCTAATCAGACCGGCAGCGGGCTGGAGATGAAAGCCATCGCCGCCTGCGTACTGGGCGGGATCTCGCTGCTCGGCGGCACCGGTACGCTGCTCGGCGCGTTTCTCGGCGCCTTTTTCCTCACCCAAATCGACACCGTGCTGGTGCTGTTCCGCCTTCCCGCCTGGTGGAATGACTTTATCGCCGGCCTGGTGCTGCTCGGCGTGCTGGTGCTTGATGGCCGCCTGCGCCAGGCGCTGGCCCGCCATCAACGGGCGCTAAAGTACAGCCGTTTCCAGCCCGGTAACAAAGGGGGCAAACAGATTGCCCGCTTTCCCGAACGCAAAAGCAAAGAGGTGGCTTAAATGAAGCTGAAGCTTAACTGGGAAAGCGCGCTGCTGGCGTTACTGATCGCGGAAATCCTGCTATTCGGCGCGTTGAATCCGCGCATGCTGGATCTCAATATGCTGCTCTTTAGCACCAGCGACTTTATCTGCATCGGCATCGTCGCGCTGCCGCTGACGCTGGTGATCATCAGCGGCGGGATCGATATTTCGCTGGGCTCGACCATCGGCCTGTGCGCCATCGCCCTCGGGGTGATGACCCAGGCGGGCTGGCCGCTGTGGCTGGCGGTATCGCTGACGTTGCTATTGGGGCTGCTGTGCGGGTTACTCAACGCCGCGCTGATTCACTACACCGGCATCAGCCCGCTGGTGATCACCCTCGGGACGCTGTATCTGTACGGCGGCGGCGCGCTGCTGCTTTCCGGCATGGCCGGCGCGACCGGTTACGAGGGGATTGGCGGCTTCCCCGATAGCTTCACCGCCTTCGCCAATTTAACTTTCACCGGACTGCCGCTACCGCTAGTGCTGTTCGCGATTATCACCTTTTTCTTCTGGCTGCTGGCCCATCGCGGTCGCTTTGGCCGCCATCTCTTTTTACTCGGGCAAAATTCGCGCGCCGCGCGCTATGCCGCGCTGTCGGTGAACGGCATCCCGTACGTGCTGTATGGCCTGGTTGGCGTCGCCTCGGCGGTCGCGGCGCTGGTGATGGTCTCCTATTTCGGTTCGGCGCGTTCGGATTTAGGCCGCGACCTGCTGATGCCGGCGCTGACCGCGGCGGTGCTCGGCGGGGCCAATATATACGGCGGTTCGGGATCGATACTGGGTACCGCGCTGGCGGCGTTGCTGGTGGGGTATCTGCAACAGGGTTTACAGATGGTCGGCATCCCCAACCAGGTGTCGAGCGCGCTGTCAGGGGCGCTGTTGGTTGTGGTGGTGATGGGGCGTTCGCTGAGCCTGCACCGTGAATGGGGGCGCGCGACCTGGCGGCGTCTTTTCTCGCATAAAACAATCGGAGCATAAAATGAAATTAAAACTGATCGTGCTGGCGTTGGCGATGAGCGTAGTCACCGCCCAGGCGGCGGACCGCATCGCCTTTATTCCTAAGCTGGTCGGCGTCGGCTTCTTTACCAGCGGCGGCAACGGCGCGAAAGAGGCGGGGAAAGCGCTGGGCGTGGATGTCACCTATGACGGTCCCACCGAGCCCAGTGTCTCCGGCCAGGTGCAGCTTATCAACAACTTCGTCAACCAGGGCTACAACGCGATTATCGTCTCCGCCGTCTCGCCGGACGGCCTGTGTCCGGCGCTGAAGCGGGCGATGCAGCGCGGGGTGAAAGTCCTGACCTGGGATTCCGATACCAAGCCGGAGTGCCGCAGCATCTATATCAACCAGGGCACGCCGCAGCAGCTCGGCGGCCTGCTGGTCGAGATGGCGGAAAAGCAGGTCAGCAAACCTGCCGCCAAAGTGGCGTTTTTCTACTCCAGCCCGACGGTGACCGACCAGAACCAGTGGGTGAAGGAAGCCAAAGCCAAAATCGAAAAAGAGCATCCGCAGTGGCAAATCGTCACCACCCAGTTTGGCTATAACGATGCCACCAAATCGCTGCAAACCGCCGAGGGGATCTTAAAAGCGTATCCGGATCTCGACGCCATTATCGCGCCGGATGCCAATGCGCTGCCGGCGGCGGCGCAGGCGGCGGAGAACCTCAAGCGTCAGGGCGTGGCGATCGTCGGCTTTAGTACACCGAACGTGATGCGCCCGTACGTTGAGCGCGGCACGGTGAAAGCCTTTGGTCTGTGGGATGTGGTTCAGCAGGGCAAAATTGCGGTTAACGTCGCCGATCGATTGCTGAAAAAGGGCGATCTTAACGTAGGCGACAGCGTTGAGGTGAAAGATATCGGCCCGCTTAAGGTCGAGCCGAACAGCGTACAGGGTTACCAGTATGAGGCGAAGGGCAACGGTATCGTGCTGCTGCCGGAACGCGTGGTGTTCAGCAAAGAGAACATCAACAACTACGACTTCTGACGGAGGATGAGATGGCTGATTTAGACGACATCAAAGAGGGTAAGGACTTCGGTATCGACCGCCCGCAGCAGAACACGCTGTATACCCTGAAAGGCTGCGGCTCGCTAGATTGGGGCATGCAGTCGCGGCTGGCGCGCATCTTTAATCCGCACAGCAATCGCACGGTGATGCTGGCCTTCGATCACGGCTACTTCCAGGGGCCAACGACCGGGCTTGAGCGTATCGACCTGTCGATTGCGCCGCTGTTTGCCGACACCGACGTGCTGATGTGCACCCGCGGCGTATTGCGCAGCCAGGTACCGGCGGCCACCAATAAGCCGGTGGTGCTGCGCGCCTCCGGCGGTAATTCGATTTTGAGCGAACTCTCCAACGAATGCGTGGCGGTGGCGATGGAAGACGCGCTGCGTCTCAACGTTTGCGCGGTGGCGGCGCAGGTCTATATCGGCAGCGAATACGAACATCAGTCGATCAATAACATCATCAAACTGGTGGATGCCGGTAATCGCTACGGTATGCCGGTTCTGGCGGTTACCGGCGTCGGCAAAGAGATGACCCGCGACGCGCGCTACTTCTCGCTGGCCAGCCGGATTGCCGCCGAAATGGGGGCGCAGTTTGTGAAGACCTATTTCGTTGAGGAAGGCTTTGAAAAAGTAACCGCCAGCTGTCCGGTGCCGATCGTCATCGCCGGCGGTAAAAAACTGCCGGAGCATGAGGCGCTGGAGATGTGCTGGCGGGCGATCGACCAGGGGGCGTCCGGGGTGGATATGGGGCGCAATATCTTCCAGTCCAGCGCCCCGCGCGCGATGCTGAAGGCGGTGAAAAAGGTGGTGCATGAGAATCTGAACGCCCGCGAAGCGTATCAGTTCTGGCAGGAAGAAAAACAGGGAGAGCTGAAATGAACGTCACGCTGGTGGAGATCAATATTAAACCCGAGCGGGTGGATGAATTTCTCGAGGTGTTTCGTGCCAACCACGAAGGCGCGCTGCGGGAACCGGGCAACCTGCGCTTTGATGTCCTGCAGGATCCCGAGGTGAAAACTCGCTTTTTTATCTACGAAGCCTATAAAGACGATGAGGCGGTGCTGGCGCATAAGAAGACGCCGCACTATTTAGCCTGCGTCGAAAAGCTGGAGGAGATGATGTCGCAGCCGCGGCAGAAACGCAGCTTTATCGGCTTGTTACCGGCGGTGTGAGGTTCCCTCTCCCTGTGGGAGAGGGTTAGGGTGAGGGGAAAACGCTAAGGCTTACGGAAAAACTCGTTATACAACATATATAAATGCGCCGCGCTCCATGAGAAGTTGGGCGCGCCCTGCTGGGCGCCAGTCAGCGGATTGTAGTTCTCCTGAATCGGGCCATCGGCGGTTAATCCTTTGGCGTGCTGGAAGAAGGCGTCCGCCAGCTTCAGCGCCTCATCGCGATGGCCGTAGCGCTCCATTCCCTTCAGGCCGAACCAGAACTGATCCACCCACACTCGTCCGCGCCAGTAAATATCGGCGCCAAAGGCCGGGTTGGTCAGCGCGGCGGTACCCAGCGGCACAAAGGTGTTGAACTCTTTCGGGTCGAGCATCACCGAAACCACATCGTCAGCATGTTGTTGCGTCGCCGCGCCATTAAACAGCGGCGACCAGCCTTCCGGCCCTTTGCCGCGCTCGACGATCGGTTTACCGGCGCAGCCGTTGGCCAGCGGTTGTTCTTCGATACGAATGTCGTAATAGAAACGAGTCTGCGGGTCGAACATGCAGGTATTGATATAATCCGCCAGCTTCGCCGCCAGCGCCTGATAGCGCTTTGCTTCCTCCGCTTTGCCAAGAATCGTCGCCATCTGCGCCAGATAGTGGTTATCGCTGTACATATAGCTGGCCTGATCGACCGATTCCTGGAGCAGCGAATACCCCAGCAGGTTGCCGTCACGGTCGCGGTTTTCGGCGAATTTCACCGTCCAGTCGCTGCGTTTGCCGCCGTTGGCGACGTATTTATCCAGCTGTTCTTTATCGATAAAACCAAATACCGCCGCATCGTCGCGCCCGGACTCCCACGACGCCGCTACCTGCGCCGGAATTTCGAGGCTGTCGTAATCGCCTTTGGCCGTCACCTGTTCGTAGGCGCTAAGGCCGGAAAGCGTCTGCTCGGTTTGCCCTTTTTTCACCGTGAACAGCATGGCGCCGTCGGCGGTGTTGTGCGCCTTATCGCGGGTCGCGCCATATTCCGGCACGCCGTTACCGTTATGGTCGCGATTGCGCAACCACCAGTCGTGATAGGCCACCAGCTTCGGATACATCTCTTCCAGCCACGCTTTATCTTTGGTGACGTTATACACCTCCATTACCGACCAGGCCGCGAGGCTTGGCTTGGTGTTGCGTTCGTTCCAGTTGCCGCCGTCGCCGCCGCGCTCAGGGCTCAGGTTCCAGGCAATCAGGTCGGGCACAAATCCGGCATCCTGCGGGCGCACCTTATCATTGGCTTTAATCTGCCAGGAGAAGACGGCGCGGATATTCTCTTTGGCGATATCCGGGTTGAAGTGGGCCATGGCGTAGGCCTGTTTCCAGGTATCCCACGGCCAGGTCTGGTTGCCGGAGAACCAGCGGCCGGTCACGGATGGGGTGACGGTGTGGTAATGCACCGCGCCGCCCGGCGCGCGCCAGTTGCCGTTGAGCGTCTCAATGGCTTTCACCGCAACACGGGTCTGTTCGGCGGTAGCGTCGGGGTTGCTGAGCCCTTTTTGCAGATAGCCGTCCCAGCGCTGTTCGGAGGCGGTGAGATAGTAAGCCGGCCGCGCCAGAATATCGCGGATCTGCGCTTTTTCCCGCCGCGCTTGCTCCGCGGTGAGCAGGTGCGAATAGGTGGTGTAGAGGGTGGTGGAGCCGCGGATCTCCGCGCTGCTGGTAAAGCGGTGGCCGTCGATACGGGTCTCGGTTACCAGCGAACGGTGGATCTGATACTGCGATTCGCCGGAGGTCATCAGGTCGGAGGCGGCGCGAACCTTGCCAAAGCTGACCGTCAGGCCGTCGGGCGTGGCGCTCAGACGGCGCTGATAGTCCGGGAAGGCTTCATCAATGGTTTTGTTCGATAGCGCTTTACCCTCTTTGGCGGCCAGTTTTTCCAGCAGTTCGCCATCCCACACCAGCTTCAGCGGTGTGTTGCTGGTGATTTTGGTCTCCAGCAGTGAAGTGTGGGCGCTGGCGAAGCGTAGCGTCATCTCCACCTTCACGCCGGGGGCGGTCAGCGTTTGTTTCAGCGCGCCGGGCAGGCTCCAGGCCTGCAGGGTGAAATCGACTTTTTTGCCGTTCTGATACACCGTCAGGCGATCGAAGTTGGTGGCCATAAAGTTGATGTACTCTTCGGTCAGCAGCGCCGGGCCGGGGAAGCCGCCCATGGTCGCCGGGCCGTCGGGCAGCAGGTGGCCGTGCCACGCCCCGAGGTCGAAAAAGGGGTTGAAGCGCTGGTGGTCGTCGGCGTCGAAATCCTGCATATACTGCGGCGCGCCGCTGCGGTCGATGACGTTTTTAAACGCCTGCGCGGTGACGGCGTGGGCGGAAAAACTCAGCATCAGCGCGCAGGCCAGCGGCGTCAGCGTAGTGGTGAGGTTCATGGTATCTCGGCTCCTTGTTACCAGTAGAAGTATTGCATCAGGAAAATTTTGTCGCTCGGGTCGCCGCTGGCGTTGCTGGTGTAAAAACGGCTGTCGGCGGCGGTGGCGAAACGCCCGCCGCCGTATTCGTACCAGATGCCAAATTGCATAAATGCGGTGGTTTCATCAGCGGCGTGGTCCGGGCGGTGTTTGGCGTAGCTGTATGCGGTGGAGAAGTAGAGCCCGCTTAAGGCTTCATACATGGCGCTGGCCATAAAGCCGGTTTCACTGCCGGGAACATCCAGCCCTTTGGCGCGGCCGGTATGGTGCCAGGCGCGGAAGGCCAGATTGGGCGACAGAACGCCGGTCAGGAATAGCTGTCCGGTGCCGTCGGTCACTTCAAGGCCGTTCATCCAGGTGACATCTTTGACGATGTCGTACTGCACGTAGCCGTTGACCATTGCCGGGTAGGTGTACTTATCGTCATAGCGATCATATTTGCCGAAGTGCAGCCAGGCCTTGCTTTCATCGTGATGCCCGGCCGGCGTGGCGGTGACGCTATAGCGGAAATCGCCGCTGCGGTTTTGTACCTTCAGCGCGTACATGATGTCGCGGGTATTGGGGATCACATAACCCAGATCGGGGGTAAAGTCGCCCCACCACTGCAGGTCGTCCAGCGACGAGTCCTGGCGCAGGCTGAGCATGATCTCGGTGTTGTTATCGGTTTTATAGCCGCCATAGAGGCGGTTAAGGCCGCCTTCCACGCCGCCCCAGCTGTGGCCGGGCGTCCAGGCATTGCCCTGGCTATCGGCCTGTACCGTCCAGGCTTCGCCGTAGATCAGCCCGAACCAGTGGCCGTTTTTGACCTCCAGCCCGCCCTCGATATAGGTGCCATCGCTGTATTTATGTTTGTCCTCGCCTTCTAAATCCATGTAACCGCCAACCCCCAACTCGCCGTAAAAGCGATAGGAGGTGGTGGTTAATTCCGGCGTTTTGGTATCGTCGTGCTCGGCCGGATGGACGGTCTCAGCGGCCGCCGCAGGGACGCAAAAAGCCAGGGCAACGAGTGCCCCGTATAAGTAAGTGTGAGTTTTCATTTTTTTAAGGTATTTAAGAGGTATGGGAAGCCGGAGCCGCTTCTATTTGTTGTTGTTCCTGGGTTAATCCTTTGACGTATTTGCTGTATTTCCACCACGCGAAGCCAAGGAAAATCACGATCCCGCCGACGTTGTAGAAAATAATGGTCAGGATGTTGCCGCCGGTTGGGAAGGTTGAGGCGACGAAACCGATGGCGAAAATCACAATCAGCATGGATACCACCACGATGCCGGTAGTACGCGAGCCCATGCGGAAATCGCGCGGCAGATGGTCGAGCTTGCGGCGCAGGTTGAGGTAGGCCAGCATGATGAACAGCGGCGGCAGCATGGAAGCGGCGGCGGTCATGTTGATGATGGTGTTCATCAGATCCTGCACGGTGTTGGATCCCAACGTCGGGATGATCATCAGCGGAATGACGATCAGATACTGGATCCAGGCCGCGCGCGCCGGGACGCCGTTCTCATTGAGCTCGACGGTTTTTTTACCAAAGATGCCGGAGGGAATTTCCGAGAAGAAAATTTTAACCGGGGTGGCGGTCCACATCAGCAGCGAGCCAAACATCGCGGTAAACGAAACGAGGCCGACGAAGCGGTTCATCAGAATTTCCGGCAGGCCAAAATAAGCCGCCAGGCCGTGGAACACCTGCACCGATCCGCCGGTAAACTTCAGCTCTTTGCTGCTGACGAAGACGTTGATCAGTACGGAGGAGATCGAGTACAGCACGCCGATAAAGATCCCGGCGAGAATGATCACTTTGACGAAGGATTTAGAGCCGCCTTTCACATCGTTGACGTACACCGCCACCGATTCCGCGCCGCCCGCCGCCATAAAGATCCACGTGGTAATACCGAGGAACGCCCAGTTGAAGTTAGGGATCATCGCCTCGACGGTGATCGGATCCGCTGGCTGTACGCCGCCCGCCAGCGCGGTACCGGCCAGCAGAATATAAGAGAGCGTCAGCAGCAGCATCAGCGATGAGGTGACGGAGGTGATAGGCCCCAGCATTTTCGCGCCGTTGGTGGAGATCCAGGTGGAGAAAGCGAACAGCG
The DNA here is from genome assembly GCF_050600805.1 of Klebsiella sp. 141240. Classification (NCBI taxonomy): domain Bacteria; kingdom Pseudomonadati; phylum Pseudomonadota; class Gammaproteobacteria; order Enterobacterales; family Enterobacteriaceae; genus Klebsiella; species Klebsiella sp. 141240. Next base: position 500,010 of record NZ_JAQIRK010000001.1, on the reverse strand, counting down.
CCATGCTCAACACGGTGGTGGCGAACGGCGTCAGAATGTATTCGTAGCCGAGGAAGGCGTAAGAGGCATAGGCGATTACGCGCGGCAGCAGCGAGGTGAAGAAAAACAGGTTTACGAACCAGTAGGTATAGGCGGTGATAAACGCCCAACGGCCGCCGAGCGAACTTTTCACCCAGGCGTAAACTCCGGCCTCGGAGTTTTTATTCAGTGATACGAACTCGGCGATAATCAGGCAAAACGGAATGAAGTAGAACAGGGTGGCGAGGAAGAACATCGGCGCCGACGCCAGCCCCAGTTCGATATTGTTGTTGATGACGTTATTGAAACTGTAAACGGCGGCAAAGGTTAGCGATAACAGGCCGAACTTGCCGATGGTATTACGTTTAGTATCAGACATAACACATCTCCACACATTGTCCTTCAGAGGGTCGCTGAAGGGGGTTGTGTTGTTTGTAGGGTAGAGGTAGTTAAGAATTAATGTCGATTTTAGTAAAAGTTTTAGTAAATAGAAGTAAAGAAACCGAATAGCTTTAACTCGATCACGAAAAAGGTTGAGTAATACGTAATCAGGCGAGGGATAAAAAAATCCCGCCAGCCGACGAGGGGCTGACGGGACGACAGGAACGTTATTTACCGGCGGCAGCAGCGTTAACCGGCGCCGCGGCGCGCAGACGTTGCTGCTTTTTTTCAAAGCGGGTGATCCACCACCACGCCAGGCCGGAGAAGACCGCGGTCATAAAGACGTTGATAAAGAAAGCGTTAACCAGATCGACGCCCGGCGGGAAGGCCGAAGCAGTCATGCTGATGACGAAAATGACCATCAACATGGTGACTATGCTCATGCCCACTTTTCTTGAGCCCATACGGAAGTCGCGCGGCGTGTCATCGTGTTTCCAGCGGAAGACGAAGTAGGCGGCCATGATGAACAGCGGCGGCAGCATGGCGGTACCGGCGGTGAGATTAATGGCGGTGTTCATCATCTGCTGCACGCTGGCGGAGCCGAAGCCGTTAACAATCAACATCAGGAAAACGAACAGGAACTGCCACCAGGCGGCGCGTACCGGCACGCCGTGGGCGTTCAGCTCGGTGGTTTTCTGGCCGTAGATACCCTTCGGGATTTCCGAGAAGTGGATTTTGACCGGCGCGGCGGTCCACATCATCATGCTGCCGAAGATAGCGATAAACAGGATGATGCCGACGAAGCGGCCCATCAGCGCTTCAGAAATGTGGAAGTAGGCGCCGAGACCGGTAAAGATTTCCACCATTCCGCCAGCGTAGGTCAGGTTTTCACGGGCGACAAAGACGTTAACCAGCAGCGAACCTAAGGCGTACATACCGCCAATCAGCACCCCGGCGGTGATGATGACTTTAATAAAGGATTTCTGCCCGCCCTTGGTGTCGTTGAGGTAGGCGGCAACGGTTTCCGCGCCGCCTGCGGCCTGGAAAATCCAGCACATAATACCGAGCGTCGCCCAGTTGATGGTCGGCTCCATCGCCGCCAGGGTAATCGGCTGCGCCGGGACGTGACCGGAACCCAGCGCGGTCAGCGCGCCGACGACGTAAATCGCGAACAAAGCGAACACGCCGTAGGCCACACATTCGGAAATTTTCCCCAGCCAGGTCGCGCCCTTGGTCGAAATGTGGGTGGCCATGGCGAACAGCACGATGGAGATAAGCGAGGTCACCATTGGCGAGAAGGGGATCGCGTAACCGGTGATCGCATACGAGGCGTAGGCCACCACGTTCGGCAATAGCGAGAGGAAAAAGAACAGGTTCACAAACCAGTAGAGGAAGGAACCAAGATAGGCGGCGCGGGTGCCCAGCGGCTGCTTCAGCCACGCGTACATCCCGGATTCAGAGTGTTTATTGGCCGAGACGAATTCGGCGATGATAAACACGAACGGGATAAAGTAAACGATAGTGGCAAATAAGAAGATAGGCGCGGAACTGAGCCCTAACTCAATGTTATTATTGACGATATTTCGCACGTTAAAGACGGCGGTAAAGGCCATCGATAGCAGCGCGAACTTGCCGATTTTGGCACGTACAGATTCGGACATACGTCCTCCAATCATTCATCTACCCGCCGCAGCGGGCTGGAACCGAAAGGCCAACGGGCGTACCCGTTGACCTCCCTTGTCGCTTAACGCGGGTTTACTTATTGAGGAAGTAGCCGTCTTCAACCGTGACTCGCAGCACCACTTTTTTTACCGGCGCATCGCAGATAAAGCGGTAGGCTTCGTCGATATCGCAAATCACCATCTGCCCTTCATGAACCTTCACCGTTTCACCGATCCCTTTCAGGTATTCGCGATCGGTTTCGTCGCGGTAGCAGGCGACGGTTTGCAGATTTTCTTTGGCGGCAAACTCGATTTTCTGCTGCCCTTGCAGGTAATAGTGCACCTCAAAGTAGCGGCGGTTGCCGACAAATAGCGCATCGGTCGTACTATCGGTTTCCACCCGATAGGAGAGCGAATCGCCAATGGAATGCGCCACGCCCGGGCGGATGTTGTCGATGTTATTGATGGCTTCCACGCAGCGCTGCCATTTGCGGCCGCTATGATAAACCTGCTTAAACTGTTCTAAATTATCGAGAATTCTCATTGTTCAGCCTCGCTGTGTGCAACGGGGGAAAAGAAACCGGCGCCGAAGCTATGGTTCGCCAGTACCTGCGAGGTGCCGCATCCGCCCTCCAGCGGCAGCAGCGTAAAGCCATAGTTGAAGGTGTTGAGCCAGACGCGCCAGCTATCCAGCACTTCGCTGCCCCAGGAGTTGGAGCCGAGGCCGAGCAGTTGCGCATCGATATTCAGGGTGATGTCATCACTGCGCTGCAGTTCGTTGCAGTGCTGGGCGGCGTGCAGGTTTTCTGCCGTAAAGTGCCAAGCGCTGACGTTGAGCGGATTGCGCGGAACGACCAGCAGGCCGCTGCCGTGGCGGTCGCTGAACGATGCCCAGCGCACGTGCTGACGATTACCGTTGTTCTGCGGGAATGGATAATTGACGAACATATCGTCGACGGTGGTATGCCAGATATCAATGATGTTGCTTTGCTGGCTGTCGGCGTAGTTCTCGCCCGGCCCGCGGCCGTAGTAGTTCACCTGGTCGAACTCACCGTTAATGCCCAGCATAAAGCCGATGCACGGGACGATGTGCGGATAGTCGCCGTAGCGCTCGCCGGCCAGCTCAACGTTGATGTGGCCCTGCGGGGTAATCTGCCAGCGATAGGTACAGCGCATACCGAAGTCGAACACCGGCGGCGCAATCACGCTGCGGGTGGTGATCACCACCGTTTCGCCCTCTATTTCAGCGCTGAATTCGCGAAGATGCTCCTGCATTATCTGCAGGTGGGCCGGCTGCCACAGCCCTTCGTATTCCTGTTTATGGTTGTCAATCATTGGCTTGAAGAAGTTAATCTTCGGCTCGCGGGTTACCTGATCGACGCCGTTGACCTGCCATTCACTGAGTTTGCCGCTGACCTTGCTGAATACCACGCGGAAGTTATGGCCGCTGATGGTGTAGTTCAGGCGTTCATCGGCAATCTGCAGCGGGGTGGCGCTGGCGTTTAACAGCGGAGTTCGCGCGGCGGTCCGCGCCTTAAGCGGGAACTGATAGACGGCGATATCGTGATTGGCTTCGCTATACGGGGTGCGCGAATCTTTGGTCACCATGATGTTGACGAAAGCTTCACGCTCGTCGAGTTGCGGCAGGGCGATTTGCAGGTCGCGGCCGCTGTTCGGCGCCAGGTCTTTCACTTTCAGCAACTGGCTGGAGAGCGTTTCGCCCTCGGCGCGGACTTCTACGCGCAGGGTGTAGTCATCGAGAGTGGAGAACCACAGTTTGTTTTCCACCCGCAATTCGCCGCGGCAGATATCCCGCGCCTGTACTTTTACCGGGGCGATGACCTGTTTATATTCGCGCAGGCCCGGCCCCGGCGTTTGGTCGGAGAAAATCAGCCCATCAAGGCAGAAGTTGTAGTTGTTCGGGTAGTCGCCGTAATCGCCGCCGAATTTGTACCACACCGCGCCGTTATCGTCGGTGGCCTGAATCCCGTGGTCGCACCATTCCCACACGTAGTGGCCCTGGATACAGTCGTGCTGGTAAAAAACGTTCTGATATTCAGTTAATCCGCCGGGACCATTGCCCATCGCATGGGCGTATTCGCAAATAATGCGCGGTTTTTCATGCGGATGCTCGCCGAATTCGTTCATCAGCGGTACGCGGGTATACATCGTGGAGATAATATCCACTACTTCGGCATCGCGGTCCTCTTCGTAGTGCACCAGCCGGGTATCATCCAGCGCTTTGGTGGCGTGGTACATAGCGTGGATGTTGCAGCCGTAGCCGGATTCATTACCCAGTGACCAGATGATGATAGACGGATGGTTTTTCTGTGCGTGAACGTGGCGCACGATGCGCTCAACGTAGATATGTTCCCAGGCCGGATCGTCGGTGATGGCGCTGAGGTTGCCGACGTTGGCGAAACCGTGGGATTCCACATCGGTTTCCGCCATCACGAACAGCCCATAAATGTCGCACATTTCATAGAAACGCGGGTCGTTCGGATAGTGAGCGGTGCGCACCGAGTTGATGTTGTGCTGCTTCATCAACAGCAGATCTTTTTCCACGCGATCCATGCCGACCGCGCGGCCTTTCAGATGGTCGTTATCGTGGCGGTTTACGCCGTGCAGCATTACGTAGCGGTTGTTGATGTAGAACAAGCCGTCACGCACTTTGATATCGCGGAAACCGACGCGCTGCGGAATGATTTCCAGCACCTCGCCGGCGGCGTTCTTTAACGTCAGCACCAGATGATAGAGATACGGGCTTTCCGCCGACCACTGCTGCGGCGCGCTCACATCAATCGTGAAGCCGGTGTTTAGCTGCTGGCTGACCTGCAGTTGACCAACGTTGCCCGAATAAAGCGCCTTTTCGCCGTCGAACAGAGTATATTCCAGCGTCGCCGCCGCCGTCTGCGGAGCCAGGTTTTCCAGCGTCAGCTGGCAGGAGAGGGTCGCGTCGATGTAGTCATCGTTAAAATCGGTGCGCACGGTGAAATCCTGCACGTGCAGCGGATTTTTCCCCACCAGATAGACGTCGCGGAAAATGCCCGCCGACCACCACATGTCCTGATCTTCAATATAGGTGGAGTCCGCCCACTGCATCACGCGCACGCACAGCAGGTTGTCGCCGGTTTGCACCACCGCGCTGATATCGAACTCGGCGGTCAGGCGGCTGCCTTTGCTAAAGCCGATGTACTGGCCGTTAACGTAAACTTCGAAATAGGTTTCGACGCCATCGAATTTGATGATGGTTTGTTTGCCCTGCCAGCCGTCGCCGAGGGTGAACAGGCGCTGGTAGGCGCCGGTCGGGTTATCGGTCGGGACATAGGGCACGTCGATGGGGAAGGGGAAACCTTCGTCGGTGTACTGCAGCTGGCCGTGGCCTTCCATCTGCCACATGCCCGGTACGGTAATCGGCCCCCACTCGTTCTGATAGCATGAGGTAAAGCTCTCCGGTACCAGCAACGGGTTGGTGAAGAAGCGGAAGTTCCACTGCCCGCTGAGGGACAGGAAGCGGCTACTGGTTTCGCGGGCGAAGGTCCGCGCCTGGGCCAGTGAGTCGTAAGAGAAGAAATACGCCCGCGGCGGCAGCCTGTTTTCATGAGTGAGTTGAAGGTTTTCCCAGCGATTCATATCGCCTCCCTGAACGGCTTAATAAGATAAAACTCATTTTAGTAAAACTTTTACTAAATAAAATCGCCAGGGATGATTTACTTTAACTCGATCACAAAATGAACCGCTTTGTGTCGGGTAGCGGCTTCGCCTTACCCGACCTACAGAATGGCGTTCCGACCAGGGCTGGTAGCCCGGCCAGGCGCAGCGCCGCCGGGTAACAAGATGCGGGTAGCAGCTTCGCCTTATCCGACCTACAGAATGGCGTTCCGGGCAGGAGCGGTAGCCCGGCCAAGCGTAGCGCCGCCGGGATGTGGTTGGATTAACGGGTGGTGCCGCGCAGCTTCAACACGCTGGGAACAAAAACGTTAAGCGGCAGGGCGCGGCCATCGCGGGCCTTCTCTATCAGCAGGTTCACCCCCTGACTACCCATCATTTCGGAGTGGATCCGCACCGTTGACAGCGGCGGGAAGGTAAAGCGCGCGGTGGGGATATCGTTGACGCTAATCAGCGAAATATCTTCCGGGATCGCCAGCCCGCGTTCGTGAATGGCGCGCAGCACGCCGATGGCGATGGAGTCCGAGGCGACAAACAGCGCCCGCGGAAACTCCGTTTGCGCCAGCATCTGCTTCGCCAGCTCATAACCGGAAGAACTGGAAAAACCGCCGCGCCAGATATCATCGGCTGAAACCACGCCCTTCAACTGACCGTACTCCACAAACGCCACTTCGCGAATATCGGCCTTGCCGGGCTGGTCCTGGCCGCCGATAAATCCAATACGCGACGCGCCCTGCTGGATAAAGAAGTCGACCACCTCTTTAGCGATACGTACCAGGTCGATATCCACCGCATCGTACGGGCTGCCGGCTTCGTGGAAATCAATAAAGCAGATATTGTCGGTCAGCGCGCTGGCGGTTTCGCGCAGCTCGCGCGTCGGCTGGCCGATAATCAATACGCCAGTGACCTTTTTCAGCTCTGGCAGGGTGTTATTGAGATAGCAGTTGGTGAGTTCGATAGCGAGCTTTTCGCACTGTGTTTCAATACCGTGGCGAATGGCGAGATAGTAAGGGTCGTTAATTTCCAGCTCTTGCTGGTAGCTGTACAGCGCCAGGATATGATGATGGCCGACGGGTAGGACCTGCGTTTTACGCGCGCTGCTGCTTTTATACTCCAGCTTCTCCGCAATCTCGAGAATGCGATGCTTGGTCTCTTCTTTTACGTTCAGGGTGGGATCGTCGTTTAACACCCGGGAAACCGTCGCCAGCGAAACACCCGCTTCGGTCGCAATGTCTTTTAGCGTTGCCATCTTTTTCCTTTATCGGACGTTGCCCATGTTTGCTCATCTATTGTAAAGCAAGCGTCGCGTCCTGCACCTTATTTCAGTAAAAAACGCCAGCGCGCGAGGGCCGTTTTCCCCGGCGATAGCGTGACAGAAGTAGCATTATTATCAGCATTATGCAGACGAACGGCAAAAACTTGCTATCTTTTAGTAAAAATTTACTGGAGGTGAGAGATGGATACCGTAGCTTACGCTGATTTTGCCAAACTGGAGATGCGCGTCGGCAAGATTGTCGAGGTGAAACGCCATGACAATGCCGACAAGCTGTATATCGCGCGGATTGATGTCGGCGACCGCACGCTGCAGACGGTCACCAGCCTGGTGCCCTACTATAGCGAAGAGGAACTGCTGGGGAAAACGGTGGTGGTGCTGTGTAATCTGGCGAAAGCCAAAATGCGTGGCGAAACATCTGAGTGCATGCTGCTATGCGCGGAAACCGAGGATGAAAGCGAAAGCGTGCTGTTGACGCCGGAACGCGTCATGCCGGCGGGCGTGCGGGTGGTATAACGCGAAAATACCCTCTCCCGACGGGAGAGGGTCGGGTGTGAATTATGTCTCTTCGACCGAAACGCGCAGTGCCGCCAGCGCCTTGCGCGCTGCCTTCAGTACCTGCTCGCACTGCTCGAGGGTGAGCGTCAGCGGCGGTTCAACGCGGATCGTCTTGGCGTTGTTTAACGTCCCGGCGACCAGCACCCGCTGTCTGAACATCTCGCTGGCAAAGTTGTAGCCAATCTCGTTATCGACAAACTCAATGGCCATCAGCATGCCTTTGCCACGGACTTCATTCACCAGATCCGGATATTCGCGCGCCAGTTGACGGAAGCCGTCCAGCAACAGATCGCCTTTCTGCTCAGCCTGCGCCGGCAGGTTCTGTGAGAGCAAGACGTTGATCGTCGCCAGCGCCGCCGCGCAGGCCAGCGGGTTGCCGCCGAAGGTGGTGGTGTGCAGGAATGGGTTATCGAACAGCACCGAGAAGACCTCTTCCGTCGCTACCGTCGCGCCGATCGGCATTACGCCGCCACCGAGCGCTTTAGCCAGACACAGAATATCCGGCTGCACGTTTTCATGCTCGCAGGCGAACATTTTGCCGGTGCGGCCCATGCCGGTCTGTACCTCGTCGAGGATCAGCAACGCGCCAAACTCGTCGCACAGTTTACGGACCGCCGGTAAGTAACCCGTCGGCGGCAGGATCACGCCGCCTTCGCCCTGGATAGGCTCAAGGATCACCGCCGCGACGTCATCACCGGTTTTCTTGCATTCGCTCAGAATGGAACGCATGGCGTTAATATCGCCGAACGGCACGTGACGGAAGCCCGGCAGTAGCGGCATAAACGGTTTACGGAAGGTCGATTTCGCGGTGGCCGACAGCGCGCCGAGCGATTTACCGTGGAACGCGCCGCTGGTGGCGACGAAGGTAAATTTGCCGCGCGGAGACTGATAGGCTTTTGCCAGCTTCAGCGCCGCTTCCACGGATTCCGTGCCGCTGTTGCAGAAGAAACTGTATTTGAGCTTACCGGGCGTTAAGGCCGCCAGCGTTTTCGCCAGCATCGCCCGCAGCGGGTCCAGCAGCTCCTGGCTGTGAAGCGGTTGTTTCGCGAGTTGATTTTCGACGGCGGATACCACAACTGGATTACGGTGCCCTACATTGAAGATGCCAAACCCACCAAGGCAGTCGATAAACTCCTGTCCCTGGGTGTCGACAAGCGTATTTAACCCTCCCGCTTGCCACTCTACGGCTCCGTAATCCCCGCCGGCTGTGACCGATTTTCTATACTCCAGAAACCCCGGGTTCACATGTTCTTTAAAGTATTCTCTCACCTCCTGGTTCAGTGCTTTCATTTCGTCATGGGAGAGCGATTGCTTCTCAATGAGATTCAGTGCGTGCGCGCTGCAGGCCAGAGCCGATGCGCTGGAAGGTAACCTGTTCAAAATGTGCTCCTGGGGGGGGCGTATCACATGATACTGAATTAAGTATTGCAGGGATTACGCCAGCCTGGCAGCGACGATGAAAATCGGGATAAACGCAAAGTTAAGGCGCAAATGTGCAAAATTTAATCTCATAACTTAATTATTGGCACGTTTTATTCCTGAGGCCGCAAGATAAACTGCCGTTGGGGTGTGAAGCGGTATGAATTGGGGTGGTGCAGGCTGCCGCGTGATGGAGCAGCCTGGGAACTATTGTGGTGCGAGAGGTTAATCGAGCTGGGAAATTTCCATCGCCGCGCGGTCAATCACGCCGATAATCTGTTTCAACTGCGCGTCGCTGATGCTCTGCTGGTTGACCTTCAGGTCCAGCACCGCTTTAAAGTTTTCCAGCGCGCGTTTCATCTGCGGATTTTTGCGCAATTCGCAGCCGACCATGCGTTCCTGCAGGCGCGTCTGAATTTGGCTTAACTGTGCGCCGCTTTCGGCGCACAGGCGGCGTCCCTCTTCGGTGATAGCGATTTTTTTACGCCCATTTTCCTCTTCTACGCTAATCAATCCCTGATCCTGCAGCAGGTCGAGCGTCGGATAGATAACGCCGGGGCTGGGGCTGTAATTGCCCTGCGTCAGCGCCTCAATCTCTTTAATCAGCTCATAGCCGTGGCTGGCGTTGCGCGAAAGGATATCGAGGATCACCAGGCGCAATTCGCCGTGGCCAAAGAAACGCTGGCGGCGTCCGCCGCCGCGACGGCCCTGTTCGCCGTGGCCCTCTTCGTGATGATGTCGCATCGATACCTCCTGTCTTTTTGATATATCTAATTTATATCTAAAAAATAATAAAAGACAATATTTTATTTTTAATTGATTGATTTAAATGAATTTGTTTTTGATTTTTGCTTTATTGTGACTTTCTCTCGCTTTATATCAAAAAAAACTTGCCATTTTTATTAATGGCAATCATTATCATTTGCACTGAGTTTAGATATATCTATTTACCCTTCACCAAGGCGACGACGGATGACCACAATTAATCAAGTAAAATATCCGCAGCGCGTGCGTAACGAACTACGTTTTCGCGAATTAACCGTGCTGCGCGTTGAGCGTATCGGCCAGGCGTTCCAGCGGATCGTGCTGGGGGGCGAGGCGCTGGATGGCTTTGTTTCACAAGGTTTTGACGACCACACCAAACTGTTTTTCCCGCAGGCGGGCAGCGTATTCACGCCGCCGGAAGTGACCGACGAAGGCATTAACTGGGGCGAGGGCGTGCGCCCGGCGACCCGCGACTACACGCCGCTGTACGATGCCGAACGCCATGAGCTGGCTTACGATTTTTATATCCACGATGGCGGTATTGCCAGCCGCTGGGCGCTGGAAGCCAACGTCGGCGATAAGCTGGTGATCGGCGGGCCGCGCGGTTCGCTGGTGGTGCCGGAAGATTACGCCTGGCAGCTTTACGTCTGTGACGAGTCGGGCATGCCGGCGCTGCGCCGTCGCCTGCTGGGATTACGTCAGCTGCCGGTAACGCCGCAGGTAACGGCCATCGTCACCGTCGCGGATGCTTCGTATAAAGATTATCTGGCGGATCTCGACGGCTTTAATATCGAATGGGTGGTGGGCCACAACCCGGGGTTCGTTGCCGAGCGTCTGGCACAGGTTAAGGTGCCGTCAGACGATTATTTTATCTGGCTGACCGGAGAAGGCGCAGTGGTGAAATCACTGCTGGCGCGCTTTGAGGAGCCGAGTATCGATCAGCAACTGGTGCGCTCGCAGGCGTACTGGCATAGCAAATAATAGATAGAACGGTAAACCCGGATAGCGGCGCGTTGCGCCTTATCCGGGCTACCTTTCAGTGGTGTTATGTCGCCCCGGTAAGCGCAACGCTACCGGGTGAGGCTTAGCGTTCAGCCAGCGCTTTAAACACCATTGCCACCGCGTGGGCGCCGGGGTCCATATTGCCGAGCAGGCTCTCGCTGTTGAGATAGGAGGCGCGCCCGGCGCCGGCTTTGCTCGACTGGCAGGTGCGATCCGCGCCGGCCTGCGCCGCGACGAAAGCGGCCTGCAGATTATCCGGCTCGGCCAACAGCGCCGCCAGCGCCGGCTGCAGGGCATCAATCATCGTCCGGTCTCCCTCATCGGCGCCGCCGTAAAATTTCATCTGCCCCAGACCGGCATTCAGCGCTTCCGCCATGCTGGCGCCTTGCTCCAGCTTCTGTCCGGCGGCGGTGAAGAAAATCGACATCAAGACGCCGCTGGAGCCGCCCATTACCACCGTCAGGCGTTCGCCAATCAGTGCGAACAGCGTGGGTAAATCATTTAACGGCAGTTGCTGGCGTTGCAGCAGAGCGGCAATCTCGCGCGCGGCGGCGGCGAAAGTGGAGCCGGTATCGCCGTCGCCCACTTTGGCGTCCAGCGCGTTGAGATGGGCTTCGAGGCCGGAGAGGGTGCTGGTCACCTTCGCCACGTAATCGCCAACCTGCGGGTTGGTCGATGGCGTAAAGGCGACGCGTGCGCTGGCGAGCGCGGATGGCATGACGTTAACAGCCCGCGGCTGCACCGGCTTCTGCCAACTGGCGGTTTCGACATCCGACAGCAGCGCCTTTTCAATACTCTCTTCCAGCACGATAGTCGTCAGCGAGAAGCCTTTCATATCCAGCGCCGTTACCAGTGAAGCCGGGCCAATCAGCCAGTCAACGCGCGCGTGCAGCGGGGTATTAGCGAGTTCGCGGGTCAGGATCGCCATCTCGGCCACCGACACGCCGCCGAGGTTATTGAGCATCACCGCCAGCCGGCCGGTTTCGGGTAGGGCGGCGGTCAGCTTCTCTACCATAATCTGCATGATTTCCGCGCTGTTATGGGTCGCGATCGTTGAGGCCCCCGGTTCGCCGTGGATGCCCATCCCCAGCTCGGCGTGGCCGGGCTGATGGCGCGGCGCGCTTTCCGCTTCCTGCGGCAGGTGACAGCTGGCCAGCGCCACCCCAATGCTGGCGGTATGGTTGGCGGCGTATTGCGCTTCACGCAGGACGGTGGCGAGGTTGAAGCCGCGCTCGGCGAAATAGCCCGCCACTTTATGCACCAGAATGGTCCCGGCGATGCCGCGCGGCTGTTTGTTATCCGGCAGCGAAATATCGTCGCCGACGATCAGCATCTCTACGTTGTAGCCAAGACGGCGCGCTTTCTCCGCCGCGAGGCCGAAGTTAAGCCGATCGCCGGTGTAGTTTTTAACGATCAGCAGACAGCCCGCCTCGCCGGTCACCGCCTGAATCGCGGTGAGTACCGCGTCGACGCTCGGCGAGGCGAACAGATCGCCGCAGACCGCGGCGGTCAGCATGCCTTTACCAATAAAGCCGACGTGCGCCGGTTCATGGCCGGAGCCGCCGCCGGAAATCACCGCCACGTTGTTTTTATTCAGATCGCGGCGCACCACCACGCGGATCGCCGGGTCGCTCTCCAGCCTGGCGAGGTTGTTCCACGGGCTGGCAATAATGGTTCCCTCGATCACGTCGTTAACGAGGCTGGCGCGCTGGTTAAAAAAGAATTGAGACATAGTGGTTCCTGATCAGTAAGCGAAAACTCACCCTCCGGAGGTGGGTCTCCGGAGGGGTAATGGTCAAAGTGGATTTAGCGACGAATAAGACGTTGCTGACGCATATCGAGCGTGATGGCTTCGCCAGGCTCAATATCATTCAGCGCTTCGCCCTGCTGGCATAGCCAGGCGATCCCCGCCGCGCGGGCGATAATCGCGCCGTGGGCCTGTTCGCTGCCGTCGCGCAGGCACAGGCCGGTGATCTTGCTGGCATCCAGTTGGAGTACGGTCGAGGGATAAATATTGTCGGCGATAATAATCGTCGGCTCACTGGGAGTTGGCAGTATTTCCTTAATACCCTGCAGATGGCGTAGCGTGCGCTGCAGAATATCTTCGATATCGATATAGCGCGCCTGCAGGTAGGCGTCATCCAGCTGGCGATACTGTTGGCTGAGCTCCATCAGCACCTGATGCCACGCCCATTCCGCCGAGCACTGTTCGGTGAGCAGGCGATCGTTGGCGGCATCAAACAGATCTTCATCGTCGAGCAAGGTGTGATGGCCGGCGAAGATCGCCGCGATATCGGCGTTAAATTTGTTTTCCGCCAGCTCGGTGAGAGCATTGAGATCGACCAGCGTCTGGTCGATCGCCTGGCGCAGGCGCTGCTGCTCGCGGGCGATGTCGGCCGCGGTGGGGAGCGCCGGTTGGATCGCCGCCAGCGGATAAAGCAGGGCGACGCCTTCAACACGCGCAGGTATGGCGGGTTCCGCTGTCGGTTGCGCCTCCGGCGACTCGCCGAAGTTATCGGCGGCCAGCGCCTGAAACGCCGCCAGCGCGGCATCGGCGTCCGGACCACGAGCCAGCAGGCGCAGCTTATCGTGGCGGCGCACCTGCAGCAGAGCGATTTGATTCAGACTGTCCGGGGTGACGCATTTGCCGTTTTTCTCCAGTACCAGGTCGGCGTTAAAACCCGCCAGCGCGGCGACCAGCTTTGATGCCGGACGCACGTGCAGGCCGTTGTGATTGTTAATAATGACTGAAACCGATTTAGCGTCGCCGTCGTCAGCAAACGTTGGGGCGGCGGCGTCAGGCGTGTGCGAAGGTAAACCCAGCTGAACCCGCTTAGCTTCCAGGGCGTTCATGGCATCGGCGATAACTTTGTCGATTCCGGCGCCGGAGGCGGCGCTGACGGTGGCCGCCAGCGTCCCTTCGACCAGCGGCGCGGCGCACAGCCGCACTTTTGCCGCAATCGCCGGATCGAGTAGATCGAGGGCGGTTTCGGCGCTGAGCAGGGCGCTGCCGATATCCATCATCACCAGTACATGGTCGGTGTCGGCGACGGACTCGATCGCCTCCATGACTTTAATCGGATCGGTGCCGATGGGGCTGTCGGGATCGTCGATCCCGGCGGCGATCGCCAGTTTACAGCCATCGTTCATTAACATCTGCCGGGCCAGTTCTCCGACACCTTCGCCCAGCCGGGCGCTATGAGAAACAATAACCAGGTTTACCATCGCGATTTCCTTACTCTTTGGCGGCGGCAGCCAGCATCTGAACCATAAACAGCACCGAGGTCGCGCCGGGATCCTGATGCCCGATGCTGCGCTCGCCGAGATAGCTGGCGCGGCCTTTACGCGCCTGCATGGTGATGGTGGCGTGGGCGGCGCGCTCGGCCACTTCACAGGCGGCATCCAGCGCGGCAGGGATAGACAAATGCTGCTCGCTGGAATGACGCAGGGATTCCACTACCGGCAGCCAGACGTCGCACATCGTCTTATCGCCCGGCTCCGCTTTACCACGGTTGACGACGCCGTCCGCGCCTTCGCGGATCATCTGATAAAGTTCGTCGAGGGTCAGGCTTTGATGCGCCTGGGTGACCTGGGCGGCGCGGATAAAGAAGGTGCCGAACAGCGGACCGCTGGCGCCGCCGACGTTGGAAAGCAGCGTCATCCCGGTATTCTTGAGAATAAAACCAATGTCTTTATCGGCGATCGACGGCAGCTTTTCGACCACTTTGCTGAAGCCGCGGTGCATATTGAGGCCGTGGTCGGCATCACCGATCTCTTTATCAAGGCCGGTGAGAAAATCGCTCTGTTTGGTGAAAATGTCGCCGCAGCGGTACAGCCAGTCGACGATTTGCGTTCTGTTCAGTGACATGTCGTGCTCCTTATTTTCCCCAGTTCAGCGCCGGGGTATGGACCGGGGCGTCCCATAACGCCAGCGTGTCATCATCCGCTTTCAGCAGGGTGATGGAGAAACCCGCCATATCCAGCGAGGTGCAGTAGCTGCCGATGAGGTTGCGTTCAATCACAATGCCGGAGGCTTCGCAGCGCTGGGCGAGGCGGTTGTAAACGCCGTATAGTTCGGAAAGCGGGGTGGCGCCGAGGTTATTGACCAGCGCGATAACCCGATCGCCGTTTTGCAGCGCGGTTTTGCTCTGTTTCACTTCCTGCCACGCTCCCTTGACGTTATCCCACTGGCGCAGCGTGCGGCTGTATACGCCGTTTTCCAGCAGGGTATCGAACATCTCATCGACGGTTTGGTCGAGCGAGCTGAAGCGGCGGCGGTCGATACCCGGCTCGCCATGGATGCCGACGCCGAACTCCATCTCATCGTCTTTCAGGGTAAAGGAGGGCTGTCCGGCGGCCGGTACGGTGCAGGCGCCCAGCGCGATGCCAATCGAGTGGCCAAGGTTATTTAAACGGCGGCCCAGTTCAGCGCAGGCTTCCAGCGAGTCGCCGCGTTCGGCGGCGGCGCCGACCAGTTTTTCAATCAGCACGGTATTGGCGACGCCGCGGCGTCCGGCGGTATAGAGACTATCTTTTACCGCCACGTCGTCATCCACCACGACGGTGGTGACCTTAACGCCGCTTTCGTGCAGCAGCTCGGTAGCGGTCTCAAAATTCAGGATGTCGCCGGTATAGTTTTTGATAATCAGCAGGACGCCTTCGCCGCCGTCAATCTGCATCGCGCATTCGAACATTTTGTCCGGCGTCGGCGAGGTGAAAATTTCCCCCGGGCAGGCGCCGGAAAGCATGCCCTGGCCGATGTAGCCGCAGTGCATCGGTTCGTGTCCGCTGCCACCACCGGAGAGCAGCGCCACTTTGCCGGCGACCGGCGCATCGGCGCGGGTGACATAGACCGGGTCCTGGTGCAGCGTCAATTCAGGATGCGCCTTCGCCAGGCCGATAAGCTGTTCACTCAGTACATCTTCCACACGGTTAATCAGTTTTTTCATTGTTTATGCTCCGTAGGGTAGGGGAGGTCGCCTGTCTATAAGGGTAGCCCGGCGATGTAATGATTCTGGCTGAGCGGGCGCAAAATAAAACGCTGTCAAAATGAGTTCCATAACGGAACGTAGAAAATGATTTTTGTTCCTTTATGGAACGTTATTCGCCGATAAACAGGAAAATTGCGAGCCAGCGCTAATAATGTGGCCGTGTTTTTCTGCTATCAGAGCGGGGCTGATGATGATTTTTTTCGCTATTGCGCCGCATTGAGGCGATTTTGTGCGTTAAAGAGGGGAGACGATAGCGGCTTTTTAGCCAAAATGAGCCGATCGCGATCGCAATCCGATCGCTTTCTCAGTCACATTGTTTCAATGTGAAACGCATTATTTTTTTATCTGTTTCAGAAGAGAACAAAAAAGGGAAAAATTTTTTTCGCCGTGGCTCGCCCTACAGTGGTTGCATCGCTCCGGCAGCGTGGCTGTAAGCGCCATTGATATCAGGCGCCGCGGCATGACGGCCTGGGCTCACGTGTCAACATACGCACTTATTTGAGGGTGAAAGGAATGCTAAAAGTTATTCAATCTCCAGCCAAATATCTCCAGGGACCTGATGCCGCCATGCTGTTTGGCGAATACGCTAAAAACCTGGCCGACAGCTTTTTTGTTATCGCCGATGACTTCGTGATGAAGCTGGCGGGCGACAAAGTATTGAACGGCCTGCATAGCCACAATATTAGCTGCCATGCGGAACGGTTTAACGGCGAGTGCAGCCATGCGGAAATCAACCGTCTGATCGCCATTCTTAAGCAGCACGGCTGCCGCGGCGTGGTGGGTATCGGCGGCGGGAAAACCCTCGATACCGCGAAGGCTATCGGCTATTACCAGAAGCTGCCGGTGGTGGTGATCCCGACAATTGCCTCAACCGATGCGCCGACCAGCGCGCTGTCGGTTATCTACACCGAGGCGGGCGAGTTTGAAGAGTATCTGATCTACCCGAAAAACCCGGATATGGTGGTGATGGACACGGCGATTATCGCCAAAGCGCCGGTACGCTTGCTGGTGGCCGGGATGGGCGATGCGCTCTCCACCTGGTTTGAAGCCAAGGCCTGCTTCGATGCGCGAGCCACCAGCATGGCGGGCGGGCAGTCCACGGCGGCGGCCTTGAGCCTGGCGCGCCTGTGCTATGATACGCTGCTGGCGGAAGGCGAAAAAGCACGTCTGGCGGCTCAGGCTGGAGTGGTGACCGATGCGCTGGAGCGCATTGTCGAAGCCAACACCTATCTGAGCGGTATCGGCTTTGAGAGCAGCGGCCTGGCCGGCGCGCACGCGATTCACAACGGTTTCACCATTCTTGAAGAGTGCCACCATTTGTATCACGGCGAAAAAGTCGCCTTCGGCACCCTGGCGCAGCTGGTACTACAAAACAGCCCGCTGGAAGAGATCGAAACCGTGATGGGCTTCTGTGAAAAAGTCGGCCTGCCGATCACCCTTGCGCAGATGGGCGTGAAAGAGGGTATCGAAAGCAAAATCCACGCGGTCGCGAAAGCCACCTGCGCGGAAGGCGAAACCATCCACAATATGCCGTTCCCGGTCACCGCGGATAGCGTCTATGCCGCCATCCTTACCGCTGACCTGCTTGGGCAGCAGTGGCTGGCGCGTTAATTCGTTTTCGCCTGACCGAGACGCCGCAGCATAATGCGGCATGAACTTTCCCCTCCGGCACCCGCTGCCGGAGGGTTTTGTCGTTTTAACTGTGTTAACTCCAGCGGAAAAGGGATATGACAGCTCAGACTCAGGGCGCGGAAAATGAAGTTTCAGCCGTTATCAGCCAGTCGTGGCATCGCTGCAGCAAATTTATGCAGCGGGAAACCTGGCAGGCGCCGCATCAGGCACAGGGGCTGACCTTTGAATCGATCTGCCGTCGCAAAACCGCGCTGCTTACCATCGGCCAGGCAGCGCTGGAAGATGCGTGGGAGTTTATGGCCAACCGCCCCTGCGCGCTGTTCATCCTTGATGAGTCGGCCTGTATTCTGAGCCGCTGTGGCAATCCTCAGACCCTGGAACAACTGGCGGAGCTGGGATTTCGCGACGGCAGCTACTGCGCGGAGAGCATTATCGGCACCTGCGCGCTGTCGCTGGCTTCGATGCTCGGACAGCCGGTCAACACCGCGGGGGACGAGCACTTTAAGCAGGCGCTGCGGCGCTGGTCGTTCAGTTCGACGCCGGTGTTCGATAACCATGGCCGTCTGTTTGGATCGATTTCGCTATGCTGCCTGCGCGAAGAGTGGGCCCCGGCGGATCTGTCGCTGACGTTGGCCATCGCCCGCGAAGTGGGTAACTCGCTGCTTACCGACAGCCTGCTGGCGGAATCTAACCGCCACCTTAATCAAATGTACGGCCTGCTGGAAAGTATGGACGACGGGGTGATGGCGTGGAACGAGCAGGGAGTGCTGCAGTTTCTCAACGTGCAGGCGGCCACGCTGCTGCATCTCGATACCCAGGCCAGCCAGGGGCGAAATATCAATGAGCTGCTGACCCTGCCGGCGTTGCTGCGCCGCGCGATTAAACAGGCCCGCGGCCTTAATCATGTGGAAGTGACCTTTGAGAGCCAGCATCAATTTATCGACACGGTGATCACCCTGAAGCCTATCGTGGAGGAGCAGGGCAATAGCTTCATTTTACTGCTCCACCCGGTGGAGCAGATGCGTCAATTAATGACCAGCCAATTGGGCAAAGTGAGCCATACCTTCGAACAGATGTCGGCGGATGACCCGGAAACCCGCAGGCTGATCCACTTTGGCCGTCAGGCGGCGCGCGGCGCTTTCCCGGTGCTGCTGTGCGGCGAGGAAGGGGTGGGTAAAGAATTACTGAGCCAGGCGATCCATAACGAAAGCGAACGGGCGCCGGGCCCGTATATTTCGGTTAACTGCCAGCTGTACGCCGACAGCGTACTGGGCCAGGATTTTATGGGCAGCGCGCCAACCGACGATGAAAATGGCCGCCTCAGCCGACTCGAACTGGCCAACGGCGGCACGCTGTTCCTGGAAAAAATAGAGTATCTGGCCCCCGAGTTGCAGTCAGCGCTGCTGCAGGTGATAAAACAGGGCGTGCTGACGCGTCTTGATGCCCGGCGGCTGATTCCGGTGGATGTGAAAGTGATCGCCACCACCACCGTCGACCTCGCCAACCTGGTGGAGCAGAACCGCTTTAGCCGCCAGCTTTACTATGCGCTACATTCGTTTGAAATAGTCATTCCGCCGCTGCGGGCGCGGCGCGGCAGTATTCCTTCGTTAGTGCATAGCCGTCTGCGTCGGCTGGAAAAACGCTTTTCATCGCGCCTGAAGGTGGATGACGACGCGCTGGCGCAACTGGTGGCCTACCCGTGGCCAGGCAACGATTTTGAGCTTAATAGCATTATTGAGAATATCGCGATGAGTAGCGATAACGGTCATATCCGCTTAAGCAATCTCCCCGAGCATCTCTTCTCTACCCGGCCGGGCAGCGAAACGGCGTCCTCATTACTACCATCAAGCCTGTCTTTCAGCGCCATCGAGAAAGAGGCGATTATCCAGGCGGCGCGAGTCACCAGCGGCCGGGTACAGGAGATGTCGCAGTTGCTGAATATTGGCCGTACCACACTGTGGCGCAAGATGAAGCAGTACGACATCGACGCCGGGCAGTTTAAGCGCCGGGGGCAGGATAAGAGTTAAGCCAACGGCGTTAATATTTTTCCGGCAGCTCGTTGACAATATCGACGAGCTCGCCGTTTTTCATCGTGATATAGCCGCCGTTTTTCAGATCGGAAAGTACCTGAAACAGATAGCTACGCGACATTTTGGTGCGTCGCAGGATAAAGTTCGCCAGGCTCGGATCGTGTAATACGCCTTCATTTTTCTGTTTGAGATAACGATAAATCATGGAGCGAATGACAAAATAGCGGGTGCCAATAGCTCTTTCGTCATGCGCATCGAGCAAAAACGCCAACGTGATGGCCATCATGTTCATCAGAAAGGTAAATTTATCGGGCTGGGTAAAATGTTTCTCAAAGTATTCGAGATTACAGCTGAACACTTTGACATTTTTTTTGGCGGTATAGTGCAACTGAATGCCCGGACCATAATTCTCGACGATACCGAAAAACATCCCTTTGATGCCTTTACCGATCTGAAACAACTTTTTCGGCTGGGTTTTTGCTTTTCCTGGGGCGACAATAAAGTTGTGCTCCTGCATCTCAACGGCAATAACGCCTTCAAGAACAATAATAATCTCGCCTGTACTCAGAGTGAAATGTGTTTCATCGGCAATCTTGCGGATATTATTGCTGAGAGCTAACGAGTCTATCGCCTTTATATTCTTTGAAATCATCTTATTATATTCATCGATGATGTGGGAATAGGGCGTTTGAATACGACTCATCTTCTCTCCAGACTCAATTCTACCGCTTAATTACTCTTTGCTATTTTGCAGTGGCGATACTTTATATTTTAACGGCGCGGAATTACGCCTGATACAAAATATCTAAATTTAAAAGCTGGCGCCAGATAGCAGACGACACTTTTAGAGTCCGTTAACGGACTGATCTATCGCTCTTTTTAAAACACTCACTTAGACTGTTTTAGTGGGTAGTTGGGCTTCTATTTTTAGTAACTAAGAATCCACTTAAATATTGAATGGTAATATTGCTTTTGCGGCGGGTTTCTTTAGCGAAACGGTGATAGTGATGCGCTTTGCATAAATTAAAAAATAAAACCAGAACCTGTGGATTTTTATTGCTTTCTCTACTTCACTTAAGCGCAATCGCCTCAGTAGCGACAAGAATATTTGCCGATGTCGCTCATCTCATATTGAGACTTATCTAATCTGACAACGCCTGCCTGACTTTAGCTAAATCGTAAGTTAAATCAGGCGCATTCTGAGCAATGAGGTTTGAAGATGAATAAAAAATACAAGGGTATCGGCGTGCTGGCATTTGCCGCCGGTTCGTTATTACCCGGCGCGACGGCCAATGCCGCCGATCAAAATGCGGCTGGCTCCAGCGATGGTGCGGCAAAGAAGCCCAATATTATCCTGATCGTCTCTGACGATACCGGCTATGGCGACCTCGGCGTCTACGGCGGCGGCGAAGGCCGCGGTATGCCGACGCCAAACCTCGACAAAATGGCCGATGAGGGGATGACCTTTTTCGACTTCTACGGCCAGCCGAGCAGCACGCCGGGCCGCGCGGCGATGCAGACCGGGCGCATTCCCAACCGTAGCGGTATGACCACCGTGGCTTTCCAGGGGCAAGGCGGCGGTTTACCGAAAGAAGAGTGGACGCTGGCCTCGGTACTGAAAACCGGCGGCTATAAAACCTTCTTTACCGGTAAGTGGCACCTCGGCGAAGCCGATTACGCGTTACCAAACGCGCAGGGCTACGACGAAATGAAATACGTCGGCCTCTATCACCTGAACGCCTATACCTATGCCGACCCGACCTGGTTCCCGGATATGGATCCGCAACTGCGTGAAATGTTTGCCCGCGTCACCCGCGGCGCGCTCTCCGGCAAGGCGGGCGAAGCGCCGAAGGAAGAGTTCAAAATTAACGGCCAGTATGTGAATACCCCGGTCGTTGATGGCAAAGAGGGCGTGGTCGGGATCCCATTCTTCGACCGCTATGTCGAGAAGGCCTCGCTGGACTATCTCGAAGCAAATGCAAAATCTTCCGAACCGTTCTTCATGAGCATCAACTTTATGAAGAACCACCAGCCGAACATGCCGGATCCGGATTACGTCGGCAAGTCGATGTCGAAGAGCAAATACGCCGACTCGATGGTGGAAATGGATGCTCGCGTAGGCCATATCATGGATAAGCTGCGCGAGTTGGGGATCGATAAAAACACCCTTGTGGTATGGACCACCGATAACGGCGCCTGGCAGGACGTTTATCCGGATGCCGGCTATACGCCATTCCGCGGTACCAAAGGCACTGACCGCGAAGGCGGCAGCCGCGTTCCGGCTATCGCCTGGTGGCCGGGCAAGATTAAAGAGCACAGCCGTAACCACGATATCGTTGGCGGCCTCGATCTGATGGCAACCTTTGCTTCAGTGGCCGGCGTTAAATTACCGACCAAAGACCGCGCCGGGCAGCCGATTATCTTCGATAGCTACGATATTTCACCGGTACTGTTTGGCACGGGTAAAGATCCCCGTACTTCCTGGTTCTACTTCACTGAAAACGAGCTGACCCCGGGGGCGGCACGCGTCGGCCACTATAAGGCGGTGTTTAACCTGCGCGGCGATAACGGCGCGAAAACCGGCGGCCTGGCGGTGGATTCCAACCTCGGCTGGAAAGGACCGGAGTCCTATGTCGCGACGGTGCCGCAGATTTTCGACCTCTGGCAGGATCCGCAGGAACGCTACGATATCTTTATGAACAACTATACCGAGCATACCTGGACGCTGGTGACCTTCAATGAAGCCATCACTAAGTTGATGAAAACCTACGTCGAGTATCCGCCGCGTAAGCCGCAGAGCGAAGCCTACAGTGGGCCGATTACCCTGTCGCAGTACCAACGCTTTAGCAATATCCGCGAGCAGTTACAAAAAGAAGGGTTCCAGTTGGCGATGCCGACCGGTAATTAAAATGACGTTGGCCCGGGCGAGATGTCCGGGCCTTTTGCTGTTGTGAGCATTCTAGAGATAGGTTCTGGTCGATGAAAAAAAGCACCACCATTCCATTAACGCCATTACAGAACCAGGGGCGCTATCTGCCCGCCTATAAACGTCGCTATCACATGATGGCGAAACCCAGCGGCTCTACCTGTAACCTGGACTGTCAATACTGTTTTTATCTGCATAAAGAGCAGCTTTTACATCAGCCGCACGACAAAGGAATGAGCGACGAGGTACTGGAGAATTTCATTCGTCAGTACATCCAAAGCCAGGACGGCGAAGAGATTATTTTCTCCTGGCAGGGCGGCGAGCCAACCCTGATGGGGCTGGAGTTTTTCGAAAAGGTCGTTGAGCTGCAAAAGAAATATCAGCCGAAGCACCAGCGCATTGAGAACGATCTGCAGACCAATGGCGTGCTGATTAACGATAAATGGGCGGCCTTCTTAAAGGCGCATAACTTCCTGGTCGGGGTATCGATCGATGGCCCGCGCGAGATCCACGATCGCTTCCGCGTGACGCGCAGCGGCAAGCCGACCTTCGATAAGGTCATGGAAGGGGTCGCGGCGCTGAAGCGCCACGGCGTGCCGTTCAACGCGCTGGCAGTCGTTAACCGGGTGAATGCCCGTTTCCCGCGCGAGGTATATCGTTTTCTTACCCGCGAACTCGGCGCCACCTATATCCAGTTTACGCCTTGCGTAGAGGCCGCCGAGTTTAAAACTACCGCGCCGCAGTTCTGGCGCGAAGAGACGATCCCCATCACCGGCAGCCGCCGGGCGAAACCGGGCGATCTGGATTCTATCGTCACCGACTGGTCGGTGGATCCGGACGATTGGGGACATTTTCTGACCGAAGCTTTTGATGAGTGGGTGACCTACGATCTGGGCCGCGTGCAGGTGAATTTGTTCGAAACCGCCGTGGTACAGACTATGGGGCTTCCATCCCAGTTATGCATCACCGCGCCGTTTTGCGGTAAGGCGCTGGCGATTGAGAAAAACGGCGACGTCTACTCCTGCGATCACTACGTCTACCCGGAATATAAGCTTGGCAATATTAAGGCGCATAAGCTGGCGCATATGGTCTTTTCCGAGCGGCAGAAAGTGTTTGGGATGGGCAAGAAAGAGACGCTGCCCGCCTACTGCAAAAGCTGCCCGCATCTGAATTTATGCTGGGGCGAATGCCCGAAAAACCGCATCGTGCGCGCCCCGGACGGCGAAGAGGGGCTCAATTATTTGTGTCCTGGCTTTCGCCATTTTTACGCGACGGTTAAACCTACGCTTGAGAAGATTGCCGCCATGCTGAAGTAGGTCTGGTTTTTGGCGGTGGAATAAGAAGGAAAAACAATGAAAAAAACAGTACTGCTCAGCATGCTGCTATTGAGCTTCACCAGCGCGGCAGCCACCGATATGCTGCCGGCATGGAAAGATACCCCTGCTAAACAGGCGATTGAGCAATGGGTGCAGGGGGCGACGCGTGAAGGCGGGGCGGACTTTATTCCGCTGGATAAGCGCTATGTGGTTTTTGATAATGACGGCACCCTGTGGCCGGAAGCGCCGCTGACTTTCCAACTGCAGTTCGCGGTGGATGAAGTGAAAAGACTGGCGCCGGAACATCCGCAATGGCAAAAAGATCCGCTGGTGGCGGCGGTACTGAACAATGATTTGAAAACGGTAGCGGCGGGCGGTGAAAAAGGGCTACTCAAGCTGCTGGCGTTAACCCATAGCGGCATGACCACCGAAGAGTTTAGTCAGCGAGTCAGCGCATGGTTTGACAGCCATCAGGATAAACGTACCGGCTGTCGTTACGACCAGTTGGGATATCAGCCGATGCGCCAGTTGCTGGACTATCTGCGCGCCAATGGTTTTAAAACGTGGATCGTTTCCGGCGGCGGAATTGACTTCATGCGCGTAGTGTCGGCGAAAATGTACGGTATTCCGCCGGAGCAGGTTATCGGTTCGTTCGCGCTCAGCGAGTTTAGTCTGACGGACAATGGCACCCAGCTTCGCAAAACGATGAAAGGCGCATTTAATGATGACGCCGCGGCCAAGCCGGTGGCGATCCACCTGTTTATGGGTCAGCGCCCGGTTGCGGCTTTCGGCAACAGCGATGGCGATCTGGCGATGCTGCAGTACACCGCAGCCAACCCGAACTATAAAACCTTTGAGCTGCTAGTCCACCATACCGATGCGGCGCGGGAGTACGCCTACGATAGCCATCCTTCCGCCAGCGGCAAGCTGGTGAAAGGATTGGCCGAGGCGAAACAGAAGGGCTGGACAGTCGTCGATATGCAGCAGGACTGGAAGACGGTATACGACCCGGCGCAGTGTAAGGCGAAATAAAAAACGCCGGAGGGCAATGGCGGTGAGTTCGGAACCGTATTTTTGCCGGATGGCGGCTGCGCCTTATCCGGCCTACGAATAGTATCCGGTCAACCGCCGGGAAGTGCTTTGCCTAAGGGGCCAGCGGCGGCAACGGCTGCGGCTGCCAGAAACGCCGCCAGCGCCGATTGATGCCGAGAAGCGTTCGATAAAACCAGCGGCGGCCAAACCATCCCCCACCGGCCGCCGCGGCAGCAATCATTATCCACATCAGGCTCTGCCAGGAGACCATTCCCGTGGTACCGCGCAGCGTTTGCTCCGCGCCGCCTTGTCGCGCCGCGGCGACGTTCAACGTTTCTCCCGTCAGCTTCGCCGTTCGCCATTGATGATTAATGGTATCCCACCAGCGCAAGCTAATCGGCGGTAGCGTCAGCGTGCCGCTATGGCTGGGCAAATAGCGCAGCCGCTCCACCCGGTGGGCGCCGATAACATCGCCGCGCTCGCTTTTTAATGGTTCACTGACCGGCGCCAGACGCTGGCTCTCGCTACCGCTAATGGCGTACAGCAGCGGTGGAATTTGCCCCGGCAGCGCATCCCGCGCCTCGACGGTCACGATACGGTCAACGGCATCGCCGACCCGCAGCGTGGCGTCTTTCCCCGCGTGGTACTGTTGAATTTGCTGGCTGAGCGTCAGCTGGCTGGCCGGTAAAAAATGGTCCGCCTGAGTGGTATTGGCAGGCCAGTGTACCGGGCGTTCCAGCGCCGGAAGATGCACCGTGACCGGCGCCTGATTGGCGGATGACGCGGTAATGTCGATTGCCGGCAGGCGTAGCACGCCCTGCTGCCAGGCGCTGACCTGACGTTCAAGGCGAATGCCGCTCCAGACGATCCCGTTCTTTTTGCGCGTCACCAGCTGTGAAGGCAACGCAGTATTCAGGAGTTCGCCGTTTTTGACGGCAAACTCGGGCCACTGCGGCGGCGGGTTAAACCAGCTATCGGTCCACCAGGTGATCGCCACCCGAACCGGCTGGCCGGGGACGATCTGCGTCGGCGCTTCCAGTTCACGGGTGATGTCCATCGCCGCATGCGCCGGCAGGGTGGCGGCCAGCAGAAAAAGTAGCGCTTTGTTCATGGCGTGGTCTCTCCTGAGCCGTTGCGATACAGGCTTTTCAGTAGCCCGGTAGGCGAAACCTCCAGTGCATCAAACCATTGATTAACCTGCGGACTCACCCCGGCGATAGCGCCGATTTGCTGCTGATCGATGCCCTGATTTTTCTGCAGATCGTGGACCAGCTTATCCGGGCCATCGTCCATCGCATCGCCCTGCGCCTGTTGGCGCTCTCGCTCCTGCTGACGAATGCGCATTACGATCTGCGAGATTTTGTCGCGATTTTGCAGCGCCATGGGCCAGTCAGGGTGTAGGTAAAGGGCGCGATCGTAGCTGTCGAGCGCCTGTTGCCACTGCTTTTGCTGAGCATAGCTGTTACCCAGCCACAGCAAGGTTTCCGCGCTTGGCGGCGCGGCGCGAAACGCGCTGGCGGCGGCAGGATAGTCGCCTGCCCGATACCAGGCGATACCTTGCCATAACGGATCGCGATAGTGCCCGGCGGCAGCGGCGTAGTCGCCGCGGTTAAAGGCGTGCTGTCCCAGGATATCCGGGCGAACCCAGGCATCGAGCCAGGCGGCATCGCTGTGCGGCGACCACAGCAGCGCGGGAAATAGAAGCGCTACCATCAGTAACTGGCGTCGCCAGAACAGCAGCAGGAACAGCATCGGCGCGATCAGCAGGTAGCCGCTGTTTTTCCAGTGCAGATCCTGGCGGGCATTATTTTGCTGAGTCACCGATTGTTGAATGTGGCTGGCGATGATCGGCAGATCGTCGCCATCATCGCTGGCCAGCGTCACCGGGATCCCGGCGTCGCGCAGCTGACGGAAACGATCGACGTTTAGTCGGGTATCGATGCCGAGGCTGGCGTACTTATCCGGCAGCGTGCCGCCCGCGGCGGTGCCGGGGACCCAAATTTGCAGCGGTAGATGTTGCCCTTTCAGCCAGGTGATATCGGCAGGCGACAGGGTATCGGCAACGAGGATTAGGCTACGCGGGCTGTCTTTGGCTGTAGGCAGATTTTTTAACGCCAGTGCGACGGCCTGCGGCAGGGCGGAACCGCTACCTTCCGGCAGCAAAGAGGGCGACTGGGCGTTGAGAAACAGCTGATAAAACTGCGGATCCTGCGTCAGTGGCGTCGTGAGAAAGGCCTGGCTACTGTAAACCACCAGACCATAATGTGAACCGGGCTGCCGTTGCATCAGCGCGGCGATTTTATGCTGCATGCGCTGATGGCGCGAGGGGGGAAGATCCTGGGCATACATCGCCAGATCCTGCTGCAGTATTACCATCACGTTGCTTTGCGGGGTGAGCGCCGCCGGTAGTTCACGCTGCCAGCTCGGGCCCGCCAATGCCACGACGCCGAGTGTGAGTAGCCACGGCAGCAGCCGGGTTAGCCTGCGACGGCGTTGAATAATCAACGCACGAAAGGGTTTATCCATTAGCGTGGACCAGGCGGAGGCGCCGTAGCCAGGAAGCCAGGCCACCAGCAGACACAGCAGCAGCGCGGTTAAGCGCCACGGATAGAGAAAGTGAAAATCGCTCATGCCATTTTCTCCCTGAGGACACGGCCGCAGGCGGCCAGCAGTAGCAATAGCAGCGCGACGGCGAGCGGCCACGGATAGAGCGCCTGATGCCAGGACCAGCCGAGGCTTTTGACCTGCGCCGGAGTGAGGGCGTCGATTTGTTGCCAGACGCTATCCAGCGCGCTGCCGGAATGCGCGGCGGTCCAGCTCTGGCCGCCGGTGGTTTTCGCGATGCGCTGCAGTAGCGGCAAATCGACTTTGTCTTTGCTGGTATCGCTGAGGTCGCCAAAGGCGATGGTATGAACCCGGACATGGTGATCGGCGGCAAGCTTTGCCGCCAGTTCAGGCAATAGCTGCGAAGCGGTATCATTGCCATCGGTGAGTAAAATCGCCAGCTTATCGGCCTGCTTATCGGGGCCATTTTCCAGCACCTTAACCGCCACGCCCAGCGCATCGCCGATAGCGGTTTGCTGGCCAATCATGCCCGGCGCTAGCTGATTGATGCGCGTTTGCAGCGCCTGTTTATCTTCGCTTATCGGGGCGAAGGGCCAGGCCTTGCTGGCGAAGATGACCATGCCGATGCGGTCGGATTGGCGGGCGGTGATAAACTTGCGTACCGATTGCTGTACCGCCTGCAGACGCGTATTACCGCCCTGGACGTCATTTTTCGCCATTGACCCGGAGACATCGAGGATCAGCACGATGTCGCGCATCGGCCTGGTAATATATTGTGGCGGCGTCAGGTATTCCGGCCGCGCCAGCGCGCAAACCAGCAGCGACCAGATAAGCCAGAACAGCACGGCGCTGGCCCCATTTCCGCGTTTTGGCCGGGTATCGAGCTGTAGCGCGTCAATGAGCGAGGGTAAAAACGGTACCCGCACGCGCTCGTCGGTGGTTTTTGCCGGTAGCGGGAGAAAACGAGTGAGCAGCGGCAGCGCCAGCAGTAGCGCGGCCCAGGGCCAGGCGAAATCAATGTGGGCGAGCCATTCAGACATGTGGAAGCTCCTTTAGCCACTGCGCCAACTGAGCGCGAAGCCGCGCCGTCTGCTGGTCGTTCAGGGCGTTGTCGGCCCGGCAGTAGCGGGCGATGAGCTGGTCGCGCAGGTCAGCATCCAGCGTCAACGACGCCAGCACGGCTTCCGGCGCCAGCGTTTGGCTAACCATCTGGCGCGGCTGGTGGACCATCTGCACGCGTTTAATCAGCTGCATCCAGCTATCGACGGTATGCGGATGATTGAGCGCCAGCAGCGCTTCTCGTCGCCAGCGGTTGCGCCGCCAGCGGGCGTAGCGGATAAGCAGGAACAGCCCCGCCAGGCCTACGGCAATCGCGAGCAGAATCAGCCAGCCGATTGGTAGCGGAAACCAGCTGGGGGCGGGGGGCAGCGCGGGCGTTAGTAGCTCCGGCACCGCATAGCCTTTCTCAAACATTTAAAGCCCTTTTTGTAACTGGCGCAGCAGGTCCTGAGTTACCGTCAGATGATTAACCCGAATACCCAACTGGTTAAGTTGCTGCTGCTGACGCGCCAGCCGACCGATGATGTGTTGACGAATATCGGTGCTGAGCGCGGAGGTGAGGGTGACGCTGGCGCTGCGCCCGCCGTAGCAGGCGGCCAGCGTGCCGGAGCGCGGCAGGCGAAGATGTAAGTCGTCGAACAGCACAAATGCGCTGACCTCGCAGCGACGGCGCAGATGCGCCAGCATGGCCTGAGCTGGGGCGTCGAGATCGTGAAAATCGCTGAGGATAGCGACCCAGGCGCCGCGCGGAATCGTGCTGACCGCGCGCTGTAGCGCCTGCGAAAGCGTCTGCGTACGCTCCGGCTCGAGAGGATATTGCTGCGCCAGCAACTGGTTGTAATGCGTCAGATCGTCCAGCAGCGCGGGTAGAGAGCTACGCGGGGCGCCGCACGGGTGTAGCGCCAACGTGGTATCGTTAAATACCAGGCTGCCGAGGCGATCGCCATCGTGATGGCTACGCCAGGCCAGCAGCGCGGCGGTTTTGGCCGCGGCGCTGGCTTTAGTTTGCCCGCGGGTGGCGAAATGCATATCTAATCGCTGGTCGACCAGCAAAAAGACCGGGCGTTCACGCTCTTCATTGTACTGGCGCACCCACGGCGTACGTAGACGGGCGGTCGTCTGCCAGTCGATCATGCGTATGTCGTCGCCGGGTTGATAACGACGCAGGCTGTCGAAGTTGAGCCCACGCCCCTGCTGGCGGGAGGCGCGTTCGCCGGACAACGCCCCCGGCGGGATCTGTCCCGGTGGGTTAACCATCAACCGCGCCTGCGGCGCGAGGTCGAGCAGCATCTGGCGATTCACGCAGAGGTCGCTCATCAGATCACCACGGCGTTGAGCAGCATGGTAATCACATCGTCGGCGCTGCAACCATCGGCGCTGGCCTGATAGCTTAGCATCAAGCGGTGGCGCATCACCGCCGGCGCGATAAAGCGCACGTCTTCCGGGCGAACCGCGTCACGTCCCGCGAGCCAGGCCTGCGCGCGGGCGCAGCGCTCCAGCGCTAAGGTGCCGCGCGGGCTCAGGCCGTAAGCCAGATAACTGGCTAATTGTTCGCTGATGTGCTGCGGCTGGCGGCTGGCGTTGACCAGTTCGACTATCCAGGTTTCGATAATCGGCGCGACGTGGATGGCGCTTATCTCCTGCCAGCAGGAGGCGATCTCTTGTTGGCTGAACCGCAGTGATTCCGCTTCTGGCGCGGGGGTGGTTTTTGCCGCTACGCCATATTTTGTCTGCTGCTCGGCGCGAACCAGCTGCATCACCTGCTGCTCATGCTCTTTCGATGGATAGTCGACCTGTACCTTCATCAGAAAGCGGTCGAGCTGGGCTTCCGGTAGCGGCCAGGTTCCTTCCTGGTCGACGGGGTTCTGCGTCGCCAGCACCATAAACACGCCCGGCAGCGGCCAGCTTTTGCCCGCCACGGTGACGTGGCGCTCTTCCATCGCCTCCAGTAGCGCCGACTGCACGCGGGCCGAGGCGCGGTTGATTTCGTCCGCCAGAATCACGTTGCCGAATACCGGTCCCGGGCGAAAACGAAACTGCTCCTCTTCGCGGCTGGCATTTTGCTGATAAATCTCGCTGCCGGTGATATCCGAGGGCAGCAGATCCGGAGTGAACTGAATACGGCGAAACTCGCCGACGATATGCCGCGCCAGCTCGCGGACGGCGCGGGTTTTCGCCAGCCCCGGCAGCCCTTCGAGCAGGATATGCCCATCGCAGAGCAGGGCGATGAGCAGCATCCGAACGACGTTTTCCTGGCCGAGCACCTGCGCATTCATGCGCTGCTCCAGCCATAGCATTTTATCGCGAAGATTCATCGGCTAACTCCTTTAAAATCGCGTTTCACCAGCGTGACGATGCCCGCCAGAATCGGCTCGGCATAGTTGAAAAAGGCTTTAATGCCCGGGCAGAGATAGTTCAAACCGGCTTCGCCGTCGGTGGTGAGCACCAGACGGTTTTTCGGGCACTCGCCGTGGCAAAGCTTCAGGTAAGGGCACTGCTTGCACTGCTGGGGCAGCGTGTCGCATTTACCCATACCGAAAGCCTGCTGACGTTCGGAGAAAGCCATTCGCGCCAGGCTGTTATCGGCGATATTGCCGATTTGATACTCCGGATAGACGTAGTGGTCGCAGGAGAAAACGTCGCCGTTTTTCTCGACCGCGAGCCCTTTGCCGCAAAACTCCGCGGTGGTGCAAATTTGCGCCGGCATGCCCATCATCTGGGCGACGGCGGTTTCGAACAGATTGACCTGGACGCGGCCAAGGTCGTTGTTCACCCACTCTTCGAAAGTGGCGATCAGGAAGCGTCCCCAGTCGTCCGGGTCGACCGACCAGTCGGTGACGATGGAGTCTAAATCGCCGGGGCGCGCGCGGCGGCTGCCGACGGTGGGGATACTGTCATCACGCCAGAAATGGGGCGCGGTCTGGGTAAAGTCCACCGGTTCGACGCAGGGGTTAAACTGCACGTAGGTCGCCCCCAGTTCGCGGGTAACAAAGCGGTAAACCTCTAACGGGAAACGGGCGTTGGTACGGTTGACGGTCACCAGCGCATTGAATGGAACGCCGTGGCGTTTCAGGGCGTCGACGCCGGCCATCACTTTATCAAATGTCGGTTTGCCGCTGCGGGTGATGCGATAACGGTCGTGCAACTCTCGCGGGCCGTCAATCGACAAGCCAACGAGGAAATGATTCGCTTTGAGGAATTCAGCCCAGGCATCGTTAATCAGAATACCGTTGGTCTGCAGATCGTTTTCGATCCGCTGGCCGGGCTTTTTATATTGCTGCTGGAATTTCACTACTTTATGGAAAAACTCCAGTCCCATCAGGGTCGGTTCGCCGCCCTGCCAGGAGAAGACCACCTGTTCTCCATCCTGTCCGTCGATGTACTGGCGGATAAAGTTTTCCAGCGTTTCATCGCTCATGTAGCGGCGTTTTTCCTGCTGGAGTAAGTGTTCTTTGTGCAGGTAAAAGCAGTAGCTACAATCGAGATTACAGGCGGAGCCGGTGGGTTTCGCCATCACATGAAAGCGACGTTGGTAGGCGGGGCCGTTACCCGCGTACTTTTCTGCCGAAGGTAATGCGTTAACAGGCACGGTGGTGCTGTGTTTCATAAATAACTCCCGGGTTAGTCAGGTCGAGGGTAAAGCGAGGAGAAAAACAGGGCGGCGGACCGCCCTGGGAGATGGACTACCGTTACTTACCGGTGCTTGCGCTCTTATCGAGCATTGCGCTGACATCGGAGACGGTGAAGGAGCCCGGCTTCTGACGCGGCGGGAATTCTTTAAACGTCGCCAGCATATCTTTTGCCGACTTCTGCGCGCCGCCCAGCAGGAACAGACGATCGTAGAACCAGGTGTCGTAGCCCATGCCGTCGGAACCTTTCTCCAGCGGATCGACTTTCAGATCGAAGATCAGCGGAGTACGCAGTTTGGTGAACGGATAGCGCCACAGATCGAGACCGGTGTGTTCCTGGATCATAAAGTGGATCTTCCAGCGGCCCTGACGCATCGCCAGCAGATCGCCGTCATCGCTCCAGTAGAAGAATTCGTTACGCTGGTCTTTCCCTTTACCCTGCAGGAAGTCGAGCTGGTTATAGCCATCAAGGTGAACCTTGTAGGTGATGGACGGCGTTTTATACCCTTTCAGCATTTCCTGTTTGATGTTGCTGTCGCCGGCGGCGGCAACCAGCGTCGGGAACCAGTCATAGCTGGCGAACATATCGTTCACCACGGTGCCCGGTTTGATGTGGCCTGGCCACTTGATCATCGCCGGTACGCGGAAGCCGCCTTCCCAGCCGGTGTTTTTCTCACCGCGGAACGGAGTTTCGCCTGCGTCCGGCCAGGTGGCGGTCATCGGACCGTTGTCGGTGGTGTAGATAACGATAGTGTTATCTTCGATACCGAGGTCTTTAATCTTCTGTAGTACCTGGCCGACGATTTTATCGTGCTCAACCATGCCGTCGGCATAGGTTCCCAACCCGGTGACGCCAACGCTGTCGTCTTTGAGGTGGGTTTTGTTGTGCATGCGGGTGGTGTTGAACCAGGTAAAGAATGGCTTACCGGCTTTCACCTGGCGCGCCATAAAGTCGTTGTTGGCGGCCAGAGTCTCTTCATCTACGGTGCCCATACGCTTCACGGTCAGCGGTCCGGTATCTTCGATCTTGCCGTCAGCGGTGCTCTTAATCACGCCGCGCGGGCCAAACTGTTTGCGGAAGTTGGGATCTTTCGGGTAATCCGGGTTTTCCGGCTCTTCTTCGGCATTCAGGTGGTACAAGTTGCCGAGGAACTCATCGAAACCGTGCGCGGTCGGCAGGAATTCATCGCGATCGCCAAGGTGGTTTTTACCGAACTGGCCGGTGGCGTAGCCCAGCTGCTTGAGGACGTTGGCGATGGTCGGATCTTCTTTCTGCAGACCCTGTGGCGCTCCCGGCATACCGACTTTACTCATCCCGGTGCGGAACGGCATCTGGCCGGTAATAAACGCGGAACGACCGGCGGTGGAACTCTGCTCGGCGTAGTAGGAGGTAAACTTCGCGCCCTGCGCGGCGATGCTGTCAATGTTTGGCGTCTGGTAGCCCATCAGACCCTGATTGTAGGTGCTCAGGTTCAGGTAGCCGATATCATCGCCAAAGATAACTACGATGTTAGGCTTTTTAGCATCCTGCTTCTGCGCTGTTGCGTCGGCTGCGTGAGCAACGGTCACCGCGCCGGAAGCTAATGTCAGCATACTGGCCAACATTGTTCTCTTAAAGGGAATATTTTTAAACATAGCTCGCTATCCTTTTATTTTTCCGGCTTTCTAAATGGTTTGGAAAAATAGATTGTTAACGAAGCGTCTAATTTATTTTTAAATTACAAGGGTGTTTATTATTAAAAATAAATTAGACGCTTCAGTGGGCGAAACCGGGTTAGGGTTCTCGTCGGTGTTGGTATTTTATTCAGGCATCCAGATTGATACGAGAGAGGAGTCTCTAAACGGACTGAAATAAATGGCGGGATGAACTAAAAATGCTATCTTTAATTGACAGGGTTAACTTTATCAGACTATTTTTGCATGCATTAAATAAATGCTAATTAATGAGGCAACATGAAAACGACTTATGCCGACGTTATTGATCAATATAACCATGTTGTCGCCAGCGACCTTGAGTTGATTCAACCTCTGATCTCGGCAAACCAGCCGCGAATCATCAAAGACAATGGCGTTTTCAGAATTGAGCCTGGCGAAGTCGTCATTGTAGTGGAAGGCATTATTGCGATAGAAGTGGAATACAACGTGGGCTTTGGCTCCGCGAGTAAACGCGGTGTCCTGAGTAAAACGCGAGATATGCTGCAGGTTGGCAAAGGGATACGCGGTATGATCTTTGGGATTATTGAAAACTATGGTCCGGCGCTATCGCTAAAATATACCGCAAAGAAAAATGTCAAAATAGTGACCTGCGATAAAGAAGCGTTTGAACACTATTTTATTCAACGCGAACGGTTTGCTTATCTGATGGAAATCATGGCATTTCAGCTATCGTTGATTATTGATGCACATCACGAAAAGAATTTACCTTCACGCTACGATACGATTAAATCGATGATCTACCGTTACAAAAAACAGCAGGATGAAGGAGTATTGCATGATAGAAGCCTGGCTAGCTTTATTCTGAAAAGAACCAAAATGTCGCGCAGCTACCTTTTTAAAATCCTTGCCGAGCTAAAGGAGGGAGGATATATCAAAATGGAAAACGGCGAACTGGTCGATATTGTGCACGATCTGCCGGAGAAATTTTAACCTTCTGTTGTTGCACGAACTTCATTTCAGGGTCGCAGAGACCGTCTAACAGATCCAGGGATTACTTTACTCTTCATTACGCTTGGCCGCTGGGAGGGGAAAAGGTTTCGCCGAAGCCAGTTACCGTGCGGGATCTTGCCCGTCGTGTTTCTTTTACCGCGATGAGAATGGGGCGATAGTTGCCCTGCAATGGCATTTGGCGGGTTTGATTTTGTCTGCGTATATCTCTAAAATGCAGTCAATTATTCTGTCATAAATTCATCCTGCTAGTGAAATAAACCATTGTTTTTTCGTTTTAAGGGATACGATTTTGCTGAGAAGGGAGGCTTCTTTGTGTTCAATGGTGCAGCGCGCTCTGACGTAAACAACTTCATTAATATAGAAAAGGGAAGGCGCGGTAGAAAGAGTCAGCCGTTTATCTCTTTCTCCAAAAATGGGGGGCATGTCAGGATCGCGGCTTTTATTGCTCGTCACGGAGAACATGTTGATATTCAAATAGATTATTCCACCAGAACCATTCGGGTTAAGAAGGTTGAGCACAACGGCGTGCGGATTAACGTCGGCGGCGTTTTTACCCGTAAGGTACTGGTGAAGCAGTTTCAGTTTGGCGAGAAGAAGACTATCCGCGTCGATCTCACCCAACAGGACGATGGCTGGTTTTATGGCGACTTGCCGGTAGAGTTCACGGCCAATTGCGCATAGTGCGTTATTGCCTGAATTAGCCATTATCCAACTATGTTGATACGGAGATAGCGGATAATGGCTTTTTTATATCAATGAGATATAAATACGAGTCATTATAGTTTCGTATTAAAAATTTATTTTTAAGTAAATAAGCACCATTAAATCCTATTAAATAATAGTTATTTCCAATGATATCTTTGCAATAATTAAGGGAAAATAGAGACTCAAAAAAGGAAACGATAATTAATGGAACATTTACTCAGACATTGTGAACAGGTTGTAGTTGGCCCCTATAGCCGCGACGCCCGGGCGCTGGCGCATGAAGTGATCGATACCATCTCGGCGGGCGTTCCGCCGGAGCAACTGATTCTCCCCTGGATGTCGGTTAAAGAGGGGCTGCCCGACGCTAATAGCGGGCGCTACGTGTGCGCTTATACACCAGCGAAATCTCAGGACCGCCGCTATCAGCTGGTCTCTGCTGCGATGTTCCGCACCGTTTGTCGGGATGCCACCCACTGGTTTTATATGTGGGAAGCGCTATAAGTGAAGGAGGCTGAATATAGAGTATCGGGTGTTTCGATAATCTTTAGGGCTGATAATATAAATATTATATTTATAAATATGATGGCAAATTTTTAAACAACAGAATAATCCACACCCTAATTGAATAAAAATATAATCATCGATATCAAAATCTTCATGCTGTTACAGGATTAGCGAGTGAGCGGTAGCAATGGCAGGATAGTGCGGCTGACGATCACAAATTCGCGATTCTTAATCGATGCCGGGTAAAAAATGGCTTATCGTGCCGTGGTGCGCGAAGCCGTTCGGGTAGCATCAATGGCTACACTGACTGCTGGCTATTATTCGCCAGTCGCGGCGATTTTCATTTTTACGCCGAGTAGCGCGCGGTGTCAGAAAGGATGAGAGATGAGTAAATCAGATAATCAGGCAGATCGCGATGCTGGCTATCGCCGCGTGCGGCTGGAGGATATCGCTACCCGTTGTCGTACCTCGCTCAGTACCGTGTCGCGGGCGCTATCGGGCGAAAAAGGGGTCAGCCACGAACTGCGCACGCGTATTCAGGAAGTGGCGCGGGCCATGCGATATACGCCGGCTCAGGAGCTGGGCGGCGCGCGGATTGTGCTGGCTATTTCACAAGTGGCGATGCTGGATTACAACCGCTATCAGTTTAGCTGGTACGTTCTGCAAGGGTTAAAAGAGCGAGCGAAGGTGCTGGGCGTTGATCTCATTACTCATCAGCTCAGCGATAATGACAACGGCGCTCTGCAGGCGCTGCTGGAAGAAGCGGACGTAGGTGGCGTGCTGGCGCTGACGGTGGACGACAGCGGCTTTCTGAATACGGTGGCGAACCTGAAAAAACCGGCGGTATTGGTGAATACCGACGATCCATTAATGCGCTTGTCCAGCGTGCTGCCCTGTAACCGTTCGGCCACGCGCATGGCCTGTGAATATTTGCTCGAGCGCGGCCACCGCGACATTCTTTTTTTAACCCACCCAGGCAGGCGAACCATTGAACAGCGTGAAGATGGTTGGCGGGAAGCGATGCGCGCTCGCCAGCTGTTGTGCGACGATTCGCGGATTCTGACGGTTACCGACTGGCTGCCGGAGCTGGCGGAGCAGGCGGTGATCGCGCGTTTCCGTGATACTCCGCGCGAGTGTACGGCGATACTGTGCGCCAATGATTCGCTGGCGATCGGCGCGATCAACGGCGTGCGGGCCTTAGGACTGCGCGTGCCGGAAGATATCTCGGTGGTGGGTATGAATAACCTGCCGCAGGCGGAGTTTGCCACACCGCCGTTGACCACCGTTCACCTTCCGGTACACGAAATCGGCACGCTGGCGCTGGAGCTGCTGCAGGATATGATTGCCGGTAGTGTCGAAATTCCAAGGCGGGTTGAGCTGGCGTGCGCCATCGTCGAACGTCAATCGGTGGCCCGTATCGCCTGATACGCGCCACCGGCAAAGGGAACGGGTTAGTCGAATTTAGCCCGTTCCATCTTCGGCACTAACAGTAAATACATAATCGCCCATGCCAGCAGATAAGCCACAGAGCTGATGGCGAACAGCGCCCAATAGTTACCAGAGGCTTCAAGCACGGCGCCAATCACCGTTGAGAAGATTACGCTGCCGATCATCCCGAAGGTACTGCCAATCCCTACGACCGAACCGACGGCTGCGCTCGGGAACAGATCGGATACCGAGGTCAGAATATTGGCAGACCACCCCTGGTGCGCCGCCGCAGCTAACCCGACCAGCGCGACGGCGGCCCACAGATTTTCGACTTGGGTGGCGGCGAAAATCGGCAGGACCAGGCAGGCGCAGATCAGCATTGTGATTTTACGTGCGCTGGCGGTGCTAAAGCCTTTACTCATCAATTTGCCGGGTAACCAGCCTGCGCCGAGGCTGCCGACGATGGCGAAGAGATAAATAACGATCAGCGGTAGACCCAGGCCTTCCATGTTGATACCGCGGGATTCGTTGAGCCACTTCGGTAGCCAGAAGAGAAAGAACCACCAGATTGGGTCGGTCAACATTTTGCCTAATGCCACGGCCCACAGTTGGCGATAGCCCAGCAGATGTGTCCATTTAATGGCCGAAACGCTGACGGCTTCTTCTTTATCCTGAGCAATCCAGGCCTGCTCTTCGGCGCTGGCCTTCGCTTTCACCGGACCAAAGGCAATGAACCAGGGAATCAGCCAAAGTAAGCCAATGGCGCCGAGAATTAAGAACGCGCCGTGCCAGCCATAATGCACTGCGATAAGGGGGATCAGCGCAGGTGAGATAACCACGCCGATATTGACCGCGACGCCAAGAATGCCGGTCGCCAGCGTGCGTTCCTTTTTAGGATGCCACTCGGCAATCACTTTCATCGCCGCCGGGAAGTTAGCGGATTCACCTAGCCCAAGCAGGACGCGAACCAGCGCGAATCCCGCTACCGACCCGACGACGGCATGCGCCATCGCCGCGACGCTCCAGACGACCATCGCCGCCGCATAGCTGATTTTGGTCCCCAGTTTGTCGATAATTCGCCCGCATACCAGCGTGCCGACGCCATACGCGACGGTAAATGCATTAACCAGCCAGCTATATTCCATTTGCGTCCAGCCGATATCTTTTTGCAGCATCGGCGCCAGCAAGCCGAGGATCTGGCGATCCATATAGTTAACCGTCGTGGCAAACACCAGCATGGAACAGATGACCCAGCGATAGTTGCTTTTCGGTTTAGCCATTTCGCGAGCGGGATTGTGCAGCGTATTCGGATTAACATCATCAGCGGCCTGCCCGGAGGGCACAGCCTGTTTGTCGATTTGCGTATCCATTATTATTTTCCTTGCCCGGTCTCTGCCGGGCGTTGGTTACAGAGGAAGTTCACGGCTGCTGCCCACGACGCTCCACTGCTGTGGGTCCAGCGTGCGGTTTTCGGCGCTCACTCGTCCATCGGCCAGGAAACGCACCGTTCCGTACAGCGGGTCGTTCACTTCGATACTGCCGTCCTCGTGCTGCATCATGGTCAGGTCGCTGAAACATGCGCTGAAGGATTCCAGGGAGCTATCGACCCGATCGTTGATGCGAACCAGCCAGCGGGTTTGTTGCCCGTTAAGGCGTATTTCGCAGCCGCGGGTTGGCCCCGTATTCACCGTTTCAAATGGCTGATTGCCCACCAGTAGCGCCATACCGTTACCGCTGCGTACCGCCGCGCGCTGGCCGCTAATGACGACCTCATCAAACTGGCTTTGCGGCAGCCAGGCATGAGTAAAGCCAGGCTGATCGGCGTGCAGATTGAAAGTCAGCACCGCCAGTCCGCGATATTGCTGCACGCGCGGCAGCGTGCCGCACCCGCCCCAGTAAGAGGGGCGACCGAATCCGCCGTGCAGGGTCTCGCCTGGATGGTTGATCCAGATCTGCGCTTCAGGTTGGTTGCCCAGACGTAAATGGAACGGCGTCTCCTGATAGCCCCATTCTCCCCAGCGATAGCCGGCGATGGACCCCATCGCCGCATGGCGGTTTTTGTAGTGATAGAGTTTAGCGATCCGGTTGGCGCCTTGGGCAAAACACCACTCAATGGCGCTCTCTTTTTGCCAGGCGGCAACTTCTGCTAGTTCCGCCGGAAGGGTGAGCAGGCCATCACGCAGCAGCAGGGCTAATTGCGGCAGCGCATGGAAACGACAACCATAGTTACCTTTGCCCCACAGCAGACGCGAAATCGCCGCCAGTTCCAGAGAGCGTCCGGCGCGTAGGGTGTGTTCGTAAGAACGTCCCTGCGAGGCGGTCAGAAAACCCTGGTGGGCGGAGCGGGCAATCTGCGCCAGCAAGCGTGTGATTGCCGCGATGGCGCGCTGGCTTATTTGCGCGTCGCCGGACAGTGCCGCCAGTGCGGTGAGACCTTTTAAATCAATGGGGAAGTAGGGCGCTGAGTTCCATTCGGCCATTTCACACTGCTCGAAATGGTCCAGCCAACTGATAACCCGCGCTTTACCCGCCGCCGCCTGCTCGCGTCCGCTGCGCCCGGAACGAGTGAAAGTCGCGTCCGGGAAGAGATTGCCCGCCAGCAGCGCCGCAGTGTGGAACAATAGGGCGTGGTTCTCAGAGAAGTACCACTGTACATCGTTGCCGGGTTCGTCCATCCAGTAGCGGAAACGCAGTATGGCGTCATCGATGCGCCCGCGAACCTCCGGGTCGATCTTGTCGCCCCATACCGTCCGGCACCACAACAGCGGCACAAGCGTAAAGTCGGCACAATCGTGGCAGTCGAGCACCGACGGCAGAACGCCATCCAGCATCTGCTGGGTTTGCTCATCGTTCAGGCCGCAGGCCAGGCGCGCTAGCGCTTTGACGCTGCTATATTCACCTTCATGAGCGACCACCTCCAGCGCTTGCGCAATACGTGCTTCCAGCGTTGCCGGGATCGCCGTTTGGCGGTCAGCGTGGCAGATTTCGACGCCCAGCGTGCGGCTTATCTTGAACCCTTCACGTTGCAGCGTGATGTGGAAATTGCGGAAGTCCGCGGGGATAGCTTCGCTTTCGGCAATGGCGACCAGCGACTCGCCGGCGGACAGTCGGCTATCGAGCGTGACCGGTTCATCCAGCGAGATAAAATCCCCCAGCACGTTGACATGCAGGCCGTAGTCCGTCGACGCGGGCTGAGGAAATACCAGGCGAATGGTGCCGCGGTTATATACCGGATGCTCAAAGGAAACGCCGTCCAGGAGCTGTTCCATCTCTTTGACCTGCGCATCGGTTAGCGGCGTTGCCAGCGCAATACGCAGCGGCTCGCCGGCGAGGTAGTCGAGTTGGAAAAAGAAGCGAATATCGCGTTCGGCTAAGTCATCAAACCACAGCTCCAGCTCATTTTTCCCCGCCTGTAACGACAGGCTGAATTCACGCTGGTTTTCCAGGTTGCGCTGATAATCCGCCATCCAGAGCACTTCTTCGCCGTTCAGCTTTAGCAGCGCGCCGCCACAGGTGGAGAGGCGAAAACGATACTCGCCCGCCTGTGGGCAATCGAGAAGCGTTCTGGCCCAGGCGCCGACCCGAGTTGGACGGAACCAAAAGCCGGAGAGATCGACTCTGTCGGAAGCAAAAGGGAACCACCAGCGTGAGTAGTTTGCGCTGGCGAAAGGCTGCGGTTTTTTTTCAGCAAAGTGCTGGCGAAAATCGTCGCGGCACGGGTAGGTATGTGGAATGAAGTTTTTATGTTTGCTTAAAAAGAAAAACGGGTCCATTTCGCCAGCCATCGGCGTGTCCACCGTGTCATAGCGTAAACTGGTAATATCGGATAGCTGCCAGTAGCGCACGGCGTTACCCGCCGTTAAATTAAAATTACTATATTCGATAGTCATTATTACTTTCTCCAAATAGAGAAGGAATCTATTTTATTTATTATCAGTCAGGCGCAAACCTTCGCTCAGGCATAATATTGCTAAGGCCTGCCCATAACCGGTAGGTTGTAATGGAATGTCTTTATAAAATTGCAGGGTGCGCCCCATTCGCGTGCCATAAGAAACATTGTGCACCGTTCCTGCGGCATCAATATTATCCTGAACAATCGCCAGTGCTTTCATACCCGCCTGTAGCCATCGTTCATCGCCAATGCCAAGACGGGCGCCTTTTAATAAGCCATAGCCAAAACCGGCAGTCGCGGAAATTTCAATGTAAGAGTCAGGATGGTCGAGCAGGGTGTGCCAGGCGCCATTAGCAGCCTGCAGATCGATTAACGTATTAACCTGCTTTTTCAGGCACTCTATCAGGTACTCCCGAACGCCCGCGCCTACGTCGGCTAGTTCCAGTAATTCGAGTATACCGACGGTGATCCACGCATTACCACGCGCCCAGCGGGCTTTGGCAAAGTTGCTGTTCTCGACAAAGCTCCAGCCGTGGTACCACAGGCCGGTCTGCGGATCGTTGAGATAGCGCGCATGCAGCAGAAACTGCCGAACGGCTTCATCTACCAGCTCCTGGCGCCCGGAAACCGTACCGTAGTGCGCGAGGAACAGTACCACCATAAACAGCGTGTCGTCCCAGATCTCCATGTCGTTAATGCCGTCGGAGACCACATGCTGGAAGCCTTGTTCCGGCGTACGCGGTAGTTCCGTCATCACGCGGTTTGCCCAGTTATCCAGCACCTGCTGGTAGTGCGGTTG
This sequence comes from Klebsiella sp. 141240, assembly GCF_050600805.1. Taxonomy (NCBI): domain Bacteria; kingdom Pseudomonadati; phylum Pseudomonadota; class Gammaproteobacteria; order Enterobacterales; family Enterobacteriaceae; genus Klebsiella; species Klebsiella sp. 141240. The sequence continues at coordinate 458,089 of NZ_JAQIRK010000001.1, read as the reverse complement.
CCGATGATGGGACCAGAAAAGCGAGAGGGGAAGCATCGGCGCGGTGGTATTGACGTTCAGGCCTGGTAGACCTTTTTCGATATTTCCCTGAAACCACTGGTCGATAATTTGATATAGCTCATCAGACTTCGTATTTTCCCATAAACGTACCAGACCAAATAGCCCTACGCCCTGCGGCCATTCCCAACTGGAAAATGAAATATAATCGCCGGCGCTACCGTCAAGATTGGGTTCATTAAACCGCCCGTTATCTTTTAATTCAGTAAATCCGCGCAGCAGTAAATCAATATTTTTATTCAGTGGACGCTTTTCCATTTTTATTCTCATTCTATCTGTAAGGATGATTTGGCTATAAGAATTAAATCACTACGCATTTCATATGCGCAATACGAAAAAATTTTGCGTTTATATTTTGTGAGCCTTGCCGATATTTTATTGCCCTGCGAGGACGTCGTTTTTTGCGAAAAAAAGGCAGGAATTGTTGATAAAACAAGAGGTTGTTGGAACGATGTTTCACTTTTGATTTTGGAAGCGCTAAAATTTTTTGCGTGAACAGCAAAATGGCTGGAGACAATCGCACAACCATTACTGAATTCAGGAAAAAACCTACTTCGTGGAGTGGCTTAATTGTATGATTTTAAAACTAAAATGTGTCGTGTTTGGTGTGGGGACAATAAGCCGGATGTTCTGCTCGCGTGAATGCGTCAGGAGTAGGTCGCCTCAAAGAAGAGTCGTCGGAAATGTTTGAGATCGCCATTTTGCTGCCAATTGCGAGCCAGAAAAGAAAAAGCCACTCTTTCGAGTGGCTTAATTATATGATTTTAAAGCTAAAATTTGGTGGCCCCTGTTGGGTTTGAACCAACGACCAAGCGATTATGAGTCGCCTGCTCTAACCACTGAGCTAAGGGGCCGTGGCGAGGGATTATAATGTAACTGCACGCTGCAATCCAGCGTAAAGCGCTCGGCTGCTGTTTTTATAAACAATGCATTTTCAATCCTTTATAATCAGCTTTTTAGTCATTCAGCCGGAGAAATTATGATTAGCGATATCCTGGCGCCGGGGCTACGGGTGGTCTTTTGCGGCATCAATCCGGGGAAGTCCTCCGCGCATACGGGGTTCCATTTTGCCCATCCCGGCAATCGTTTCTGGAAGGTCATTCACCAGGCGGGGTTCACCGAGCGGCAGCTGAAGCCGGAAGAGGAGCAGCATCTGTTGGATACCGGCTGCGGTATCACCATGCTGGTTGAGCGGCCGACGGTGCAGGCCAGCGAGGTTGCCCTGTTGGAACTGCGCAATGGCGCGCAGGTGCTAATAAGCAAAATCCAGGACTATCAGCCGCAGGCGCTGGCGGTGCTCGGCAAGCAGGCCTTTGAGCAGGCATTCAGAGTGCGTGGCGCGAAGTGGGGACGTCAGGAAGCGACCATCGGTGAAACTGAAATCTGGGTGCTGCCCAATCCCAGCGGTTTAAACCGGGCGACGCTGGACAAGCTGGTTGAAGCCTATCGCGAACTGGATGAGGCGCTGGCGGGACGAGGGCGGTGATGGCGCCCGAATCGCAGGCATAAAAAAAGCTCCCCGCGGGGAGCTTTTTACTCTCTTTGCAGCGCGACAATTAATCGTCGAGGAAGCTACGCAGCACTTCAGAACGGCTTGGGTGGCGCAGTTTACGCAGCGCCTTCGCTTCGATCTGACGAATACGTTCGCGGGTAACGTCGAACTGTTTACCCACTTCTTCCAGCGTGTGGTCGGTGTTCATGTCGATACCGAAACGCATACGCAGCACTTTCGCTTCACGAGCGGTAAGGCCCGCCAGCACGTCGTGCGTTGCCGCACGCAGGCTCTCGGTGGTCGCAGAATCCAGCGGCAGCTCGAGGGTGGTATCCTCGATGAAGTCACCCAGATGCGAATCTTCATCGTCGCCGATCGGCGTTTCCATGGAGATTGGCTCTTTGGCGATTTTCAGCACCTTACGGATTTTGTCTTCCGGCATCAGCATGCGTTCAGCCAGTTCTTCCGGCGTCGGCTCGCGGCCCATTTCCTGCAGCATCTGGCGGGAGATACGGTTGAGCTTGTTGATAGTCTCAATCATATGCACCGGAATACGGATGGTGCGCGCCTGATCCGCGATGGAGCGGGTGATAGCCTGACGGATCCACCAGGTCGCATAGGTGGAGAACTTGTAACCACGACGGTATTCAAACTTATCTACCGCTTTCATCAGACCGATGTTGCCTTCCTGAATCAGGTCGAGGAACTGCAGACCGCGGTTGGTGTATTTCTTGGCGATAGAAATAACCAGACGTAAGTTCGCTTCAACCATCTCTTTCTTCGCACGGCGGGCTTTCGCTTCGCCGATGGACATGCGACGGTTGATATCTTTAACCTGCTCGATGGTCAGGCCGGTTTCTTCTTCAATCTGTTGCAGTTTCTGCAGGCCGCGCTGAACGTCTTCTTTAACGTCATGCAGCTTCTCGGACCACGGCTTGTTCATCGCCACGGCGGCGTTGAACCAGGTTTCGCTGGTTTCGTTGCCGGTGAACAGGGTGATGAAGTTTTTCTTCGGCATTTTGCACTGTTCAACGCACAGCTTCATGATGATACGTTCTTGAGTACGAACGCGATCCATCATGCTGCGCATGCTGTTGACCAGGTAATCGAACTGTTTCGGCACCAGGCGGAACTGTTTGAAGACCTCGGACAGCTTGAGGATCTCTTCTTGCGCGGCGGCGTGGCTGCGGCCTTTCGCTTTGATGGTGTCGCGAGTCAACTCGTACTGGGTGCGCAGCTCGGCGAATTTCTCGCGGGCCAGCTCCGGGTCGATGCTGTTGTCATCATCGCTGTTGTCGTCGTCATCATCTTCTTCTTCATCTTCGTCGTCGTCCATCTCTTCCTGAGACAGCTCGGAACCGACGTGAGTGGCGGTCGGCGCCATATCTTCTTCAGCGTTCGGATCGACGAAGCCGGTGATCAGGTCAGACAGGCGAGCTTCTTCAGCTTCGACGCGATCGTACTGTTCCAGCAGATAGGTGATGGCTTCCGGATATTCCGCAACGGAGCACTGGACCTGGTTGATCCCGTCTTCGATGCGTTTAGCGATGTCGATTTCGCCTTCGCGGGTCAGCAGTTCAACGGTACCCATTTCGCGCATGTACATGCGCACCGGGTCGGTCGTACGGCCAATTTCAGATTCAACGCTCGACAGCACCTGGGCCGCCGCTTCTTCCGCGTCTTCATCGGTATTATTGGAGGTTTCAGCAAGCAGCAGATCATCGGCATCCGGTGCTTCTTCCATCACCTGAATACCCATGTCGTTGATCATTTGGATGATGTCTTCGATCTGATCGGAGTCGACGATATCTTCCGGCAGATGGTCATTGACCTCGGCATAGGTCAGATAGCCTTGCTCCTTACCACGTTGGACAAGAAGCTTCAGCTGTGACTGCGGGTTTTGCTCCATAAGACGGTATCCACACTTAATTCGTTTGATTGGTGCAGGCAGACGAACTGCCAACATTTAAAGCGAGGGCGTACTTATATTATTGCCGCTGCGCCTCAGCGCGGCTGTCGGGGGCTTCCCGAGCGATATTCGGCACTTAAGCCGTTAAATTCATTTTTTGGCCAGTTCCTGGCTGATAGTCCAGAGTTCCCGGCGCTCCTCACTGCTTAAACCATGTGTGCGATCGCGAGCTATCAACTCTTCTTGTCGCAGTTCCAGCAGTGAGTCAAACATATGGTTGAGCGAGTCGGTGAAGGTTTGTTCAGCGATATCCTTATCTGCTATATCGTCCCACATCGACAGTTTTTCAAGGGTTGCCGCTTCATTTGTCCCGCGATACTGCTCTAAAAGTTGCCCGGTGGTCAGACCTGGCTGCGCCAGACACGTATTGACCAGTTCGCTGAATAAACCAAGCCCTGGCATCTTTTGCTGATCCAGACCGGCTAAGGGCGGAACCAGCGGCGCCAGATCGGGGTTCTGCACCAGTAACCCTATAAGTATACGCATGGTCGTGCGTTTTAGCTGCGGCGCCGGGCGTTGAGCGCTATTTTCCGCCTGTTTCGGCATTAAACGTTCAAGCTGGGCGTCATCCAGAATGCCCAGTTTGTTGCCCAGCTCCTGACGCAAATAGATGCGCAGCGTTTCGCCCGGCACCTGGGTTATCAGCGGCAGCGCCAGCGTGCTCAGCTGCGCGCGCCCGTCCGGAGTGCTCAGGTCGACCTGCGGCATCAGGCTATTAAACAAAAACGTGGAGAGCGGCTGAGCCTGCTCCATCCGCGCTTCAAACGCCTCTTTGCCCTCTTTACGCACCAGCGTATCCGGGTCTTCGCCGTCAGGTAAAAACATAAAGCGTAGCTGGCGGCCATCGGTCATATACGGTAGCGCCGTTTCCAGCGCGCGCCATGCCGCGTCGCGGCCAGCCCGGTCGCCGTCGTAACAGCAGATGACCTGATTGGTCGCCCGGAACAACAGCTGAATGTGGTCGGCGGTCGTCGAGGTGCCCAGCGAGGCCACGGCATAATTAATGCCGTACTGCGCCAGCGCGACGACGTCCATATAGCCTTCGACCACCAGCAGACGCTGAGGTTCGGCGTTATCCTGCTGCGCTTCATACAGGCCGTACAGCTGGCGGCCTTTATGGAAAATATCGGTCTCCGGGGAGTTCAGGTATTTTGGCAGCGCATCGCCCAGCACGCGCCCGCCAAAACCAATCACCCGGCCTCGCTTATCGCGGATCGGGAACATTACCCGTTCGCGGAAGCGGTCGTAACTGCGCCCCTGATCGTTGGTGACCAGCATGCCCGCATCAATAAGCGACTGGCGGTTTTCCTGATTGCCGCCAAAACGTTTTAAAACGTTATCCCAACCAGGGGGAGCGAAGCCTATTGCGAAGCGGGTAATCACCTCGCTGCTTAAGCCGCGTTTTGCCAGATACTGGCGCGCGGGTTCGGCGGCGGGTTGGTTCAGAGACTGTTGGTAAAACGTGTTCAGACCGTCCAGCAGCTGATAGAGATTTTGCCGCTGATGCCGTTCTATCTGGCTCGGTCCATTACCTGCTTCATAGGGCACTTCAAGGTTGTGCATGGCGGCCAGCTCTTCGACGGTTTCGACGAACTCGAGCTTGTCGTAGTTCATCAGGAAGTCGATGGCGTTGCCGTGCGCACCGCAGCCGAAGCAATGGTAAAACTGCTTTTCACCGTTGACGGTGAAGGAGGGGGTTTTTTCGTTATGGAATGGACAACACGCGTGATAATTCTTGCCCTGCTTTTTCAGCTTCACCCGAGCATCGATCAGATCGATGATGTCGGTGCGCGCCAGCAGGTCATTGATAAATACGCGTGGGATTCGTCCAGCCATATGCCCCGTAATCTATACACTGCATCCTGCAAACGGCCTCGATATGTCGCCTGAAGACAGTTTGAACGATCTCGTGTATCTGCTAATGCATAAACGAAAATAAGCCGCGCATTCCTTTCGGAAGCACGGCCTTACAACTACAACTCGGTCTGAATTGAGAGCTTCGCTCTCAACAGATTAGTACAGACGAGTGCGGCGTGCGTTTTCGCGAGCCAGTTTCTTCGCGTGACGTTTCACTGCAGAAGCTTTAGCGCGCTTACGTTCGGTAGTCGGTTTTTCATAGAACTCACGACGACGAACTTCCGCCAGAACACCTGCTTTTTCGCAGGAACGCTTGAAGCGACGCAGAGCTACGTCGAACGGCTCGTTTTCACGTACTTTAATTACCGGCATGTGCCTCTCACCTTTGATTAATTCGGTTTGCCGCTGGCCGCAATGCCAGCTTATTTCAAAATGGTGCGGAATTTTACTGCAACTACTGCTGCTTTGTAAAGCACCGGCGCCTTTTTTGAAAGGGGACTTTTATAAGGGTGAGGAGTATACACGAAGAGAACACCAGGGGTGAGCAAAGTTTTACATCGCCGGTCATTGGTCCTACACTGCGCGGTATTGAAACGAGGTAAAACAACTCATGCGTGTACTGGGAATTGAAACATCCTGCGATGAAACCGGCATCGCCATTTACGACGATAAACAAGGTCTGTTAGCCAACCAGCTGTATAGTCAGGTGAAATTGCACGCCGACTACGGCGGCGTGGTGCCTGAACTGGCGTCGCGCGACCACGTGCGTAAGACCGTTCCGCTGATTCAGGCGGCGCTTAAAGAAGCGGGTCTGACGGCGAAAGATATTGATGCCGTTGCCTATACGGCAGGCCCTGGCCTGGTGGGTGCGCTGCTGGTCGGCGCGACCGTTGGCCGCTCGCTGGCGTTCGCCTGGAACGTGCCGGCGATTCCGGTACACCATATGGAAGGACACCTGCTGGCGCCGATGCTGGAAGATAACCCGCCGGCGTTCCCGTTCGTCGCTCTGCTGGTTTCAGGCGGTCACACCCAGTTGATTAGCGTCACCGGCATTGGTCAGTATGAACTGCTGGGCGAGTCAATCGATGATGCCGCTGGCGAAGCCTTTGATAAGACGGCGAAACTGTTGGGGCTGGATTATCCCGGCGGGCCGATGCTGTCGAAAATGGCGTCTCAGGGCACGGAAGGCCGCTTCGTTTTCCCGCGGCCAATGACCGATCGTCCGGGGCTCGATTTTAGCTTCTCCGGCCTGAAAACCTTCGCCGCTAATACCATTCGTAACAACGGCGACGATGAGCAAACCCGTGCCGATATCGCCCGCGCATTTGAAGACGCGGTGGTCGATACGCTGATGATTAAATGCCGCCGCGCGCTGGAGCAAACCGGCTTTAAGCGTCTGGTGATGGCGGGGGGCGTAAGCGCTAACCGTACGCTGCGCGCGAAGCTGGCGGAAATGATGAGCAAACGCGGCGGCGAAGTGTTTTATGCCCGTCCTGAGTTCTGTACCGATAACGGCGCGATGATCGCTTACGCCGGGATGGTCCGCCTGCAGGGCGGCGCCAATGCCGGACTCGGCGTTACCGTGCGGCCGCGCTGGCCGTTGGCGGAACTGCCGGCCGCCTGATAACCACAAAGAAGCCGCCCATCGAGGCGGCTTTTTTACGCGTGGATTAAGGCTGCTGATAATCCTCGGCGTCGATGTCGTAGCCTGACGGCTCCCAGCGTATCGCCAGCAGCGACAATAGCCCAATCAGCGGCGCCGCGGCGATGATCCAGAAAACGCGGGTATCCAGCGCGGCGACCAGCAGCGGGAAGAGGAATAAAGAAAGCGTTGAGCTGCCGCGCATAAGCGTCTGGTTGAGCCCGACGCCAACGCCGCGCAGCGATGTCGGATAGCTTAACGAGGCGAAGGTCATAGTGTGTGCGCCGGGGCCGAATCCCTGGCCGAAAAGGAACAGCGCCAGCATCGCCACGGCGGCGACGCCTTCTCCTGCGCCATCAGGGCGACCAATCAGCGCCAGGCCGAGCAGCGCCGTTAGCTGGCAGCCATAACCCGCCAGCGACATCCGCCAGGCGCCGAAGCGCGGTACCAGGCGTACCGCCAGCATCCCTCCTACGAAAGCGAACAGCAAATTCAGCGTCAGCGAAATCAAAATCGTCGTCAACATTGACTGCACGAAGAAGCTGGAGATGATTACCGGCAGACCGAACGCGACGGCGTTATAGGCAAACGAGGAAACCACCGACAGCAGGGTAGAGAGCGTGGTGCGGCGCAGGTAGACGCCGCGGAACAGGCGCAGATAGTTACTCCATTGGGCGCTACGAACTTTGGGCGCCGGTTTTTCCAGCGCGTCCTGGGCAACGTGTGCATTGATGTTGTACGCCTGGCGTAGAATAGACGCAGCTTCACGCAGGTTGCCCTGGTTGGCGGCCCACACCGGCGATTCGCTCATGTAGCGGCTACGGATAGCGATAATCACCAGCGCCGGGATGGCGCCAAAACCAAGAATAATCCGCCATAGCCAGTCGCTATGGCTTTCCGGCAAGACGGCATAGAAAAAGAGTACCAGCAGATATGAAATGCTGATTGCCGCGTACCATGTGGGGCACCACATCGCCACGCTGGCCGCCTTGTTGCCGGGCCCTTTGAGCCTCGCGAATTCGCTGAGAAACGCCATCGCCACCGGCAGGTCGATCCCGACGCCGAGGCCCATCACGAAGCGCGCGCCAGTAAGGACGTATTCATTCGGCGCCAGCGCGCAGGCGATTGCCGCTACCACGAAGAACAGCATATCCGCCATAAACACGCGATAGCGGCCAATTTTGTCCGTCAAGTAACCGCCGAGCAGCGCGCCAACGATAGCGCCGAAGGTGATGGCCGAGGCGACCATCCCGGTACCGGCAGGCGTCAGGTTGAATTCCCGGGTAATATCTTTCAGGCCGAAGGCCAGCGAGCCAAGATCGTAGGCATCAAGGAAAATACCGCCGAGGGCGATTCCCATGACGATACGCGCGTTATTGCGCCCGCTGCTGCCTTCATTGATGAGGCGCGAGACGTCCGCCGCGCTGCCGATCCATTTTACTTCCCCGCCGGGCGACGCAGAGGTTGCCGCTGGCGTCGCGTTAATTACATCAGTCATGGTGTTGTGCTTTTTTCTCTTATAAAGATCTTCAGAGTAAACAGCGACGCGGGGACGAAAAAATCACTTTTGGTTATAACTCATAACTAAGTCATTGTAGTGAAAGGATTATCTTTGGTTTTCTCTTTTGCCGCTATGATTGGCTAAAAAAGTGGGAAATAGAATGCGTTTGTGGGGGCAAAGAAGCCCGGCACAGGCGGCCGGGCGCGGAGATTATTTCTGCTCTGGCGTTTTTTTCTTCTTCTTAAAGCGTGACCAGATTTTCGTTTCCTGACGGCGCCACAGGCGCTGGATGTTGTCGTGATGGCGTAGCAGGATCAGGCAGGAGAGCATCGAGACCGGAAAGGTGTACTGCGGCTTGAACCACCAGACGTAGAAAGGGGCGACCAGCGCGCTGACGATAGCGCCCAGCGAGGAATACCCGCTGAGCAGAATAGTCAGCAGCCAGGTGCCAGCCATCACGCCGGTGAGATCCCAGCCGATGGGCGCGATAGCGCCAAATGCGGTTGCCACGCCTTTGCCGCCGCGGAAATTAAAGAACACCGGCCAGATATGGCCGACGCAGGCGGCGATCGCCACCAGCCCGAGCCAGAATGGCGTCAAGCCGAGCGCCCAAGCGCCCCAAACCGGCAGCATCCCTTTCAGGACATCAAAAATTAATACCGTTACGGCTGCTCCCTTGCCGCCAATTCGGAGTACGTTCGTCGCCCCAGGGTTGCCGGAACCGCTATCGCGAGGGTCGGGCAAACCAGCAAGACGGCATACCAGAATGGCGCTGGAAATTGAGCCGCAGAGGTAGGCGAGGATAACTAGTCCAGGCGCGATTGCACTCATCAGCTGTTCCATTTTGAAAATGTCGTTAGAACCCCACCCATTTTCGTGTTAACAGTTTGTTGGCTTTCTTTGCGCGATAGGTTACATAGTGATGCTGCTATGTTCCCGAAATCTTGCCGCGTCGCCGCTGTCAGGACACGTGAATTCTTTAGGGGATGTCTTTGCATCTGTGGATAATACGCATAATTCGCCGGAAGTGGTATCCGGTTTAGCCAAAAAGCAGGCAGGTCGTGATGGATATTGTATTTATAGAGCAACTTTCGGTAATCACCACTATCGGTGTTTACGACTGGGAACAGACCATCGAACAGAAGTTAGTGTTCGATATCGAAATGGCGTGGGATAACCGCAAAGCGGCCGCCAGCGACGATGTTAGCGATTGCCTGAGCTATGCTGATATCAGCGAGTTGGTTATCAACCACGTCGAGGGCGGGCGTTTTGCGCTGGTCGAGCGGGTGGCGGAAGAGATAGCCGATCTCCTGCTGCAAAAATTTAATTCTCCGTGGGTGCGGATTAAAGTCAGCAAGCCTGGCGCGGTGGCTCGTGCGGCCAACGTTGGCGTAATCATTGAACGTGGCAGTAATCTGAAACAAAACGTTTCTCGTCATAATGTTTAAACAAATTTGTTTTATACCGGTCTTAGTGCCTGGATTTTAATTTTACTTTTTCTTTTAAGGGTTTATTGAATGGGCGATTTACACTCGCTGCTGATAGCGGCAATTTTGGGTGTGGTTGAAGGGTTGACGGAGTTTTTACCGGTTTCCAGTACGGGACATATGATTATTGTTGGTCATCTCCTTGGCTTTGAAGGGGATACCGCCAATACTTTTGAAGTCGTAATTCAATTAGGATCTATTCTCGCGGTCGTCGTGGTGTTCTGGCGTCGTCTGTTTGGCCTGATCGGCATTCATTTTGGCCGCCCGCCGGTGCATGAAGGCGAAGGCAGCGGGCGTCTGTCGTTGATTCATATCCTGTTAGGCATGATCCCGGCTGTGGTACTGGGGCTGGTGTTCCATGACCTGATTAAATCGCTGTTTAACCCGGTTAACGTAATGTACGCGCTGATTGTCGGCGGCTTCCTGCTGATCGCGGCGGAACTGTTCAAACCGAAACAACCGCGCGCGGTGGGGATTGACGATATGACCTATCGTCAGGCGTTCGCCATCGGCTGCTTCCAGTGTCTGGCGCTGTGGCCTGGCTTCTCTCGCTCCGGGGCGACCATTTCCGGCGGTATGCTGATGGGCGTTAGCCGCTATGCGGCATCGGAGTTCTCTTTCCTGCTGGCGGTGCCGATGATGATGGGCGCCACCGTGCTGGACGTCTACAAGAGCATCGGCTTCCTTAACGCCGGGGATATTCCGATGTTCGCCGTCGGTTTTATCATGGCGTTCATCGTGGCGCTGATTGCGATTAAAACCTTCCTGCAGCTGATTAAACGTATTTCGTTTATTCCGTTTGCAATCTACCGCTTTATCGTCGCGGCAGCCGTCTACGTGGTCTTCTTCTAAGGCCCTGGCCCTCAGCCTTGCGGCTGGGGGCAACGTTGTTCTTTCCACTGCCCCACGGCCGCAATTCTGCGCCGCGTCAGCTCTTCGCGAATCTCCGGTCCTTTGAAACCTTCCGCTACGACTTTTTTAGTGGAGACCGACTGCGCCACTTCCCAGGCTTCAAGCAGCAGGCGCCCCTGCGGATAATCACAGGACTCAAAACCGGTACGCCCGCGCACGTCGGCCTCGCTGGTGAGGGCGATTTGCTGTACACGCTGCGGCTTGCGCCAGGCATCGATGCTATCAAACAGCTTCACGATGGTTTTTGGCTGCAGAATCGGCAGGGTGTGGATCAGATCGTGGAATTCGGCGACCAATCTGGCCAGATCGCGGATATCGTTTGGCACCCGCAGGCGCTGGCAAATCTGTTCCACCAGCTTTACCCCCGCCGGGCCGTGGCCGTGATGGCGCGGCCAGAACTCTTTGGGCGTTAAACCTTTACCAAGATCGTGGCACAGGGTGGCGAAACGGACGTCGATGGCCGGCGATAGCATCGCCGCCATGGTGAGCGTCATCAGGGTGTGTACGCCGGTATCGATTTCCGGATGCCATTTGGCCGGCGCGGGGACACCGTACAGGGCGTCGATTTCCGGGAACAGAACCTTCAGCGCGTGGCAGTCGCGCAGGGTCTGGAAAAAGACCTGCGGGTTACGCGTGCTAAGCGCGTTCTCCGTCTCTTTCCATACCCGCTCCGCGGTTAAATGCGCCAGTTCGCCGGCGTCCGCCATCGCGCGCATCAGCGCCATGGTTTCATCGGCAATGCGAAAACCGAGATGGGCATAGCGTGCGGCAAAACGCGCGACGCGCAGTACGCGTAGCGGATCTTCGCTAAAGGCTGGGGAGACGTGGCGCAGCAGGCGCAGGCGTAAATCGGCCTGGCCGCCATATGGGTCGTAAATCTGACCGTCAGTGTCCTGAGCCAGCGCGTTAATGGTGAGATCGCGGCGCAGTAGATCTTGCTCAAGGGTGACGTCAGCGGCGGCATAACAGGTGAAACCGGTATAGCCGGAACCGGATTTACGTTCGGTACGCGCGAGGGCGTACTCTTCACGGCTTTGCGGGTGAAGAAACACGGGAAAATCGCGGCCTACCTGCTGGTAGCCCGCGTCGAGCAACTGCTGGGGCGTGGCGCCAACCACCACCCAGTCTCTGTCTTTGACCGGTAGTCCTAATAACGCATCTCGTACCGCACCACCGACCAAATAAATCTTCACGCCTGTTTCTCCCGCATCGACTTTTCGCAAGATGATACGTAAGTCTGGCAGAGAAGACGAATTAGTTCATCCACCGGTCTTTACGCTTGCGGCTTGGTACCAGATGCGGCAGCACCAGGCCAAGGATCAGACCGACGCCAAGCACGCCGCCGCCGTACATAAACCACTGCATGATAATGGTGCGCTGTTTATCATCAAGCTGCAGATTCGCCGCGTTCACCTTCTTCTGAGCGACAACCAGCTCGTTTTTCAGCTTTTGGTTCTCTTCTTTCAGAGCGTTGATCGCGCCATCGCTACCGGCGACTTTTTTCTGCATGTCGGCGGTACGCTGGTTCCAGGTGGCGTCAATATTGTTCAGCTTGTCGGTCAGCGTTTTGACCTGATTTTCCAGATCCGGCACGCGAATGCGCAGGCTGGGCTCGTTGCTCAGCTCTTTCAGCGGGATCCAGGCGGTACGGCCGTTGCTGTCGCGTACCTGCGCGTAATTCGTGCTGTCATTGGTTTGCAGAACGTCGACGGCTTCGCCGGCGTTAATGGTGCCGACCAGACGATAGTTATCGCCAGGACCGCTGCGAACCCAGGTGTTCAGCTCATCGGAAACGTAGCGCTTTTCTTCTGCGTGAACCGCCGTAGCGGCGCTAAGCGCTAGCAATGTAAAGGTAATAAGGCGTAATTTTGGCATCAGGTCATCGTTTGGTCATAAAAAGTTGAACGATAGTAGTGGCATCGCCAGAGCGACGCAAAGTTTTCCGCCACAATCGGAATCATCCAAATGCAGCTGGCAAATGCGCATTGCATGGCGATTCGCCGCAAAATACTATTTACTGACAAAAAATATCGTCATTAGTTCGCCGCATTTTCCCGGCGACGCTTATCAGGTGGAAGAATTCAGCCATGGCTCAAGAAATCGAACTGAAGTTTATCGTTGCCCACGACGGCGTTGAGGCGCTGCGCCAGCATCTCAATACGCTGGACGCGAAGCACACACCGGCAGGTCAACTGCTGAATATTTACTACGAAACCGCCGATAACTGGCTGCGTCGTCACGACATGGGCTTGCGGATCCGCGGCGATCGGGAGCGCTATGAAATGACGCTGAAAATTGCCGGTCGGGTGGTGGGCGGTTTGCATCAGCGTCCGGAATACAATATTCCGCTGGAAAAAGCTGAGCTGGCGCTGGATAAGCTGCCGGCTGAAGTCTGGCCGCAGGGGCAATTGCCGGCAGAACTGGCGCAAAATGTGCAGCCGCTGTTTAGCACTGATTTCCTCCGTGAAAAATGGGTGGTGAAAGAGGGCGATAGCCAGATTGAGATAGCTCTTGACCTTGGCGACGTCAAAGCCGGTGAGCATCAGGAAGCCATTTGCGAACTGGAGCTTGAGCTGTTGAGCGGCGATACCGCCGACATTCTGGCGCTGGCGCGACGTTTACTGGCAACCGGCGTATTGCGCCAGGGCAGCCTGAGTAAAGCGGCGCGTGGCTATCAGCTGGCGCAGGGCAACGAAGCGCGCCCGGTTAAACCGTTAACGGTAGTAGGCGTGGCGGCCAAAGCCAGCGTCGAGCAGGGGCTGGAAGCGGCGCTGGAAAGCGCGCTGGCGCACTGGCTCTATCATGATGAAGTCTGGAACCGGGGCAACGCGGCCGCTAAACGTGAAATCCAGCGGGCGATGGCCCGCGTACGCCATGCGCTGGTGCTGTTTGGCGGCATTGTGCCGCGAAAAGCCACCGTACAGTTGCGTGAATCGCTCACTGAGGCCGAAGCGGCGCTGGACGGAGCGGAGAAAGCCGAAGCGGCGTTGTTCAACCGCGCCACGGTTGGCGCCAAACTGCTGCTGACCGAATGGCTGGTTACCCGCGGTTGGCGTTCGTTCCTCAACGAAGCGGGGCAAAAGAAAATCGCCGGTTCGTTCAAACGCTTTGCCGATATTCAGCTGTCGCGAGCCGCGGCGGATCTGAAAAGTAACTTCCAGCAGACGCAGGACGACTATAGCGATCGGCTCACGCGTCTGGCGCGCGAGATCGACAGTATTCAATTGCTTTCCAGCGCCTATGCCGAGGTCGCCGAGGCCTGGCTGGAAAACTGGCAAGAGGTGCGCCGCGCTATCGAGAACAATGACCGCAGCGTCATCGAATATTTCCGTCGTCAGGCCCTGGCCGCGGAACCATTCTGGCTGCATAGTGGAAAACGATAATTTCAGGCCAGGGAGACCCCTATAATGGCGCTTTCTTCGCAGTTACAGCAGCACTGGCAGACGGTTGTAAACCGGCTTCCGGCAGATTTTCCCCTGCAAACGTTAAGTTCGCAGGCGCAGTCGGTGATGACGTTCAGCGAGTTTGTTGAACAGAGTCTGGTCGCTCAGCCGCAGTGGCTGGCTGAACTGGAAAGCGCGCCGCCGCAGGCCGACGAATGGCGCCATTACGGCGACTGGCTGGCGGAACAGCTACAAAACGTGACTGACGAGGCCGCGCTAATGCGCGAGCTACGCCAGTTCCGCCGCCGGATAATGGTGCGTATCGCCTGGGCGCAGGCGCTGCTGCTGGTAAGCGAAGAGAGCAGTTTGCAGCAGCTCAGCGCCCTGGCGGAGACCTTAATCGTCGCCGCTCGCGACTGGCTGTACGCCGCCTGCTGCCGGGAGTGGGGGACGCCGTGCAATGCGCAGGGCGAAGCGCAGCCGCTAATGATCCTGGGCATGGGGAAATTGGGCGGCGGCGAGCTTAACTTCTCTTCCGATATCGACCTGATTTTTGCCTGGCCGGAACACGGCGCCACCCAGGGCGGGCGTCGCGAGCTGGATAACGGCCAGTTCTTTACCCGTCTGGGCCAGCGGTTAATCAAAGTACTCGATCAGCCGACGCAGGATGGTTTCGTCTACCGCGTGGATATGCGTCTGCGACCATTTGGCGACAGCGGCCCGCTGGTGTTGAGCTTTGCGGCGCTGGAGGATTATTACCAGGAGCAGGGGCGCGACTGGGAGCGTTACGCGATGGTAAAGGCGCGGATCATGGGCGATAACGACGGCGAGCACGCCAACGAACTGCGCGCCATGCTGCGTCCGTTCGTCTTCCGCCGCTACATTGATTTCAGCGTCATTCAGTCCCTGCGTAACATGAAAGGGATGATTGCCCGTGAAGTGCGCCGCCGCGGCCTGACAGACAACATCAAGCTCGGCGCGGGTGGCATCCGCGAAATCGAATTTATCGTCCAGGTTTTCCAGCTGATCCGCGGCGGTCGCGAACCGGCCTTGCAGCAGCGCGCGCTGTTGCCGACGCTGGCGGCGATTGACGAGCTGCATTTGTTGCCGGAAGGCGATGCCGCCCAGCTGCGCGAAGCCTATCTGTTCCTGCGCCGTCTCGAAAACCTGCTGCAGAGCATTAACGACGAGCAAACCCAAACCCTGCCGCAGGATGAGCTTAACCGCGCGCGTCTGGCGTGGGGGATGCGCGTCGCCGACTGGCAGACGCTCAGCGCACAGCTGGAAGAGCAGATGCGCCGCGTGCGTCGCGTCTTTAACGAACTGATTGGCGACGATGAAGCGCAATCGCCGGATGAACAGCTGGAAGAGTACTGGCGCGAACTGTGGCAGGACGCGCTGGAAGAAGACGACACTACGCCGGCGCTGGCGCACCTTGATGACAACGATCGGCGCAGCGTGCTGGCGCTGATCGCCGATTTTCGCAAAGAGCTCGACCGGCGCACCATCGGCCCGCGCGGGCGGCAGGTACTCGACCAACTGATGCCGCATCTGCTCAGCGAGGTCTGCTCGCGGGCGGATGCGCCGCTGCCGCTGGCGCGGATCACCCCGTTGCTGACCGGTATCGTCACCCGTACCACCTATCTGGAGCTGCTCAGCGAATTCCCCGGCGCGCTAAAACACCTGATTAGCCTGTGCGCCGCTTCGCCGATGGTCGCCAGCCAGCTGGCGCGCCACCCGCTGCTGCTGGACGAACTGCTGGATCCGAACACGCTTTATCAACCGACGGCGACCGATGCGTACCGCGACGAGCTGCGCCAGTATTTGCTGCGCGTGCCGGAAGAAGACGAAGAACAGCAGCTGGAAGCGCTACGCCAGTTTAAACAGGCGCAATTGCTGCACATCGCCGCCGCCGATATTGCCGGCACGCTACCGGTGATGAAAGTGAGCGATCACTTAACCTGGCTTGCCGAGGCGATGATCGATGCGGTAGTTCAGCAGGCGTGGCTACAGATGGTCGCCCGCTACGGCCAGCCGACCCATCTGCGCGATCGTCAGGGACGCGGTTTTGCGGTAGTAGGTTACGGTAAACTCGGCGGTTGGGAGCTGGGTTATAGTTCCGACCTCGACCTGGTCTTCCTCCACGACTGTCCGATGGAGGTGATGACCGACGGCGAGCGAGAAATCGATGGCCGCCAGTTCTATCTGCGCCTTGCCCAGCGGATCATGCATCTTTTCAGCACCCGCACCTCGTCGGGCATCTTGTATGAAGTGGACGCTCGCTTACGTCCATCCGGTGCGGCGGGCATGCTGGTGACTACCGCCGACGCCTTCGCCGATTATCAGCGCAATGAAGCCTGGACCTGGGAACATCAGGCGCTGGTTCGCGCCCGGGTGGTGTATGGCGACCCGGCGCTGCAGGCGCGCTTCGATGCGATCCGCCGCGATATCCTGACCACTCCGCGTGAAGGCGCGACGCTGCAAACCGAAGTACGTGAGATGCGGGAAAAGATGCGCGCTCATCTCGGCAATAAGCAGCGCGATCGCTTTGATATCAAAGCCGATGCCGGCGGGATCACCGATATTGAATTTATCACCCAGTACCTGGTGCTGCGCTACGCGCATGAAAAGCCGAAGCTGACGCGCTGGTCCGATAATGTGCGTATTCTGGAACTGCTGGCGCAGAACGACATCATGGATGAGGAAGAAGCGCGGGCGCTTACCCATGCCTACACCACGCTACGCGATGCGTTGCACCATCTGGCGCTGCAGGAGCAGCCGGGCCACGTTGCGCCGGATGCCTTTGACGGTGAACGCCAGCAGGTGAGCGCCAGCTGGCAGAAGTGGTTGATGGCTTAATTAACAAATCGGGTGTGCTATTATCGCGCGCAAAGTTTGCATCTCGCAGGAGAGAGTAATGAAAGTAACGCTGCCAGAGTTTGAACGTGCAGGAGTGTTGGTGGTAGGCGATGTGATGCTGGACCGCTACTGGTATGGCCCTACCAGCCGTATTTCCCCGGAAGCCCCGGTGCCGGTGGTGAAGGTGGAAAATATCGAAGAACGCCCTGGCGGCGCGGCTAACGTGGCGATGAACATTGCTTCGCTCGGCGCGACTTCTCGTCTGGTCGGCCTGACCGGTATCGACGATGCCGCACGCGCGCTTAGCAAAGCGCTGGCTGACGTAAAAGTGAAGTGTGATTTCGTGTCGGTACCGACGCATCCGACCATCACCAAACTGCGCGTGCTGTCGCGCAACCAGCAGCTGATCCGCCTCGATTTTGAAGAGGGCTTCTCCGGGGTCGATCCACAGCCGATGCATGAACGTATTCAGCAGGCGCTGGGTTCAATCGGCGCGCTGGTGCTGTCAGACTACGCGAAAGGCGCGCTGGCCAGCGTGCAGACCATGATTAAGCTGGCGCGTGATGCTGGCGTTCCGGTGCTGATTGATCCGAAAGGCACTGAATTTGAACGCTACCGCGGGGCAACGCTGCTGACGCCGAACCTGTCTGAATTCGAAGCGGTCGCCGGAAAGTGTAAGGATGAAGCAGAAATCGTCGAACGCGGGATGAAAATCATCGCTGACTTCGAGCTTTCCGCACTGCTGGTAACGCGCTCCGAGCAGGGTATGACGCTGCTGCAGCCGGGTCGTCCGCCGCTGCATATGCCGACCCAGGCGCAGGAAGTGTATGACGTCACCGGCGCAGGCGACACGGTTATCGGCGTGCTGGCGGCGACGCTGGCGGCGGGCAACACGCTGGAAGAGGCCTGCTATTTCGCTAACGCCGCGGCCGGTGTGGTGGTTGGCAAGCTGGGGACTTCCACCGTTTCTCCAATCGAGCTGGAAAACGCGGTGCGCGGGCGTGCCGATACCGGTTTTGGCGTGATGAGCGAAGAAGAGCTGAAACAGGCGGTTGCCGCGGCGCGTAAGCGTGGCGAAAAAGTGGTGATGACCAACGGCGTCTTTGACATTCTGCACGCGGGCCACGTCTCGTATCTGGCCAATGCGCGCAAGCTGGGCGATCGTCTGATCGTCGCCGTCAACAGCGATGCCTCAACCAAACGTCTGAAAGGTGAAACCCGCCCGGTTAACCCGCTGGAACAGCGGATGATCGTGCTGGGAGCGCTGGAAGCGGTCGACTGGGTGGTGTCATTTGAAGAAGATACTCCGCAGCGGCTGATTGCCGGGATCCTGCCGGATCTGCTGGTGAAAGGCGGCGATTACAAGCCGGAGCAAATTGCCGGCAGCGAAGAGGTATGGGCCAACGGCGGCGAAGTGCTGGTGCTCAACTTTGAAGATGGCTGCTCGACTACCAATATTATCAAGAAGATTCAGAAAGATAGCGATAAGTAATCGCCTTGTCTTATGGTTGATAAAGGTTAAACCCGGGACGATAACGTCGCCGGGTTTGGCATAAAGCGCCCCCGTTATAGGGGGCGCTTTTTATTCGGCCGGGATCGTAGATGGCTGAGAGGGTTGATTTTGCGGAACGGCAATGAAGTGCGTTGCTTCGTTTGTCGGCGCGGTTTCGGGTATCGACGCGGTTAATGGCGCTGCCAGCGAAGCTAAAGAAGATCCTGAAAGGCCAACTTCATTCAGCAGTGAATCAATTAGCGGCGCCTGGGCGCGGTAGGTTAGCGCCGCCGATAGGGCCTGCTCTGCCAGATTGCCGCCGCTTGCGCTTACGCCGGTATTTTCCGCATTTCCGCTACGGTTGAGACCGTCGACCTGAATAATCTTGATACCTTCGATCGATTTCATCGGTTCAACAGATTTCTCGATAACCGCTGGCAGCGATTGCAGCAGCGCCAGTTTGAACTTCAGGCTGGTTTGCTCATCGGACAATACGTTAATGGCATCGTTGAGCGCGCGTTGCGCTTCTGCTTCCGCCAGACCTTTTTTCTTGGTTGCCTCCGCCAGTTCGACGATGGCCGCTGCCTGCAGCTCAGCGGCCTCTTTTTCCGCTTTTGCCCGTACGGTTAATTCGACAGCCTGAGTTTCTGCATCCTGCGCGGCGGCGATTAATGCAACCTGTTTTGCACGGTCGGCTTCCGCGGTCTGTCGCGTGGTTTCAACATTTTGCTGCGCTTTAACGGCAGCGGCTAATGCTTCGTTAGCCCGCGCTTCCGCCTGAGACTGCTGTTCTGATTTTGCGGCGATGGCGATAGACTTCGTCTGGTTTGCAATTTCCGTCGCTTGCTGTTGCTCAATTTCTTTAATGCGGATTTCCCGCTCGGCTTCCACTTTTTTCGTGCGCACAATCTGCTCACGTTCAATTTCGCTTTCCTGGATCTGACGCTCAGCCTGGATACGCGTTTGCTCAGCTTCACGGTGGCGTTCAGCTTCAAAGGCGGCAATTTTAGCGTTTTGCTCAGCGGTACGGGTTTTCACCTGCTGTTCCTGCTCAAGCGTCATGAAGGATTCTTGTTGTTCAATCTCGAGTTTACGCGCCAGCGCATCGCGGTTTTTTTCCCGCACAGCGACTTCAACGTCTTGCTCAACTTCATTACGTTCGCGCCGACGGCGTTCCGTCTCCTGAGTGAGTTTTGTTAAGCCTTCGGCATCAAAGGCGTTATTGGGATTGAAATGTTCTTTGGACGTTTGGTTGAAGTTGGTTAACGAGACGCTTTCTAATTCCAGGCCGTTTTTGGATAAGTCCTCGGCAACGGTGTTTTGCACACCCTGCACGAAGTTTTCACGGGTATCTTGTAACTCATGCATGGTCATCTGCGCTGCCGTAGCGCGCAGGGCATCAACGAATTTATCCTCGACCAAAATGCGCAGATCCTCCGGTGATAATGTACGCTGGCCCAGCGTTTGCGCCGCGGTCGCGATGCCTTCCTCGGAGGGCTTCACTCTGACGAAGAAGGCGACGACGACATCCACGCGCATGCGATCCTTGGTGATAAGGCTATCGGCGCTGGAACGGCTAACCTCAAGTTTCAGCGTGTTCATATTGATCGGAATGATTTCGTGGAAAATAGGCATTGAGATAGCCCCGCCGCTCATCACCACTTTTAACCCACCAAGCCCTGTCCGGACAAACGCTTGTTCTGCTGAAGCCCGACGATAGAGTCTGGCGAAAATAATACCGATGATTAATAGGATTATTACCGCGATGCCGGAAGTAAACATCCACGAGGGCAATAAATTGCTCAAGCTATCCATGAAAAAATCTCCTTTTTATAAATTATAAAATATGTGGCCAGGGATTCAGTTCGGCCAGGTACCGTGTTGGGGTCAGCCTGAGAACGATAAGAACGCGATCCCCTTTTTTAAACTCTTTGCCTTCCTCTGGCTCCAGTAATAAGTAATGCGTTTGGCCAAATTTATCGGTGAATTTCCCTTCGCATGGCCAACCATGTTTAGCACTATGGCCGGTGATAATTGCCATGTTGCCAATAAAATCATCTTCCGTTATTGCCGTCGTTTCATCCCGAGGCAGCCAGGGGGCGATCGTCTTTCCTGTGTAATGTACTGCGATACCTGCTAACAACAAGCAGATAGGGGCTAACAGCATATTACTCAAAGGTGAGTGGGTGAGGTTGACCGTTACGTGTTGGGCGATGATCCCAAAAAAAGCAAAATAACCCGCGAGCAGGCAGAGAACAATCAGCGCCGGAATTCGCCCTATATTTAGATAATGAAGTGCCTGTCCTATATTGCCGGAGGATAACGATTCGAAATGAATCAAGTGAGCATCAATAACGGTGGATAATAGATGTCCAAAAATAAGAGAGATGATTTCTAACAATCCAATCATTATGACAAATGATAAAGCAAATAGATAAGGGTTGTTGTATTCGGAAAGTAAATCCATGGCTCTCCTTATTCACGGAAGTATTGCAAATAAAAATCTCATCGCCGAAATTAACTTTATCAATAAACTGGAAAATAAAATAGATCATAACGTCATTACTCATCGTGTTTTTTATATTTAGGAAAATATTTAGTGGCATAAATTATTGTGCTGAATGGTGTCAGAGGGGGGCGTCGACAGAATGTGAGGAAACCCGCAACAGAGCGTGAGATCACATTTTTAGATCTAATGATGGTGTTTATGATTTAGCGCAATAAATAATCTTGTTAAGCGCATTTTTCGTACAAATTACGTTAAGGTAAGCGTAAATACTGAAGCTAGTAAAAGGCATATGACCAATCAGAACGCCAACGGCTGAAGGAGTATGCGGATGAACCATAACGATATGTATTCTATGAAGAACTTCGATTTTCTGGCACGTAGTTTCGCCAGGATGCACGCACAGGGCCACTCGGTTGATCTTCAGGCTATTGTCGGCAATATGGATGAGGAACATCGTGAATGGTTTTGCCAGCGCTATGAGCTTTATTGTCGCCAGGTGAATAGCACGGTCGAGTTAGAGCACTAAAGCAAAATGAAAACGGGCCATCAGGCCCGTCAGACTGCTGACAAAGAAGGAAAAAGCGTGGTTTTTCCTTCTTTGTGGTTATCAGCCGAAAATCAATAAATTGATTTTCCATGTTTTTCATCTGCTGCAATCTGTAAGTGCAAAGGTTGCATGAGATTTGTCATCAATCTCAAACGGGCCATCAGGCCCGTTTTTTATTGCTGTTCTTCGCTCTTCGGGGCAGCTGAGCGGCTTTCCAGATCGCTAATGCGCTGCTCAAGTAAAGCCAGCTTTTCGCGGGTGCGCAGCAGAACCTGTGTTTGCACATCGAACTCTTCGCGGCTGACCAAATCCAGGCGAGTTAACTGCGATTGCAGTACCTGGCGGATTTTCTTTTCTACGTCATCTCCAAGATCGCGAAGGCCTTTCGGCATCGATTCATGGACCTGGCGGGCGATTTGTTCAATTTTTTTCGGGTCAATCATGGCGGATTCCTGCACTGGTCTAGTTAGCGTTCATTGTAGTGCGAACGGGAGCGCCTATAAACCACAAATGTCAGATGTATAGCGAGTAGCCATTGATGAAGATAGTTAATGGCGTTATAGTTATCTCGCTTATTCTCAGGGCGGGGCGAAATTCCCCACCGGCGGTAAATCAACCTATGCGTTGAAAGCCCGCGAGCGCTTCCTGTGAAAACGGGAAGGTCAGCAGATCCGGTGTAATTCCGGGGCCGACGGTTAAAGTCCGGATGGGAGAGAGTAACGGCTCAGTCGGGTTACGATCCGCTTGCGTTGACTTTTGCCGCTAAACCGGCACTCCTAAGACTGCCCTGATTCTGGTAACCATAATTTTAATGAGGTTTTTTTACCATGAATCAGACGCTCCTTTCTTCTTTTGGTACCGCTTTTGAACGTGTGGAACACGCTTTAGACGCACTGCGCGAAGGCCGCGGTGTGATGGTGCTTGATGATGAAGACCGTGAAAACGAAGGCGATATGATCTTCGCCGCCGAAACCATGACCGTTGAGCAAATGGCGCTGACCATTCGTCACGGCAGCGGTATTGTCTGCCTGTGCCTGACCGAAGACCGCCGCAAGCAGCTTGACCTGCCAATGATGGTTGAGAACAACACCAGCGCCTACGGCACCGGCTTTACCGTCACCATTGAAGCGGCAGAAGGCGTGACCACCGGCGTATCCGCCGCTGACCGCATCACGACCGTGCGCGCCGCCATTGCCGATGGCGCGAAACCTTCCGATCTCAACCGTCCGGGCCACGTCTTCCCGCTGCGCGCGCAGCCTGGCGGCGTAATGACCCGCGGCGGCCACACTGAAGCGACCATCGACCTGGTGACCCTTGCGGGCTTTAAACCGGCAGGCGTACTCTGTGAACTGACTAACGACGATGGCACCATGGCGCGCGCGCCGGAGTGCATCAAGTTCGCTCAGCAGCACAACATGGCCGTGGTCACCATTGAAGACCTGGTGGCTTACCGCCGCGAGCACGATCGCAAAGCCAGCTAAGTTGCCGCTGCTTTGATGACAAGCCCACTTTACGGTGGGCTTTGTTGTTTCTGGGGCGAGCTAATATGCTTTCTCTGCGGGTAAATGGGAGATATTTTTCACCTTCAAATTTTCTGATGATGATCATCACGCTTATCTGAGTTTATCTGCGGCTAAAAGCGCGTAATGTGAAGGAATCAAATACTCCCTACTGAAGGATACCATCATGTCCCGTACCCGTATGCCAGCGTTGTTTTTAGGCCATGGTAGCCCGATGAACGTGCTGGAAGATAATATTTATACCCGCGCCTGGCGTCATCTCGGCGAAACGCTGCCGCGTCCAAAGGCTATCGTGGTTATCTCCGCGCACTGGTTTACCCGCGGGACGGGCGTGACGGCGATGGAAGCGCCGAAAACCATTCATGATTTTGGCGGTTTCCCGCAGGCCTTATACGATACGCACTACCCTGCGCCGGGATCGCCGGAGCTGGCGCAGCATCTGGTTGATCTGCTGGCGCCGGTACCCGTTGCCCTCGATAAAGAGGCGTGGGGTTTTGACCACGGTTCGTGGGGCGTGCTGATCAAAATGTACCCTGATGCCGATATTCCCATGGTTCAGTTAAGTATCGATAGCACCAAGCCCGCGGCGTGGCATCTGGAGATGGGGCGTAAGCTGGCGTCGCTGCGTGATGAAGGCATTATGCTGGTGGCGAGCGGCAACGTGGTACATAACCTGCGCACCGCGCGCTGGCATGGCGAAAGTACGCCGTATCCGTGGGCCGAGTCGTTTAACGACTATGTGAAAGCGAATTTAACCTGGAAAGGGCCGGTCGACGCGCATCCGCTGGTGAACTATTTAAGCCACGAAGGCGGATCGCTCTCTAACCCAACGGCTGAGCACTTCCTGCCGCTGCTCTATATTCTGGGGGCGTGGGATGGCGAAGAGCCGATAACGATCCCGGTCGAAGGGATGGAGATGGGGTCGCTAAGTATGCTGTCGGTGGTGGTGGGCGCCGCGTAACGGCAGCTATCGCACATGAAAAAACCCCGGCCACTCAGGTCGCCGGGGTTTGCCGTTATTCGACGAAAATGTGCGGATAGAAACGCGAAAGATCCTGGGTGATCAGCGCCCGATCTTCACGAATGCCGATCCCGGCAGGCTGGTCGTTAATAAGCCAGCTGCCAATCAGCGTATAGCTATCGCCAAATTTCGGCAGCGGATAAAACTCCTGCACGATAGTGCCTTCTTCCCCGTATGGGCCTTCCACTGCTTCCACCACTTTGCCATTTTCAACGATCGACACGTTAGCGCCTTCGCGGGAGAAAATCGGCTTAATGACGTACTTCTCAAGCTGCGGATGGTTATCTTCGCTGAAGTAAGCCGCCAACAGGTTAGGGTGGTTGGGGAACATTTCCCACAGCATCGGCAGCAGCGCCTTGTTGGAGATAATGCTCTTCCACGCTGGCTCCAGCCAGCGTACGCCGGCGTCTTCCAGCTTGGTGGAGAACATCTCGCGCAGCATAAATTCCCACGGATAAAGCTTGAACAGATTGCCGATGACCTGATCCTGCAAATCGGTAAACTGGCCTTTCTCGCCAAGACCGATATCTTCGATATACAAGAACTCGGTGGCGACGCCCGCTTCTGCCGCGCAGTCCTGCAGATATTGCACGGTGCCGCGGTCTTCAACGGTATCGCGGCAGCAGGCCATATGCAGCAGCTGGAAGCCAAACTGTTCACGCAGCTCGCCGAAGCGTTCAATCAGTTTTTCCTGCAGGCTGTTGAACTGATCGCTGTCGGCAGGCAGATTACCGGCGTTAAGCTGATCTTCCAGCCAGATCCATTGAAAGAACGCTGCTTCATATAGCGAGGTTGGCGTATCCGCGTTGTTCTCCAGCAGCTTCGGCTCGCCCACGCCATCCCAGGCCAGATCCAGACGCGAGTACAGCGACGGCTGGTTGGTTTTCCACGACTGACGCACAAAGCCCCAGGTGTGTTTAGGGATGCGGAATTTGGTCATCAGCTCGTCGCTGGCGATCACTTTCTCAACGACCTGTAGACACATTTGATGCAGCTCGGCGGTGACCGCTTCGAGCTTTTCAACCTGCGCCAGCGTCAGCTTGTAGTAGGCCTCTTCGCTCCAGTACGGCTCGCCGTACATGGTGTGAAAATTGAAGCCATACTCGGTCGCTTTCTCGCGCCAGTCCGGGCGCTCGGTAATGCTGATTCTTTCCATGCCGCTTAACCGCCCATCGAGCGTGAAGAGGAGCTGGAGCCCGCGGCGCTACGCTGCATCGTCGATTGCTTAGCAACGGATTCGCCAAAACCGCCGCGGGTGACGGTCGTCGTGGTGGCCGGCTTCGGCGCCATCGCGGTTTTCGGCACGTTCATGGTACGACCCGGTTGCGCCGCGCCGTAACTCTTACCGCTGGCATCGGTGTACTGGCCGTAGGCCGGGCTGGCCGGGTTTTTCGAACTAAACAGCGGCTGCTGCGCGGCCATGCCGCCGCCCATCAGGCGGCCCATCATGTAACCGGCCATCAGCGGCATCCAGAAGCTGCCGCTGCTTTGCGCCTGCGCCTGGTTTTCCGGGGCGACGCCCGCCTGAGCCGGCGCCTGCTGGCATTGGCCTTCGCCGAACTCGGCGACACAGTCTTCACGGCTGGCGTATTTCGGCGCGGTGCGCGCGGCTTCTTTCACCGCGTTATTGTAGGCGGTGGTGCACTCTGCGGCTTTGCTTGGGTTAGCCGCGGAGCAGTCATCGGCGTTCTGATACAGAGAAACCGTCTCGTCAGTTTTTTCGCAACCGGCGAGCATAAAGACGGCGGTGACGGCAAGGGCGACCGGCGTCAGGTGGCGAGCGCTCCAGCTTTTGCGGAACGACGCATGATTAATATTTTTTGTCCGTTTCATATTTGTCTTCCAGGACCCAGTGGTAGTGCGTTTGTCAACGCTCAGGATAGAGTATGAGTGGTGGAAAATGAAGCGAAAGAGGGGAAAAGCGGGGGTCTTTACGTTGTCTTACGTTTTACGCCCCGCCTGAGCCGAAGGCCAGACGAGGCGTAATCACGTTCAACGATTAGTGACTAAACGGATTGGAACCGCTGGTCTTCGTCGTACGGGCGGCAGCCGGCTGTGCGGAGGCGGTGTTCGCATAACCGTCAGCAGCGGCGTCCTGCTGCGGGTTTTCCGGCGCGACGCTGTCTGGTGAAGTCGGAATCGCTTTACCCAGCGTGTTGTTCAGCGCAATCAGATCCTGCTCGTTCAGCGTACCAAGAGCAGACTTAATGTTCAGCTCGTTGATCAGGTAGTTATAACGGGCGTTGGAGAGCTGCTGCTTGGCGTTGTACAGCGTGGTGGTTGCATCCAACACATCAACGATGGTACGCGTACCCACCGAATAACCCGCTTCCATCGCATCCAGGGAGCTCTGCGCAGAGACCACCGCCTGTTTGTAGGCGTTGATGCTGCTGATGGAGGCGTTCACGTTGTTAAACGACGAACGCACGGTCTGCACCACGCTGCGGTGCGCGCTTTCCAGCTGCTCGCTGGCGCCGACGAAGTTGTACTGCGCCTGTTTCACCTGTGAGTTAACCATCCCGCCCTGATACAGCGGCAGGGTGAAGTTCAGGCCGACTGTGTTTTGCCCGATATCAGCGTCCGGGGAGATGTTTTTGGAACCGCTGTAACGGTTATTAGAGACACTGGTGGAAGCGTTCAAATCAAGAGTAGGTAAATGACCATCCTGCGCCTGGCGAATCTGCTCACGCGCCAGATCCTGGTTCAGACGCGCCTGCAGCAGCGACAGGTTGCGGTTTTCCGCTTCCTTCAGCAGCGCGTTCACCGCCTGCGGTTTGTTGGTTTTGAAACCATTAACGTTCAGCGACGCCAGTTCCGGATAGTAGTTGCCGGTGACCTGACGCAGCTCTTCAACGGCGTTGTCGAGGTCGTTACGCGCGGTCACTTCATTTGCCAACACGGCGTCATATTGCGAGCGGGCGTTCTGCACGTCGGTGATGGCGACCAGGCCCACGTTAAAACGCTGGGTGGTTTGATCCAACTGGCGGTAGATGGCCTGTTTCTGGGCTTCGGTATAGGAGAGCGTATCGATAGCGGCCAGAACTTTAAAGTAAGCCGTCGCGGTATTCAGAATCAGCGTTTGCTGGTCAGTCTGATAGGTGACATCCTGAATGCCCGCCGTTTTTTCCTGCAGGGTCAGCGCGCGCCATTTCGACATATCGAACAGGGTTTGCGTTAACTGCAGTGAACCGCTGGTGACGTTGGAGTTCCGGTCTTTGTAATCACGGAATCCGCTGGTATAGGTATAATCCGCGCCCAGACCGAGTTGCGGCAGTAATGGGCTTCGCGCTTCGTTGATTTTTTCGAATGCAGCATCGCGATCGGCTGCCGATTTACGCAGATCAGGGTTGCTAATACGCGCCTGCTGATAAACCTGCAACAGGTTCTCTGCCTGGCTCATGGCGCTGAAGCCAGTCAGGCCCAGGCCGATAAGGATGGGAAAAAGTTTCTTCATTTGCATTCCTTGTTGTGAAGCATTTAGCGCTACTCAAATTCTAAAAATAATCGCTGATTGTATCGACTCTGTCGCCGTAAAAAGTTGGCGTTACGTGCCATAGGGCGGTAATTTGCACCAATCTAACATACAGGCTGTAAAACGGTAGCCAAACGGCCTATAAATCCCTACTTTCGGATGAGCAGGACACAGACAATGAGCAAACCCAATCAGCAGGGAATTACCTTCTCTAAAAACGATGTAGAAATTATTGCACGCGAAACGCTTTATCGCGGTTTTTTTTCGCTCGATTTGTATCGTTTTCGCCATCGCCTGTTTAACGGCGGGATGAGCGGCGAGGTTACCCGCGAAATTTTTGAGCGCGGGCACGCCGCGGTCTTGCTACCCTTTGACCCGGTACGCGATGAAGTTGTGCTGGTCGAACAGATCCGCATTGCCGCCTATGATACCAGCGAGAGCCCGTGGCTGCTGGAAATGGTCGCCGGGATGATAGAAGAAGGCGAAACGGTAGAAGATGTCGCCCGCCGGGAAGCGCTGGAAGAGGCCGGGCTTGAAGTTGGGCGCACCAAACCAATATTAAGCTATCTGGCAAGCCCAGGCGGCACCAGCGAGCGGTTATCGATCCTGGTGGGCGAAGTTGATGCATCGACGGCAAAAGGCATTCACGGCCTGGCCGAAGAAAACGAGGATATTCGGGTGCATGTGGTGAGCCGGGAACTGGCTTACCAGTGGGTAGAAGAGGGGAAAATCGACAACGCAGCTTCTGTCATCGCCCTGCAATGGCTGCAGCTGCATTATCATAGCTTACGAAACGAGTGGAAATAATATGAAGCGTTATACACCTGACTTCCCGGAAATGATGCGCCTGTGCGAAACCAATTTCGCCCAGCTGCGCCGCCTGTTGCCTCGCACTGAGGCGGTTGGCGATATGGCGAACTATCAGGTGGGTGCGGCGCAATACCGATTAACGGTGGTCGAATCGACCCGCTACACTACATTAGTGACAATAGAACAGACTATGCCTGCGGTGAGCTACTGGAGCCTGCCGTCAATGACGGTGCGCCTGTACCACGACGCCATGGTGGCTGAAGTGTGTTCAAGTCAGCAGATTTTTCGCTTCAAAGCGAGATATGATTATCCTAATAAAAAGTTGCATCAACGCGACGAAAAGCATCAAATTAATCAGTTTCTGGCCGACTGGCTGCGTTACTGTTTAGCACATGGAGCGATGGCGATTCCGGTTTGTTAGCGTCGTGAAACCTAAGGACACCATTTGGAAAGCCTGTTAAACCTACCTCTGGCTGGTGAGGCCAGAGTCAGGATATTACAAATTACTGATACTCACCTGTTTGCTGAAAAACATGAAACGCTGTTGGGTATCAATACCTGGGAAAGTTATCAGGCTGTATTGGATGCGATACATGCCTCACAGCGTGAATGCGACCTGATTGTAGCAACAGGCGATCTGGCGCAAGACCACTCTGCCGCGGCCTATCAGCATTTCGCTGAAGGCATCGCGAGCTTTGCCGCACCCTGCGTCTGGCTGCCGGGAAACCATGATTTCCAGCCGGCGATGTACAGCACGCTGCACGATGCCGGCATCTCCCCCGCAAAACGCGTCCTGTTGGGCGACCATTGGCAAATCCTGCTGCTGGACAGCCAGGTCTTTGGCGTGCCTCACGGCGAGCTGAGCGATTTCCAACTGGAGTGGCTTGAGCATCAATTGAATGCGGAACCTGAGCGCTACACGCTGCTGTTACTGCATCATCATCCGCTGCCGGCGGGCTGTAGCTGGCTCGATCAGCATAGCCTGCGCAACGCCGGCGCGTTAGATCACATCCTGAGCAACTATCCGCGGGTTAAGCACCTGCTGTGTGGCCATATTCACCAGGAGCTGGATCTCGACTGGAACGGGCGGCGGATGATGGCGACGCCATCGACCTGCGTACAGTTTAAGCCGCACTGCGCTAATTTCACCCTCGATACCGTCTCTCCTGGCTGGCGCTGGCTTGAGCTGCATCCCGATGGCGCGTTGACGACTGAAGTCTGTCGTCTCAGCGGCGCCGAGTTTCACCCGGATATCGCTTCAGAAGGATACTGATGTCTACTCTTCTTTATCTGCACGGATTTAACAGCTCGCCGCGCTCGGCAAAAGCGACGGCGCTGAAAACGTGGCTGACGCAGCAGCACCCGGAAATTAACATGGTGGTGCCGGAACTGCCTGCTTTCCCGGCGCAGGCGGCAGAGATGCTGGAAGCTATCGTGCTGGAGCACGGCGGCGAGCCGTTAGGCGTGGTGGGGTCGTCATTGGGCGGCTACTACGCCACCTGGCTGTCGCAATGTTTTATGCTGCCGGCGGTGGTGATTAACCCGGCGGTGAGGCCATTTGAACTGCTGAACAATTTTCTTGGCCCCAATGAGAATCCGTACACCGGGCAGCAATATGTGCTAGAGTCTCGCCATATTTACGATCTTAAAGTCATGCATATCGACCCGCTGGAAGCGCCTGACCTTATCTGGTTATTGCAGCAAACGGGCGATGAAGTGCTTGATTACCGCCAGGCTGTTGACTACTTCGCCTCCTGCCGTCAAACGGTCGAGGAGGGCGGTAATCACGCATTTGTTGGCTTTGAAGATCATTTCACCCAGATTATCGATTTTCTGGGCCTGCGCTAAGCGGTTCAGAACGACCTACGAATACACACCATGACGCAATCTTCATATAACGCTGATGCCATTGAGGTACTCACCGGGCTTGAGCCGGTTCGCCGCCGCCCGGGAATGTACACCGACACAACCCGTCCTAACCATCTTGGTCAGGAAGTTATTGATAACAGTGTGGATGAAGCACTGGCTGGTCACGCCAAACGCGTGGAGGTCATCCTTCATGCCGATCAATCGTTGGAAGTTATCGACGACGGGCGCGGGATGCCGGTTGATATCCACCCGGAAGAAGGGGTTCCGGCGGTTGAGCTGATCCTTTGTCGGCTGCACGCGGGCGGTAAGTTTTCCAACAAGAACTACCAGTTCTCCGGCGGCCTGCATGGGGTGGGGATTTCTGTCGTCAACGCCTTGTCTAAGCGCGTGGAAGTCAACGTGCGCCGCGATGGCCAGGTCTACAGCATCGCCTTTGAGAACGGGGAAAAAGTTGAAGACCTGCGCGTCACCGGCACCTGCGGTAAACGCAACACCGGGACCAGCGTCCATTTCTGGCCAGATGAAAGCTTCTTCGATAGCCCGCGTTTCTCCGTCTCGCGGCTAACTCACCTGTTAAAAGCGAAAGCGGTGCTGTGCCCGGGCGTGGAAATTGTTTTCCGCGACCAGGTGAACAACAGCGAACAGCGCTGGTGCTATGCGGACGGCCTTAATGATTATCTGTGCGAGGCGGTCAATGGCCTGCCGCTGCTGCCGGAAAAACCGTTTGTCGGTAACTTCTCCGGCGAAACGGAAGCGGTGGATTGGGCGCTGCTGTGGCTGCCGGAAGGCGGCGAACTGCTGACTGAAAGCTACGTGAACCTGATCCCGACCATGCAGGGCGGTACGCACGTTAACGGTCTGCGTCAGGGGTTGCTCGACGCGATGCGCGAGTTTTGCGAATACCGCAATATTCTGCCGCGCGGCGTGAAGCTGTCGGCGGAAGATATCTGGGATCGCTGCGCGTACGTACTGTCGGTGAAAATGCAGGATCCGCAGTTCGCCGGGCAGACTAAAGAACGTCTGTCGTCGCGTCAGTGCGCGGCATTCGTTTCCGGGGTGGTTAAAGACGCCTTCAGCCTGTGGCTGAATCAGAACGTACAGGCTGCGGAGCTGCTGGCGGAAATGGCCATTTCCAGCGCTCAGCGTCGCCTGCGCGCCGCCAAGAAAGTGGTGCGCAAAAAGCTCACCAGCGGCCCGGCGCTGCCGGGTAAGCTGGCGGACTGCACCGCGCAGGACCTGAACCGCACCGAACTGTTCCTCGTCGAAGGGGATTCTGCGGGCGGTTCGGCGAAACAGGCGCGCGACCGTGAATATCAGGCGATCATGCCGCTGAAAGGCAAGATCCTGAATACCTGGGAAGTCTCTTCCGATGAAGTGCTCGCTTCGCAAGAGGTGCACGACATTTCGGTGGCGATTGGTATCGACCCGGATAGCGATGATTTAAGCCAGCTGCGTTACGGTAAAATCTGTATTCTCGCCGATGCCGACTCGGATGGTCTGCACATCGCTACCCTGCTGTGCGCGCTGTTCGTGAAGCATTTCCGTACTCTGGTGAAAGAGGGTCACGTGTACGTCGCGCTGCCGCCGTTGTATCGTATCGACCTGGGTAAAGAGGTTTACTACGCGCTGACGGAAGAAGAAAAAGCCGGCGTGCTGGAGCAGTTGAAGCGTAAGAAGGGTAAGCCGAACGTACAGCGCTTTAAAGGGCTGGGCGAGATGAACCCGATGCAGCTACGTGAAACCACGCTCGACCCGAACACCCGCCGCCTGGTGCAGCTCATCATCACCGATGAAGACGAGCAGCAAACGACCGCGGTGATGGATATGCTGTTGGCCAAGAAGCGTTCTGAAGACCGTCGCAATTGGCTGCAGGAAAAAGGCGATATGGCGGATCTCGAAGCCTAAGCCGACGTCAGCCGCCAGATGCGAAAAAGGGAGCCTGAGGCTCCCTTTTTTACTTCTGCCGGGCTTATACGCCAGCCTGCAGAATGCGGATGCTGGTTTCCAGCACGTCGCCTT
This sequence comes from Klebsiella sp. 141240, assembly GCF_050600805.1. Classification (NCBI taxonomy): domain Bacteria; kingdom Pseudomonadati; phylum Pseudomonadota; class Gammaproteobacteria; order Enterobacterales; family Enterobacteriaceae; genus Klebsiella; species Klebsiella sp. 141240. Next base: position 425,671 of record NZ_JAQIRK010000001.1, on the reverse strand, counting down.
TGACCGCTTCAGCGTAAGCCTTCATGTGCGGCGTTTGCAGATGCGCTTCAAGATGCGCGACGCTTTCCCACTGCTCGACCATGACGATCGAATCCGGGGCGGAAGTCTGGAAACTCACGCCGGCGGCGTGGTCAACCAGCGGCGCGTAGCCGTGGCAGCCTTCTTCCTGCAGTACCACTGGGACAATTTTAGCGAACTGATCCAGTACCGCCTGACGGTGGTGTTGGCCCGGACGAGTACGAATTTCGGCAATCACTGTTAACATGGTTAACTCAACTCCTTCTGTGTGTAAACTCGCCATACTTCAAGGTTAGTGACTTGAATAACAGCGAGTGTAGACATCTAGTTAACCAAAAATCTCGGCCAGATGCTTGCGATATTCTGCGATGACGTGGGGAACGTCAGGCATTTTAATCACGTCGTTGGCGATAAAGGTCGGCATCGCGCTCATGCCAAGGAACTGATTGGCTTTGTGGAACGGCAGGTAAACGCCATCAACGCCGACGCCGTGGAAGAATTGATCTTTATCGGTGAAGGCTTCCATCGGGGCATTCCAGGTCAGCGACAGCATGTACTGTTTGCCTTGAATCAATCCGCCGGAGCCATATTTTTTGCTGTCATCGGAGCGGGTACGGCCATCGCTGGCGTACAGAGAACCATGGCCTTCGGTGAAGACGTCATCCATGTACTTTTTCACGGTCCACGGCGCGCCCATCCACCAGCCCGGCATCTGCCAGATAACCACATCGGCCCACAGGAAATTCTGCACTTCTTCTTTTACATCGTACTCGCTTTCCGCGCGGACGATTTTAACATCATGCCCGACGTCGCGCAGATAACCATCCGCGACCTCGGTCAGGGTGTCGTTTAATTGGCCATTAGAGTGAGCGAATTTTTTCGCCCCGTTGATAATCAGGATATTGCTCATTTTTTGCCCTCAATCTATTAAATTTGTCGGCAATTTTACCCCGCGAAGCGGGGCAGTAAAATGAGCAAAATGTGCAAAGTCTTTTGCATTTTTGGCAATAATGCGGCTACCAGTAAACGCGCGCCTCGAAGCCGCCGCCGCGCGCGTTAGCAAAATCAACCCGCATACCGTGCAGCGAGGCGATGCGGCGAACGATCGATAAGCCTAATCCGCTGCCGGGGGCGTCCTGGCCCGGCGGACGATAAAAACGCTCGCCAATGCGCGCCAGGGCTTGCGGACTAATGCCTGGACCATTGTCGCGAACCCGGAACTCGCGGGCGGAAAGCGTAATATCCACCCGGCTACCGCGCGGGCTATAGCGCACGGCATTATCCAGCAGGTTGCGTACCAGTAGGCTTAGCAGCAGCGGCTGGCCGGTACGGACGATATTGCTGGCATTCAGATGCAGGCGTAGCTCAATGGTGGACTGCTGCGCGTGGTGATACATCTCCATCACCGCCGACTGCAGCAGGTCGTCGATGGCGACCGGCTGCACGTCATCCAGTTGCGCCAGGGAATCCAACCGCGACAGCGTAAGTAATTGATCGACCAGTCGGGTAGCGCGGTCGATGCCCTGATGTAATTGCGCCAACGCTTTATCCCGACCTTCAGGATCGTCCATTGAAAGCTGGGCAACTTCGGTTTGCACTTTCAGCGCCGCCAGCGGGCTGCGCAACTCATGGGCGGCATCAGAGGTAAAGCGGCGCTCGCGCAGCATGGTTTCGTGGGTATGGCTGAACAGTTGGTTCAGGGCATCGACCAGCGGGCGAACTTCTGAAGGGATTTTGTCGTCCGACAGACGTTCCGCCGAGTCCGGCGCGCGCTGGCGCAGGGTGCGAGCCAGTTTCTTCAACGGCGCCAGCTCGCGGCTTAATAGTACGATGAGCAACACGAACATCAGCGGTAGCGCGACCAGCCACGGCGTGAGCTGCGAGGTCACAATATCCATCGCCATTTCCCGGCGATAATCCCACTCCTGACCGACGGCGATACGATGGCGGCCGTCAGCGGTGGTCAGCCACAAGAAGCGCCATTGGTCGTCATCGCCGCGCAGGTAGCCATCGCTGAAGCCTTCGCGCTGCGAGCCCCATTGAATGTCTTCGCCGTTTTCACCATCGTTAAGCACCATTTTCCCGTCGCGGGTGAAGATAGCGAAGGCCAGCGCGTCATCATCAAGATGGCCGTGTTTAACTTTTTTCTTTTCGCGGATCTGCTCCGGTCGCGTCTGCAGCTCATCGACATTCATCGCGCTCAGGCGGCGGGCGAAGAGCAGTTGTTGGGTATCAAACAGCTTATCCAGCTTTTCACTGGTCTGCTGCCAGGCGATAACGCTGGCGATCCCCCAGGCGGCGCTGGTTAGCAGGACAAACAGCAGCGTCAGGCGCAGGCGCAGGCTTAAACGGGCGAGTCGCTTCATGCGTCACCCAAGGTATAGCCGATGCCGTGCACGGTACGGATAAAACCGCTGCCGAGTTTGCGCCGCAGATGGTGGACGTGAACTTCCACGGCGTTACTGGAGACCTCGTCGTCCCAGTTATAGAGTTTTTCCTCGATAAGCTTACGCGGCAACACGCGCCCGGCGTTGCGCATAAGCAATTCCAGCAGGGCGAACTCCTTCGGCTTTAGCGCCAGGCTTTCGCCGTCGAGGCTGGCGGTTAAGCGGTTCGGGTCGAGGGTCACCTTACCGTGGCGTAGCTCGCTGCTGCTCTGGCCGTGAGCGCGGCGGATCAGCGCCTCGAGACGCGCCGCTACCTCAATCAGGGCGAAGGGTTTACACAGATAGTCATCGGCGCCAAGCTGTAGCCCTTCGACCCGCTGGCTCAGCGCGTCGCGGGCGGTGAGGATCAGCACGGGTTCATTACGGCCTTTATCGCGCCATTCGCGCAGAATATCGAGACCGTCAATGCCGGGGAGAGTAAGGTCAAGTATCGCGGCGTCATAAGGGGCGCTATATAAGGCGTTTTTGCCCTCCTGGCCTGCGGTGAACCAGTCGATGCTGAAGCCCATTTTGCTCAGCCCGGCTTTGATGCCGTCACCGATCAGTTTGTCATCTTCCACCAATAATATGCGCATGTTTCCCTCCGACGATCCCGTTTCTTTGCGCAGTAAACCGCGTTGAAGCAGGGGATGTACAGCATTAAAATTTCTTTTTTCCGCTTAAGAAGTCGTTAAGTTTTGTCAGGCGTAATAGGAGCCATACCAACACATAAGGGAGAATATAAGATGAAAAAAATTGCTGCGATGACCGCGATTATTGCTTTGGTTTCCATGCCGGTACTGGCCGCCGGGCAGGGTGGATTCACCGGACCGTCTACTACCACTACCTCGCAGGCCGGCGGCTTCACCGGGCCGAGCGGCGCGGTGACCACCGTGGCGAACGCCAAGTCGCTGCGCGATGACACCTGGGTGACCCTGCGCGGTAAAATCGTCGAGCGCATCTCTGATGATCTGTATAAATTCCAGGATGCCTCCGGCGTGGTGAACGTCGATATCGACCATAAGCGCTGGAACGGCGTGACCGTCGGCCCACAGGATACGGTAGAAATTCAGGGTGAAGTCGATAAAGACTGGAACTCGGTAGAGATCGACGTGAAGCAGATCCGTAAAATCACGCCATAAGGTACGTGCCGGATAGTGCGCAAGATCGGTCAGGAATCGCTATCCTCGCTCTGGCAGAGTATGTCGCGTGGAGGAGACGATGAACGATATTAAGGCCAGCCCGGCGTACGTCGGGCGTTTTCAGCGAGTCTGTTTGTACATTGAGAATCATCTTGATGAGCCGCTAACGCTGGAGGCGCTGAGCGCGATTGCGTATAGCTCGCCTTACCATTTTCACCGGCAATTTAGCGCGTATACCGGCGTTCCGCTGTACCGGTATATTCAGTGGTTACGCCTGCGGCGCGCCTGTTGGCGCCTGGCCTTCAACCCGCACGATAAAATCATCGATATTGCCCTTGATGCCGGATTTCAAAATTCGGAGTCGTTCAGTCGCGCCTTCCGTACCGCGTTTGATCAAAGCCCGACTCAGTTCCGTCAGCGACCGGATTGGGCCGAGTGGCATCGACGCGTACCGAAACATACGCTACAGGAGCAAACTTCGATGGACGTAAACATCATTCAATTTCCAGCTACAAGGGTCGCCATACTACAACATCGCGGGAGCCCGGACCTGGTCAACGCCACCGCCGCGCGTTTTATCGCATGGCGTAAAACGAGCGGGCTGTCGCCAGTCGCCACCAGCGAAACCTGGGGCATTGCCTGGGACGATCCGCAAACAACGCCAGGCGACGCGTTTCGTTTTGATATCTGCGGTACCGTCGATCGGCCGATTAGCGAAAACGCGTTTGGCGTGATTAACGGCGAGATCCCGGCAGGCCGTTGCGCCGTGGCCCGCCACCACGGTTCGCTGGACACGCTGGCGCAAAGCGTCTGGTTCCTCTATCGCGACTGGCTACCCGCCGCCGGGGAGACGCTAAGGGATTTTCCGGTGTACTTCCGCTACCTCAATTTTGTGCATGAAGTTGGCGAGCATGAACTCCGCACCGATATTTATTTGCCGCTAGCCTGATTGATATCCTCATCCTCTTTAACCGATCTCACTTCCTGTGACTCAGGGCGTGAGATCGGGTATTATCGCGGGTAGTTTTGCCGCCGCAATGGCCGCGTCCCAGATTGAGGATCCACGATTAATGAGCGATATGGCAGAGCGCCTCGCGCTACATGAATTCACGGAAAATGCCTACCTGAACTACTCCATGTACGTCATCATGGACAGGGCATTGCCGTTTATTGGCGATGGCTTAAAGCCGGTTCAGCGCCGCATTGTCTATGCAATGTCCGAGCTGGGCCTGAACGCCAGCGCCAAGTTCAAAAAATCCGCCCGCACCGTCGGCGACGTGCTGGGTAAATATCACCCGCACGGCGACAGCGCTTGCTATGAAGCGATGGTGCTGATGGCGCAACCGTTCTCTTACCGCTATCCGCTGGTAGACGGCCAGGGGAACTGGGGGGCGCCGGACGATCCGAAATCCTTCGCGGCGATGCGTTACACCGAATCCCGCCTGTCGAAATACGCCGAATTGCTGCTCAGCGAACTGGGTCAGGGCACCGTCGATTGGGTACCGAACTTTGACGGTACGCTGCAGGAGCCGAAAATGCTGCCGGCGCGTCTGCCGAACATCCTGCTGAACGGCACCACCGGCATCGCCGTTGGTATGGCGACCGATATTCCGCCGCACAACCTGCGTGAAGTGGCGCAGGCGGCGATTACGCTGCTGGAAAAACCGAAAACCACCCTCGATGAACTGCTGGATATCGTGCAGGGGCCGGACTACCCGACCGAAGCGGAAATCATTACCCCGCGCGCGGAAATTCGCAAAATCTACCAGAACGGCCGCGGTTCGGTACGGATGCGCGCCGTGTGGGCGAAAGAAGACGGCGCGGTGGTGATTAGCGCGCTGCCGCATCAGGTGTCCGGCGCGCGCGTGCTGGAGCAGATCGCCGCGCAGATGCGTAACAAAAAGCTGCCGATGGTTGATGATCTGCGTGATGAATCGGATCATGAAAACCCGACCCGTCTGGTGATCGTGCCGCGTTCCAACCGCGTGGATATGGAGCAGGTGATGAACCACCTGTTCGCCACCACCGATCTGGAAAAGAGCTACCGCATCAACCTCAACATGATCGGCCTGGACAACCGTCCGGCGGTGAAGAATCTGCTCGAAATCCTGACGGAGTGGTTGACCTTCCGTCGTGATACCGTGCGTAACCGCCTGAACTACCGGCTGGAAAAAGTCCTCAAGCGCCTGCACATCCTCGAAGGTTTGCTGGTCGCGTTCCTCAACATTGATGAAGTGATTGAGATAATCCGCCACGAAGATGAACCAAAGCCGGCGCTGATTGCCCGCTTCGGCATCAGCGAAACCCAGGCGGAAGCGATTCTGGAATTAAAACTGCGCCATCTCGCCAAACTGGAAGAGATGAAGATCCGCGGCGAGCAGAGCGAGCTGGAAAAAGAGCGCGATCAGCTGCAGGCGATTCTGGCCTCCGAGCGCAAGATGAATAACCTGCTGAAGAAAGAGCTGCAGGCCGATGCCGATACCTTTGGCGACGACCGCCGTTCGCCGCTGCGCGAACGCGAAGAAGCGAAGGCGATGAGCGAGCACGATATGCTGCCGTCCGAGCCGGTCACTATCGTTCTGTCGCAGATGGGCTGGGTGCGTAGCGCCAAAGGTCACGATATCGACGCGCAGGGGCTGAGTTACAAAGCCGGCGATAGCTGGAAAGCGTCGGTGAAAGGCAAGAGCAACCAGCCGGTGGTATTCATTGATACCACCGGGCGCAGCTACGCCATCGACCCGATTACGCTGCCTTCCGCCCGCGGCCAGGGCGAACCGGTCACCGGTAAAGTGACGTTGCCGCCGGGCGCCAGCGTAGAACATATGCTGATGGAGGCAGACGATCAGAAGCTGCTGATGGCTTCCGATGCCGGCTACGGTTTCGTCTGTACCTTCAACGACCTGGTGGCGCGCAACCGCGCCGGTAAGGCGCTGATTACGCTGCCGGAGAACGCGCATGTCATGCCACCGCTGGTCATTGAAGACGATGCCGATATGCTGTTGGCGATCACCAACGCCGGGCGCATGCTGATGTTCCCGGTGAGCGATCTGCCGCAGCTGTCGAAAGGCAAAGGCAATAAAATTATCAACATTCCGTCGGCGGAAGCCGCCTCCGGCCAGGATGGGCTGGCGCATCTGTTTGTCCTGCCGCCGCAGAGCACGCTGACCATTCATGTCGGCAAGCGTAAGATCAAACTGCGGCCGGAAGAGCTGCAAAAAGTCACCGGCGAGCGCGGCCGTCGCGGTTCGCTGATGCGCGGCCTGCAGAAAATCGACCGCGTGGAGATCGACTCCCCGCGCCGCGCCTCGGCTGGCGACAGCGAAGAGTAAGACCCGCATCCTTCACCCGGCTGGAGGATGCGAAAATTTGCCGCAAAATCGTTGTTTATTCAGGCATTGCGATTAACATGTCCTCCAGGGGCGGAAATTTTCCGCCCCGCGTTGAGAGGGCAGCGGTGTCCTGAACCTGTGATTCAACGGGTATAACGCTAAGCGGTTTGGGTTTCAGAGGAAGCTATGTTATTTATTTTTCGACTAATTTTTGTTGTCATTTATTGCATCGTGGTGTGCATATTTGGCAGTCTTTACTGCTTGTTCAGCCCGCGCAACCCTAAGCACGTCGCGACGTTTGGTCATCTGTTTGGCCGTCTGTCCCCGGTATTCGGCCTGAAAGTCGAACTGCGTAAGCCCGCGGATGCGGAAAGCTACGGCAATGCGATCTACATCGCTAACCACCAGAACAACTATGATATGGTGACAGCGTCAAATATCGTGCAGCCGCCGACGGTTACTGTAGGGAAAAAAAGCCTGCTGTGGATCCCGTTCTTTGGCCAGCTTTACTGGCTGACGGGCAACCTGCTGATTGACCGTAATAACCGAACCAAAGCGCACGGCACTATCGCCGAAGTAGTGAATGCGTTTAAAAAGCGTAAAATTTCGTTCTGGATGTTCCCGGAAGGGACCCGCAGCCGCGGCCGCGGTCTGCTGCCCTTTAAAACCGGCGCGTTCCACGCGGCCATCGCCGCTGGCGTACCGATTATTCCAGTATGCGTGTCGAATACATCGAACAAAATTAAACTCAATCGCTGGAACAACGGTCTGGTGATTGTCGAGATGCTGCCGCCGGTCGATACCAGCCAGTACGGTAAAGATAATGTGCGCGCGCTGGCGACACACTGCCGCGAGCTGATGTCCGCAAAAATCGCCGAGCTGGATAAAGAAGTGGCCGAGCGCGAAGCGGCTGGAAAGAAATAATACAGGAAACGCCGCGAACGCGAGCGTATTGCTGGCGGGAAACGAATTCCCTTTTTGCATTGTCAGTATTTCATGGAGTTAATATGTCACTCAGTCGGCGTCAGTTTATTAAGGCTTCAGGTGTAGCGCTGTGCGCAGGCGCCGCGCCGCTGAAGGCTCATGCCGCCGGCCAGCAGCCGGCGCTCCCCATTCCGCCTCTGCTGGAATCCCGTCGCGGTCAGCCGCTGTTTCTGACCCTGCAACGTTCTCATTGGTCATTTACCCAGGGCACGCGCGCGCCGGTATGGGGCATCAATGGCCGCTACCTGGGGCCGACCATTCGCGTCTGGAATGGCGATGACGTCAAACTTATCTACAGTAACCGCCTGACCGAAAATGTCGCCATGACGATTCGCGGCCTGCAGGTGCCGGGCCCGCTGATTGGCGGCGCGGCGCGCATGATGTCGCCGAATGCGGATTGGGCGCCGGTATTGCCGATTCGCCAGAGTGCGGCCACTTTGTGGTATCAGGCGAATACCCCGAACCGGATGGCGAAACAGGTTTACAACGGCCTGGCGGGAATGTGGCTGGTGGAAGATGAAGTCAGCAAGAATCTGCCAATTCCTAATCATTATGGCGTTGATGACTTCCCGGTGATTATTCAGGATAAGCGGCTGGATAACTTCGGTACTCCGGAATATAGCGAACCGGGCAGCGGTGGTTTCGTGGGCGATACCCTGTTGGTCAACGGCGCGCAGGGGCCCTATGTCGAAGTCTCACGCGGCTGGGTACGACTGCGTCTGCTGAACGCTTCTAACTCGCGCCGCTATCAGCTGCAGATGAGCGATGGTCGTCTGCTGCACGTTATCTCAGGCGATCAGGGCTTCCTGCCGGCGCCGGTCTCACTTAAGCAATTGTCGCTGGCCCCCGGCGAGCGGCGAGAAATTCTGGTGGATATGACCAACGGCGATGAAGTGTCGATTACCTGCGGCGAAGCGGCGAGCATCGTCGACCGTATCCGCGGTTTCTTCGAGCCGTCGAGCATTTTGATCTCCACGCTGGTGTTGACGCTGCGTCCGACCGGGCTGCTGCCGCTGGTTACCGATAGCCTGCCGGTGCGGCTGCTGCCGACCGAGCTGCTCTCCGGCACGCCGCTGCGCAGCCGCGATATTACGCTCGGCGACGACCCCGGCATCAATGGCCAACTGTGGGATCCGCAGCGTATTGATATCACCGCCCAGCAGGGTACGTGGGAGCGCTGGACCGTGCGCGCCGACCGCCCGCAGTCGTTCCATATTGAAGGCGTGATGTTCCAGATCCGTAACGTTAATGGAACGATGCCGTTCCCGGAAGACCGAGGCTGGAAAGATACCGTATGGATCGACGGGCAGGTAGAACTGCTGGTGTATTATAACCAGCCTTCCTGGCCGCACTTCCCGTTCCAGTACCTGAGCCAGACGCTGGAGCTCGCCGACCGCGGCTCGATTGGCCAGATTCTGGTGAATCCGGCGCCGTAATATCCGTAACCCTGGCCGCAACACGGTCAGGGTTTGAGAAAATCCTCCTTCATTTCCACTATCATTCCGGCTTATAATCCACGCCCTTTTGGTTATTTTTTTATCATTTTCCCCGGAAGCAATATGAGCGCAATATCCCTGATCCAGCCGGATCGTGACCTATTTTCCTGGCCGCAATACTGGGCTGCCTGTTTTGGCCCTGCGCCATTTCTACCAATGTCGCGTGAAGAGATGGATCAACTTGGCTGGGATAGCTGCGACATTATTCTGGTGACCGGCGACGCCTACGTCGACCATCCAAGCTTCGGTATGGCTATCTGCGGCCGTATGCTGGAAGCACAGGGCTTCCGCGTAGGGATCATCTCTCAGCCGGACTGGAACAGCAAAGAAGACTTCATGCGCCTGGGTAAGCCGAATCTGTTCTTCGGCGTGACCGCGGGCAATATGGACTCAATGATCAACCGCTATACCGCCGACCGTAAGCTGCGCCATGACGACGCTTATACCGCCGGCAACGTCGCGGGTAAGCGCCCGGACCGCGCGACGCTGGTTTATACCCAGCGCTGTAAAGAAGCATGGAAAGACGTGCCGGTGATCCTCGGCGGTATTGAGGCCAGCCTGCGCCGTACCGCGCACTACGATTATTGGTCCGATACCGTGCGCCGCTCGGTGCTGGTGGATTCAAAAGCCGATATGCTGATGTTCGGCAACGGCGAGCGCCCGCTGGTAGAAGTGGCGCATCGTCTGGCGATGGGCGAGGCCATCGGCGATATTCGCGATGTGCGTAATACCGCGATCATGGTAAAGGAAGCACTGCCGGGCTGGAGCGGCGTTGACTCCACGCGTCTGGATACGCCGGGCAAAATCGACCCGATTCCGCATCCGTACGGTGAAGACCTGCCGTGCGCAGACAACAAACCGGTGGCGCCGAAAAAAGCTGAGGCCAAAGCCGTTGTCGTGCAGCCGCCGCGGCCAAAACCGTGGGAAAAAACCTACGTATTGCTGCCTTCCTTTGAGAAGGTCAAAGGCGACAAAGTGCTGTACGCTCACGCGTCGCGCATTCTGCACCATGAAACCAACCCAGGCTGCGCCCGCGCGCTGATGCAAAAGCACGGCGAGCGTTATATCTGGGTTAACCCGCCGGCGATCCCGCTGTCGACTGAAGAGATGGACAGCGTCTTTGCGCTGCCGTACAAGCGTGTGCCGCATCCTTCTTATGGCGATGCGCGTATCCCGGCCTACGAGATGATTCGCTTCTCCATTAACATCATGCGCGGTTGCTTCGGCGGCTGTTCTTTCTGCTCGATCACCGAGCACGAAGGGCGCATCATCCAGAGTCGCTCCGAAGATTCGATAATCAATGAAATCGAAGCGATTCGCGACACGGTCCCCGGCTTTACCGGCATTATTTCCGATCTTGGCGGCCCAACCGCCAATATGTATATGCTGCGCTGTAAATCGCCGCGCGCTGAGCAGACCTGCCGTCGTCTCTCCTGCGTCTACCCGGATATCTGCCCGCACATGGATACCAACCATGAGCCGACGATTAATCTGTACCGTCGCGCCCGCGACCTGAAAGGCATCAAGAAAATCCTTATCGCATCGGGTGTGCGTTACGACATCGCCGTAGAGGATCCGCGCTATATCAAAGAGCTGGCGACCCACCACGTCGGTGGCTATCTGAAGATCGCTCCGGAGCATACCGAAGAGGGGCCGCTGTCGAAGATGATGAAGCCGGGCATGGGCAGCTATGACCGCTTTAAAGAATTGTTTGATACCTATTCGAAGCAGGCGGGTAAAGAACAGTACCTGATCCCGTACTTTATTTCCGCCCACCCAGGGACGCGCGATGAAGATATGGTGAACCTGGCGCTGTGGCTGAAACGTCATCGCTTCCGTCTCGACCAGGTACAGAACTTCTATCCGTCGCCGCTGGCGAACTCAACCACCATGTATTACACCGGCAAGAACCCGCTGGGTAAAATCGGCTATAAGAGCGAAGACGTGGTGGTGCCGAAGGGCGACAAACAGCGCCGTCTGCATAAAGCGCTGCTGCGCTATCACGATCCGGCAAACTGGCCGCTGATCCGTCAGGCGCTGGAAGCGATGGGTAAAAAGCATCTGATTGGTTCACGCCGTGACTGCCTGGTACCGGCGCCGACCCTTGACGAGATGCGTGAAGCGCGTCGCCAGAACCGCCATACCCGTCCGGCGCTGACGAAGCATACGCCGGTTGCGCATCAGCGCCAGACGCCGGCCGCGCCGGGCGCGAAAAAGCGTATTAAGCCGAAGACGGCGTCCCGCTAAGCCGCTTCTCCGGCGGGTGCGCTCGCCGGGGGAAAGCCTGTCATATAAGGAGAGAGAACGATAATGACGCCGGTAATCCTGTCACGACAGCAGCTGGAAATGTTGTGGGAGATAGATCGCAGTGAAATTATCGACACCCTTTATAAGCTCGATAATGGCCGGCTTCAGGCGTACTCGCAATATTATAATGTGCGAGGTTGGGATCCTCACGATCGCCAGGTTTATACGCCTATTCACGAGGCCTGCTACGATCGCGGCGGTATTTTTTTCGCCTTTTTCGAGCAGGATAAAATCATTGCCGCGGCGGCGATTGATACCTTGCCACGGGGTGAAAAGGGCGATCTACGCCAGCTGCTATTCTTTTATGTGGGCGCGGCGCAGCGTGGCCAGGGATGGGGACGGCGTCTGTTTGATTATGCGCTGCAGCAGCTTCCTGATCTGGGCGCGTCCGGCCTGTATATTTCGTCCATTCCCAATAAAAGTACCGTTGATTTTTATCTCTCACAGGGGTGTCGTTTAATTGATGAGCCCGACCCGGAGCTGTTTGCTCTGGAGCCTGAGGATATACATTTAATTTGCGAAAGCCCTTAGCGCCGTGCGGCGCTAAAGGCAAAAGTGAAGGGGATTAACCGCCGAACTGGTCCGGGTCGGGGCCGAGACGTTTGCCCTGGTCCAGCTTAGCGATTTCACTGAGTTCGTCTTTGTCGAGACGGAAGTCCCAGACGTCAACGTTTTCCGCGATACGCGATGGCGTGACGGATTTCGGGATTACCACCAGTCCGCTGTCGAGATGCCAGCGAATGACGATTTGCGCAGGCGTTTTGCCGTATTTATCCGCCAGATGGTGGATAATTTTCTGATCGAAGACCCCTTTGCCGCCCTGCGCTAATGGGCTCCAGGATTCGGTCTGGATTTTGTGCGTGGCGTTCCATGCATGTAGCTGACGCTGCTGCATTAACGGGTGCAGCTCAATCTGGTTGATCACGGGGGCGACGCCGGTTTCATCGATCAGCTTTTGCAGATGCGGCACCTGGAAATTACACACCCCGATGCTTTTTGCCAGCCCTTGCTGCTGTAGTTCGATCAGCGCCTGCCAGGCTTCGACGTAATGGCCTATCGCTGGCACCGGCCAGTGGATTAAATAGAGATCCACATAGTCCAATTTCAGCTTGCTGAGGCTCTCTTTTAGCGCTTCATGCGGCCGTTTTTGATCGTCATTCCACAGTTTGGTGGTGATGAAGAGCTCATCGCGATTGACGCCCGCGCTGCTTAACGCGTTGCCGACGCCAGCCTCATTTTGGTACGCGGCGGCGGTGTCAAAAGAACGATAACCGACTTCCAGCGCCTTATGAATGGCGGAGACGACTTCCTCGTTGCCTGCTTTCCACACGCCGAGACCCAGCTGCGGCATCAGGTTGCCGTCGTGTAGTTTAATAACGGTTGGATGTGTCATGCCTTCCTCCTGTTAATGAACTCAGCGTCAAAAATCCGCCGAGGGGTAGCATTAAGTCTGGACGAAATAGCTAAAAACGGTAGTAAAAACACCTCTCCTTGACGTTTGTTTAACGTAAGGAGAGGTGAATCAGGCGGGAATAACTTAGCGGGCAGCCTCATAGATACGGCGGCTGACGTCCAGAGTGATATCCTGATTTTCGCCAAGCTTAGTCATGCCGTGCTCTTCCAGCTTCGCCAGCAGCGCCGGGATGGAGCTACCGTCGAGACCGTAATCGGAAAGGCGAGTCGGCACGCCCATTTGCTCGAAGAAACTACGGGTTGCGGCGATAGCGGCATCGATACGCTGTTCTTCGGAACCTTCGGTGATATTCCACACGCGCTCGGCGTACTGCAGCAGCTTAGCGCGCTTGGTATCGCGCTTCTCATTCCACAGCGCCGGCAGCACGATAGCCAGCGTCTGAGCGTGATCCAGGCCGTGCATCGCCGTCAGTTCGTGGCCGAGCATATGCGTCGCCCAGTCCTGAGGCACGCCTGCGCCAATGAGGCCGTTCAATGCCTGCGTCGCCGCCCACATAATGTTGGCGCGCACGTTGTAATTCTCCGGCTCCTGCAGCGCTTTCGGGCCATCTTCCACCAGCGTTAGCAGAATGCCCTCGGCGAAACGGTCCTGAATTTTGCCGTCAACCGGGTAGGTCACGTACTGCTCAACGGTATGGACGAAAGCGTCAACGACACCGTTAGCGACCTGGCGCGGCGGCAGGGTGTAGGTGTAAACCGGATCGAGGATCGCGAAGACCGGCTGAACGTGTTCGGACATAAACGCGCGTTTATCGCCGGTGGTTTTACGCGAGATAACCGCGCCTTTATTTGATTCGGAACCGGTCGCCGGCAGGGTCAATACTGAGCCCATCGGAATAGCGCTGGCAATCTTGTTGCCGTAGGTTTCCAGAATTTCCCACGGATCGATATTCGCGTCATAGTGCGCGGCCGCGGCGATAAATTTGGTGCCGTCGAGCACCGAACCGCCGCCAACCGCCAGCAGGAAGGTCACGTTCTCTTCACGAGCGATTTTCACCGCGTTCATCAGCGTTTCGTAAGACGGGTTTGGCTCAATTCCGCCGAACTCCAGCACGTCAAAGCCAGCCAGCGCGCTCAGTACCTGATCCAGTACGCCGGTTTTCTTCACGCTACCGCCGCCGTAAGTCACCAGCACGCGAGCGCCGGCTGGGATTTGTTCGCGCAGATCGGCGATGGCGCCTTTGCCGAACAGAATGCGGGTTGGGGTATGTAAATTGAAGTTATTCATGGCTGGTGCCCTCATAAAGATGAAACTCCCGGCAGAAAGGACGACTCTCTGCCCGATGGCGGCTATTGTGTTCCTGCGACCGTTTCCTCTCAATGCACATTCCTGCCATTGTCTTGCCCATTTCTCCATTAGGCTGGAGAAAAAGAAGGAAACTACGCACAATAAGCTTGTAGAAAAGTCGTCGGAGAAGCAGCGAAAATGAACCGTGCCGAGATATGCCAGCTATTAACAGATAAAGTTAACAAGCTGAAAGATAAGCAAGAAATGCTAAGTGAACTGCTGCCGGATATCCGTCTGCTGTACGGGACGCAGCCGGGCACCCGTACGCCGGTGATGTACCAGCCGGGGATCGTTTTTCTCTTTTCCGGCCATAAAATTGGCTATATCAATGAACGAACCTTCCGTTATGACACCAACGAATACTTACTGTTAACCGTCCCGCTACCGTTCGAATGCGAAACCTTCGCGACCCCGGAAGTGCCGCTGGCTGGAATGCGGTTGAATGTCGATATTTTGCAGTTGCAGGAGCTGCTGATGGATATCGGCGAAGATGAGCTTTTTCAGCCGTCGGTCGCCTCCAGCGGGATCAACTCGGCGGTGTTATCGGAAGAGATCCTCTGCGCGGCGGAACGCCTGTTAGACGTGATGGAGCGGCCGCTGGACGCGCGCATTCTCGGTAAACAGATTATTCGCGAGATCCTTTATCATGTCCTGATTGGCCCCTGCGGCGGCGCGCTGCTGGCGCTGGTCAGCCGACAGACGCACTTTAGTCTGATTAGCCGCGTTTTGAAGCGTATTGAAAGCCAGTACACCGAAAACCTCAGCGTCGACCAGCTGGCGGCGGAAGCGAATATGAGCGTTTCGGCGTTTCACCATAACTTTAAATCGGTTACCAGCACCTCGCCGCTGCAGTATTTGAAGACCTATCGCCTGCATAAGGCCAGAATGCTGATGATCCATGACGGTATGAAAGCCAGCGCGGCGGCAATGCGCGTCGGCTATGAAAGCGCCTCGCAGTTTAGCCGTGAGTTTAAACGCTATTTTGGTATTACACCGGGTGAAGATGCTGCGCGTATTCGCACAATGCAGGGGATTTGATAAGGATGCGGCGCCTGTAGCCCCGGTAGGCGTTAGCTCTACCGGGGACTTTGAGACCATCCGGGGCGAGTGAATCAGGCGCTGCAGTATTTCTTCTTGATAACGACGATAACCGTACCAACGAGGCCGGTCACCAGCAGGGCGATCGGTAAAATCATCAGGCAGGTCATGACCTGGTCTTCGTGGTTTTTCACGAACGGGATCATGCTCAGCGCATAGCCGAGACCGGTGACGACGCCAACCCACAGCAGGCCGCTGAGCCAGTTAAAGAACTGGAAACGACGATTCGGCAGGCCGGAAATACCCGCCATGGTTGGCAGCAGGGTGCGGACAAACGCCAGAAAACGCCCGGCCAGCAGCGCCAGCAGGCCGTGTTTATCAAACATGTTGGTGGCGCGCTGATGATATTTGTGCGGCAGATGCGACAGCCAGCCTTTCACCATCGTGGTATTACCCAGCCAACGCCCCTGTAAATAGCTCAGCCAGCAGCCGAGGCTGGCGGCGGCGGTCAGTATGGCGAGAGTGGGGATAAAATCCATGACGCCTTTAGCGATTAACGCACCGGCGAGCAGCAACAGGCTATCGCCCGGTAAAAACGAAGCCGGCAGCAGCCCGTTTTCCAGAAACAGGGTCGCGAACATGACCAGATATACAAAACCCACAACGTGAGGGTTTGCCAATGCGGCAAAATCATGTTGCCACAGCGCGGCGACAATCTCTTGAATGACAACCATGGACTTTCCTAAGTGGTACCGTTTTTCGACTAGTGTACTCCTGAAGCGGCCCGAGCACCTTGATCCCGGGCGCAACAAAAGCGGCCGCTTTTCTGAAAGCGTCCGCTTTTGTTGCCACTTCCTGTCACTTTACACGATACGCGCGAAACCTGCCGCTAAATCCGCCAGCAGATCGTCAACATTTTCTAAACCTATGTGCAGTCGAATAAGAGTGCCGCTGAAATCCACTTCCGCCCCGGGGCGGATGGCCGCGATATGTTCCGGCTGATTGGCGAGAATCAGCGATTCGAACCCGCCCCACGAGTAGGCCATGCTGAACAGGCTGAAGTTGTCCAGATAGGCTGCCAGCTCGGCGTCGGTGAGACGTTTATTAAGGACGAAAGAGAACAGCCCGCTGCTGCCGCTGAAGTCGCGCTTCCAGAACTCGTGGCCCTTGCTGCCCGGTAGCGCCGGATGATTGACTCGCGCCACCTGCGGGTGCTGCGCCAGCCATTCGGCGACGCGCAGGCTGCTTTCATGATGCTGACGCAGGCGGACACCAAGCGTGCGCAAGCCGCGGCTGGTCATGTAGGCGGTATCGGCATCGACCATCTGGCCCATCAGATAGGCGTTTTCACACAATTGCTCCCAGCAGCGGGCGTTGGCCACCGCGGTGCCGATCATCCCGTCGGAGTGACCAATTAAATATTTCGTTGCCGCCTGAATAGAGATATCGATACCAAAATCGAGCGCTTTAAACAGTACCCCTGCCGCCCAGGTGTTATCGATCATGATAATGGCTTCCGGCGCGACGCGGCGCACGGCGGCGACGATGGCCGGCACATCATGCACTTCCATGGTGATCGAGCCGGGGGATTCCAGAAACACGACTTTAGTATTGGGTTGAATCAGGTTGGCGATATCCGCGCCGATGAGCGGATCGAACCAGCCGGTCGTCACCCCGAGCTTCGCGAGGATCTTAGTGCAGAAGTCCTGGCTGGGCTCATAGGCGGTGTTGGTCATTAACACGTGGTCGCCCTGTTCGACGAAGGCCAGAATCGTGTTGGCGACCGCGGCCGCGCCGCAGGGGAAGAGGGCGCAGCCGGCGCCGCCTTCCAGTTCACACATGGCTTCCTGCAGCGAAAAGTGGGTCAGCGTGCCGCGGCGGCCATAAAACAGCTCGCCTTTGGCGCGATTACGGGTGGCGTGTTTTTTAGCCTCGACGGTATCGAACACCAGCGATGAGGCGCGTTGGATAACGCTATTCACCGAACCCTGAGTATATTTTTTGCGGCGCCCGGCGTTGACCAGCGCGGTATCAAGATGTTTATCAGCCATGTTATAGAAACCTGTTTTTATACGTCTGGACGTCTAAACTACCATGAATACCGGTTTGTGTACCGGGCCGCAAACGATACAGGCAAAAATTTTCCCGAAACCGGCGTCAGCCGCTTTTTTACTGCGTAAGCGCAAAGAAAATAAACGTGATTTGCTGCACAGTGTAAATACTAATGAGAACCACTATCA
This sequence comes from Klebsiella sp. 141240, assembly GCF_050600805.1. Classification (NCBI taxonomy): domain Bacteria; kingdom Pseudomonadati; phylum Pseudomonadota; class Gammaproteobacteria; order Enterobacterales; family Enterobacteriaceae; genus Klebsiella; species Klebsiella sp. 141240. Next base: position 407,930 of record NZ_JAQIRK010000001.1, on the reverse strand, counting down.
ATTCGATGTCGTTTTGATATTATTATGCTCAGTTTTTGTGATTGACGTCCTGGAGAAACAGTGTGGGTAATAATTTGATGCAGGCGGATCTCTCCGTTTGGGGTATGTATCATCACGCCGATATTGTCGTTAAGGTTGTGATGATTGGCTTGATTCTGGCTTCAGTAGTCACCTGGGCTATTTTCTTCGGCAAGGGTGCCGAAATGTTGTCCAGCAAGCGTCGCCTCAAGCGTGAGCAGCAGCAGCTCAGCGAAGCGCGTTCTCTCGATCAGGCTAACACTATCGCGAATGGATTCCATGCTAAAAGCCTGACCACTCAGCTGATTAACGAAGCCAATAATGAGCTGGAACTGTCGGCAGGCGTGGATGACAACGAAGGCATTAAAGAACGTACCGGTTTCCGCCTTGAGCGTCGCGTGGCGCAGGTTGGCCGCTACATGGGCCGCGGAAATGGTTATCTGGCAACCATCGGCGCTATTTCCCCGTTCGTCGGTCTGTTTGGTACCGTCTGGGGCATCATGAACAGCTTTATCGGTATCGCGCAAACGCAGACGACTAACCTGGCGGTTGTCGCGCCGGGTATCGCGGAAGCGCTGCTGGCAACGGCGATTGGCCTGTTTGCCGCGATTCCGGCGGTGGTTATCTATAACGTCTTCGCCCGCATGATTGCCAGTTACAAAGCGTCTCTTGGCGATGTGGCTGCGCAGATTATGCTGCTGCAAAGCCGTGACCTTGACCTGAACGCCAGTGGTTCTCAGCCGCTGCGTCCGGCGCAGAAATTACGGGTAGGTTGATCCGCTATGGCGATGCATTTTAACGAAAACCTCGATGATAACGGCGAAATGCACGATATTAACGTCACGCCGTTTATCGACGTCATGTTGGTGCTGTTGATTATCTTCATGGTGGCGGCGCCGCTGGCCACCGTGGACGTCAAAGTCAACCTGCCGGCCTCATCCAGCCAGCCGCAGCCGCGTCCGGAAAAACCGATTTACCTGTCGGTGAAGGCGGACAAATCGATGTTTCTCGGCAACGATCCGGTGACCGAAGAGAGCGTGATTGCCTCGCTGGACGCGCTGACTCAGGGTAAGAAAGACACCACCGTGTTCTTCCGCGCCGACAAAACCGTCGACTACGAGACGATGATGAAAGTGATGGATACGCTGCATCAGGCCGGTTACCTGAAAATTGGTCTGGTGGGCGAAGAGACCGTCAAAGCGAAGTAATTTCCCCCAGGATTTCTCCCGAAAGGCCAACACAGTGTTGGCCTTTTTTATTTCCCTACCGACTGCGTATCGTTTTGATATGGGCCAGCTGCGATATAATGGCGGCCATTTTTACAAACTGACAGGACCTTATGGAACGCTTTCTGGAAAACGCTATTTATGCTTCGCGCTGGCTGCTGGCGCCGGTTTATTTCGGCCTCTCGCTGGGGCTTATCGCGCTATCGATAAAATTTTTTCAGGAGATATTCCACATCCTGCCGCATATCTTCAGCGTCAGCGAGTCGGATCTGATTCTGACGCTGCTTTCGCTGGTCGATATGACGCTGGTGGGCGGGCTGCTGGTGATGGTGATGTTTTCAGGTTATGAGAACTTCGTCTCGACGCTGGATATTAACGAAGGCAAAGAGAAGCTCAACTGGCTTGGCAAAATGGATGCGACATCGCTGAAAAACAAGGTGGCGGCGTCGATTGTGGCTATCTCTTCCATTCACCTGCTGCGGGTGTTTATGGATGCGAAGAACGTGCCGGATAACAAGCTGATGTGGTACGTCATTATCCATCTCACCTTTGTGCTGTCAGCCTTTGTGATGGGCTATCTCGATCGCCTGACCAAGGTAAAGCACTGATGTGACAACTTACCCGGCAGCCTCGCGCCGCCGGGTAGGGGCATTACGCCTGGCGTTTGTCTTCGGTCTGGGTGTCGAAATCGCGGGCATCATGGCGCTCGTGCAACTGTTCGTCGAGCGGGCCATTGGTGCGGTTAACCATCCGTCCGCGCTTCACCGCCGGGCGATTGCCCACGTCCTGCGCCCAGCGCAGCACGTTAACGTAACTGCCGGCATCGAGGAATTCCGCGGCGTTATAGACGTTGCCCAGCACCACGTTGCCGTACCACGGCCAGATCGCCATATCGGCAATGGTGTACTCTTCTCCGGCCACAAAGCGCCCGCGCGCCAACTGCTTATCCAGCACGTCGAGCTGACGTTTCGCTTCCATGGTAAAGCGGTCGATCGCGTACTCGATTTTCACCGGCGCATAGTTATAAAAGTGGCCGAAGCCGCCGCCGAGGAACGGCGCTGCGCCCTGTAGCCAGAACAACCAGTTCAGCGTTTCGGTGCGCCCGGCCGGGTCTTTCGGCAGGAAGAAACCAAATTTTTCCGCCAGATATAACAGGATGCTACCGGATTCAAATACCCGGGTCGGCGGAGTGGTGGAGTGGTCGCTCAGCGCCGGGATCTTCGAGTTTGGGTTCACTTCGACAAAGCCGCTGGAAAACTGATCGCCTTCGCCGATACGAATCAGCCAGGCGTCATATTCAGCGCCAGCCACGCCCAGCGCCAGCAGCTCTTCCAGCATGATAGTCACTTTCTGCCCGTTCGGCGTGCCCAGCGAATAGAGCTGCAGCGGGTGATTGCCAACGGGCAGCACTTTCTCATGCGTCGCGCCGGAAACCGGACGGTTGATATTGGCGAATGCGCCGCCGTTATTCTGTTTCCATTCCCATACTTTCGGTGGTTGGTAGTGATTGTCGGACATACTGACCTGCCTCTTTAGTAAGGTGTACAAAAATAGTGAGGTGTACAAAAAAGTCTAGCAGCTAATCTCAGGCCATAATCCGCGCGGCCCACACGCTGACGTCATCGCCGCTGCCGAGGTCAGGCTGCACCAGACCGTTGACCATAAACGTCGGCGATACATGGATGCCATTCTGGCGGGCGTATTTACTGTGCCATTTGATTTCGTTTTGCAGCTCAGGGCGGGCAAATGCCGCCGCCAGCGACACGTGGCTGTAGCGTTCAAGGCGCTCGATAATTTGCTGCGGAGTGGTATTCATATTCGGCCCGCTGCAGTGGTCGGTGAATTCAAACTCTTCACGATGATCGGCAACCGCCTGCAGGACTTTGTGCGCCTGCTCTCTGCCGTGCGGCAGGGTGGAGGCGGCCAGCACGCAGCGCACTATTACCCCGGAAAACAGATGCCATGGCTGGGACTGCAGGCGAATCTTAATCGTGACGTTTTCGGCGCCGAGTTCATCCAGCAATTCATCAAGCTTGTTGAAGGCGCGAACGGAAAACGGACAGGTTGGTTCGAGGAATACTTCAAAAGTCCGCGGGCCGTGTCCCCAGACCAGCGGCTGGGCATTGAGATGCGAAGGTGCGCTCATTGTCGACTCCTGATGTAGTGATGTTTTTTTGTTATGTGTTGGCTAACAATATCACTTTTGCCAATGGACGCCGGGTTATTTTCTATAAGGGCACGTTTAGCGAATCGAATGAGTGGTATCATCTTTTCACCTCTGTCTGGTAAGTGCCTGCGGCAGGATAAGAAGAGGGAGTTTTGTTCCGCCAACTGCCCGGGCTGCATTAATTTGAGGTCAGGCTAAATGAGTAAAGGATCGACCAGTATTGACGCCCCTTTCGGCACGCTTTTAGGCTACGCGCCGGGCGGCGTGGCAATTTATTCTTCGAATTACAGTAGCTTAAATCCACAAGATTATCCGGATGACGCCGCTTTCCGCAGCTATATCGGCAATGAGTATATGGGGCATAAATGGCAGTGCGTAGAGTTCGCGCGGCGCTTTTTATTCCTCACCTACGGCTTTGTCTTTACCGATGTCGGTATGGCTTATGAAATCTTCTCGCTGCGCTTTCTGCGCGAAGTGGTGAATGACAACATTCTTCCCCTGCAGGCCTTCGCCAACGGCTCGCGTCGTCCGCCGATCGCCGGCTCGCTGCTAATCTGGCAGAAGGGCGGCGAGTTTAAACATACCGGCCACGTGGCGGTGATTACGCAACTGGTAGGGAATAAGGTCCGTATCGCCGAGCAAAACGTCATTCACGCGCCGCTGCCGCAGGGCCAGCAGTGGACCCGCGAGCTGACGCTGGAAGTGAAAGACGGCGTCTACACCATCAAAGATACCTTTACCGATACCGAAATTTTAGGCTGGATGATCCAGACCGCCGATACCGAGCACAGCCTGCCGCAGCCGGTGCTGCCGGGCGAGGAGATGAAAATCAGCGGCGCGCGGCTGCCGAATAAGGGCCAGTTCCGCGGTAACTGGCTCAATGAGAAAGACGCGCTGCAAAAGGCCTATGTTGAAGCCAACGGTCATTTCATCAATCAGGATCCCTACCAGTACTTCACCATCAGCGAGAGCGCCGAACAGGAGCTGATTAAAGCGACTAACGAACTGCACCTGATGTATCTGCACGCCACTGATAAGGTGATGAAGGATGACAACCTGCTGGCGCTGTTCGATATTCCGAAAATTCTTTGGCCGCGCCTGCGCCTCTCGTGGCAGCGCCGCCGACATCATATGATTACCGGGCGCATGGATTTCTGCATGGACGAGCGCGGGCTGAAGGTGTACGAATACAACGCCGACTCTGCCTCTTGCCATACGGAAGGCGGATTGATCCTCGAACAGTGGCTGAAACAGGGCTATCGCGGTACCGGCCATAATCCGGCGGAAAATCTGCTCGAGGAGCTGGCGGGGGCGTGGAAACACAGCCGCGCGCGGCCGTTCGTGCATATCATGCAGGATAAGGATCTTGAAGAGAACTACCACGCCCAGTTTATTCAGCGTTCGCTAACCGAGGCGGGCTTTGAGAGCAAAATTCTCTTCGGTCTTAATGAGCTGCGCTGGGATGCTGCCGGACAGCTTATCGACGGCGATGGCCGCTTGGTTAACTGCGTGTGGAAGACCTGGGCATGGGAAACCGCCATCGAGCAGGTGCGTGAAGTCAGCGCCGATGAGTATGCGGCGGTGCCGATTCGTACCGGTCATCCGCAAAATGAGGTGCGCCTGATTGACGTCTTGCTGCGCCCTGAAGTATTGGTATTCGAACCGCTGTGGACGGTTATCCCCGGCAACAAGGCGATTCTGCCGGTGCTGTGGTCGCTGTTCCCGCATCATCGTTATCTGCTGGATACCGATTTTGTGGTCAATGACGAGCTGGCGAAAACGGGTTATGCGGTCAAACCGATCTCCGGGCGCTGCGGTAATAACATCGATCTGATAAGCCCGCACGATGAGGTATTGGATCAGACCAGCGGGCAATTTGTCGATCGCAAAAATATTTACCAGCAGCTGTGGTGTCTGCCGAAGGTTGACGGCAAGTACATCCAGGTGTGCACCTTTACGGTGGGCGGTAACTATGGCGGAACCTGCCTGCGCGGCGATGATTCGCTGGTGGTGAAGAAAGAGAGCGATATTGAGCCGTTAGTCGTACTGAAAGACAACGAGTAACGGCCGCAAACCGGGCAGCGGCTAGCATCGCTGCCCGGCACCTGCAAAGCTTCAACGTACAACTAACACAACAACAAGACAGAAAAGGAAAAGCATATGCACGATCGGCGCCTCGCCGCCCGCGCGGGTGAACTTAAGCCCTCCGCCGTCCGCGAACTTCTCAAACACAGTAAACTGCCCGGCGTTATTTCGCTTGGCGGCGGTATTCCGGCTCCGGAACTGTTTGATACCGAAGGTCTCAACCTCGCGGTGCAAAAGGTGATGAGTGAACGTTTTAATGATGCGTTCCAATACGGCCTTACCGAAGGATATCCGCCGCTGCGCCAGGCGGTGAGCGAAATCTGCCAGTCGCGCGGCGTGGCCTGCTCGGCAAGCCAGGTGTATATCACCTCCGGTTCGCAGCAATCGCTGGATATCGTTGCCCGCACGCTGCTCGATCCGGGCGATGCGGTCGTCGTTGAACGTCCGACCTACCTTGCCGCGCTGCAGGTATTCCAGCTGGCGCAGGCGAATATCCTGAGCGTCGATACCGACGATAACGGCATGCTGGTTGAACAACTGGCCGATCTGCTGGAGACGACTAAGGTTAAAGCGGTCTATCTGGTGCCGACGTTTGGCAACCCCGGCGGTAAAACCCTCAGCGACGATCGTCGCCAGCGGCTGGTGGCGTTAGCGAAGCAACATGATTTTGTGATTATCGAAGACGATCCCTACGGCGAAATCAGCTTCACCGATAAAGTGCGGCGTCCGCTGTATCAACATGCGATCGAACAAGGCTGTGAAGATCGGGTGGTGTACACCTCCACGTTCTCCAAGATCCTCGCACCGGGAATGCGTATTGGCTGGATCGTGATGCCGGAATGGCTGGCGCACCAGGCGGTGATCGTGAAGCAGGCGGCGGATCTGCATACCAATATGCTCTCTCAGGTTATCACCGCTGAGTATCTGGGAATGAATCGCCTGAACAATCAGATCGCCCTGATCCGCGAAGACTACCGCAAGAAGTGCGTGGCGCTGGCCGAGGCACTGGAAAGCCGTCTTGGCGAGCATCTTGAGTTTAGCCGCCCGGAAGGGGGAATGTTCCTGTGGGCCCGCTTCCGCTATCCGTTCGATACCATAGCGTGGCTTGAGAAAACGCTGGAAAACGGCGTGGTTTACGTACCTGGTGAAGCGTTCTACAACGATAATCCGGATACCCGCACGCTGCGTCTTTCCTACTCGACGGTTTCTGAAGCCGGTCTGCTGACCGCCGTCGAACGTCTGGCGAAATCGCTGTAATCTTTTGTCTCCGCACCGATGACCGGTGCGGAGCGCTTTAAATCGGGGTAGGGTTTACTCTTGCTCGGCGATGCGATCGTCAAGCCAGATGAGCATCAGGGAAGAGAGAAAAGCGACAGCAATAGTGCCAATAAACAACAACATAAAGATTTCCTCAGGGGTTTTATTATTTTTCTAATGTAACCGGTGAGTGGCTATTTTTGTTTGCAATGGTGATTTTGGTGTCATGCTGCGCTGTTGCAAGGGTGAAAAAATCATCAGCGTCAACATCGAAATTCAGTACTATTTCCCGGTACTTTCTGGCATTAACAAGTTCTTTAGCTTCTTTCATACTACTGGCGATAATAGTAGGCATCAGTTTCATCTCAGTTTGAAAACTAGCAGCAAAATAAAAGCTTGTTCGTATCAGATCAACATTTTTTTGCCGACGCTCTAAAAGCGCATCTCATGACGGTCTGCTGATACCCGGAACCCTGCTAAGTGGAATGCAGGTAAAAACGGAGGCCGAAGGCCTCCGCTAAAAGATAATCAAAAGCAGTAAGTAATTGACTTATAGCAGGCCAATCTCTTTAGCGGTACGGTCAACGGCACGCTTGGTTTTTTCAACCAGTTCATCGAGTTCGCTATGTCCGGCAATCAGCGCCGGCGCCATGATCATGCGCCCCAGCGTCGAGCGAATAATCACCCCTTCTTCAAAGCCGATGGTGCGACAGCGCCAGGCCAGTTCGTTCTCGTTGGCAAAGCGTTTGCGAGTGGCTTTATCTTCAGCAAACTGCAGGGCAGCCACCAGCCCGGCTCCCTGCACCTCGCCAATGAGCGGATGATTTTCAAACACTTCGCGCAGCGTTTTTTGCAGATAGGGGCCGCTATCGGTACGAACTCGGGTAACGTGGTTTTCATCGCGTAAGGCTTTCAGGTTGGCAATCGCCACCGCGGCCGCCACCGGGTGGCCGGAATAGGTCAGGCCGTGTGGGAAAACGCCGCCTTTTTCCACCAGCACTTCCGCCATGCGTTTGCTCAGTACCAGCCCGCCCATTGGTACGTAACCGGAGGTTAGCCCCTTGGCAATCGACAGCGTATCCGGTTCAAAACCAAAGTACTGATGCGCAAACCACTCGCCGGTACGGCCAAAGCCGCCAATCACCTCATCGGCGCACAGCAGCACGTCATATTGCCGGCAGATACGTTGGATTTCCGGCCAGTAGCTTTCCGGCGGGAAGATCATCCCACCCGCGCCCTGGAACGGCTCGGCGATAAAACCGGCGACGTTTTCCGCGCCCAGCTCAAGGATTTTCTCTTCCAGCTGGCGGGCGCAGCGCAGGCCGAACTCCTGCGGCGTCAGGTTGCCGCCGTGCATAAACCAGTAGGGTTCGTCGATGTGGGCCACGTCCGGGATCACGCCGCCCATTTCATGCATGAACTTCATGCCACCGAGCCCGCTTGCCGCCAGCGTGGAGCCGTGATAGCCGTTCCAGCGGCCAATCATCACCTTTTTCTCCGGCTTACCGAGGATCTGCCAGTAGCGACGAACGGTGCGAATCAGCACTTCATTCGATTCCGAACCGGAGTTGGTGTAGATAGCATGGCTGTAGTGCGGCGGCAGCAGGCTGAACAGTAGCTCGGAAAGCTCAATCACCGCCGGGTGGGTCGTGTGAAAGAACATATTGTAATAGGGCAGTTTGGCAAACTGCGCCGCGGCGGCGTCCGCCAGATCCTGGCGGCTGTAGCCCAACTGGGTACACCACAGGCCGGACATTCCATCGAGGTATTTATTGCCGTCGTTGTCCCACAGGTAAAGTCCTTCGCCGCGTACCATGACGCGCGCCCCTTCGGCGTTCAGCGCTTTTTGATCCAGGAAGGCGTGAATATGGTGAGCCGCATCTGAATGTTGGTAATCGGACGTCGAACGGTTCTGATTGCTTGGATTAGTCATTTCGTCTCTCCTGTCTGCTGAAACTGAAACCAGGTGGTTTTGAGGCTGGTGAATTTATCAAAGGCGTGCAGCGACAGATCGCGGCCAAAGCCCGACTGTTTGTTGCCGCCAAAGGGAACGGTGACGTCCAGCGCATCGACGGTATTTACCGAGATCGTTCCGGCGGTCAACTGCGCGGCGACGCGATGGGCGCGGTGCAGATTGTCGGTCCACAGCGAGGCGGCCAGCGCATAGATATGGTTATTCGCCAGATGGACCGCCTCCTGCTCGCTATCGAAGGCGCAAACCGCCAGCACCGGGCCAAAAATTTCCTCTTTCCACAGCGCCATCTCTTCGTTCACGTCGGTCAGTAGCGTCGGCTGAACGTAGTTGGCGACGCCGTCTATTTCCACCGTACGGCCGCCGGTAAGCAGCGTTGCGCCCTCGTCTTGCGCGCGGCGGATAGCCGCCATCACTTTTTCGGCATGGGCGGCGCTGACCATGGCCCCCATGCGGCTTTGCGGTTCGAGCGGATGCGCCGGAGCCCAGGCCTGCATTTTTTCCTGTAGTTTGGCAATGAAGGCCGCGTAAATCGGGCGCTCAACCAACAGGCGGGAGTTTGCCGAGCAGACTTCGCCCTGATTAAAACAGATGCCGAAGGCTGCTTTTTCAGCGGCCAGGTCGAGATCCTGGCAGTCGGCGAAGATGATATTGGCGCTCTTACCGCCGCACTCCAGCCATACTTGTTTCAGATTGGACTGGGCCGAATAGGCCATAAAGGCTTTGCCGACGGCGGTTGAGCCGGTGAAGGCGATGACATCGATATCGTGATGCAGTCCCAGCGCGCTCCCGGTTTCGGTTCCCAGCCCGGTCACCACGTTAAGCACGCCTGGCGGAATACCGGCCTCCAGCGCCAGTTCGCCCAGACGCAGGGCGCTAAACGGCGAGTTTTCCGAGGGCTTGAGGATTACGCTATTGCCGGCGGCCAGCGCTGGACCCAACTTCCAGGAGGCGAGGTCGAGCGGGAAATTCCACGGCACGATGGCGGCAACCACGCCGATGGGCTGGCGGGTAATGGTCGCCAGCGCGCCGGGCCTGGCGGGAGCCACTTCATCGTAGAGTTTATCTACGCTTTCTGCATACCAACTGAGGATGTGCGCGGCGCCGGGTACATCAATGTTCAGCGCATCGTTGACCGGTTTCCCCATGCTGACGCTCTCCAGCAGCGCCAGCTCTTCGCGATGTTGAAGGATCAGCGCCGAGAGGCGCAGCAGCGCGCGTTTACGCTCCTGCGGCGCCAGCCCCGACCAGACGCCGGAAGTAAACGCGCGGCGCGCGGAGGCGACGGCAATATCGATATCTTCCGCCTGCAGCGAGGTGACTTCCGCCAGCAGCGTATTGCTGGCTGGATTAATGGCGGGGCAGACTTTACGGCTTTTCGCGACGTACGGTTGACCATCGATAATGGCGTGGCTGATAAAGCGCTGCTCCTGCAGCCTGCGCTGCCAAAAGTTTCTATCAGACATGAACCTTCTCCTTCGCATGTTGCGTAATTGTTATTTATTTGTTTCTTTGAGTTCATGATGCAGGAGGCCAATGCGGCGAGAAAGGACTAAAAATTGAGGCTACCTCTATAAAAATCGTTGTTAGTCAGGATTGGCGATTTTCTGTGATCGAGGACGGGAGGTCGTGCGTTGTGATGGCGTTCAAAAATCGGGGAGGTGCAATTTTTCAATAAGCTGTAATGCAAAGAGTTTTTATTTGCGGTCCGTTTTCTATAACGAAGGGGCCCGGTGGGTTTTGGCAATATTAAATATTATCAAATAAAAATATTGAGAACATAAATACTAATTAAGGCAAAATGAATAACGATGAAACGTTCGACCTCACCAGCGCGTTTTAGTGAGCGTAAGCATAATTAATACGTTGTAATATAAGGTAGTTATATGCCTTGTTTTTTCTCATCCTGCTTATACTGGCCGAAGTATTATCCTCCGGCGCTCGCAGTTTTCTCGCCAGGCGTCTGTTAATTTTCTGTAAAAATCTGATCGCTGTCGGATTGTTGATCTTTTTCACGGCAGAGGGTTGCAGGCCAGGGTATTCATCGTTTAAAGCTAACCAGCCTGCCTCCTTGATGATAAAAAAATAAGGTATCACATGCCCCATTTCACCCTGAAACAGCTCAAATACTTTGTTGCCGTCGTCGAGGCGGAAAGTATTGCTGAAGCCTCACGCCAGCTGCATATCGCGCAGCCGTCAATTTCCATTGCCGTGAAGACGCTGGAAGATATGTTTGAGCAGCAGTTTTTTATTCGCCACCACGCCCAGGGGGTATCAATGACCCCGAGCGGGCAGCGTTTTTATGAAAAAGCCAAAGAACTGCTGCGGCTCTCTTATCAATTCGAGCAAAACTCGAAGGCCGATAATGAGCTGGTCTCCGGGATTATTTCCATCGGCTGTTTCGAGACCGCCGCGCCGCTGTATATGCCATCGTTGATGGCCGGGTTTAAGAAAATTTATCCGGAAATCACCATTAAAATTTACGACGGCGAGCAGCACGAGATTGCTCACGGCCTGCACCGCGGGCGTTTTGATTTGGCTTTTCTCTATGACCTCGAACTGGATACCTCGATTTATACCGAGAGCCTCAACGCGCCGCAGAAGCCCTATGCGTTGTTACCGGCGGACCATCCGCTGGCCCAGCGGCACGCCGTGCGGCTGTCGGAGCTGAGCAATCTGCCAATGATCCTGTTGGATGTGGTGCCGAGCAAAAACTACTTCATCAGCATTTTCAAAGATAAGGGCTACAACCCGCAGGTGGCCTACAGTTCGCCGTCGATTGAGATGGTGCGCTGCATGGTCGGCCAAGGGCTGGGCTTCTCGGTGCTGGTAACGCGTCCGGTGAATGACATGACCTATGACGGCCAGCAGGTTCGCTGTGTGGAAATTCAGGATGAGATGGCGAATTCGGCGCTGGTAATGGCGCACCTGCGCAGTAGTGAACCGACTAAACCCACCAAACTGTTTATGGAATATTGCCGCAATGCGGTGTTGAGCCCGCCGCAGCAAGAAGTGAAAGTCGCCTGAATGAGCAAATTTACCCGCGATTAGCGCGGGTAAATATATTCATGCGGTATTTTCTACGTTTTATTGCTTATAAAAAAACGAGGCTCTGACGATATTTTCATGAGCCTCGAAAGCTATTGTTATTTTTCCTTTCAAAATCCCGTTCCTGAAAAATAAATACTGCGTATTCGCGTGGCGGAAATGGCCTGAAGGCAGGGGGAGACCGCTGCATCATTATTTTATTCTCAGGTACTAAATTTATAATAATTTACCTGTGTATAACGGTTTATTAACCTCGGTCATGAGCAGAACATCATCCGAAGGACACATATATGACCGTAGAAAAAATACAAATCGAGACGCTGGTTGTTGGCGGGGGGCAGGCCGGGATCGCTATGAGCGAGCACCTGAGCAAACAGGGTATTTCGCATCTGGTCGTGGAAAAGAATCGCATTGCCGAAGCATGGCGTACCGGCCGCTGGGATTCGCTGGTGGCGAACGGCCCGGCGTGGCATGACCGTTTTCCGGGCATGGAGTTTAAAGGCGGCGACCCCGATGCCTTTATTGCCAAGGATGATGTTGCGCAATACTTTGTCGATTATGTGCGCGAGTTTAATCTTCCGGTCCGTACCGGCGTGGAAGTCAAAAGTGCGGTGCGTAACCACGGTCGTCCGGGGTTTATCATTGAAACCACCGACGGCGTGATTGAAGCGCTGAATATTGTCGCGGCGACCGGGCCGTTCCAGAAGCCGGTTATTCCGCCGATCGCCCCGCGCGACAGCGCCATCCATCAAATTCATTCGGCGAAATATTACAACCCGCAGCAACTGCCGGAAGGTGCGGTGCTGGTGGTGGGCGCGGGCTCGTCCGGCGTGCAAATCGCCGATGAACTGCAGCGCGCGGGCCGCAAGGTTTATCTGTCGGTCGGCGCCCATGACCGCCCGCCGCGCGCCTATCGTAACCGGGACTTCTGCTGGTGGCTGGGGGTATTAGGCCTGTGGGATGCGCCGGCCAGCGAACCCGGTAAAGAGCACGTTACCATCGCGGTTAGCGGCGCGCACGGCGGCCACACGGTTGATTTCCGCGAGCTGGCGCATCGCGGTATCACGTTGGTTGGTCTCACCGAATCCTTCGCTGGGGGCACCGTCTCCTTTAAAAATAATCTCGTCGAAAATATTCGTCTCGGCGATGAAAACTACCTGGCGCTGCTGGATGCCGCCGATGCTTACATCGCCGCCAATGGCCTGGATTTACCGGAAGAGCCCGCCGCACGGCAATTCTTAGCGGACCCGGACTGCATGACGTCGCCGATCCTGTCGCTCGATCTGGCGCAGGCGGGGATTAACACCATTATCTGGGCCACCGGCTATGCGGTGGACTACAGCTGGCTCAACGTCAACGCTTTCAACGAACAGGGCCGTCCTCAGCATCAGCGCGGCGTCTCCAGCGAACCGGGAGTCTACTTCCTCGGCCTGCCGTGGTTATCGCGCCGGGGATCAACCTTTATCTGGGGCGTCTGGCACGACGCGAAGCATATCGCCGACCATATCGCTACCCGCCGTAAATATAGCCAGTACAAAGACGCCAGCCAGCGTTAATCATGACTTACTGAACAGGATAACCATTATGCCGACCCATACTCGTATTCGGATGTTCAATACCAAAGAGACTTACCCTAATCAGACGCTGGACAATGATTTATGTCAGGCGGTGCGCGCCGGTAATACCGTCTACGTTCGCGGCCAGGTAGGGACGGATTTTGCCGGCAATCTGGTGGGCCTTGGCGACCCTAGAGCGCAGGCGGAACAGGCGATGAAAAACGTCAAACAGCTACTGGAAGAGGCGGGTAGCGATCTGTCGCATATCGTCAAAACCACCACCTATATTATCGATCCGCGCTATCGCGAACCGGTCTATCAGGAGGTAGGAAAATGGCTAAAAGGCGTGTTCCCGATCTCCACCGGGCTGGTGATTTCCGCGCTGGCGCAGCCGCAGTGGCTAATGGAAATCGATGTTATCGCCGTCATCCCTGATGACGTGGCGAAATAAGGAGGCAGAATGACATTTTCGATTGCCGCACGCTGCCCGGAAAGCGGGCAGTTTGGTATCGCGATCAGCTCTTCAAGCATTGCCGTCGGCGCCCGCTGCCCGTGGCTGCAGGCGGGGGTAGGGGCGGTATCGAGCCAGAACATTACCTTACCGGCGCTGGGGCAACTCACTCTGGCGCAGATGGAGCAGGGGCTGACGGCGGAGAAAGCGATGCGCCGGGCGCTGGCGGAAGATGATTTTAGCCGCTATCGGCAGATTATCGCCATCGACGCCAGCGGCCAGACCGCGTGGTTCAGCGGCGATAAAACGCTGGGGACCTGGCATGTTGTGCAGGGCGATAACTGTATCGCCGGCGGTAATATGCTGGCATCTGAAGCGGTGATTGCCGCGATGGCGGCAACGTTTTCGCAAACCGAAGGCGAGCTGGCGACGCGACTGGTTGCCGCGCTGCAGGCCGGTGTAGCAGAGGGCGGCGAGGCCGGGCCGGTCCATTCGGCGGCGGTAAAGGTGGTGGATGATTACTCCTGGCCGCTGGTGGATCTGCGCGTTGACTGGAGTGAAACGGACCCGATTGGCGAGCTGGCGGCGTTGTGGCAGGCCTATGAACCGCAAATGCAGGCTTACGTGACGCGCGCTCTCGATCCGCGGGAGGCTCCCAGTTACGGAGTACCCGGCGATGAATAGTCGATTACAGGATATTCTGGCGCGGCTGCTGGCGTTTGACACCACCAGCCGCGAATCGAACCTGGCGATGATCGACGATATTGCCGATTATCTCCACGGCTTCGCAATCGAAACGCAGCGCTTTTATGATGCGGAAGGGAGAAAAGCTAATCTCTATGCACGACTGGGCCCTGCGGGGCCCGGCGGCGTTATGCTGTCCGGCCACACCGACGTGGTGCCGGTTGACGGCCAGCCATGGACGGTTCCCCCTTTTGCCCTCACGCAACGCGATGGCCGCTGCTACGGCCGCGGTAGCGCCGATATGAAAGGCTTCCTCGCCTGTGTACTGGCCGCCATTCCTGATTTTCTCGCCCAACCGCTACGCATGCCGCTGCACTTGGCTTTTTCCTACGATGAAGAGGTGGGATGTCTTGGCGTACGCAGCTTGGTCGCCCATCTGCAGGCGTCGACAGAGAAACCGGCGATGTGCATTATCGGCGAGCCGACGGAGATGCGCCCGGTCTATGGTCACAAGGGGAAGCTGGCGATGCGCTGCGATGTTCACGGCCACGCTTGCCACTCCGCTTATGCGCCTGATGGCGTGAATGCGATTGCCTGGGCGGCAAAGCTGATTGGCCGCCTGGACGAGCTGGGCGAGCAGCTTGCGCTTCGCAAGGATTCGCGTTTCGATCCGCCTTTCAGCACCCTGCAGGTGGGGGTGATTAAGGGCGGCGCGGCGTTGAATATTGTACCGCAGTACTGTCAGTTCGATTTTGAAATTCGCCATTTACCGGATGTGTCGGTCGATGATGCGCTGGCCTCGCTGCAGGCGTATGCCGAAGGCGAGTTGTTGCCAAAAATGCGCGCGAAGGCGGCGGGATCGGCTATTAGCTTTCAACCGCTCAGCCAGTATCCCGGCCTGCTGAGCGACCCGCAGTCGGCGTTCGCCGGCTGGCTGGCGCAGTGGGCCGAATGCGAGGATTTTTCAACGGTTGCTTTTGGCACCGAAGGCGGATTGTTTGATGAGGCCGGCGTGGCCACGCTTGTTTGTGGCCCGGGGAGCATGGAGCAGGGGCATAAGGCGGATGAATTTGTTAGCGAGGCGCAGTTGGAAAGGTGCGCGCAGATGTTGAAAAACCTCTGCCGCTGGATGTCAGCTTAAACGCCGGCGCGCCGCAAAGGCGGCGCGCTTTCTTGTGGGCTTTAAATCTTCTCTTTAGCAAAAGCCATGCTTTTAACACTCTTCGCTTTCGAGAAATAATAATAGACCGGTGAGACCACCAATAAACCTATAATCCAGGAGAGATCTGCGCCGCCGAAGGAGAGGGCGATTGGCCCGGTATAAATTGAGGTCGACATAAACGGTACTTCGACCAGAATACCGAGGATATAGCAGGATATTGCCGTTGCATTAAAGTAACCGTAAATACCGCCATCGCGTTTAAAGAACGATTCAACGTGATATTCGCCGTGGGCCACTAAATAATAATCGACCAGATTAATTGCCGTCCACGGCACCAGCACATACAGCAGCACGGTAATAAAGTTAGTGTAGATTAACAGGAAATTTTCCTGGCCATAGATGGCGAGGAATATCTCCAGCAGCATGGTCAAAATAGCGGTGATAATGCGTGCCCGCGCCATCGGCGACCAGCCGTCGATAAAGGTCTGGCCGAGCGTCAGGGTACAGAGTACGCCGCAGTACAGCATCATCGAGTTGGTGGCGGCGATCCCCAGCGCCAGTACGATAATCACTATCGCCCCCATGCTGCCGGTCAGATCCATAATCCCTTGAATAATATCGTCATTACCGATACAAATCGCCACCAGTACCCCGAGCACCATCGGCAAATAGGAGCCGAGAATGCAGCCAAAATAGCTGGCGTAAAAGACGCTTTTATCGTTGGTGCTGTAGGGCATATAGCGGGAATAGTCAGAGACATACGGCGCATAGGCCAGCTGCCAGAGCGCGGCGATAGAGACGGCGCCGAGGAAACCGACGATGTTGAAGCCGCCGCGGTCGACAAAGTCGCCCGGCAGGCCGTGGATGAAGACTATCCACACGAAGGTTGCCGCCAGTACGATGCCGGAAATCCACGACATGATCCGCGCGTAGGAGTGGATGATCTTATAGCCAAAGATGGTGGCGAACAGGCTTAGCGCGCCGACCACGATAATCCCGATGTCCGAGTTCATCGGCTGATAAATCGCGTGCATCGACTGCCCGCCGAGCACCAGACTGGAGGCGGTAAAGCCGATATACATCAGTACGACGATGGAGACCACCAGTACCGAACCATAGGAGCCAAATTGCCCCTTGGTCTGGACCATTTGCGGCACCCCGAGTTTTGGCCCCTGCGCCGAATGCAGCGCCATAAAGAGCCCGCCGACCAGGCTGCCGATAAATAGCGCAATCACTGACCATAAAAAGGAAAGATGAAAAATCGTCACCGACATCGCGCCGGTGATGACCGTTAACAACATAATGTTGGAGCCAAACCAAATGGTAAAGAGATCGCCTGGTTTGCCGTGACGCATATTTAAGGGGATAGGTCTGATGGTATTACTTTCAAGATTCTCGACATTAACAGATTGATGTTTTGTCATGGTGCTCTCTCATTATTTTGGTCTTCATCAGCGTAAGAGTGATATTTCAATGAGGAGTACAGCTAATCTACTCATCACAACATTTCATTCACCATTTTTACAACTCTGTATCATTTGCGAAATGACAAAAAATATCGGTGCTGGATATAAAAAAAATGCTTTACCCGGCGCTGGAAAAACGCTGCATTTGTGCGTTTAGTTTTTTTTAGAGTTTTATGCTTCGTGCTTAATTTTTTACTGGCAAACCCGCTGATGGTTTTTTATCGGGCAGATAAAACTCTGCCATATTGCGAAGGGATTAGAATGATGAACCGTAGGGAGAAATAACAATTCCCTGTTTTTATTATGGTCTAATAAGATAGATGTTTGACCCCATAAAATAATGGGGAAATAAAATAATTAGCTGATACATCATGACATTAGAATTGTCGTATTGAGTAACCTAAAGTCATACAAATAATAGGGAAAAGGGCGTTATGCGAGGCACTTCACAATAACCAACAGATAATCAATATAAGGGCAGGAATGCGACATCCTGCCCGAAAATAATTAATAACCGACTTTATAAACCCGCCCGCTTTGGATCCCTTCGACGCTGCGACGGTAGGCCTGCGCCACCGCTGCGGCCGGTACGCTGGCGAAACCGGGGAAAAAGCCGTCATAGGCTTCGACGGATTCACTGAGCACGGTGGGGCTTATCAGGTTAATGCGGATCCCACGCGGTAATTCACAGGCGGCGGCGCGAACGAAGCCGGCCAGTCCGGCGTTAACGGTGCTGGCATTCACCCCTTGAGCGATGGGTTCATCGGCGACGATGCCGCTGATAAGGGTGATGGAACCGCCATCGTTAAGATAATGCTGGCCGGTGAGGGCGAGGCGAATCTGCCCCAGCAGTTTATCCTGCAGCCCTTGGTCAAAATCGCGGTCGGTCATCGTGCTTAGCGGGCCAAAGTACAAACTACCGGTTGCTGAGACGATGGCATCGACCGGGCCAATTTTCTCGAACAGCGCCTGCACGCTGTGCTGCGAGGTGATATCAACCTGCTCGTCGCCGTGGGTGCGGCCAACGCGGATAACCTCATGTTGGCGGCTCAGTTCTTCCGCAACCGCGCGGCCAACGGTACCGCTGGCGCCAATAACGATAATTTTCATCGCAAACTCCTCAGTGAAGTGAGCCTCTATTCTTTAATTAATCGATTGTCGGATAAACTGGCTAAAAGTTAGATGATTACTAACCAGGAGTTTGTAATATGGACAAACTGCGTGGAATGGAGACGTTTGTCGCGGTGGTGGAGTGCGGTAGCTTCACCGGCGCGGCGGCGCGTCTCGAAATATCGGCGGTGATGGTCGGCAAATATATCGCCTTACTTGAGGGCCAGCTCGGTACCCGCCTGCTGGAGCGAAATACCCGTCGGCAAAGCCTGACCGATGCCGGGCGAGTCTATTTTGACGAGGCCCGACGGGTACTAGAGCAGGTGGCGAATGCCGAGCGTTCGGTTGAAAGGTTACGGCTGGCCCCTGCCGGTACGCTACGGGTGAGCGCGCCGGTTTCTTTCGGCGCCAGCATTATCGCGCCGCTGACCGCCTCCTTTCTGCAGGCCTGGCCGGAGGTACGCGTCGAGCTTGATTTGACGAACCGCATGGTGGACCTGGTAGATGAGGGAATCGATCTGGCGATTCGCATCGGCGACATCCAGCGTACCGATCTGGTGGCGAAATATCTCGCTCCCTATCGTATGGCGATCTGCGCGGCGCCGGATTATCTGGCGCGCCACGGCACCCCGCAAACCCCCGCTGATTTAGCCGGGCATCAGTGTCTTTCGCATACGGTGTGGACCGCGCGCAACGAGTGGCGGCTGCCGGGCGCTGCGGAAGAGGTGCGCTGGAAGCGCGACGCGGTGCTGCGCTGCAACGATGGCTACGCGCTGCGTATGGCGGCGGTGGCCGGCGCCGGGCTGTTATTGCAGCCGGAAGTGCTGCTGGCGGAAGACTTAGCCAATGGCCGACTGGTGCGTATTTTGCAAAATTACACCCCGGAACCGAGGCCGATACACCTGCTGTGGCGCCAGGATCTGCGCCCGTTACCAAAACTTACCCGTTTCGTCGAGCATTTGTTAAAGGAAGTGAACGGTATTTATAAGCTATGATTATCGTGTCTGATGAAAGCATTCATCGTGAAACAGTAATGGAGGTATGGATAGATGGGATTATTAAGTTTTGTGAAAGAAGCGGGCGAGAAGATCTGGGATGCCGTGTCCGGCTCCAGCAAGGAAGATCAGGCTGACAAGCTGAAAAAACATATTGATAGTCTTAACCTGCCTGGTGCCGAAAAGGTCAATATTGCCGTAGCGGACGATGGTACCGCGACGGTAACGGGCGACGTCGGTTCACAGGAAGATAAGGAAAAAATTCTGGTGGCGGTAGGTAACGTAACCGGGATTGGCCAGGTCAACGATAGCGTTACTGTGACGCAGAGCGGAGCGGAAAGCCGTTACTATACGGTTAAATCCGGTGATACCCTCAGCGCCATCTCGAAAGCGATGTATGGCTCCGCCAATGACTATCAGCGTATTTTTGAAGCCAATAAACCGATGCTGAAGCATCCCGATAAGATCTATCCGGGGCAGGTGCTGATTATCCCGGCGAAGTAAGCCGTGAATCAGGGATTAATAGCAACGTTTTGATGGAGTCTGTAATGGGATTATTAGATCAAATCGGCGGCGTGCTTGGCGGGCAGGCTGGCAAGGCTGAACAACTTCAGGCGATCATGGCCTGGATTGAACAGCAGGGCGGTATCCAGGGGATTCTGGAAAAATTCCGCAACGGCGGCTTAGGTGAAATCGTCGAGTCGTGGCTTAGTCAGCAGAGTAATATGTCGGTGAACAGCGATCAGATTACCTCGGTGTTCGGCTCGCCTGCGCTGCAGGATCTCGGCGCCAAACTGGGCGTTGATTCGCAAACCGCCTCATCGCTGATTGCGGAATACCTGCCAAAAATCGTCGATGGCCTGTCGCCGCAGGGCGAAGCGCCGGCCCAGGGCGACCTGGTCTCCGCAGGGCTTAATCTACTGAAAGGTAAGTTATTTAGTTAAACGCTTGCCGTTTGAGTTTTAACTTATCACATAATACGGGCCTGAATAACGGCCCGTATTTTATTATCCGCCATAAATTCACCGCGTCGCGATTATTTATTCTGGATTACTAATTGACAACTTACCGCTGCGTTGAAAATATCATTATTTAATCTTACCGGAACGGTTATGATAAATTTTTATGATATTTATCGGCGTTCTGCCGGGCTAATTAGTTTTTTTATTTCCTGTAGCCATAAACAAAGTAATTTACCCTTTCGCTAAATAATGCGCATTATCTCCAAAACATAAAAACACCTGCACATCACAACCATTATTAATGGTTCCTGACTTTGGAGAATGCTATGCCGACCAAAGAATCATCGCCGCCGCTTATTGAGAAGCACACCATTGGCTATATTCCGCCAGAAGATCGCCACGGTAAAACCCGCGATCTCTTTACCCTGTGGTTTGGCGGCAACATCGCGCCGCTGCCGATCGTTACAGGCGCCCTGGGGGTACAGATCTTTCATCTGAATCTGCTGTGGGGGATCGCTGCGATTTTAGTCGGCCATCTGGTTGGCGGGGCGCTGATGGCGCTGCACTCGGCGCAGGGGCCGCAGATGGGGATCCCGCAGATGATCCAGAGCCGCGCGCAGTTTGGATCTTTTGGTTCGCTGCTGGTGGTGGCGATCGCCGGGGTGATGTACGTCGGTTTCTTTGCCTCGAACATCGTGCTGGCCGGGCAGTCGCTGCACGGTATCGCCCCTGCCGTCCCACTGCCGGTGGGGATCGTGATCGGCGCGGTGGGATCCTGCGTGATTGGCATTATCGGCTACCGATGTATTCACATTCTCAACCGAATCGGCACCTGGGTGCTGGGCATCGGCATTATGGTCGGCTTTGGCTACATCTTCACGCATCTGCATACCGCCGATTTCTTAACCCGCGGCGGGTTTTCCTTCTCGGGCTGGCTGGCTACCGTGTCGCTGGCGGCGTTGTGGCAGATCGCCTTCGCCCCGTATGTTTCTGATTATTCGCGCTACCTGCCGGCGGATGTGCCCGTCGCCGCGACGTTCTGGACCACCTATCTTGGCTCGACGCTCGGTTCCAGTCTGTCGTTTATTTTCGGCGCGGTAGCGGTGCTGGCGACGCCGGTGGGGCTGGAAACCATGGATGCGGTAAAGCTGGCGACCGGCGCGATCGGCCCGTTGATGCTGGTACTCTTCCTGCTGAGCGTCATCAGCCATAACGCGCTTAATCTTTATGGCGCGGTGATGTCGGTGATAACCCTGGTGCAAACCTTCCTGTGGCGCTGGATCCCCGGCAGCCGCAGCCGGGCGCTGCTGTCGGTTATCGTGCTTATTTGCTGTGTGGTGGCGGCGATCTTCGCCTCGGCGGACTTTATCAGCCACTTTATCGATCTCGTTCTGGCTCTGCTGGTGGTGCTGGTGCCGTGGACCGCGATTAACCTGATCGATTTCTACGCCATTCACAAGGGCAACTACGATATTAACTCGATATTTCAGGTGGATGGCGGCATCTATGGCCGTTACAACCCGCACGCGCTGCTGGCCTACGCCATCGGCATCCTGGTGCAGATCCCGTTTATGAATACCCCGCTGTACGTCGGCCCGGTCTCGGCGTGGTTTAACGGCGCCGATCTCTCCTGGCTGGTTGGCCTGCTGGTAACCTCGCCGCTGTACTATTGGCTGGCGAGCCGCGATAGCGCCTGGCGTCGCCGTCAGGTTGGCCTCAAGCAGGCGATGGATTAAGTTATAAAGCGGAGCGCCGCTGGCTGGCCTTACGGTACTGCAGCGGCGTCTGGCGCATCATCTTTTTAAAACAGGTAATGAAGTAGGTCACCTCGCCAAATCCCACCGCTAATGCGATGGCATCAATGCTCTCATCGCTATTACGTAGCAGATCGCAACTGCGTTTTATTCGCCGGGTGAGCAAATATTCATGGATATTGCCGCCGGTCTGCTGACGAAAAACCCGCGAGGTGTAGCTGCGCGAAAGTCCGAGGTCGCAAGCCAGCTGGTCAAGAGAAAACTTGCTGGCATAGTGGGCTTCGATCCAGTTCATAATCCGCGAGGCGACGGTCTGCTGGCGCGGCGGGTAGCGTTGCGGCTGCTCGGGTAGAAACGTCATCAGCTGCATCATCAAAAACGCCACCTCGCAGGCGGTGGTCTGCTCGTTATCCTCCAGACGCTGAAACTGTTCAAGGATCCTTTCGATAAATGCCGCGTGCTCGCTGAGGTCGTAAATTTGCGCCGGCAGATTGCTGGCGGCCAGCGCTGCGAACTGGGCCTGATGGCGCGGGAAAGCGCTGAGCGCGCTCTCAACGACCGACTGCTCAATGTGCATGGTGGTGCGGTGATAAGGATTTTTATCGCTATGATCGACCTGCACTTTGTGCAAACGGAAGGGCGGGAAGATAAATAATCGCCCAGGACGGGCGGTGTAGTGCTGGTTATCCACCACCACGATGCCGTAGCCGCTGGAAATATAAAGCAATTCAACGCATTGATGCCAGTGGTAGTAAAGCACGCTGGTGGTATACATGCGATTAAACGAAATGGCCTGCCGATCGAGCGTAATACGTTCCAGCAGTTGCGCTTCGCCCATTTTGCCTCCAGGACAACAGATTTAAATTTTTACGCCATCATTTGCAATTTATCCTCCGCGCGGTCGACAAAATCCAGCAAAAATGAAATGGCGGTTTAATTTTGTGAGTCCGCTCACTCAGCGCCGGGAATAAAAGCGGTTACTCTTCATCCAGACGTCGCACACGTGGCTTGATAAAAGCCTAATAACAATAACTTACCTCTATCCTCGTGTTATACGGGAGGACCCTGTGCAACCTGAAAACATTCATCTGGATAACCCACTGATAAGCCGGGAAGAGGTGCTACGGCTGGTCAATGAAATGTTGAACGCGGTGGCGCCTTATTTTAAAAACGACGCCAGCCGCATTGATTTAGCGAACTTCACCGCTCACTACGGCCAGCAGGTCGCGAGCATGGAAACCTTTTCCCGGCTGCTGTGGGGTGTGACGCCGCTGTTGGCTGGCGGCAGCGAGCCGCAGTATTTCTCCTTCTATTTACAGGCGATAAAAAACGGCACCAATCCGCAGCATGCCGATTACTGGGGCGAAGTCGCGCCTTACGATCAACGCATTGTCGAGATGGCGGCTTACGGACTATTGCTGGCGTTGGCGGGAAAAACCGTACTGGCGCACTTCAACGCTGTGGAAAAAGAGAATTTATGGCGCTGGTTAAAGCAGTGCGAGACCCAGGATATCCCGGATAATAACTGGCACTTCTTTCCGATTCTGGTGCAGGTTGGCTTTCATTATTGCGGTATGCCGACCAATCCGCAGGCGCGGGAAGATCATTTCACCGCCATGGAACGTTACTACCTCGGCGATGGCTGGTACTCGGATGGCCCGGGCCGACCGCGCGACTACTACATCTCGATGGGTTTCCATTTCTATGGCCTGATTTACGCGAAGCTGATGGCCGATGTCGATCCGCGACGTTGTGCGGAACTGCGTCAGCGGGCCGCGCGTTTCTCCTCTGACTTCATCCATTTCTTTGCCGATGACGGCGCGGCGATCCCGTTCGGCCGTAGTCTGACCTATCGCTTTGCCGAAGCGGCGTTCTGGAGCGCGGCGGCCTTCGCCGGGCTGGAAGTCTTTTCGCCGGGCGTGATGAAAGGCATCGTGTTGCGCCACCTGCGCTGGTGGCTGAAGCAGCCGATGTTCGACCGCGACGGCGTACTGAGCGTTGGCTACAGCTACCCGAACCTGGCGATGGCGGAAGATTACAACGCGCCGGGTTCACCGTACTGGGGGCTGAAAACCATGCTGGTGCTGGCGTTAGGCGAGGGCGACGCCTTCTGGCAGGCGGCTGAGTTGCCTCTGCCGCCGCTGCCCGCGCAGCACACAATAGCTCATGCGGATCAGGTGCTGGTACATCAGGCCGATCACCTGTGGATGCTAACTTCCGGCCAGCTGGAGCTGAACAACTTCGTTAATACCGAGGCGAAATACTGCAAATTTGCCTACTCCACCCGCTTTGGTTTCACCATTGAGCGGGGGCGCTACGGGTTGAACCATGCCGCTCCCGATTCGATGCTGCTGCTGGCCGAAAAGGATAACTACTGGCGCGGCCGCCGCGAATGCCAGCAGGTGGTCACCGCTGATGGCACTATTTACAGCCGCTGGCTGCCGTGGCGCGACGTGGTGATTGATAGCTGGCTACTGGCGCGGGGCGACTGGCAGCTGCGCGTCCATCGCATAACTACCCAGCGCGCGCTGGATTGCGCGGAAGGCGGCTTTAGCCTGGCGAATCGTCCGCTGCCGCAGGCGCAAGAGAGTGACGGCGCCTGCTGCTTACGCAACGCCCGCGATATCTCGGCGATTTTCTGTTTACATCCGCACGCCCGCCGCGGCGAGACGGTGCTGACGCCGCCGAACAGCAATCTGTTGTTTGCTGAACGTGCGGCGGTGCCGGTGCTGCGCGGCGAGCTCGATGCGGGGACGCATTGCCTGGTAAGCGCGGTATGGGCGGGGAATGCCGCTGACTTCGAACCGCAACACTGCCCACAGGCCTTCATTAGCGATGACGCGGTACGCTTCGTGACGGCACGACAAGAAACGACGCTCGTTCTGGCCCCGGAGGCATCGCTATGAGCACATCATCGTCCGTACGCGCCGCGCAGTACAAAATGAGTACCTTTATTTTTCTCTACTTCTTCACCTGGTCATCCAGTTTTGGCCTGTACGCGCTGTGGCTGAGCCAGAAGGTAGGCCTCGATAGCATTACCATCGGCAGCGTGTTCGCCATTAATGGCGTTTTCGCGGTGGTCCTGAAACCGGTGTACGGCTACATCATGGACAAAATTGGCATGAGCAAGTGGCTGCTCTATTTTGTCTGCGCCATTTCCGCGCTGATGGCGCCGTTCTTCGCGCTGGTGTACCAGCCGCTGCTGCAAAGCCACGCGACGCTGGGGATTATCATCGGCGCGCTGTATTTGAGCCTTGGCTGGTACGCCGGGGTGGCGGCTTCCGAATCTTACGCCGACCGCTTTAGCCGCCTGTACGGACTGGAGTTCGGCCGCATCAGAATGTGGGGTTCGCTGGGCTGGGCGATGGCGGCTTCGGTCTCCGGACTGCTGTTTAACTTCACGCCGCTGGCTAACTTTTTGCTCAGCAGCGGCACCTCGGTACTGATGCTGCTGGTGCTGATTAGCCTCAAAATCGGTGATGAGCAGCTGCGCAATAACAACGTCATTTCCGCGAATAAGATAGTCTTTGCCGATGTGTTGATGCTGCTGAAAAATCGCAAATTCTGGATGTTCAGCCTCTACGTCGCCGGAGTCGCGTGGATGATGTTCATCGCCGAGCAGCAGTTCCCGCGCTATTTCGTCTCGTTCTTTGCCACCAAAGAGCAGGGCAACGCCTGGTATGGCTATCTGAGTACCGTCCAGTCGGGGATGGAGTTTGTGATGATGATGTTTATCCCGTGGCTGGTGAACCATTATGGCGCCAAGCGCGGCCTGCTGTTCTGCGGCTGCGTGGTGGGGGCGCGGCTGATTGCCTCCGGCTTGACCAACGACCCGATTGTCATCTCCATTATCAAACCTTTTTACGGCGTTGAGATCGCGCTGCTGCTGATTTCAGTTTTCAAATACATCGCCGAACACTTCCATCGTCGGGTTAACGCCACGATGTACCTGCTGGGTTACCAGGCAATGATTTACGTCGGGTCGATTGTGGTCGCGCCGCCGGCGGGTTACCTGTACGACAAAATCGGCTTTGAGCATACCTATCTGCTGATGGGCTGCTGCGCCCTGACGTTTACGCTGATTTCCGCTTTTACGCTATCGCGCTGCCAGTCGAAGCGCGATGCCTCACGACCCTTTACTCCGGCTTTAGATACCGCCTCGGTTGAACCGGCCAAACATTAATTCAGGAGTTGTTATGACCAAATCTGTTATCACCGAAGCGCTGCGGCCGATAGAACTGCATCAGGTCGACCGCCTGGCGTTGAGCCAGAAGCTGGAAGACGCGCTGGCCCGCGTGACGCGCAAGCTGGACAAAAATATCGTTGCCTTCGGCGATAAGTTCCCCGGCGAAGCTTGTGAAAACGGCATCTGGCCGCGTACCGATAACGTAGAGTGGACCACCAGTTTTTGGCCGGGCCAGCTGTGGCTGGCGTGGGAGATGACCGGCAAAGCGCACTACCGCGAAGCCGCCGAGCGCTATTTACCGTCGTTCGCCCGGCGTATTGAGCAGCGTATCGACACCGCGACTCACGACCTCGGCTTCCTTTATTCGCTCTCCTGCATCAGCGCCTGGCGGCTCACCGGCAATGAAGCCGCTCGCCAGTCGGCGCTGCTGGCTGCCGAGCGCCTGATGGAGCGTTTTAACTCGACGGCCAAAATTATCCAGGCGTGGGGCGACTTAAACGATCCGGAGCAGCAGGGGCGAATGATCATCGACTGCAATATGAACCTGCCGCTGCTGTACTGGGCCAGCGAGCAGACCGGCGACCCGCGCTACGCGCAGGCGGCAACGGCCCACGCCGGGCAGGCGGCGAATTATATCGTGCGTGAAGACGCTTCGACTTATCACACCTACTATATGGATGTGCAGACCGGCGAGCCGCGCTTTGGTAACACCCATCAGGGCTACAGCGATACCTCATGCTGGTCGCGCGGCCAGGCGTGGGGCATTTACGGTTTCCTGCTGAGCTATCAGCACACTGGCGATAAGCAGATGGTTGAGCTGTCGCGCAGCCTGGCGCACTACTTCCTCAACCGCCTGCCGGAAGATGATGTCTGCCATTGGGATCTGGCGTTGCTCGGCACCGATGCCGTGCGCGACAGTTCGGCGGCGGCGATTGCCGCCTGCGGCCTGCTGGAGCTGGTCAAGGCGTTGCCAACGCTCGACGCCAACCGCGCGTATTACGAAGAGATGGCGCTGCGCATTGCGCTGTCGCTGACCGACAACTACCTGGCCCACGACGACACACCGACCGAAGGGTTGCTGCAGCACTCGGTATATCACATGGGCAGCGGCAAGGGCGTCGATCAATGCTGTAGCTGGGGGGACTATTTCTATCTTGAGCTGCTGGCGCGGCTGCGACAGATTTGGTACCCGTACTGGTAACCCTCAAGGAATGGAGAGCGAGATGAAAAGCGTAGCCGTGTTATTAGCCCCCGGGTTTGAAGAGGGGGAAGCGATAGTCACTATCGATATCCTGCGCCGTCTGAATATTGCGGTGCAGACAATTGCCTGCGGCGAGAGTCGCGAAGTGGTGAGCTACCACGCTATCCCGATGATAGCGGATAGCACCCTGAAGGCCAGCTTCGATCAAACCTTTGATGCCGTGGTGTTGCCGGGAGGCCCGGAAGGCAGTGTTAATCTGGCGAAAAGCGCGGAGGTCATTGCCTTCGTTCGCCGCCACGATGAAGCGGGTAAATATATCTGCCCGATTTGCTCCGCCGCCGCCCGCGTGCTGGGCGGCAATGGGCTGCTGAAGGGGCGTCGCTATGTCTGTTCCGGCGATCTTTGGCAGCAGGTGAGCGATGGCGTGTACGTGGATGCCGACGTCGTGGAAGACGGCAATCTGCTCAGCGGCCGGGGGTTGGGCAAGGTATTTGATTTTGCTTTCACCCTGGCGGCGCGGTTACAGGGCGATGAAGCGCCGGCGCGCGAACAGGCGGAACATATTTATTATCCGTGGTAGAACAAGATCTGCAGGCTTCCAAAATAATAATGGCGGCCTGCAGATTTTTTTAAATGTAAAAGAGGAAGTTACGATGTGTTCGCTTTTTCCTGGATTTGGTGCCAACATCACTTGATGTCAATTTTAAGTTCAGGGTAAATATTTTTTAATTCACTCACTTCTTTGGCATTTAGAGCGCCGATAAGATCCGGACTAGGCTTCATTGAAGAAAGCATTTCCAGCTCATCAGGGCTGATATCCGCTAGCTCAAATAAAATAAAACCAGTAATAAATCTATTCGCGGAGTCTGATTGATAATATGAGCCATCGATACGAAAGGCCGCTTCATTTCCGCCTCCGGTATCCGATGAGACTTCTTTCAACACTTCAATAAATGCAGTTCCTTTATAGAGGGTGTTTAGATAAGCGAAATTACAATTTGAATGTTTGGTTATATAGTCCCCAGCCGGCTTGTTAAATTTTAATGTTGATGTTTGTAATGATATTACTTGGTTGACTTCAGCATTATAACGGTATGCACTATTATAGTTTACACCACCATCAAATATGCCAGTGAGAACCGCTTTGGCTTTTGCTCCGGATTTTTCAATCGCAGTATAAGAGTCCTTTTTAACTGGTCCTGTGTCGATTTTATTTACCCCAGTTATACCGGTTGGAAATAAAATGAGACTTGTGGCACTCCAGTTCGTTAAGTACTCTTTACCGTTTTTGTCTATGCCTTTACATTGTTTATATAACCTCCCGAGATCATCCTCTATCCTGTTGTTTTTTGATATAAATTGCATTTCATTAAGGTCGGAATGTGCATTGAGATTTTGCGGTGTGTATTGTGTACAACCGGAAAGTATCAAAATCGCATTGATCAAAACAAGACTAGTATTTTTTTTCATTTTTATGTGTGCCACCCTTGCAGGCTGTGTTTAATTTTGAAAAATGAATTCATTTATTTCATAGTGCATAGGATCTTTTGCCGTAAAAGTGTTACCCCAAGTAAATCCGTGTTTTATAAAAATGTTTGACAACGGTGAGCTACTTATTCCATTTCCTCCATCATTAGGATTAATATCGAGCGCAATACCAAAAGCATGATTAGACGGTTTGCTACTATAGATGCCGCTCGTTGGTTTGCGAAGCCTTGCATAATATGGGGCCCCTAACTCTTTTATAATATGAATAAGACCTGCGCTGTGTATCTCTGAAAATGCTAATTTTAACTGTTCATGGCCTTTCACATGAAAAAGAAAAGTACTGCTTACATTTTTAATGTTTTTTAATTCTGGAATAGTAACGTACTGAATATCCTTTTCGTTTAATCCTTTAGTGAAAATTATACGATCGCCAAATACTTTTTCCTCATGGGCTGTTTTATACGTTACCTTGCCAAACAAGGGGTGGTGATAAGTAAATATTGGCATAGCGCGCTCCAGGTGCAAATGATATGAGCAGGTAGATATAATTAAAATAGAGTAAATCCTTTCATTATCCACTAGATTTGGTAGGGTGTTTGAAATATTTGTTTTAAATCTAATGTAAGTGATGTTTTTTTATTTTTTCATCTCGGTTTTCTAATTATGTTAGTCTATTCATCTATTAGTAAGTAGGTATCCAGTTTAATTGATTGATTAATCTTTTTTGTTAAACAATCTATCAAAGGCCTTTTATAGCAATGCCCTGATTTAATAGATGATTTGTGGTTCGTACTGAGAGGGAGAGGTACCAGGTACCTCTCCCTACATCGACTTTAAGTCGATGTGTACCTACCAGCTTCTACTAACCATGCTCGTACCAAACCCCATCACTTTACCAATTCAAGGATTGCCTTAATCTCACTTAAATGATATTAATTATCATTCTCATAATAAAAACATAATAACAATATTAATACCTGGCAAGGATGTGAGCTTAACGAACAACCACTTTAAGTTAGGCATGAATTAGGGAATAGGTATGAGAATTAACAAGATCCTCTGGCCGCTCACCGCGCTTGTGGTAGGGCTGAATAGCCCGCTATCCGCCGCCAAATCTTCCGACGATAGCGATGAAACGCTGGTCGTTGAAGCCACCGCAGAACAAGTACTTAAGCAGCAGCCGGGCGTTTCAATTATTACCAGCGAAGATATTAAAAAGGACCCTCCGGTCAACGACCTCTCCGATATTATTCGCAAAATGCCGGGGGTGAACCTCACCGGCAACAGCGCGTCAGGCACCCGCGGTAATAACCGCCAAATCGATATTCGCGGTATGGGGCCGGAAAATACCTTGATCCTCATTGATGGCGTCCCGGTGACCTCGCGTAACTCCGTACGCTATAGCTGGCGCGGCGAGCGTGATACCCGCGGCGATACTAACTGGGTACCGCCGGAACAGGTTGAACGTATCGAAGTCATTCGCGGCCCGGCGGCGGCGCGCTATGGCTCCGGCGCGGCGGGCGGGGTGGTGAATATCATTACTAAACGCCCAACCAATGACTGGCATGGCTCGCTCTCGTTATACACCAACCAACCGGAAAGCAGCGATGAAGGGGCCACCCGACGCGCCAACTTTAGCCTGAGCGGGCCGCTGGCCGGCGATGCGTTGACGATGCGTTTGTACGGCAACCTGAATAAAACCGATGCCGACAGCTGGGATATTAACTCTTCCGCGGGGACGAAAAACGCCGCCGGCCACGAAGGGGTACGCAACAAAGATATTAACGGCGTCGTCTCCTGGAAAGTGAATCCGCAGCAAATTCTCGATTTTGAAGCAGGATATAGCCGTCAGGGTAATATCTACGCCGGCGATACGCAAAATAGCTCTTCCAGCGCGGTGACCGAAAGCCTGGCGAAATCTGGCGCAGAGACTAACCGCCTGTATCGGCAGAATTACGGTATTACCCATAATGGGGTCTGGGATTGGGGGCAAAGCCGCTTTGGAGTCTATTACGAAAAAACCAATAACACCCGTATGGATGAAGGTTTATCCGGCGGCGGCGAAGGGCGTATTTCGGCGGATGAGAAATTCACCACTAACCGCCTGACCTCCTGGCGCACCAGCGGCGAACTCAATATTCCGCTGGATCTATGGGTCGATCAGACTCTGACCGTTGGCGCGGAGTGGAACCGCGATGAGCTTGACGATCCCTCTTCCACTGGTTTATCGGTAAATGATAATAACATTGGCGGTATTCCCGGTTCAGCGGCGGATCGCAGCAGTAAAAATCATTCACAAATTAGCGCCATCTATTTTGAAGATAATATTGAACCGACGCCCGGAACCAATATTATTCCCGGCCTGCGTTTTGATTATCTTAATGAGTCCGGCGGCAACTTTAGCCCCAGCCTGAACCTGTCGCAGGAATTAGGTGATTACTTCAAAATTAAAGCCGGGATTGCCAGAACCTTTAAAGCGCCAAACCTCTATCAATCCAGCGAAGGCTATCTGCTCTATTCGAAAGGCAACGGTTGCCCTAAAGATATTACTTCAGGCGGCTGCTACCTGATTGGTAATAAAGATCTCGATCCGGAAATCAGCGTGAATAAAGAGATCGGCCTGGAGTTTGCCCTCGACGATTATCATGCCAGCGTGACTTATTTCCGTAACGATTATCAGAATAAGATTGTGGCCGGCGATGATATTATCGGGCAAACCGCTTCCGGCGCTTATATCCTCCAGTGGCAGAACGGCGGTAAAGCGTTAGTGGACGGCATTGAAGCCAGTATGGCGTTCCCGCTGGTGAAGGATCGTCTGAAATGGAATACCAACGCCACTTACATGATTACCTCGGAACAAAAAGATACCGGCAATCCGCTCTCGGTTATTCCGAAATACACCATCAACAACTCCCTGGACTGGACGATTACCCAGGCATTTTCCGCCAGCGTCAACTGGACGCTGTATGGTAGACAAAAACCGCGTACCCATGCGGAGTCGCGCAGCGAAGATACCGGCGGCCTGTCGGGTAAAGAGCTGGGGGCTTATTCGCTGGTTGGTACCAACTTTAATTACGATATTAATAAAAATCTGCGTCTGAACGTGGGGGTCAGCAATATCTTCGATAAACAGATCTATCGTTCATCCGAAGGGGCGAATACCTATAACGAACCCGGTCGGGCCTATTATGCCGGAGTGACGGCGACATTCTGATCGCATCGTCATCAGTATACTGCCCGCAACCGCGCGGGCAGTATCAACGCTGGGTTAAGGACAACTATGCTGGTTGGACGCTTTTTCGCGACTCATATCCAGCAGCGCGCTGTGGAATGAGGCGTTAAACATCGGCCCGTGCCCCAGGCCAGGGAAATCCCAAAAGGCGGCATTAACCCCTTTCTCTTTCAGCGTGGCGAGGGTGGCATGTACTTTAGTTAGCACTTCAGCGGCGTGTGTTGCCCGGTTATCACCCGGCGTCGCCGAACCCTCCATAATGGCCAGGCTTTTGGCGCAATATGATGCGGGCTCGACCGCCGTGATTCGGTTCAGCAGGGCAAAGTTGTCCCGGCCAAGCGAAGGACTGGCGCTGTAATATGAATGGAAGAACGAGGACGAAAGCCAGGAGTCGAGCGCGAACAGGCCGCCGTATGAGTGGCCCCACAGGCCGCGGCGCTGTGGGTTGATTTTCAGCCCTTGCTCCGCCTTAGCGGCTATACGCGTTTCCAGTAATTGACGGAAGTCTTCACTGCCGCCGCTTTTGCGGCCAACATATGTTTCATTATTCTTTCTGACTGCCGGCGTATAGTCGTAGGCCCGGCCGTTAAGATCGAATGGCAGGTTGGTCTGATAACCGACCGCGACGATCACCGGCGGCGATTGCGCCGCCAGCTGCTTGAGTAGTTCGTCAGACAGGCGATCCATTACCGCATTACCATCAAGCATATATAGCACGGGATAGCCCGTTGGTGGCGCGGCTTTATTCGGTATGGCCGTCCATACCCGATAGTGGCGAGCGCCGTCGGCGGAATCGAACTGATTGACGCTGAAGTGGTAAAACGCTGAACCCTTATCGGCGATATTGGGCCCCAACGGCTGCATATCCGGTTTTGCTAAGCCTGAAGCGCTATAGCTGAGGGTGAGGCAAGAAAGAACGGCAAAAAGCGCCTTGCGCGGGCGCGTAGAGCGAGACTCGCGGGCATACATCTGATGATTATTCCTTTTCCGCAGGTGAAATTTTCGTTATTCAGAAAGCACATACAGTTGCCTGAAAGCGCTTGCTGGTCAAGTCAACCCTGCAGTAAGCCGAGCCCATCAAGCAAGGCGCCGCGCCACCAGGCGTAGTCGTGCCCGCCGGTGTAAATGGCGCAATGACTATCAACGCCGGACGCCTGTAGCTGCTGATGAAGCCGCTGGACGTGAGGCACCGTCGAACCTTCCAGTGAGCCCACACACAGGCGGATACGGACAGTACGCGGCGGCGCAGACAACACATGTTCGCTGACCCAAGAAGTATCGGTTGCGCTAAATAAATGGGGGCGACTGCCGCCATCTGGCGTCCACCACATGGAAGGCGAATGGCTGAGCACCAGACCGAAAGTTTCCGGCGCATGGCGGGCGGCCATCAGCGCGCTGACGCCGCCGAGGCTCTGCCCGGCCAGGACGGTGCGTGAGCGATCCGCCCATTTTTGTCGCGGCTGTTCGCGGCGAATGGCCGGCAGGAGATGTTCCGCGACGTCCCGTATCAGTTCGCTGCGCCCGCCGAGTATCGTGGTGCGCTCGCGCTCATCGATATTGTCGATACCCAGCAGCGCCACGGGAACAATGCGGCGGCTATCGATCGCGGCGTCGATGGCTGCGCACACCCCAAGATGATCGAACCAGGTTTCGCCATCGGGCAGCACCACCAGCCCCAACGGCTGCGACTTATCAACCGCGGGCAGGTACAGGCGCACCTGCCGTGATTGCCCGGCAACGATCCGTTCTGAGGACAGCAAGGTGCCGGCGTGGCGGCCTCCGCGCCATTCGGATTGAGCGGGGGCGTTATCAAGCGCCAGCACCGACTCCCGCACGCCGTCGCGAATAGCGATCCCCGGCGTCTTATTGAGCGGATCGGCCTGTCCGGTGAGTGTGGCAAAGCGGCTCCCAAGCTGATTAACAACCTCTTCCGGCGTGCCTGGCGGGATCTCCACCAGTGAATAAGAACCGCAATAGCTGGCCGGCAGGCGCAGCGTCAGGGTCCAGATATCCGTTGCGGGAATCTGGGTCATCAGCCCTTTTGCCACCTGTTCTTTGTCGGTTACCCGGTTTAATCGCAGATAAACGCCTCTGAGCGGATGGCGGGAGCGCCACAAAAAAGTGACTTCACGTTCATCGGCTGCGCCGTCCACCGTTGTTACTAGCGGTACCGGCAGCGATGCGGCCTGCTGCCAGAAATGAGAAAGATCGGTAATGTTGCCGGTAGCCAACTGGCGGCGCAGGCCGGCGATAGCCGCTGAAAACGGCGGATGTGGATTGATATTGAACATTCTATCTCTTTGAAAAATCATGCTACCAGTAAAAATAGCTAAAGCGGCTGTTCTGCGAACAGCCGCTTTAGACGTGTTGATTAAGGTCTAACTCTTACCATCACTATCCCACGATTTCTCCCGTTATGTCGTGTTGGTTGCGTGCATCTGCCGGGCCGACGCTATCGCGCCATAAGCGGGCATAGAGGCCGTTCGCCGCAAGTAATTGCTCGTGGGTACCGTATTCTGCGAGCCGCCCTTTATCGACAACGGCGATCAGATCGCAGCGCTGGGCGGTGGTCAGGCGGTGCGCCACGATTAGCGCCAGGCGCTTTCTGGCACGGGCGACTTCGGTTAACGAAGACATGAGGCGCTCTTCCGCGCGGCGATCCAGGCGCGATGTGGCTTCATCGAGCAGCAGGACGTGGGCATTCGCCAACTGGGCGCGAGCCAGCGCAATCAACTGACGTTGTCCGGCGGATAAATCCGCGCCGCCGTTATTGACTGGCGTGCGGAAACCTTGCGGGAGCTGACGTACCAGCTCAAACAGGCCTGCCTGCCGTGAAGCGATCTCAACTTCGGCATTGCTGCTGGATGGCCGCGAATAACGTATATTCTCCGCAATATCGCCGCTAAAGAGCGCAACATCTTGATCGACCAGCCCGATCTGACGGCGGTAATCGGCAAGGGTTGTCGCCGTCATCTGTCGTTCCCCAATGCCGATCGTCCCGCTGGTGGGCGAATAGAGTCCGGCGATAAGTTTAATCAATGTCGACTTCCCGGCGCCGCTGCGGCCAACGACCGCCACGACACTGCCCTCGGGGATGGTCAGGGTGAGCTTGTCCAGCGCTGGCTCAGCGCTGCCGGGATAACGGTACGTAACTTCATCAAGCTGTAATGCACCCGTGGCTGGCTGGGTGGAGGAAGGAGTGACGTTTTCTGTCTCTTCGGTCGCCAACAGTTCATCAATATGTTTACCGCTGGCCGTCGCCTGCTGGAAGGAATCCACAATCCCGGATAATTGCTGTACCGGGCCATAAAACTGCCCCAGCAACAGGAAGAATGCCGCCAGCACCCCGGCGGTCATTTCGCCTTCGGCCACCCTCGATGCGCCAACCAGAAGCACGGCGGCATAGGAGGCCTCGGTACAGAAGGTCAGGAAGGGGAAGTAGACCGCAAGATATTTCTGCGCGCGTACACGGGTGGCGCGGAAGCGATCCGATAATGCGCGCAGCCGGGCGGCCTCTTGCTCCTGTTGACCATGGGATTGCACGACGCGCAGGCCGGAGACTTTCTCCTGCAGAGTGCTATTCACCTTGCCGATTTCAAGGCGCGCCTGGGCATAGGCTGGAGAGCTCAGGCGACGATAAACCCAGGTCGCCAGCGCGACTATCGGCACTGCGCTTAAGGCCGTCAACGCCAGAATGGGGTCGAGCCAGAACATGGCCGCGGCGATGGCGAACATCGTGACCAGGCTGGTGGCCGCGCCGGCAAGGCCGTTTTGCAGAAAGCGG
Source organism: Klebsiella sp. 141240 (assembly GCF_050600805.1). Classification (NCBI taxonomy): domain Bacteria; kingdom Pseudomonadati; phylum Pseudomonadota; class Gammaproteobacteria; order Enterobacterales; family Enterobacteriaceae; genus Klebsiella; species Klebsiella sp. 141240. The sequence continues at coordinate 372,126 of NZ_JAQIRK010000001.1, read as the reverse complement.
GCGAGGGAGTCGACATCGACGGTCATCCGGGTCAGGCGTGAATCAACGTGCTTTTCATGCCAGGGGAGGGCAAGACGCAGCATATGGCCGAAGCTGCGCAAGCGTACCGTATGTTGAACCGACTCCGCCGCTCTGGCGGCGAAGATGGTTTGTAGTGAATAACAACACCAGCTTATGACCACCAGGCACAGGGCGAACAGGGCGCAGATGCCGATAGTCGCCATATCGCCTGCGGCAACCCCCGAGTCAATACCGCGCTGCAGCAGTATTAACACGCCGACGCCAGCGGCAGAATCCAGCGCGATCAGCAGGGCGGCGATGATGAACATCCACGCCACCGGCCGCAGCAGCGAGGTCAATCTACGTCCCTCTCCGGCCAGCGCCTGTTGAACCGCCTGTTCCGGCACGTGGGTCATGCGGGCGACAAAACCGTTGCCGTCAACTTCCGGCAACGCTTGCGGCTCCTCGTTCTGCATCACTGGCGTTGTTGGCCAAAGATCGCGGCAGCCGCCGGCGCCAGGTTCGAGGAAATCCCCGTCGCCGGTCATCAGCGCACGGAACGCCGGGCAGCGAGACTCAAGTTCAGCCTGGCTGCCGATGTCCACCACTTGCCCTTTATCCAACACCACGATTCGACTGGCCAACCGCAGCGTCGCCCGGCGGCGGGCAATCACCAGCAGCATGTGCTGGTCATCGGCGTAACGACCCAGCGCGGCATTGATCTCCGCTTCGGTACCGGCATCTACCGCCGATGTGGTGTCATCGAGGATCAACAGTTCCGGTGCGGTAATCAGCGCCCGCGCCAGCGCGATGCGTTGCCGTTGTCCACCGGAGAGGTTAGTGCCGCGCTCGGTTAGGCGGGTATCGAAGCCTTTCGGTAAGGCATTGATAAACTCGCTGGCGCCTGCCGCCGCCGCCGCGCGGCGAATATCTTCCATCGTCGCCTGCGGGTGGCCGTAGGCGATATTTTCCGCGACCGTTCCGGCAAACAGAAAGGCGTCTTCAAATACCACCCCCACCTGACGGCGCAACGTCTCAAGCTTGAGATCGCGAAGGTTCTGCCGACCGGCGCTGGTGTTTAGCCAAATATCGCCAGCGCTGGGATCGTAAAAGCGCGCCAGCAGCATTAGCAGCGTCGATTTACCGGATCCCGACGCGCCGACGACCGCCAGCGTTTCACCCGCCTGTAGGGAGAAGGAAACGTCGCTCAGGATACGGCTGCCGCCGCCATAACCGAAGTTCACTTTTTCTAGCTGCAGGCCAATAACGCGACCATTGAGCGCTTCGCTACCGTCAACCATTTGCGAACGGGTGTCGATCAGAGCGAATACCCGTTCTACGGATGCCTGGGTACGTTGGGCGATCACCAGGAACGACGCCAGCACGCGGGTGGGTCCGGTCAACATAGCGAGGAAACTGGCAAAGGCCACGAAGGTCCCGAGGTCAATTCGCCCGTGCATCACTGACCAGCCGCCATAGCACAGTAGAACGATTTGCCCGAGCACCGGCAGCGCCAGCATGGTAGCGCCAGGCATCGCCTGCGAGATGGCCGCGCCGATGCGCACGCGCACCATCTGCCGCGACTGACGATCCAGCCAGCGCGTTTCGCGCAGTTCCGCCACGCAGGATTTCACCACCGAGATCTGCGCCAGAACTTCGCGCATGTGCTCGGTCAGATTCGCCAGCCGGTCTGAAGCTAGCCCCGTCTGTGCGAATACCCGGCGACGGGCGCGCAGCGCGGTAATGGCAAGACACGCCAGCACGCAGACCACGATTAGCGTCATGGCCGGCGACATCCACAGCATCACGGCAATACCGGCGATGTAGTAGGTGAATACCGCCAGCGGTACCGGAGCCATCTGCAATAGGGTATGCATCTGCTGCAGATCGCTATTGGTCCGTGAAATCACCTGTCCGGTACGCAGCGCGTCCTGGCCTGCGCCATCGAGCTTTTGAATGCTGTCGAACGCTCGTCCTCGCAGGGTGTGCTGCACCCACAGCGATAGCTCGCCAGCATAGCCGCGTCGTACATAGTTACCGATGAAATCCAAAAAGGCGATCAGTAGCAGCCCGCAGGCCAGCCACGGCAGGTGGGTAGGATTTCCCGCCAGCGCATCATTTACCGCCTGTCGTGTCAGTAGCGGCGTCAGCGCGGCCAGCAGAATGGTCGACACCGACGCCACCACTACGATGGCGCTAAGTTTCTTACGTTCCCAGCACACGCGCGCAAGGCGGATTATCCATGACCGCGCGGGTGTGGGAGAGTGAGTCGCAGGCATTAAGCCTCCTCCGTCAATTTAAAGATGAAATCCGCCACGGCGGCCATTACCTTTTTTGCGCCATGGCGGCCAGTTCTTTCGCCACCTCGGTTGGGCAGGCCTGCGCCGCCATTTCCGCCGCCACCTCTTCAGAGGCCGTACGTAATGCGCGATCGTCGAGGAAAGCATTGATCATGCTGCTCGACAGACCTCCGTCGCCGGGGATGATCCCGCAGCCGCGATCGACTACCGCGCGGGCGTTTACTGGGCGATCGGCCCCCTGGCCGAAAACGATCTGTGGAATACCCGCGTGCAGCGCCGTCAGGGTGTTGCCAGCGCCGCCGTGATGGATAAAACCATCGGCACCGTTGAGGAAGGCGCCCATCGGGATCCAGTCAACCAGGCGAACGTTTGACGGTAACGCGCGTAGATCGGAGCGCGCATTGGCTGAGAGATGCAGAATGATCTCGGCATCGACTTCACTGGCGGAATCCATCACCCAGGAGATCAGATCGAGGCCATCGACCATCGGTTTGACGGTGCCCAGGCTGACCAGTAGCCTTTTGCGATCGGGCGTGCGTTCCCACCATTCCTCCCAAACCGCACCGCCGTTATACGGCACGTATTGCATGGGAATGATCGGTTCGCCATCGTTTTGCAGGATACTCATACTCGGCGGCGTCACGTCGATCCACGCCATATCCTGCGGCGGAGCTTCGACGCCGTGGCGGCGGTAGGCGTCAGCGAGCGAGCGCGTTACACCTTTGATATGCCAGGGGGTGTGGCCGAAGCCGACGGTTTGCATGACTACCGGGATATCGTATTTGGCGGCGATCAGCGGCCCGACGACCCCGAGGGGAGGATAGACGATAAGGTCGGGCCGCCAGTGTCCGGCAAACTCCACCAGTTGGTCGGCCATCTCTTCGCTGAAGAACGAGAAGTTGCCCATTTTAGTGCCGATGTTACTTTCCTTTCGCTGCGCCTCGCGACGGCGATAATCGGCCTCCGAATCGAAGCCGGGCGCGGCATCGAACACCACCAGCCCTGCCTCGGCCGCCTTTTGGGCGAATTTACCGCTACTGGCGATAAGCACTTCATGACCGTTAACGCGAAATGCCTGCGCCAAAGACAGCACCGGATACAGCAGCCCATAGAGTGGCGGGCCAACAAACAGAATACGCATGAGAAAATCCCTCTCCGCTTGACGAACTAATTCAGGAAGTCGACGCAGTCAATATGCCGGCCAGCGCGAAGTTAACTATCGTTAACCCGGCTGTGCCTGGCGCTGCGCCATTTTTTAGTTTCGCCAGCGCGGCGCACGGCAACGCCGGCGACCCTATCGCAGGCGGTGAATCCGTAGCGCGCGCTGACGAATCGGGAATTCCCTGTCCCGACTTCCATTAACGCTTGCGCGTCATTGTCCTGATGAACGGTCTGACGCCCCGCCGCACTGCCACGGCGGCTTGTAAGGCCGCATTTGCCGGATGAGAGGCCGGTCAACGCGCTGGGCGATGTCCGTAATTCCTGAAGACACCGTGTCGCATCATCCTGATAGCGTCGCCTTCGCGGGTCGGTAAGGGACAAAGCGCCGTTGTTCAGACGATGCTCGTTCCCTTACGGCCTCGGTATACCTTGCCAAATAAATCACCAATGCAAATGCTAATGAGAATAATTACCAATATCATTTGCAAATTGCAATGATAAGTAAAAACTTAATGGAACGGGTAAACGTTTATAGGACAAATCGCAGGTGAGCTTTTCAGGAGGGGCGATGGGTTCCAGTAAGTGATGTTGTTCTGCAGGAACAAAGGCCAATTGGTTGTTTTTTTATTCCGGAAAGCGGCTGCTTACCGCTCTTCATTACCCGTGTAGGATTTGTGATATGATGAAAAAGCGAAACTTTTTCTCTTTTTTCCAGGTTAAACGATACTTATGAGCGCGTTCGATCACTCGTCAGATGACACCCAGGAAACTATCGGCAACAGCATGCGCAATATATCGATATTCAACTGTTGCTAAGCGGTGAAGAACGTATTCTGTGGGGAATGGTAAATTGTGCACAGCAGTGCGAAGCGATACACGTTGAAGAGGATTATCAGTTGTGTAATGCGATTGAAAATCAGCAGGCCATTACGCTACGGCCTGGTAATTTCGTGATATTTATGCCTGGTGAGCCGCATAAACCTGGATGTATTACGACATTGCCGCAGGAGATTAAAAAGGTAGTCGTTAAGGTTAATGTTAGCCTTTTGCAAAACGAATACTGATGCTGAGATTATTCCTGGTTTTGTTTGTGTAATGTGTTCTTCATTTAAATCTGCAAAATTTAAACTAGCTTATTAGGGGGCTCCTTTTCTTAAAACATGCAATATAGGGACTGTTATGGCTATTGATATGTATCTGAAGGTTGATGGGGTAACCGGTGAATCTAACGACTCAAATCATAAAAATTGGATAGATGTTTTGTCATTTAGCTGGGCGGCTGAGCAGCCTGGGAATATGAGCGTTGGCGGCGGTGGCGGAGCGGGTAAAGTTAATTTTCAGGACCTTTCGGTACAAGCATTGATAGATAAAGCAACGCCGGCAGTTCTCAAGTTTTGCGCTAGCGGTAAACATGTCGCTAAAGTCGAACTATCAATTTGCAAAGCCGGCGGCTCGCAAATTGAGTATTCGCGTGTTGTTCTTGAAGATGTTCTGGTGACGAAAACCAGTTTTAGCGGTGTGGGTCATACCGACACTATTATGGTGAATTACCTGTTTCAGGCATCTAAAGTTAATCTGCATTATTGGGAGCAGTCTTCTCAAGGGACCAAAGGCGCAGAAACTAAATCGGGTTGGGATATCAAACAGAATAAAGAAATTTAATCGACGCTGGAGCGCCTGCAATGCCAGATATTACCTCCGAGATAAATGCGGTTCTCTCCGATCATTCCCGGTTTGACGCGGAGCAGCTGGATATTATTATTTCATTCGTCAATGAACTGGATAAAGGAACATTGAGTCAGTTTGAGAACGCTCCGGATCGCACGATTATGGATACCTATGAGCGGTTGCTTTCTGCCAGTAAAGAGCCTGCCAGAAGACAACGCGACGAAGAATACGAACTGGAATCTCTGACGGGGGCCAGTCGTCGTACTGCTACCATGAGCAATCATGCCGCGTTTTTTGATCGCTTCAGAACAACGCCTGCGCATATGTATGGTTACGGCGGTAACGTCTACCGGGATCAGACTAAAAGCTATTATGATGTAGCCGGTAAAATACTGGCAGGCATTGGCGGGCTCGCTTCTTTTGGCGCAGGTACAGCCGCCATCGCCGCCTCGCAGGCGGGTTCGTCGCTTTCGGGTATAGCAGCGCGTTATGCGTTATCTTCTGTCGGCGCGACCGGCCTGGCCGCTGGCGCGATGGCGTTGCTCCGTAATAATTTTTCCGATGTTCAGGTTGCGACGAATAAAGATTTCCTCGAAACCATCAAGTCTATCGCCAAGCTAAGAAACAAGCTGAATGATTTCTTCCAGGGCCTCAACAACAAAGTCTATTCGGATAAGACAAAAGCAGAAACGGCGCTCAACAATGAAATGAGGTCACATCCGTTACGTTTTGGTGTCGGTTCAGGAAGTCAGGTAGTACATGCAAACCTGGCCCCTATTCAACGTTTGGTCACTCAGGACTTTGTTACCGTAAACCACGAAATCAGAGCCAAAATTCTGCCGAAGGGTACAAATTCAGCCTGGAGTGTTGCGGTTTCGAGCTCAGAAATGGGTTGGGATGAACGGGTATTGGACCAGTCTAACATGGGCATTCTGCAGCAGGTCGTTCATCAGCTTTAACGCGGTTATGTTGGCGGCGAAGGGGACGACGTTCGATGGAGAGTCCGGCCGCAGAAAAGCAAAAACCCGCCTTTTGGGCGGGTTCTTTAAATAGTGGTGCCCGGACTCGGAATCGAACCAAGGACACGGGGATTTTCAATCCCCTGCTCTACCGACTGAGCTATCCGGGCAACGGGGCGCATTAAACCTGATTCACCGCGCCTCGTCAACGAAATTTATAAATTTCGCAGTAGACTGCACAATCTATCACCACTTTGCCGTAAAAGCACGCGTCGTCAGGCAAAAAAGGCCGTCCACGCGACCGAAATCGGCATTGCCAGTAGCAGGGCGGGGAGCATATTGACCACCGCGAACATCTTAATTCCGCAGATACGCAGGCCGGTCGCCACCAGCAGCATACCGCCGACGGCGCTGAAGTCGGCCATCATCATCGGCGTGGTCAGCGGCATGATAAGCGAGGCGCAGGCCGCCAGACTCAGCTGAATCAGCAGCATCGGCACCGAGATTGCCGACACCGCCAGCCCCAGGGTGCAGGCGAAAATAGTAGCGGTGAAAAAGTCGAGAAACGCTTTGGCGATAAGGATGCTGGCGTCGCCGGTCATTCCTTCGCGCATGGCGCCAAAAACGCCCGTACCGCTGGCGCAAAATAGCACGATGATCGCCACGTAGCTCTGAATATAAGACTCGTGGGCCGAGGCCTTTTTCCTGCCCTTTGGCGACAATAGTTGCTGGAGTTTGCTCACCAGAGTATTGATGCCTTTCTCCATATTACACACTTCGCCGAGCAGCGCGCCGACCAGCGTCGCCAGCACCATCACCGGCAGGTTGGCGCACTTGATGACCAGTAAAATACCAATCCCCAGTGATGCCAGCCCAAAAATCGAGGTCATCGAGGTGCGGATCCGTTCCGGCAATCGTTGGCTCAGCAGCGCGCCCAGTACGCCGCCGACAAGCACCGCGCTGGCGTTAATAAATGGCCCTATAACCAAAGTAAACTCCTGTTAATTATTCCTGATGTCCGCATTATTATGACGTTGTTTCGCCGCTAAGGCTTGCGGATACGTGGGGAGAATGCATATGGATTTCATCTTGCGCCACTTTCGGAAAGGTGCCATGATTGCGCGGATTTTCACCTCTTTACCCTGAGGCCGCCGGGATGACGACATCGCCATTACATCGCCGTTGCCGCTGCGTACTGCTGCGCGGTTTGCCTCGTTCCTTACTCCCCCTGTTCACCATGCGGTGAAGGCCACGTATGCTCACTGTAGGACAACAGTAAGATCGGACGCGTCTGCTTTTACTGATGTCCGGCGGTCGGAGCTGAATTCCGTCAGACCCGGACACATCGTTGGGCAAGGCTCCACCTTTGCCTGAGATTTTTACACTCCCGATACGGGCATTTGCGCTTATGAAATCTATGCACATTGCCGCCAGCTGCGAGCTGGTCTCCCGTCTGTCCACCCATCGCCAGGTTGTGGCGCTGGACAGCACTGATTTTACCGATGCGGCAGCGGTCGTCATCACCGCGGCGGATAGCCGCAGCGGTATCCTGGCCTTGCTCAAGCGCAGCGGATTCAATCTGCCGGTCTATCTGTTTAGCGAAACGCAAACGGATAAGCCGGAAGGGGTCATCGCGGTGATTAGCGGCAAAGAGCAGGAGTGGCTGGAGCTGGAAGCGGCCGCCTGCGGCTATGAAGAGAAACTGCTGCCGCCGTTTTTTAATACGCTTAGCCAGTACGTTGAGATGGACAACAGCACTTTCGCCTGTCCCGGCCATCAGCATGGCGCGTTCTTTAAAAAGCATCCCGCAGGCCGCCAGTTCTACGAGTTTTTCGGCGAGAACGTTTTTCGCGCCGACATGTGCAACGCCGACGTCAAGCTCGGCGATCTGCTGATCCATGAAGGTTCGGCGAAGCACGCGCAGAAATTTGCGGCAAAAGTCTTCAATGCCGATAAAACCTACTTCGTGCTTAACGGCACTTCCGCGGCGAACAAGGTCGTGACCAATGCGCTGCTGACCCGCGGCGATCTGGTACTGTTCGATCGCAATAACCATAAATCAAACCACCATGGCGCGCTGATCCAGGCCGGGGCGACGCCGGTCTATCTGGAAGCCGCGCGTAACCCGTTCGGCTTTATCGGCGGCATCGACGACCACTGCTTTGATGAAACCTACCTGCGCGAGCTGATCCGCGAAGCGGCGCCGGAAAAAGCCGACGCGCGGCGCCCGTTCCGTCTGGCGGTGATCCAACTGGGCACCTATGACGGCACGGTGTATAACGCGCGTCAGGTGGTCGATAAAATCGGCCATCTCTGCGATTACATTTTGTTTGACTCGGCGTGGGTCGGTTACGAGCAGTTTATCCCGATGATGGCTGACTGCTCGCCGCTGCTATTGGATCTCAATGAAAACGATCCGGGCATTTTTGTGACGCAATCGGTGCATAAGCAGCAGGCCGGTTTTTCGCAGACCTCACAAATCCACAAGAAAGATAACCATCTGCGCGGCCAGGCGCGTTTCTGCCCGCATAAGCGGCTGAATAACGCCTTTATGTTGCATGCTTCCACCAGTCCGTTTTATCCGCTGTTCGCCTCGCTCGATGTGAATGCCAAAATCCACGAAGGAGAGAGCGGTCGGCGGCTGTGGGCGGAGTGCGTTGAGCTGGGTATCGAAGCGCGTAAAGCGATACTAGCGCAGTGTAAATTGTTGCGGCCGTTTGTACCGCCGCTGGTCGGCGGGAAACCGTGGCAGGAGCATTCGACGGCGACTATCGCCAGTGAACGTCGCTTCTTTAGCTTCGAACCGGGCGCGAGCTGGCACGGCTTTAGCGGTTATGCTGACAATCAATACTTTGTCGATCCGTGTAAGCTGCTGCTGACCACGCCGGGCATCGATGCCGATAGCGGAGACTATACCGAGTTTGGCATCCCGGCGACCATCCTGGCGCACTACCTGCGCGAAAACGGCATCGTGCCGGAGAAGTGCGATCTCAACTCGATTTTGTTCCTGCTGACGCCGGCGGAAAGCGCGGAGAAACTGGCGCGACTGGTGGCGATGCTGGCCCAGTTCGAACAGCATATCGAAGCGGACTCGCCGCTTGCTGAGGTATTGCCGACGATTTACAACAAATACCCGGTTCGCTACCGCGATTACACCATTCGCCAGCTGTGTCAGGAAATGCACGATCTGTACGTCAGTTTTGATGTTAAAGACCTGCAAAAGGCGATGTTCCGCAAGCAGAGTTTCCCGCCGGTGGTGATGAACCCGCAGGACGCCAACCGCGAATTTATCCGCGGCAACGTTGAGCTGGTGCGCCTGTGCGAGGCCGAAGGCCGCATCGCGGCGGAAGGGGCGCTACCGTATCCGCCGGGCGTGCTGTGCGTGGTGCCGGGCGAGATCTGGGGAGGCGCGGTGCTGCGCTACTTCCTTGCGCTGGAAGAGGGAGTCAATATGCTGCCGGGCTTTTCGCCGGAGCTGCAGGGGGTTTATAGCGAAACGGATACCGATGGTATTAAGCGGTTGTATGGGTATGTGCTGAAGAAATAAAAAAAACGCCCCGCCGAACAGGCGGGGCGTTTTGCTTTTGCCAATCAGGCGTTCTGGCGCGTGGCGGCAGGCTGTCTGACGTGTTGATACTTGAACAGCGCCACGAAAGCGAAGGCCAGCACCAGCGAGTAGGCGGCGAAAATCAGCCACACGCTTTGCCAGTTAGTGATCCCCTCAACGGTAAAGTGCTCGACAACTTTGCCACTCACCATCCCACCAAGGATACAGCCGAAGCCGTTGGTCATCATCAGGAACATTCCCTGGGCGCTGGCGCGGATTTCCGGACGTACCTCTTTCTCAACGAACACTGAACCAGAGATGTTGAAGAAATCGAAGGCGCAGCCGTAGACGATCATCGACAGTACCAGCAGCACGGTACCGAACGGCGTCGGGTCGCCGAAGGCGAACAGGCCGAAGCGCAGCATCCACGCCACGATACTAATCAGCATCACGTTCTTAATGCCGTAGCGGCTAAGGAAGAACGGGATGGTCAGGATAAACAGCGTTTCGGAGATCTGCGAAATCGACATCAATACCGACGCGTGCTCGACGATAAAGCTACCGGAGAACAGCGGGTCTTTATCGAAGCTGTGCAGGAAGGTGTTGCCAAACATATTAGTGATTTGCAGTTCGGCGCCGAGCATCATGGAAAAGATAAAGAAGATTGCCATACGCTTGTTTTTAAACAGCGCAAAAGCGTTCAGGCCGAGCATCTCGGTCCAGCTCTGGTTACGTTGGGCGTTGGCGACCGGAATATGCGGCAGCGTCAGGGTGAACAGCGCCAGCAAGACCGACAGCGTCGCGCCGATATAAAGCTGCATATGGCTAAGCTCGAAGCCCGAGAAGCTAACGCCCCACATGGCGAGGATAAAGCCGATGGTGCCCCAGATACGAATTGGCGGGAAATCGGTCACGATATCCAGCCCCGCCGACTGCAGGCGGTAGTAGGAGATGGTGTTGATCAAGCCAAGCGTCGGCATATAGGCCAGCGAGTTAAGCAAGATCACGAGGAACATCTCGCCTGGCGTGGTGACCTGCGCCGCGAGGTACAGCGTTAATGCGCCGACCAGGTGGCAGATGGCATACACCCATTTGGCGCTGATCCATTTATCGGCGACGATCCCGAGCAACGTTGGCATCAGGACGGCGGCGATACCGAGCGAGCTATACACCGCACCGATGGCCGCGCCGTCAAACTTCAGCGTAACAAACATGTACGAGCCGAGCGTGGTCAGCCAACTCCCCCAAAGGCAGAACTGCAGGAACGACAGTATTTTTAACTGCAGCTTAAGATTCATGTATTTATCCTCACGAATGTGGGCTGGTTATGTTTTTTAAATAACATAACCACCGTTATTTTGATGCGATTCTATCATTCAGCGGTTGCAGGCTTCTGTTAACTGCCGCAGAAAATCGAAAGATATTACGAAGTATGTCGTATAAAAGAGAGGCCCGGTGCGATGTCCGGGCCTGCGGGAGAGGGGCTACTTACGGCGATAGCTTTTCTGCGCGGTGTTAACTTTATACAGATAACGGCGCGATTCCGCCGACGGATGGCGGGTGGTGAGCGTCTGGTAGACGTCGCCTGGGGCCATGCTGTTAATAATGTTCGCCGCCTGGACTTTATCGCTGGAGAAGACGCGCAGTACGCTGCCGGCGCCGCCGTTATAGGCGGTGATCACCGCGTAGCGACGCGAGGTGGGGTTATCGATGCCGGCGAGATAAACGTTGTTCAGCATCGCCAGATAGGCGGTACCGGTATCGATGTTATTCGCCGGGTCAAACAGATAGCTGCGGCTCGGCAGGCCGGATTTGCCCTGCGAGCGGAAGACGTCTTTCCCCGCGCTGTGCTGTACGACCTGCATCAGCCCCATGGCATCCGCGTGGCTCACCGCATAGGGGTTAAACGACGACTCTGTCTGCATTATCGCAAGGATCAGCGACTCATCAACGCCGTATTTACGCGAGGCCTGGCGCACCATGCCGAGATATTTATGCGCACGTTTATCGAGGTGGTTCGGCACCAGGTTGATGGTGATGCTATAGACCACGCGCAGGCCATTGCTGCGGCTCTTCAGGCGGGTTTGCAGCAGATAATCGGCATAGCGCGCGGCGCGCCACTCCCAGCGGATGGATTCACCTGTGTTATCAACGACCTGGCCGTAGAGGAACGGTTCTTTGGAAATCTGAATATCATCGACATCGGAATAGAGGTCGATAGAGTTGGGGTCATCGCCCATCAACAGGGTTTTGATAATCGCCTGGCGTAACCGTCCTTGCGGATCGGTCCCGGCGATGGTCTCGACGGTAATCGTACCGGCATCAAAGTTGATGTGGCTGCGGGTTTGATACTGGTCGGTATATTTTACGTAGTCCTTCGGCCCGGCGAGCAGAACTTCGTTATACCCCCAAATGTTCTCGATGTTATGGGCAAACTGGCCCATCAGGATATCGAATCCGTTAGTGTCCTTGACCCAGGCCTCGTTATATTCGGCGCCTTTTTTATTGGAACTGGAACAGGACACGAGCAGTGGCGCAATCAGCGCGAGCGCTAAGTATTTTTTCATCATTCCGGGAGTGCGTGTTGTGTTTGTTTGGTAAAGGCCGTGAGGCCCTTACTGTTGTTCCGGCGGCGTGTAGCCTTCGATGTGAACGTCTTTCCCTTCAAACAGGAACTGCACCATCTCCTGTTCCAGCAGCTTGCGGTGCTCCGGGTTCATCATGCTGAGTTTTTTCTCGTTGATCAGCATGGTCTGCTTATGCTGCCACTGCGCCCAGGCCTCTTTGGAGATTTCGTTGTAAATGCGCTTACCGAGCTCGCCCGGATAGAGCTGGAAATCCTGGCCATCCGCTTCACGCTGCAAGAAAGTACAAAAAATCGTTCTGCTCATAATCAATCCTCTTTTATAGCCGAAAAAACTAGACCGGCGTTCCGGCTTTCAACTGTTGCAACAAGCGCTCCACGGGGGCCGCCAGTCCGACCGATGGCGGCTGCGCTAAGTTATACCAGAGTGCGTTACCTTCATCCATGCATGCGCCAGATGAGTGCACTGTAAGCCACATCGGCACAATATCCAGGTGGAAATGGCTGAAAGTGTGGCGGAAGGCGGTTAATTGCGTCAGATTATCGGCCTTTATCTGACGTTGCGCCAGCCACTCGCGCAGCCCGGCTTCATCCTCAAACTGCGGAAAACAGAACAATCCGCCCCATAAACCCACCGGCGGACGTTGGGAAAGAAACACCTCGTCGCCGTGCTGCATCAGCAGGAAGTAGCCGGTGCGCTCCGGAATGGTCTGCTTCGGTTTTTTCCCCGGATATTCCGCCCATGAATGGTTAGCGTAGGCCACGCAGCCGTTACTCAGCGGGCACAGTTCGCACTTCGGCTTCGAGCGGGTACAAACCATGGCGCCGAGATCCATCATCGCCTGGTTGAAGCGTTCTACGCCCTGCGCCGGCGTCACCTCTTCGCTTATTTCCCACAGCCGTTTTTCCACCTCTTTTTTCCCCGGCCAGCCGCTCACAGCATAGCAGCGGGCGAGTACCCGCTTCACGTTGCCGTCGAGAATCGGATAATGCTGACCGAGCGAAAGGGATAAAATCGCCCCCGCCGTCGAGCGCCCGACGCCGGGAAGCGCGGCCACCTCTTCAAAGGTTTGCGGGAACTCGCCGCCGTGTTGCGTGGCGACCTGCTGCGCGGCTTTATGTAAATTGCGCGCCCGCGCGTAGTAGCCAAGGCCGGTCCACAGATGCAGCACTTCATCCAGCGGGGCGTTGGCTAAATCAACAACCGTTGGGAAATGCGCCATAAAGCGTTCAAAATAGGGAATAACCGTGGTGACCTGGGTTTGTTGCAACATCACTTCGGAGAGCCATACTTTGTAGGGCGTCTTGGCGATTTGCCAGGGCAGGGTTTTACGGCCGTATTTGTCGTACCAGTCCAGGACCTGGGCTGAAAATTGCGCGGCGAGAAAAGTCAAAGCTACGGCTCCGGAATCGCGATTACAGGGTGGCAGATTGCAGCACAAGGGCGAGTGGCTGTAAACCCTTGCATCCGCCGGGTAACTTTGGATAATGCCCGTTTTCCGAACACATTCACAAGCAGACTTAACTTTTATGAAAAACGACGTCATTTCTCCGGAATTCGATGAAAACGGTCGCCCGCTGCGCCGTATTCGTAGCTTCGTCCGTCGCCAGGGCCGCCTGACGAAAGGGCAGCAGCATGCGCTGGATAACATTTGGCCGGTGATGGGCGTTGAATTCAACGATGCGCCGCTCGATTTCACCGCCCTGTTTGGCCGCGAAGCGCCGGTCACCTTAGAAATTGGTTTCGGCATGGGCGCCTCGCTGGTGGCGATGGCGAAAGCTAAACCGGAGCAAAACTTCCTCGGTATTGAAGTGCACTCGCCGGGCGTCGGCGCATGTCTGGCGTCCGCGGAAGAAGAAGGCGTACAAAATCTGCGCGTAATGTGTCACGATGCGGTCGAAGTGCTGCACACTATGATCCCGGATAACTCGCTGAATATGGTGCAGCTGTTTTTCCCTGACCCGTGGCATAAAGCGCGTCATAATAAACGTCGTATCGTGCAGCCGCCTTTCGCCGAGCTGGTGAAAAGTAAGCTGAAGCTGGGCGGCGTCTTCCATATGGCGACCGACTGGGAAGCCTATGCCGAGCATATGCTGGAAGTGATGTCTTCGCTGGAAGGCTATCGTAACCTGTCGGAAAGTAACGATTACGTACCGCGCCCGGAATCGCGCCCGGTAACCAAATTTGAACAACGTGGTCATCGTCTTGGCCACGGCGTATGGGACTTAATGTTCGAGAGGGTGAAATAATGGCCAAGAATCGTAGCCGTCGTCTGCGTAAAAAAATGCATATCGACGAGTTTCAGGAGTTAGGTTTCTCCGTAGCCTGGCGTTTCCCGGAAGGGACCAGCGAAGAGCAGATCGACCAGACGGTCAACGATCTGATTGAAGAGGTCATTGAGCCGAACAAACTGGCCTTTGACGGCAGCGGTTATCTCTCGTGGGAAGGGCTCATCTGCATGCAGGAAATCGGTAAATGTACCGAAGAGCATCAGGCCATCGTTCGCAAGTGGCTGGAAGATCGTAAATTAGCGGATGTGCGCACCAGCGAACTTTTTGACGTCTGGTGGGACTAAGTTTGACAAGGGTCGGCAATTGCCGGCCCGATTTGTCTTAAGGGAGTAAAAAGATGCGCAAAACGCTGCTGGCGGTGGCGCTTTCCGTCACCGCTTTGTCTGCCCACGCGGACTACCAGTGTAGCGTCACGCCGCGTGACGATGTGATCCTCAGCCCGCAGCAGGTGCAGGTGAAGGGTGAAAACGGCGATCTGGTGATTAAGCCGGACGGCAATCTGACCTTTAACGGTAAAGCCTATGCCCTTAGCGCCGCCCAGCGCGAACAGGCGCAAGATTATCAGGCCGGTCTGCGCAGCAGCCTGCCGTGGATTGACGACGGCGCGCGCTCGCGCGTCGAAAAGGGCCGCAAGGCGCTGGATAAAATCATCACCGAGCAGGTCGGCGCCAGCAGCAGTATGCATAGCCGCCTGACCAAGCTGGACGCGCAGCTGAAAGAACAGATGAACCGCATTATCGAACGTCGCAGCGATGGCCTGACTTTCCACTATAAAGCTATCGATCAGGTTCGCGCCGATGGCCAACAACTGGTGAATCAGGCGATGGGCGGCATTCTGCAGGACAGCATTAACGAGATGGGCGCGAAAGCGGTGCTCAAAGGCGGCGGCAATCCGCTGCAGGGCATTCTCGGCAGTCTTGGCGGCCTGCAAACCGCAATTCAGGATGAGTGGAAAAACCAGGAAGCGGATTTCCAGCAGTTCGGCAAAGATGTCTGCGGCCGGGTGGTCTCGCTGGAAGAGAGCCGCAAAGCGCTGGTTGGCTCGTTAAAATAATCAAGATTTCGCGGCCCGCAGTCCTTTGGGCCGCGCTCTTCTCCACTCAGGCCCGGCCGTGCGACACGCGTGAACGGCGAGCCAGAGAATCAATGATGACCGCAATCGCCAATACCGCGCCGGTAATGATATAGCGCAGCGATGACGGCAGGTTCAACAGCGTCAGCCCATTTGAAATCGACTGAATCACGATGATCCCCAATAGCGCGGACCAGGCGCTGCCGCGTCCGCCGAACAGGCTGGTGCCGCCGATCACCGCCGCGGCGATGGCGTTGAGGTTGACGTCGCCGGTGCCGGCCTGCTGGCTGGCGGAAGCCAGTCGCGACGCCGCGAGAATGCCGCCGAAGGTCGCAAGCGTGGTACACAGTACAAAAGCGCTCACATAAATCGCCCGCACGTTAATCCCCGAACGGCGCGCCGCTTCACGGTTGCCGCCAACCGCGAACATCGAGCGACCCCATTTTGTCCGTTTCAGCGCGTAGTTGAGGATCATCACGCAGGCGACAAAGAGACCGAAAATCCACGGAATACCGCGCCCCTGATTGAGGTAAAGCACCGCGGCCTCGAAGATAATCGTCAGCGCGATCGCGCGCGCCAGTAGCGAGCTGACTCCCTCGGCGGAAAGATTGGCCGCCAGGCGCCGCGAGCGTTTTTTCAGACCAAAGACAATAATCGCCAGCCCTGGCAGCAATGCCATCAGGTGTGAGAACCAGGCGGGCATCACCAGCAGTTGGCCAAAGCGTACCAGCGGCGATGTGTAGGGCAGGTTAATGCTGCCGCTCGGCCCGAGGATATACAGCTGCATGCCCAGCAGCGCCAGCAGGCCGGCGAGAGTGGCGACGAAACTCGGCATTCCGACGCGGTTATACAGCAGCGCGTAGACCAGCCCGACGGCCACGCCGCAGGCCAGCGCCACGGCGATGGCTCCCGCCAGCGGCCATCCTGCGTTTACCCACAGCACGCCGACGATAGCCGATGCCAGGCCGCTCATGGAGCCAACCGACAGGTCTATCTCGCCAAGCATCAGCACGCAGACGATGCCGAGCGAGATAAACCCGACCGTCGCGCAGTCAAACAGCAGGTTCACCAGGTTATTCGGCGCGATATAGACCGGATTGAGAAAGGTGAAGACCAGGGAAATCACAATCAGCCCGGCTATCACCGGCGCGGTGCCGAGGTCGCCGGTTTTGATGCGGGTTATCTGCGCGCGCAGGGCGCCAAACAGCCCCTCGTCGTGACGAACGCGCTCATCGCTGCGGTCCAGCGCGGTGTGGGATGCGGTCTTACTGTTCATAAAATTACATCGCTCCGGAAGTCGTGGGCTGTGATTTACGTTCAACCCGGCGTGAGACGGCGTTTTCCGTCGCGCCGGTGATCGCGGCGACCAGATCCTGATTAGAAGCATCGGGCGTGAAGATCCCTTTGTTGCGCCCGAGACGCAGCACCACGATACGGTCGGCGACGGCGCGAACGTCTTCCATGTTGTGACTGATGATGATGACGCCAAGCCCGCGCTCGCGAACGCGCTCAATCAGGTTGAGTACTTCCGCGGTCTGCGCGACCCCCAGCGCCGCGGTGGGCTCATCGAGCATAATGATTTTAGGGTTCAGCAGCAGCGAACGGGCGATGGCGACGGTCTGCCGCTGGCCGCCGGAAAGCGATGCCACCGGTTCGCGTACCGACGGAATACGTGCCGCCAGCTCCTGCAGCAGCGTCCAGGCCTTCACTTCCATCGCTACTTCATCGAGCTGGAACGGCGAAATTTCATGGCCCAGAAACAGGTTTGCCACTACATCAAGGTTTTCGCACAGCGCCAGATCCTGAAACACCGTAGCAATACCGTATTCCAGCGCTTTGCCGGGGCTATCGAGGGTGACGGGGTTGCCGTCAAACTCAATGGTGCCGGAGGTCGGCTGGTGGACGCCGGCGAGGATCTTCACCAGCGTGGATTTGCCCGCGCCGTTGTCTCCGACTAGCGCGACCACCTCGCCGGCGTGGACTTCTAATTCGATATCCGTCAGCGCGGACACCGCGCCAAAATGTTTAGAGACGTTGCGCAGTTGCAGTATTGGCCGCCCGGCGGCGGAGTTGTGTTGTTGTTGCGGCATACAAAACGACCTCAATAATGGCGAAATCACGCCCGCCGCGGCGGGCGCAGGGGCACAGCTTACTTGCTGATGCCTAACTTCTGGCAGGCGGCGGCGTACTCGCCGCTACACACCTGATCCCAGGTCTGGATTTTTTTATCGAAGATTTCCGCTTTGATGTTTTTGGCCGTCACCACTTCCGGGGTAAATAGCTGGGAAGGGGTGTTGTACAAGGTGGTGCTGGCCTGCGGTTTTTTGCCCTGAATAAAATCAACCGCCACTTTGGCCGCCGCCGCGGCGACGATCTCCGATGGTTTGGAGATGGTGTTGTACTGGTCGCCGGCGATGATCAGCTGCAGCGCGGCGATAGTGGCGTCATTGCCGGTGACCGGCGGCAGCGGCTGGACGCCGGCAGCCTTAAAGGCGGCAATCGCGCCGCCGCCGGTACCGTCGTTCGCCGCGACCACGCCCTTAATTTTGTCGCCAAAGCGGGTAACCTGCCCGGCGGTCCACTCCTGGGCTTTCGGCGGCGCCCACTCCGGGGTGTCAAATTCGGCCAGCGTTTTGTAACCGGACTCTTTCAATCCGCGATGGATACCGTCGCGGATCAGCCCTGCGGCGGCATCGGTTGGCGAACCGTTAATTTGCAGCACACCGGCATCCTGCGGCACGCCGCTCGCTTTCAAATGGTCGGTGAGAGATTTCGCGATGGCGTAGCCAATGCCCTCGTTATCAAACGAAACATAAAAATCGGCCGGTTTGTTTGGCACCGGGCGGTCATAGGCGATGACCTTAACCCCTTGAGCCTGGGCGTTTTCGACCAGCGCGGCGGCGGCGGAAGAGTCAACCGGATCCAGGACGATCACTTTCGCCCCTTGGGCGATAACCGAGTTGAACTGCTGCTGCTGAAGCGACGCGTTGGCGTTGGCATTCTGATAAATGACCTTACAATCCGCGCAAAGCTTGCTCATTTCCGCCTTAAAACCGGGGAAGTCGTGCTGCTCATAGCGGGTAGAGGCCTGATCGGGCATTAAAAAGGCCACGGTGGCGGGCTCTGCAGACCAGGCTGAAGCCGTGATGGTGCCGGATAGTGCGGCGAGTGTGATAAAAATATTACGGTAATTCATTGTGTTACCCTCTTTTTTATAGGCTTAAGCCCGCCGGGTTGCGCCGACGTTACAGAGACTTTTTTTAATCAGAGTTACCAATAATTCACATGCAGGATACTTCGGTTTTACATTTGCTCAACCGATGAAGCAGGATTACCACTGTGCAAAAAATGAGTCAAGAAAAGGAAAAAAGTCGATCTGATTTTGTGATTCGCTGCAAATAAGCGAACAAAAAAACGCCAGTCAATTTGACCGTAGCGGGAGAGGATATAGGGGGAAGATACGGGCGACGATGCGCCGCCCGCAGGGATTACTCTTCGCTGAGGAACAGCTCCAGCAGCGAATTTAAAAACAGCTTACCGTGCTCGGTAATTTGCCAGTTTTGCGCATCTTCCAGCAGATAGCCTTTGGCGATAGCGGCATCGATTTGCGGACGGATAACCTGCTCATCAAGGCCGGTATACAAGATGAACTCCGCGCGCGGCGCGGCCTCCAGCAGGCGGAAGCGGTTCATAAAGAACTCGAACGGTTTATCCGCCGCCTCCACGTCGTGCTGGCGCTCCAGGTAACGGCCTTCCATGTAGCCGCGCGGGTGACGGGTTTTTGCCGTACGCAGAATGCGGCCGTCAGGGAAGGTCACTTTGCCGTGTGCGCCGCAGCCGATACCGAGGTAGTCGCCAAAGCGCCAGTAGTTGAGATTGTGCTGGCACTGATAGCCTGGTTTGGCGTAAGCGGAGGTCTCGTACTGCTGATAACCTGCGGCGCTTAGCAATTGATGCCCCTGCTCGAAAATATCCCACAGCGCGTCGTCATCCGGTAACACCGGCGGGCGCGAACCAAACAGCGTGTTCGGCTCAATAGTCAACTGATACCACGACAGATGCGGCGGATTCAGCGCGATCGCCTGGCGTAAGTCATCCAGCGCTTCTTCCAGCGACTGGTCCGGCAGGCCATGCATTAAATCGAGGTTAAAGCTACGCAGCCCCAGGCCGCTCGCCAGCCGCGCCGCGCGCTTTGCCTCTTCAGGACCGTGAATACGCCCCAGACGCTGCAATTTGGGCTCGCTAAAGCTCTGCACGCCGATGGAGATACGGTTGACCCCGGCACGCTGATACTCAACGAAGCGATCGGCCTCCACGGTCCCCGGATTGGCTTCCATGGTGATCTCCGCATCCGCCGCCAGCGGCAGGCAGGCGCGCACGCCATCAAGCAGGGTTTGCATCGCCGGGCCGGAAAGCAGGCTCGGCGTACCGCCGCCGATAAAAATAGTCTTAATTTCACGTCCCTGTGCGTATGGCGCATCGTGGCGCAGATCGGCAAGCAGGTGCTGGACGTAGTCGTCGTGCGGCACTTCGCCCTTTAACGCATGCGAATTGAAATCGCAGTACGGGCATTTCTGCACGCACCACGGGATATGAATATAAAGACTCAGAGGCGGCAAATTAGCCATTACGTAATGCTTCCAGTAACAGTTTCAGCGCCTGCCCGCGGTGGGAAATGGCGCTTTTCTCTTCACGGCTCAGCTCCGCTGCGGTTTTACCCTCGGACGGAACAAAGAAAATCGGGTCATAGCCAAAGCCGCCGTTACCCGCCGCCTGACGAGTAATCACGCCCGGCCAGCTGCCATGGCATACCAGCGGCGTCGGGTCTTCGGCATGACGCAGATACACCAGCACGCAGTGGAAATGGGCCTGGCGTTGCTCATCGGGCACATCCTGTAGAGCATCCAGCAGCTTTTCCAGATTCTGCAGGTCGCTGGCGTTTTCACCCGAGTAGCGAGCGGAGTAAATTCCCGGCGCGCCGCCCAGCGCATCCACCGCCAGACCCGAATCGTCGGCAATGGCCGGCAGGCCGGTGACCTGCGCGGCGTGACGCGCTTTGAGGATCGCGTTTTCGATAAAGGTCAGGCCGGTTTCTTCGGCGGAATCGACCCCAAGCTCAGTCTGGGCGACGATGTCGAGGCCAAAATCTTCCAGCAGCGAGGCCAGCTCGTGAACTTTACCGGCGTTGCCGGTAGCGAGTACAACTTTTTGCATATTCAATCCTGTTTAGTCAGCCAGCGCCGCGACGGCGGGCGGGATCTGCTGCGGGTGAATGATTTTTATCTGTTTATGACGGCCCAGTTCGCCTTTTTCGATAAGCACCTGGCTTTTCGCGACGCGGAACTGTTTAGCGAGATATTTTACCAGATGGGCATTTGCCTGGCCGTCGATGGGTGGGGCGGTGATGGCGACTTTGAGCTCGTCGCCATGCAGACCAACAAGGCTGTCGCGGCTGGCCTTTGGCTGAATATACAGCCTGAGCACCAGCCCGTCAGCGCAGACTTCAACGGCACTCATAGCGCCATCCACAGCCCCGGAAGCAGGACATTGCCAGTAGCTTGCAGCAGCTCGGCGATACCCATGTTAATCACGTACAGCAGCAGGACCAGCACCATCGGCGAAAAGTCGATGCCGCCCATGGATGGCAGCAGGTTGCGGATCGGGCGCAGCAGCGGGTCGGCCAACTGCATCAGCACGTATTCCACCGGGCTGCGGCCCTGGCTTACCCAGCTCATGATCGCCATCAATAGCAGCACCCAGAAAATCAGCGAACCGATGGTTTTCAGCAGGATCAGCACCGCGGCAATCCAGATAATCGGCTGGAAGGTGACCACCATAAACAGCACGATCGCCTTGATAACGCAGAGCACGAAGGCGACCAGCAGGGAGGCGCTATCCAGCGGCCCCATTGCCGGGATAATCCGGCGCAGCGGCCCGACGATTGGCTGGGTCGCTTTCACGACGAACTGTGAAAACGGATTGTAAAAGTCGCAGCGCGCCCACTGCATCCAGACGCGTAACAACATGACCATTGTGTAGAGCTCAATGACCGTTGAGAGCAGGAAGGTCAACGTCTTCATGGCGTTCCTCAGATTCCTTATTTTTTGCTGTAGTCGCGCGCGCCGAAGATTGCGGTCCCGATGCGCACCATAGTGCTTCCCGCCGCGATAGCGGCTTCCATGTCATCCGACATGCCCAGAGAGAGCGTATCAACCGAAGGGTAGAGCGTTTTCAGTTGCGCGAATGCTACCGCCATTTGTTGGGCGACGGCAAACTGCCTTTCATACTCTGACTCCGGCGCCGGAATGGCCATTAACCCGCGAAGCTGGAGGTTCGGTAAGGCGGCGACACCGGCGGCTAAAGCGTCAAGCTCCGCCAGCGGGATCCCGGATTTACTCTGTTCATCGCTGATGTTGATTTGAATCAGCACGTTCAGCGGCGGTAAATCCGCCGGACGTTGCTCGCTCAGGCGGGTGGCGATTTTCAACCGGTCGACGGTGTGGCACCAGTCAAAATGTTCGGCCACCAGCCGGCTTTTGTTGGACTGCAGCGGGCCGATGAAGTGCCACTGCAGACCGCTGGCGCCCGCCTGCTGGAAATAGCGGATTTTATCCACCCCTTCCTGGACGTAGTTTTCGCCGAATGCCCGCTGTCCTGCGGTCATTGCTTCTTCGATAGCGCTCGCAGGTTTGGTTTTACTCACTGCAAGCAACGTAACTTCTTCTGAAGCGCGGCCGCAGCGGGCGGCGGCGCCTGAGATTTTATCCCGGACCTGTGCCAGGTTATGCGCAATATCGTTCATATTCCGAGGATCAGTTATGGAGCTGGAAGAAATCGTGGCCCTTAGTGTAAAGCATAACGTCTCCGATCTACACCTGTGCAGCGCGTATCCGCCGCGCTGGCGTCGTTTGGGAAAGCTTGAGCCTGCACCGTTTACTTCGCCGGATGTTGAGGAAATCCTCACTCGCTGGCTTAACGACCCACAGTTGGCGCAGTGGCGTGCTGATGGCCAGGTGGACTTTGCCCTGGCCCTTTCAGATGGGCCGCGGCTGCGTGCCAGCGCTTTTGCCCACGCGCGCGGCTTGTCGTTGGCGCTGCGTCTTTTGCCGCAGCGATGCCCGCAGTTGGGGGATTTGGGCGCGCCCGCCGCGCTTAGCGAATTGCTAAATGAAGAGAGTGGTTTGATCCTGGTTACCGGCGCTACCGGTAGCGGCAAGTCGACCACCCTGGCGGCGATGGTGGACTACCTCAATCAACATCGCCATGGTCATATTTTAACCCTTGAGGATCCCGTGGAGTTTATTCACGCCAGCAGGAACTGCCTGATCCAGCAGCGCGAAATCGGCCGCCATTGCTCCTCCTTCGCGGCGGCGCTACGCGTAGCGCTGCGTCAGGACCCGGACGTCATCTTATTAGGCGAGCTGCGCGATAGCGAAACTATCCGCCTGGCGCTGACCGCAGCCGAAACCGGGCACCTGGTGCTGGCGACGCTGCATACCCGCAGCGCGGCGCAGGCCATCGAGCGGCTGGTGGATGTGTTTCCGGCGGAAGAAAAAGAGCCGGTTCGCAGCCAGCTGGCAGGGAGCTTATGCGCTGTGGCGGCGCAAAAATTGTTGCCAAATGCTTCCGGCAGTCGGGTTGCGCTATACGAACTTTTAGTGAACACGCCAGCGGTGGCAAATTTGATCCGCGAAGGGAAAACGCATCAGCTACCCGGCGTGATGCAAACCGGTCAGCAGGCAGGAATGCAAACCTTTGCGCAGAGTTTTCAACAACGTGCAGCGGCAGGTGAGTTATTGCCCTCGTAGAGATGAAACCAAGTTGGTATTCATTAAATTGTTAATTCAGTGTTCAATTAATGTTTTGATAAATGTTTTTATAATACAAATAAGTGGTACGACCTAAGCCTAAATAATGAATGTTATGACAGCAGGCTTACATTTACCTCGCTTCACCAGGAAAAAAGTAGGATTACCTTTTGACACTTTTGCGGGGTTCGATTTATGCTGTTTACGGGAATAGGAAGATTCTCATGAAATGATGTTTCAATAACCAAACTGTATTTGAAAATATAAATACATT
This sequence comes from Klebsiella sp. 141240, assembly GCF_050600805.1. Lineage (NCBI taxonomy): Bacteria > Pseudomonadati > Pseudomonadota > Gammaproteobacteria > Enterobacterales > Enterobacteriaceae > Klebsiella > Klebsiella sp. 141240. Next base: position 348,461 of record NZ_JAQIRK010000001.1, on the reverse strand, counting down.
ATTGAACGTTTAATTTTCAGTTAATTTAACCGCTAAGATGGCGGGGTACTGCTAAGGAGAGTTTCAAGTGATTAATTTATCGGAGAATTTACTGCATTCGCGTCAGGTGACTTTCATTACTCATCCATCCATTCAGAGTAATGCATTTGCGGCGTGGTTGACTGAGAAGCTATCCGTAAACGTAACTCTGCATAATATCAACAAACCGCTAACTCAACGTCTGGCAAAAGATTCCGTAATATTGTTTGATATTGCTGTTTCCAATAAGAAATTGAATAGCGTGTGGCGAGATATTATTCGCGTACAGGCAGATAATCCGCGTTTGTTGATTATCAATAGCGCGCAAAAGTATGAGTTGTACGAAATGGCGCAATGGCCTGCGTTATATGGCGTATTCCGTCATGACGACGACCAATCGCGCTTAATTGAGGGCGTCAAAGCCGTATTGAATGGTGAACAGACGGCTGAATTGAGCGTGATGCACCCGGCGCTGTATTCTGCAGATCAGGTCACGGCGCCGACGGAGAACTCACCGTTGACCGAGCGTGAATGTGAGATCCTCAACGAGCTGCGCTGCGGCGCAACAAATATGGATATCGCACGCGCGTTATTCATCAGCGAAAACACCGTACGTACCCATCTGTACAATGTGTTCCGCAAGCTGAGCGTGAAGAACCGAACCCAGGCGGTAAGCTGGGCGAATGAACATCTGCGTCACTGATTGCCCGGCGGCGCTACGCTTGCGCGGGCCTACGGGTGATGCCAGCGGGGGTTTTGTAGGCCGGGTAAGGCGAAGCCGCCACCCGGCGCAAAAGCGAATCCATGCTTCGCTTTCATCCCAGAGCTACCGATCAGTATCCCTGTTCGAAATAGCTTTCGAGGATAACCACGGCAGAGGCGGAATCAACGCTGCCTTTATTGAGCGCACGAAAACCACCGTGTTCAAACAGGCCGGCGCGAGCTTCGACGGTGCTTAAACGCTCGTCGTGGAGGGTGATTTTCACGCCGAAGCGGCCATGAATTTTATTGGCGAAATTACGTGCGCGCGCGGTTAGCGGCTGTTCGGTGCCGTCCATGTTCAGCGGCAGACCGACAATCACCGCTTCCGGCTGCCACTCTTTCAACAGCTTTTCGATGATGTTCCAGTCCGGCTTGCCGTCCTGCGCCTTCAGCGCCGGGAGCGGACGCGCCGTGCCGGTAATGCGCTGCCCAACGGCGACGCCAATGCTTTTAGTGCCAAAATCAAAACTCAAAAAGGTACCGCTCATTATGCATGCCCCGCGTCGGCAGGCATCGTCACGATATCGATACCGATAAGTTTGGCCGCTTCGCGCCAGCGATCGGCAATCGGCGTTTTAAACAAAATATTCTGATCGGCCGGTGCGGTAAGCCAGGCGTTATCGAGAATTTCCTGCTCCAGTTGCCCTTTTTCCCACGACGCGTAGCCCAACGCCACCAGCACGTTGCTCGGTTGTTTATCGGTACCGAGGGTTTCCAGCACGTCGCGTGAGGTGGTGATCACCGTGTTGTCGGAGATACGGATGCTGGAGGAAAAATCAGACGGCGGCGTGTGCAGGATAAAACCGCGATCCTCCGCCAGCGGGCCGCCGACCATCACCGGTTTATCCAGGCGAATTTCCGGGTTGCGCGCCACCGGCGCGATTTTCAGTTTTTCCAGGATCCCTTCCACCTGCAAATTTTCCAGCGGCTTATTGATGATAATGCCCATGGCGCCATCGTCGTTGTACTCGCAGATATAGACGACGGAGCGACGGAAAAGAGGGTCCTGTAGCGCAGGCATGGCAATCAGAAAGTGATGCTGTAAATTCATTGTCAGAGGTTCTGTTCCTGGTTTAAAAAAACAACACCCAGTATGCGGGTAAAGTAGAAACGTGTCGATGCACTTTGTTTTACAGGCGCCAGAGAGGCGCCTGACGGGCGGGCGTTTGCCCTTCCCTGTGCTTATTTGATGATACGTTTTTCGATAGCGTCCATCAGCATGCCGGTAATCGACACGTCCGGGAAAGCGGCTTCGATTTCGCGCACGCAGGTCGGGCTGGTGACGTTAATTTCGGTCAGGCGATCGCCGATGATATCCAGGCCGACGAAAATAAGGCCTTTGGCTTTTAGCGTCGGGCCGACGCGGCGGGCGATTTCCCAGTCGCTTTCGGTCAGCGGACGCGCTTCGCCACGGCCGCCAGCGGCCAGGTTGCCGCGCGTTTCACCGCCCTGCGGGATGCGTGCGAGGCAGTATGGCACCGGCTCGCCGTCTACCACCAGCACACGTTTGTCGCCGTCTTTGATGGCCGGCAGATAATTCTGCGCCATGCAGTAGCGGCTACCCAGTTCGGTCAGGGTTTCGGAAATGACGCCGAGGTTCGGATCGCCTGCTTTCACGCGGAATATTGAAGCGCCGCCCATGCCGTCCAGCGGTTTGAGAATGATATCGCCGTGTTTTTCCCAGAACGCTTTCAACTGGGCTTTATTACGGGTGACCAGCGTTTCCGGAGTTAGCTCGGAGAACCAGGCGGTGAACAGCTTTTCGTTACAGTCGCGCAGGCTCTGCGGCTTGTTGACGATAAGCGTGCCTTTCTCTTCCGCGCGTTCGAGAATGTAGGTGGCGTAGATAAACTCGGTATCGAACGGTGGGTCTTTACGCATCAGGATGACGTCGAGATCCGCCAGCGGCAGATCCTGTTCGCCGGTGAACGCGTACCATTTGTCGTAATTCTGCTCGACGCTCAGCGTGCGCGTACGGGCGCGGGATTCGCCGTTGATGAGGTACAGGTCGTTCATCTCCATATAATGGAGTTCATAGCCGCGACGCTGCGCTTCCAGCAACATCGCGAAGCTGGTGTCTTTTTTAATGTTGATGGATGCGATAGGGTCCATCACGATGCCGAGCTTGATCATTGTTCTCTCCATTAGCGCTGTCGTGTTTGCGGATTGTTGCGCCAGATTTTAGCCCAGATCGCCAAAACGCACCTGCAGCGCGGTGATGGCGGTGAGCGCGGTAGTCTCAGTACGCAGAACGCGCGGTCCCAACAGGATATCAGTAAACTGGTAGCGAGCGGTCATCGCTATCTCTTCCGCCGACAGGCCGCCTTCCGGGCCAATCAGCAGGCGAACACGTTCAACCGGCAGCGGCAGCGTATTGATACTGGCGCTGGCGCGCGGGTGCAGGTTGAGCTTGAGGCCGTTTTCTTCCTCGGCGCACCAGGCTTCCAGCTGCATCGCCGGGCGTATTTCCGGCACGACGTTACGGCCGCTCTGTTCGCAGGCGGCAATGGCGATTTTCTGCCACTGCTGAATCTTCTTCTGCAAGCGTTCGGCATCCAGTTTAACGCCGCAGCGCTCGGAAAACAGTGGCGTTATGAGGCTTACGCCAAGTTCGATCGATTTCTGGATGGTGAATTCCATTTTTTCGCCGCGTGACATCACCTGGCCGAGATGGATGTGCAGCGGAGATTCACGATCGTCGAGCTGGCCGCGGATAACCTCAACCATGACGTTTTTCTTGCCCGCTTCGGTGATGACCGCGTCAAAAACCTGATTGCTGCCGTCAAACAGCTGTATTTCCTGGCCTTTGCTCATGCGCAGGACGCGGCCAACGTGGTTGGCTGCGTCTTCGCTGAGGGCAATGTGGCTGCCGGGGGTAATGCGTTCCGGGTGGTGGATGCGAGGAATGCGCATGCTTGATATTCCGTTCTTCGCGCAGATAGCGCCTTCCCCTGGGCGGGGAAGACGGCGGCTGCAAATTAACAATTGCCGCTAGTGTAGGTTAGCTCTTTTGCGCCTGGCAAGCCTGCTGGACGTAAGGATTATGGTTGCCCTGAACTTTGGCGATTCGCTCATCGCGTTCGCACTCCCAGGAGGTCACCGGATACTGCTTATCCCAGGCGGTAAACAGCTGGGTTTGCTGGCGGGAAAGAGTCAGCTGATAGCGGTCGCGCATATAGAAGTAGGTGCGGGCGATCGAGCCGCGGGCGCGTACCGGCGGTTCGGCGACTTTATCTTTAAAATCCACCTTCATGGCGCATTGACCATACTGTCCATCGCCGCCGTTCCACTGGCTGTACATAAAGTTGCCGCGATCGCCATTGACCTCGCCGACCGCAGGCTGCAGGTTATGCATATCGCTTTCCATCTTGCGGTATTCCGGATCTTTGGCGCAGTTTTTACGCCCACCATCCTGCCAGCACTGGCGCTGGTGGCCGAACTGCCACGCCGGGACCACGTGTTCCCATTCGACCCGGCTGGCGCGGTTCTCGTTTTTACGCACTTTGTAGCCGCAAGATTCCAGATCGATAACGCCTTTTTTACCCTGCCAGTCGATTTTACAGCCGCAATAAAAGTCGCCGGGGACGTCGGCATTCACTTTTACGCCAGCGGCTTTCGCCTGGGAAAAACTATGAATACCAGCAGCCGCAAGCTGGCCGCTGGCTGCCACGCTGAATAACGCGACGGCAAAAACATACATACGGGACATCGTAAACTCCGTGTCAAAACGAGCCCGCAACGTAGCGAATGAGGGTGTCAGATGCAATCAGTCAGATCAGAAAGTTTCTAATTAATTCCAATGGTTACTTTTCCGCCACTAGCAGATCGCCGCAGCGAACGCAGCGGTAAGTGGCTTCACCGCGCACCACGCGGTTATGGCGACGGACGGTTAGCTGATGCTGCTGGCACTGGCAGCGATAGGGGAAGGTGTTCTGGCGTACTGAATCGAGCTCAAAGCGGTGGGTGCGGCGGGCGGGGACGCCCAGCACGGCCTCCATCATCCATTTCCACTCTTTACCGTGCGGCGCGACGCGGCCAAAGTGTTTCCACACCAGCAGATGCGCCAGTTCGTGCGGCACCACTTCATCGATAAACGCCTGCTGATTTTCCAGCAATAGCACTGGATTGAGGCGGATCTCGTTTTTCTCCAGCCACGCGGTGCCTGCGGAGGTGCCGCGCTGCTGATAAACCAGCGTCGGTTCCGCATAGCGGCGTTCCAGCTTGAGATTGGCGGTGGCGAGATGCTCCCGCAGGCTACGCATGACGGCCTGCTGGATAGCGATGGGAATTCGGGGTGTTTTCATAGCGCCAGAGGATAGTGCGCCGCGCGGGGGAGAGCAAGAAGAAGCTTCCTCCCGGAGGGGAGGAAGCACAGAGGGGATTAATCGCGAGCGCCGATTTCGCGCAGCGGGCGTCCCTGCATCAGGTTGCGTTCAATATGTTCCAGCGAGACGTTTTTGGTTTCTGGAATCAGCCAGATAGTCAGCAGGATAAACAGCACGTTCAGACCGCCGTAGACCCAGAAGGTGTTGGCGCTGCCGAGAGAGTTCAGCATGGTCAGGAAGGTGGCGCCGACGATCATATTGGCAATCCAGTTGGTCGCGGTGGAGCAGGTGATACCGAAATCGCGGCCTTTCAGCGGCTGTATTTCAGAACACAGTACCCAAATCAGCGGGCCGGCGCTCATCGCGAAGCCGACGATAAACATCAGCAGCATCAGTACTGCAAAGTACTGCGCGGTAGCAGAGTGAATACCGATATGCATCATGCTGCCCAGTACGCCCATACCGGCGGCCATCACGATAAAGCCGAGGATCAGCGTCGGTTTACGGCCCCAGCGGTCGACCAGGCCGATAGCGATAAAGGTGGCCAGTACGTTGGTCAGGCCGACGATCACTGTGCCCCACATTTGCTCAGTGGTATTGGCATAGCCCGCCAGTTCAAAAATCTTCGGCGCATAGTACATGATGACGTTCATCCCGGTGAACTGTTGCATGATCTGCAGCAGGACGCCAAGGAACACCGCGCGGCGGAAGTTGCTGTTCTCTTTGAACAGCGCCCAGCCGGACTGTTTGACTTTCAAGCTTTCGCGGATTTCATCGAGCTCGCGTTTGGCTTCGGCGCTGGTATCGCGCAGGCGCAGCAGGACGCGTTCGGCATCGACGAAACGGCGTTTAGCGGCAAACCAGCGCGGGCTATCCGGCAGGAAGATTACGCCGATCAGCAGCAGGATTGCCGGGATGATAATCACGCCGAGCATCCAGCGCCACGCGCCGCTGTAGCTGAAGGCGGTGTCAGAGAGGTAGGCGCCGAGAATACCGATGGTAATCATCAACTGGTACATCGAAATCATACTGCCGCGGATTTTCTCCGGCGCGATTTCCGATAAGTACAGCGGCGCGGTGTAAGAGGCGACACCAACCGCCAGCCCCAGCAGGACGCGAGAGATCAGCAGGATTTCGACGTTCGGCGCGGCGGCGGAAAATAGCGAACCGGCCACGAACAGGATCGCGCCGATCATCAGGCTTTTTTTACGCCCAAGTTTGAAAGAGAGCCAGCCGCTGCCCACTGCGCCGACGGCGGCGCCGAACATCATGGAGCTGACCACCCACTCCTGGGTATGCGCGCTGATTTGGAATTCATTGGCAATGAACGGTAAGGCGCCGGCAATAACGCCGATATCAAGGCCGAACAGTAAGCCGGCCAGCGCGGCGAGGAAACAGACAAAGAACGTCATCGTCTTGTTTGAACGCCCTTGTTTTTTGTTGTCAGGCATAACGCCCTCCAGTTGAGTTATTGATTCTGTCGATGCTTAGAGTAGGGGAGTGCAGGACAAAAAAACGTGATTACAATCACGACTGTGTAATCGGTTACACTAAGGTAAAGATATGTAATCAGTAAAAACATATTCAAATCATAGATATAAAAGGCAAATATCGCCAATAAGAATGGGCTGAAACGGCGATTTTTGACATGTTATGTAACATTGTGAAAAGAGTTCGCGCCTGCGGGTAGCTAGAACGATCCCGCCCTTGCGGCAGATATGTAATCGCTTTCATCAAGTGGGGAAAGGAAATGGATCAAAGACGGTCAAACGTCGGGGAGAGAATCAGGGCAACAAAAAGGCCAGCGCGGGGCTGGCCTTAAGCAGTCAAGCGGGGTGGCTTATTTCAGGCCAGCCGCTTCGCGCAGCAGGGCTGCTTTGTCGGTTTTTTCCCATGGGAAATGTTCGCGACCAAAGTGACCGTAAGCGGCGGTCTCTTTGTAGATCGGGTGCAGCAGATCCAGCATCTGAATCAGGCCGTACGGACGCAGGTCGAAGAACTCGCGTACCAGCAGGGTCAGCTGTTCAGAAGGCACTTTTTCGGTGCCGAAAGTTTCTACCATGATCGAAGTCGGTTCAGCGACGCCGATGGCGTAGGAAACCTGAATCTCACAACGATCGGCAAGGCCTGCGGCAACGATGTTTTTCGCTACATAGCGCGCCGCGTAGGCTGCTGAACGGTCAACTTTAGATGGATCTTTACCGGAGAACGCGCCGCCGCCGTGGCGAGCCATGCCGCCGTAGGTATCAACGATGATCTTACGACCGGTCAGACCGCAGTCGCCCATCGGGCCGCCGATAACGAAACGGCCGGTCGGGTTGATGAAGAACTTGGTGGAAGCGTTCAGCCATTCGGTCGGCAGAATCGGCTTGATGATCTCTTCCATCACTGCTTCCTGCAGGGATTTCTGATCGATATCTTCAGCGTGCTGAGTGGAAAGCACAACCGCATCGATGCCGACGATTTTGCCGTCGTCATACTGGAAAGTGACCTGGCTTTTCGCGTCCGGACGCAGCCACGGCAGGGTGCCGTTTTTGCGGACTTCAGCCTGGCGCTGTACCAGACGGTGCGCGTAAGTCACCGGCGCCGGCATCAGCACGTCAGTTTCGTTAGTGGCATAGCCAAACATCAGGCCCTGGTCGCCCGCGCCCTGTTCCAGCGGGTCGGCGCGGTCAACGCCCTGGTTGATATCCGGGGACTGCTTACCAATGGCGCTCAGGACCGCGCAAGAGTTGGCGTCAAAGCCCATATCGGAATGCACGTAGCCAATTTCACGCACCGTGTTACGGGTGATCTCTTCGATATCAACCCATGCGCTGGTGGTGATTTCACCGCCAACCAGAACCATGCCGGTTTTGACATAGGTTTCGCAGGCTACGCGCGCTTTCGGATCCTGTTCGAGGATCGCGTCCAGCACGGCATCGGAGATTTGGTCAGCAATTTTGTCTGGATGCCCTTCTGATACAGACTCGGACGTAAAGAGGTGTTTTGCCATGTTTTATTTTACCTGTGAGTATTCGTGTAGCTCATACTGTTGTGTAGAGAGGCTTTGATAGATGACCCTACCAAGGCTTGCAGGTAGTGACACGAGCAGTCTGAGTGTTAATCAGTATAGATGGATTAACTTCTGGATGGCTATTTTAGGTCAGAACTTCATCGCATTTCCACATTTTTTTGACATCGCCCGCATTAATGGAAAAAGCGTGGTGGAAATTTTTCCTGACAACTCCGGCAAGACGCGTATTTTTATTTTGCATTTTACCCCGCTTCTCGGTATAAAACGCCGCGCGCGGCTCATTAAAAAAGCGCACGAAGCCCATCTCGTGACGCCACTTCCAGCCGGGTTAAGCACTCTGTTACACAGCGGCGGTTTCGCCAGCTGTTCGATATGTATAGCTTTGGCTTGTCGCTGGCCTGTTTCGGGGCAGTGTGGAGGTGATACCAGATAATGAACCAACGTTTTTCGCCTGATTCGCCGCGTCGTTCTGTCGCGCAATTCTATCCCGCAATCTGCATCTCTTTCGTGCAAACCTGCCGATGTTCTACCCATCTCGGCGCTTCTCAGGATTCCAGGGCCTCCAGGCTTTTTGAAAACTGAACAAGGGCGCTCTTGCGTGAGCAAGGGTTTTCTCGTGGTTTCTCCGGGCTGTCATACCAGCTTCGGGTACGTGTTTTACTATATATGAATAAGAAACCGGTCGCGCAGCTGCAGTGCCAGCACTATCTGCTGGGATTAAAGGCTGTTCATGGGTTGTTATCGCGTCTGTCGACTGCGATAGTAGTTAATATTACAAGTTGAGGTTCGCTATGTCTGACGACATGTCTTTGGGTTCGCTTTCGTCAGCAGGCGAACACGGTGTATTACGTTCCATGCAGGAGGTTGCGATGAGCTCCCAGGAAGCCAGCAAAATGCTACGTACCTACAATATTGCCTGGTGGGGTAATAACTATTACGACGTTAACGAACTGGGCCATATCAGCGTTTGCCCGGATCCTGACGTCCCGGAAGCGCGCGTCGACCTGGCCGAGCTGGTCAAAGCGCGCGAAGCCCAGGGACAACGCCTGCCGGCGCTGTTCTGCTTCCCGCAGATCCTGCAACATCGTCTGCGCTCGATTAACGCCGCCTTCAAGCGCGCGCGTGAATCCTACGGTTATAACGGCGACTATTTCCTTGTCTACCCGATCAAGGTCAACCAGCACCGTCGCGTGATTGAATCCTTGATCCACTCCGGCGAACCGCTGGGGCTGGAGGCTGGTTCGAAGGCTGAGCTGATGGCGGTGCTGGCGCACGCGGGGATGACCCGTAGCGTGATCGTCTGTAACGGTTATAAAGATCGTGAATACATCCGTCTGGCGCTGGTGGGCGAGAAGATGGGCCATAAGGTCTATCTGGTCATCGAGAAGATGTCGGAAATCGCCATCGTGCTGGAAGAGGCCGCCCGTCTGAACGTGGTGCCGCGCCTTGGCGTGCGTGCGCGTCTGGCCTCGCAGGGTTCCGGTAAATGGCAGTCCTCCGGCGGCGAGAAATCTAAATTCGGCCTCGCGGCGACGCAGGTGCTGCAACTGGTCGAAATTCTGCGCGAGGCAGGCCATCTTGAGAGCCTGCAACTGCTGCACTTCCACCTCGGCTCGCAGATGGCCAACATTCGCGATATCGCCACCGGCGTGCGCGAATCGGCGCGTTTCTACGTCGAGCTGCATAAGCTGGGCGTTAATATTCAGTGCTTCGATGTCGGCGGCGGTCTGGGTGTCGATTACGAAGGGACCCGCTCGCAGTCCGACTGTTCGGTGAACTACGGCCTGAATGAGTACGCCAACAATATCATCTGGGCGATCGGCGATGCCTGTGAAGAGAACGGCCTGCCGCACCCGACGGTGATTACTGAGTCCGGCCGCGCGGTGACCGCGCACCACACCGTACTGGTTTCCAACATTATCGGCGTCGAGCGCAACGAATACACCGAGGCGACCCCGCCGGCGGAAGACGCCGCGCGTCCGCTGCAGAGCATGTGGGAAACCTGGCTGGAGATGCACGAAACCGGCAACCGCCGCTCGCTACGCGAATGGCTGCACGACAGTCAGATGGATCTGCACGATATCCACATCGGCTACTCCTCCGGCACCTTCAACCTGCAGGAGCGCGCGTGGGCGGAACAGCTGTATCTGAACATGTGCCATGAAGTACAAAAACAGCTCGATCCGAGCAACCGCGCCCATCGTCCGATCATCGATGAGCTGCAGGAACGTATGGCGGATAAAATCTACGTCAACTTCTCGCTGTTCCAGTCGATGCCGGATGCCTGGGGCATCGATCAGCTATTCCCGGTGATGCCGCTGGAAGGGCTGAACAAGTCGCCGGAACGCCGCGCGGTGCTGCTGGATATTACCTGCGACTCCGATGGCGCCATCGATCACTATGTTGACGGCGACGGGATCGCCACCACCATGCCGATGCCGGAATACGACCCGGAGAACCCGCCAATGCTGGGCTTCTTTATGGTTGGGGCTTATCAGGAGATCCTCGGCAACATGCACAACCTGTTCGGCGATACCGAAGCGGTAGATGTTTTCGTCTTCCCGGACGGTAGCGTTGAGGTTGAGCTCTCCGATGAGGGTGATACGGTGGCGGATATGCTGCAGTATGTTCAGCTGGATCCGAATACGTTGCTGACCCAGTTCCGCGATCAGGTGAAAAATACCGGTCTCGACGCCGAGCTGCAGCAGCAGTTCCTTGAAGAGTTCGAAGCGGGGCTGTACGGATATACTTATCTTGAAGATGAGTAATTAAGACTAATCCGCTGGTGGGTCGGTTTATGTTAATAAACCGACCCTTTTTTATAAATGAAATCTGAAACAACATAGTGGATGCTTTTTAAAGCGATAATAGCCTGTACACTGCCGTGAGGAAATAATACTTAGTGGAACAGGGACAGAATATGAAAAATATATCGCGGTACGGTCTTATTATCGGTTTATTATTAGGCGGTTGTTCGAGCCAGGCTGTGTACCATGACCGTGCGGCGTCAACCACCGATGTCGCCACCCGCTGGGGCAGCGACGTTCACTCAACGGTTAAAGGCGTGTCCGCAGAACGCCAGGATTCCCATCCTGACGAAATTGTATTGATTAATTATTCCGGTCAAGATCATACCGGTTTCGACCAGCTGTATAGCATTCGAATTAGCGATCTGGAATATGCGGTACGCGATGCTAATTTTAACTCTCTCCCTATTACTCGCAGCTATAATAATTCCACCGGAAAATGGCAATACGCTATTGCGGCCCGCGTTGGCACACAATATCAATTATATGTTCGTAATTATAGCCATCGCGTGGATTACGAAATTGTTGCTACCGTGGATGGTCTCGATGTCCTGAGCGGTAAGGCCGGTTCGCTCCAGAATAATGGTTATATTATCCGTGCCGGCGGCTCGCTGGCGATCAAAGGATTCCGTAAAAATAACCGTACCGTAGCGGCGTTTGAGTTTTCTGATGTTGTGCAATCTTATGCCGCCCATTCCGCTCAGGGGGATACGCGTAACGCCGGGATCATTGGCTTTGCCGCCTTCGCCTTACGCGGAGAAAAGCCGGCGCCGCTTCCACCGTGTTCGGCTCAGGCCTTCCCGGCGAACGGTTTCGCCCCGGCGCCTTGTCAAAAATAAACGTCCCGCTTGCCGCCGGGCGGTTTTCAGGCGATAATTTGTCCTTATAAGCAGTAACCTAATTCAAACCCTTCCTCGTCGGGCCTAACGACGCGGAGGGGTTTTTTTATACTTATTTTTTACGTTCCACGACTGTGAAAAGAGGTCATACCCATGAGCACTTTAGGTCATCAATACGATAACTCCCTGGTATCCAACGCTTTTGGTTTCCTGCGTCTGCCGATGAACTTTATGCCGTATGAAAGCGATGCGGATTGGGTCATCACCGGCGTGCCGTTTGATATGGCGACCTCCGGGCGCGCGGGCGGCCGTCATGGCCCGGCGGCGATCCGTCAGGTGTCAACCAACCTCGCCTGGGAGCACAACCGTTTCCCATGGAACTTCGACATGCGTGAACGCCTGAACGTCGTGGACTGCGGCGATCTGGTCTACGCCTTCGGCGACGCTCGCGAAATGAGCGAGAAACTGCAGGCGCACGCGGAGAAACTGCTGGCGGCCGGTAAACGCATGCTCTCCTTCGGCGGCGACCATTTCGTCACCCTGCCGTTGCTGCGCGCCCATGCCAAGCATTTTGGTAAAATGGCGCTGGTACACTTCGATGCCCACACCGATACCTACGCCAACGGCTGTGAATTCGACCACGGCACCATGTTCTACACCGCGCCGAACGAAGGGCTTATCGATCCGAACCACTCCGTGCAGATCGGTATTCGTACCGAATTCGATAAAGATAACGGCTTTACCGTGCTTGATGCGGGCCAGGTTAACGACCGCAGCGTCGACGACATCATCGCTCAGGTGAAACAAATCGTCGGTGATATGCCGGTGTACCTGACCTTCGATATCGACTGTCTGGATCCGGCTTTTGCGCCAGGTACCGGTACGCCGGTGATCGGTGGGTTGACCTCTGACCGTGCGATCAAACTGGTGCGCGGCCTGAAGGATCTGAACATCGTCGGAATGGACGTGGTTGAAGTCGCCCCGGCTTATGACCAGTCTGAAATCACCGCCCTGGCGGCGGCGACTCTGGCGCTGGAGATGCTATACATTCAGGCAGCGAAGAAAGGCTAAGCGTTTACTGCTGCTGCGCGACGCATGCGCAGCAGCAGTATGCCGCCGGCGCACAGCGTGATCAGCTGTGATGCCACCAGAACGGAAAAACCTGAACTTACCGATCCCACCGATTTCATCACCACTCCCATCAGCAGCGGAATAAACGCCGCGCAGATATTGCCAATGCCGTTAATGATCCCATAGGCGCTGCCCACCGCTTCGCGCGGGGCGTGATGCTGCACCACAGCTGGGATCGCCGCCCCCTGTAATCCCCAGAAAACGTTCGCCGCCAGCATAAACAGCGCCAGCATCGCCGGCTGCTGGCTGAGCATCAGCGCCAGCACGGAACCGGCGGTGAGTAGGCCGCCGATAATAAACAGCAGCGGCGCCTGCTCCGGGCGCATTTTGTCGAGGAGCACGCCGCCAACAAACTTTGAGCCCAGGCTTAACAAAAAGGGTACTGCCGCCAGCAGGCCGGTGGCCTGCAGCGAGAAGTGGTGCTCGTCGCGTAGCCAGGCGGGCAGCCAGGCGCTACTTCCCCATAGATAGCTGAGCGTGGCGATTTCCACCAGTAGGATCCAGCCAAGCAGCGGCGTACGCCAGGCGAGGGCAAAAGTCTGACTGAAGCCCGGCTTCGCGCGCTGTGCGGTCACTTTTGGCGCGGGGAGAAACCGCCAGATTAATCCGCCGCCGAGCAGGAGGTTAAGCAGCGCCAGCGCGTAGAAGGAGCCGATCCAGCCAACATGCGCCATCAACCAGGTGACTAGCGGGAAGCCTACCGCCAGCCCAAGCGATACGCCGAGGGCGGTCACCGCATTCGGTTTACCTATTTCATCGGCGGCGAAGTTGTCGTTGATAAAACGTGTCTTCAGTGAGAATAGCGGTCCCTCCGCCACGCCAAGAACAATGCGCGCGATTAACATCCCGAAGAGCGAGCCCAGCAGCGGTGATACTGCGCAAACCAGCGCCCATATAGCAATGCTGCTTAAGAGTCCCTGGCGGTAATGCCATTTACTTTCTATAACTGGGGTTAATAATAATGCCGAAAATCCATAACCCAGAAGAAAGCATGTCATTAGCATGCCTTGTAACATTCTGTTTTCATTTAATTGAAAGTGGGCCGCAAATTCCGGGTTAAGGATCATCACCGAGATATTTACCCGATCGACGTAGGAAATAATTATTAACAAAAGTAATGCTATTACCCCTTGCCATCTTGCCGCCATTTGTTGTCTCCACGCTTAATTTAATGATTGCCGGTTATTATTTTTTTAACGCCAGAAATAGTTACATAAGTAAAATGATTCACCAGTGAAACTCGTTGTTTTTAAAAGATTAAATAAATGATTGTTTCATGGGTGAAACACCATGGCTTCCGCCGTTGCACATTTTTAATGATCGTCTGCAAAAGAAGTCAATAGTCGCGTGTGAAATTTAAATCGGCATTTTTATTTATAATGGATCACCACTTTAAATATCATCATTTCATCTGAATGCAGTTTTTCGTGATCAATTGCACACTTAGCTAATTTAAAAGTCATTCATTAACAAGTTTGTCACATTAACGCTTGACGAAACATTCACCGCTTTTATATTGACCGTATTAAATAAGAAACAGAGTTTCATATATGAAACAAAAGCCTGGAGGATTGCGATGAGCTGGATAGGCGTATGTGACGCGGAGCAAGTACAGGAAGATTTCCCATATAGCGGCAATATCGACGGTAAGGAAATCGGTATTTATCTGATTGATGGCGAATATTACGCGCTGGAAGACGTTTGCCCTCATGCCTATGCGCTCCTGAGCCAGGGCTTTGTCGAAGATGGCAAGGTGGAATGCCCGCTGCATGAGGCGGTATTCGACGTCAAAACCGGCCAGTGCCTGCATGGCCCCGGCGGTCGCAACCTTAATCGTTACCCGGTGCGGGTATACGACAATCAGATCCAGATTACCTTTATCGAGGAGAACGTGGCATGAGCGAATCCCTGGACTTCAACCCGGCGCTACCGGAAAGCCGCCAGTTTACGCCACCGGCGGAAGGCGGAAACGGCAATATCCATAAGCCTGGCGACTATCACAATCTGATTTGGCAAACCCGCAGCCGGGTGCCGGAAAACTGGGAACTGCAGCTTATCGCCACCCTGGAAACGTTGTTCGAGCAGGGCGCGGAAAGTCTCGGTGAACTGGTGAACGGCCTCAATGGCGTCAGGATGCATGACCAACAGGGCGAACCGTGGAGCGAAAGCAGCTTCCAGGCATTTTTACAGGTTAACGGCTACTGAGGACACAGCGATGACGACAACGGTACAAAATTATCTTGATAAAGGACTGCGCGGCCTGTGGTATCCGGTGCTGGCGAGCTGGGAAGTGCAGTCTGCGCCGGTAGGCATTACCCGTCTCGGCGAGCAGATCGTGGTCTGGAGAAATAAAGACGGCCAGGTGCAGGCGCTGGAAGACCGCTGCCCGCATCGCGGCGCGCGCCTGTCAATGGGCTGGAACTTAGGCGATCGTATCGCCTGCTGGTATCACGGCGTGGAAGTCGCCGGCAACGGCGAAGTCAAAGACGTCCCGGCGGTTGACCGCTGCCCGCTGGTCGGCCAGCAGTGCGTGCGCAGCTACAACGTGCAGGAAGCGCACGGGGCAATCTTCCTGTGGTTCGGCGTCACCGCCGACCAGCAGCCTGATGAACTGAGCTTCCCGGAGGAACTGGCCGATCACGAAAAATACAGTAACTTCCTGTGCACCGCGGCGTGGAAATGCAACTACCAGTACGCGCTGGAAAACGTGATGGACCCGATGCACGGTACCTATCTGCACTCGTCATCGCACTCGATGGCGGAAGGCGATCGCAAAGCCGATATGGTGCTGCAGCCGACGAAAACCGGCTTTATCTTCGAGAAAAAAGGGCAGAGCGGCGTCAACTTTGACTGGGTTGAATTGGGCAACAGCGGCGCCTACTGGATGCGCCTGTCTATTCCGTACAAAAAGCGTTTCGGGCCGGGCGGCCACTTCTGGATCGTCGGCATGGTGGTTCCGGAAGATAACGACAACTGCCGCGTCTTCTTCTGGCGCATCCGCGGCGTTCAGGGCTGGCAGCGCGATCTGTGGCGCTTTATGTACCGCAACCGTCTGGAAAAACTGCACTGGGAAGTACTGGAACAGGATCGCGTGGTGCTGGAAAGCCTGGCGCCGAACGCCCGCGATCATGAATATCTCTATCAACATGACGTCGGTTTGTCCCGCCTGCGCCGCATGATGCAGAAAGCGGCGAAAGAGCAGTTAGCGCTTCGCGAAGCGCAGCAGGGTGCCGCCTGATGAACGGCCTGCTGAACGGTAAACGTATTGTCGTCACCGGCGCGGCGCGCGGCCTCGGTTACCACTTTGCCGAATCCTGCGCCGCGCAGGGCGCGACGGTGGTGATGTGCGACATCCTGCAGGGGGAGCTGGCGGAAAGCGCTCATCGCCTGCAGCAGAAGGGCTATCAGATCGAATCCCACGCCATCGATCTTGCCAGTCAAGCGTCGATCGAGCAGGTCTTCAGCGCCATCGGCGCGCAGGGGCCTATCGATGGCTTAGTCAATAACGCGGCGATGGCCACCGGCGTCGGCGGTAAAAATATGATCGATTACGATCCGGACCTGTGGGATCGGGTGATGACGGTCAATGTCAAAGGCACCTGGCTGGTGACCCGCGAGGCGGTACCGCTGCTGCGCGAAGGGTCGGCGATCGTCAACGTCGCTTCGGATACCGCGCTGTGGGGCGCGCCGCGGCTGATGGCCTATGTCGCCAGTAAGGGCGCGGTGATTGCGATGACCCGCTCCATGGCCCGCGAGTTGGGTGAAAAGCGGATCCGTATCAACGCCATCGCGCCGGGACTGACCCGCGTTGAGGCCACGGAATACGTTCCCGCCGAGCGTCATCAGCTGTATGAGAACGGCCGCGCGCTCAGCGGCGCGCAGCAGCCGGAAGATGTCACCGGCAGCGTGGTCTGGCTGCTGAGCGATCTTTCGCGCTTTATCACCGGCCAGCTGATCCCGGTCAACGGCGGTTTTGTCTTTAACTAACAAGTGAGGCGGTATGGCGAACGATCAGGAAGTGAAGTACCTGGTACCGGGTCTGGAGCGCGGTTTACAACTGCTGCTGGCGTTTGGCGAACAGCATCGCGATCTGACCTTTGCCGAGCTGCATCGGCTGGTGGATATGCCGAAAGCGACCGCCTATCGCGTGGTGCAGACGCTGGAATATATGGGCTTTCTCGAGCGCAATGCCCGCACCAATACCTTTTCGCTGGGCATGAACGTACTGCGTCTGGGCTTTGAATATATCGCCTCACTGGATGTCGCTCAGGTGGGTCAGCCGGTCATCGAGCAACTGCGCGATATCAGCCAGTGCAGCAGCCATCTGGCGATCCGCGATGGCCGCGACATCATCTACATTGCCCGCGTCAGCGCAGCCGGTTCACGTATCAACCAGGTCAGCGTCGGAACGCGGCTACCGGTGCACTGCACCTCGCTTGGCCGTATGCTGCTGACCGATGTTTCCCGTAGCGAGTTTGAACAATTGTTCCCGGATGCACGTCTGCCGGGCAATACGCCGGGCCAGCTGTACGACCGCGAAGCGCTGTGGCAGATGGTGCAGCAGGATAAAGCTCGCGGCTACGTGATTGGCGAATCGTTCTACCGCCACGGTATCTCATCGATTGTCTATCCGGTCTTTGACCGCAGCGGGCGGGTGGCGGCGGTCGTCAGCATTCTGGTGCCGTCGGACGAGATCCCGCAAAGCGATCGCGAGCGGTTACAGAACGAGGTCAGTATGGCGGCGGACAAAATTTCCGGCTTCCTCGGATATTTGTCACAGGCAAGTTAAATCAACAACTTAACAGCAGGCGCTTGATTGCGTCGGGCATGTTTTACGCCCAAATTCGGGCGACTGAACGGTAAAGAGGCGACGAATAATGAGTATTACCGGAATTGAAAAGCTGGAATTTGGCGTAGACGACCTGAACCACAGCGCCAAATTTATGCGCGATTTTGGCCTGACCGGCGACGCCAGCGGCCGCGCGTTTACCACCCTCAGCGGCGCGCGGGTCGAACTTAACCCGACCGATGCCGCCGATCTCCCGCCAGCCTTTGAGGCGGGCAACACTCTGCGTCGCATGACCTGGGGCGTGGCGGATCGGGCGGCGCTGGATGCGCTGCGCCCGAAGCTGGAACGCCAGCCCGGCTTCCGTGAAATCGACGGCGCGCTGGAGTGCCGCGACCCTAACGGTATGACGCTGCGGGTGCAGGTTAGCCAGCAAACGGCGGTTGAACTGAACGTTGAACCGATCAACCAGTGGGGCGATGTGCGTCGCATCGACACCCCGAGCCCGGTGTACGACCGCGCGCAGCCGATTAACGTCGGCCACGTGGTGTTCTTCGTGGAAGAACTGGCGGCGGTGGAAAGTTTCTATCGCGAAGTGCTCGGCTTCCAGGTGTCAGACCGCTATATCAATCGCGCGGTGTTCCTGCGCTGCGGCGTACGCGGCGGCCACCATAACCTCTTCTTATTGCAGTTGCCCAACCGCAAACGTGGACTTAACCACGTCGCGTTTACCGTACGTGATATTCACGAAGTGATCGGCGGCGGTATTGCGATGAATAAAAACGCCTGGAGCACGTTTATCGGCCCCGGCCGCCATCCGGTCTCCTCGGCCTACTTCTGGTATGTCAACAGCCCGACCGGCGGCGCTTTTGAGTACTACACCAACGATGACTATCTGACGGAAAACTGGCAGCCGCGCGAACTTGAGCATTCACTCGTGTCCTTTACCG
The DNA here is from genome assembly GCF_050600805.1 of Klebsiella sp. 141240. Classification (NCBI taxonomy): domain Bacteria; kingdom Pseudomonadati; phylum Pseudomonadota; class Gammaproteobacteria; order Enterobacterales; family Enterobacteriaceae; genus Klebsiella; species Klebsiella sp. 141240. Next base: position 329,827 of record NZ_JAQIRK010000001.1, on the reverse strand, counting down.
AATGGGCGGTGGAAGGCGGTATCGATCACGATACCCGTCGCCAGCAGAAAAAACCGGAGGCGGTATGACGGCGCGGATAGTCATTATCGGCGGCGGCCAGGCTGGCGGCTGGGCGGCGAAAACGCTGCGTGATGAAGGGTTTAGCGGCGAGATTTGCGTGGTTGCCGAAGAGCAATGGGATTTTTACGAGCGCCCGCCGCTGTCGAAAGCGGCATTGCTGGAGGCCGAACCGGCGCTGCCGCGGTTATTCAGCGCCGAGGCGCAGCAGGCGCTGGATCTGCGCTGGTACCGACCGCTGCGCGCGGAATCGATTGACCGGCAAAATAAAACCCTGGCGCTGAGCAACGGCGAAACGCTGGCGTACGATCAACTGCTGATCGCCACCGGCGGCCGCGCGCGGCTGCCGTCCGAGGCCTGGGCGCAGCATCCGCAGGTCTATACCCTGCGCCACTGGCAGGACGCGCAGCGTCTGAAGCAGCGGCTGGCATCGGCAACGCGGCTGGCGATCGTCGGCGGCGGCTGGATTGGCCTCGAAATCGCCGCCTCGGCGCGCAAAAGCGGCGTAGCCGTGACCCTTTATGAACAACAGCCGGCGCTGTGCATGCGCTCGGTCAGTATGGAGGTCTCGCAGGCGCTGGATGAGTTGCATCGCGGGCAGGGCGTTGATATTCGCCGCGGCTGCGGCGCGCTGGAGCTGGAAGATGATAACGGCCTGCCGACGCTGCACTGCGACGGCCAGAGGGAAACCTTCGACGCGGTAGTGGTGGGGATCGGCGTCGATCTGAATCTCGAACTGGCGCGCGATGCCGGGCTCACTGTCGAGCGCGGAATTGTCGTCGATGCCCAAGGGCGCAGCAGCGATCCGGCGATTTTCGCCGCCGGCGATGTCGCCCAGCACCATCAGTACGGCCTGTGCATTCAGTCGTGGGCCTTTGCGCAAAATCAGGCGATCGCGACGGCGAAAGCGATGCTCGATCCGCAGGCCAGCGGCTACGACGAGGCGCCGTGGCTGTGGTCAGATCAATACGATCGCAATATTCAGATCCTTGGGATCCCGCAGGCGGGCAGCCGCACCATCGTGCGTGACGAGCCGCAGGGCGCGCTCTACTTCTCGCTGAACGCCGATGGACGTTTAACGCAGCTGGTGGCCTTCAATAATGCACGTACCGTGAAGCTGGCGAAGCGCTGGATGGCGGCGGGGAGGGATCTCTCTGACGTCCCGCTCGCTGACCCGACTTTCTCGCTGATGTCATTGCGATAATTAACGCGAACCCTTAAGGGGGAGAAATGACCACATTAGAGACTAACGCCGCGCCTGCTGAGGCGAGCGGCGAGGGCGTCCGCACGCCTGAAAAAGCGGTGCGTTGGGCCATTCCACTGTCGCTGCTGGCCTGCGTACTGCTGGCGTTTTTCGACAAAATCAGTATCGCCGCGCTGTTTTCCGATAGCCACTTCCAGCAGGCGATGGGGATCGATTTCGATACCACCCGGCTGGGTATTCTGATGAGCGCCTTTTTGCTGAGCTACGGCTTCTCGTCAGTGCTATTAAGCGGCCTTGGCGACCGGATTGCGCCGCTGCGCTTGCTAACTGGAATGATGGTGGTGTGGTGCATCCTGATGGTGATCATGGGCTTCACCCACAACTACGCGCTGATGGTGACGCTGCGCATCCTGTTGGGCATCGCTGAAGGGCCGCTGTTCCCGCTGGCGTTCGCCGTGGTGCGCCACACTTTCCCGCAGCGGCTACAGGCCCGCGCCACCATGCTGTGGCTGCTCGGCACGCCGGTTGGCGCGGCGCTGGGTTTCCCGCTGTCAATTTGGCTACTCAATACCTTCGGCTGGCAGAGCACCTTTTTCGTGATGGCGATGCTGACGGTACCGGTGCTGATTTTTGTGCGCATCGGGCTGCGCGGCGTGCAGCTGGAGGCGAAAGTCGGCAGCGATAAAACGTCGCAGGAAGTGCGCCGCAGCGCGCGGCGCGAGCTCTTCGTGAGTCCGCATTTCTGGATGATCTGCATCTTCAATATCGCCTTTCTCGCCTATCTGTGGGGGATCAACGGCTGGCTGCCGGGCTACCTGATTAAAGGCAAAGGCATTCATCTGGAACACGCCGGCTGGCTGTCGTCGATGCCGTTTATCGCCATGCTGCTAGGCGAAATTATTGGCGCCTGGCTCTCTGACCGCGTCGATAAGCGCGCCGCCGCCTGCTTTATTTCCCTGGCGGGCGCCGGAATCGGGCTGGCGGCGGTGATGCATTTTAGCGCGCCGTTGCCGGTGATCGCGGCGATGAGCTTTAGCACCTTTATGTGGGGCACCGGCGCGCCAAACATTTTCGCGCTGCTGGCTAAAGCGACCCATCCACGGGTCAGCGCCACGGCGGGCGGGATTTTCAACGGGCTGGGAAACTTTGCCGGGGCCTTATCGCCGGCGGTGATGGGCGCGCTTATCGCCTTCACCCATAGCATGGATTCCGGGCTGATTTTTCTGGCGGTGATGGCGGCGGTGGGCTGCGCCCTGTTACTGCCGCTGCTGAGACGTTACTGAGGATAAAACGATGACTGATTCAACCGTAACTGCAAAACAGAGTTTGAAACCTGACCATATGACGATGGAAGAGTGGGTGGAGTCGCGTATCGCGCGCTTTGAAGGCCGTAAATACGACTGGAATGCGCTGAAATTCCAGGCCGATTTCGATCCGAAATATCGCCGCGCGCAGATGCGCTACATCGGCACCGGCGCCACCGGCGTCGCCAGTGATACCAACACCGTTCCGGCCGAGCACTTCACCTTCTCCACCATGGTGTTGCCGTCCAAATGTGAAGGCCCGCTGCACCTGCATGATGACGTAGAAGAGGTGTTCTTCATGCTCAAAGGGCAGATCACCCTGATGATTCAGGACGGCGACAACTATACCGAAACCGTGCTGCGCGAACGCGATCTGATCTCGGTACCGCCTGGAATCTACCGCGGTTTGTTTAACCACGGCGAAGAAGAGGCGCTGATGTGCGTGATGCTCGGCACCCATAAGCCGCATATTCCGACCTACCCGGAAGATCATCCGCTGGCAAAAGTAAAACGTAACTAAGGGGCGATGATGACGGGTTTTCGTGAACAAGGAAGCGGCATTCCGCTGACGCTGCTGCACGGCATCAGTTCCGGCGCGGCCTCCTGGCATAAACAGATGGCGCTTCCCGGCTACCGCGTGCTGGCCTGGGATATGCCCGGTTATGGCGAGAGCCCGATGCTGGCGGCAACGCCGGCGGATGCTGGTGATTACGCCGACGCGCTGGCGCGAATGCTGGACCGCGCTGGAGTAGAGCAAACCATACTGGTCGGCCATTCGCTGGGCGCGCTGGTGGCGGCCGCCTTCGCCGCGAAATACCCGCAGCGGGTGCTTTATCTGGTACTCGCCGACGTCGCGCAGGGATACGGCCAGGCGGAAGCCGCACAGCGGGAAAAAGTCTGGCAGGGACGTCAACAGCAGATGGCGCTGGGCGGCGAGGCGATGGCGCAGGGGCGGGCGGCAAAACTGCTGCGCCCCGGCGCGCGCGAAGCCGATGTGGCGACGGTGGCGGCAGGCATGTGCAGGCTGCGTAGCGAAGGTTACCTCGCCGCCGCCTGGATGCTGGCGCATGACGACATCCACCGCTGGCTCGCCGACTATCGCGGTCGTCTCTCGGTGTGGTGCGGCGAGCAGGATGCCATTACCCAACCGGAGCTGGTACAGGGAGTGGCGCTGCGTTACGGCGCCCCTTACATCGCCATCCCGCAGGCTGGACATGCCAGCTATCTCGATAACGAAACCTTTTTTAATCAACAGCTTTTACGCATAGGGGAAGAGGTGCGCGATGAATGCACAAATTGAAGGACGCGTCGCGGTAGTCACCGGCGGCTCGTCAGGGATCGGCTTTGAAACGCTGCGCCTGCTGCTGGGCGAAGGGGCGAAGGTCGCCTTTTGCGGCCGCAACCCGGATCGGCTGGCCAGCGCCCATGCGGCGTTGCAAAACGAATATCCAGAAGGCGAGGTGTTCTCCTGGCGCTGCGACGTACTGAATGAAGCGGAAGTTCAGGCCTTCGCTGACGCGGTCGCCGCGCGTTTCGGCGGCGCCGACATGCTGATTAATAACGCCGGGCAGGGTTATGTCGCCCACTTCGCCGATACGCCGCGCGAGGCCTGGCTGCACGAAGCTGAACTGAAACTGTTCGGCGTGATTAACCCGGTAAAGGCTTTCCAGCCGCAGCTTGAGCAGTCGGATATCGCCTCGATTACCTGCGTGAACTCTCTGCTGGCGCTGCAGCCGGAAGAGCACATGATTGCCACCTCTGCTGCCCGCGCCGCGCTGCTCAATATGACGCTGACCCTGTCGAAAGAGCTGGTGGAGAAAGGCATCCGCGTGAATTCCATCCTGCTGGGAATGGTCGAATCCGGGCAGTGGCAGCGCCGTTTTGAAAACCGCAGCGATAAGAGCCAGAGTTGGCCGCAGTGGACCGCGGATATTGCCCGTAAGCGTGGGATCCCGATGGCACGTCTTGGTAAGCCGCAGGAGCCGGCGCAGGCGTTGCTGTTCCTCGCTTCGCCGCTGGCCTCCTTTACCACCGGCGCGGCGCTGGACGTTTCCGGCGGTTTCTGCCGCCATCTGTAAGGAAAGATGATGAAAAAGGTCATGTTAATCGGCTATGGCGCGATGGCCCAGGCGGTGATTGAACGCCTGCCGCCGCAGGTGACGTTGGGCTGGATCGTCGCCCGCGAATCGCATCATGCGGCGATCCGCCTGCAGTTCGGCCACACGGGGACGCCGCTTACCGATCCGCTGCAATGCGAAGAGACGCCGGATCTGGTGCTGGAATGCGCCAGCCAGCAGGCGGTCGCGCAGTACGGCGAAGCGGTGCTGGCGCGCGGCTGGCATCTGGCGGTGATCTCCACCGGCGCGCTGGCGGACAGCGAACTGGAACAGCGTTTACGCCAGGCGGGCGGCAGGCTGACGCTGCTGGCTGGCGCAGTAGCCGGGATTGACGGCCTGGCGGCGGCCAAAGAGGGGGGGCTTGAACGAGTGACCTATCAGTCGCGTAAAAGCCCGGCCAGCTGGCGCGGCAGCTATGCCGAACAGCTTATCGACCTCAGCGCGGTCAATGAAGCGCAAATTTTCTTTGAAGGCAGCGCCCGCGAGGCGGCGCGGCTATTCCCGGCAAATGCCAACGTGGCGGCAACCATCGCGCTGGGCGGTATCGGCCTTGACGCGACCCGGGTACAGCTGATGGTCGATCCGACGACGCAACGCAACACCCATACGCTACACGCCGAAGGACTGTTCGGCGAGTTTCACCTGGAGTTGAGCGGCCTGCCGCTCGCCAGCAATCCGAAAACATCGACCCTCGCGGCACTGAGCGCGGTACGCGCCTGCCGTGAACTGGCATAACGCAGAGAGACTGAGATGGACGAATTAGACATTTTTATCGGCGGCCAGTGGCGTCGCGGCGGCGGCAATTTAATGCACAGCCTGTTTCCGGCGGATGGCGCTATTAACGCGGCGCTGCATGCGGCAAGCCTCGATGATTTACAGGAGGCGGTCGACTGCGCCGACCGCGCCTGGCGGGAGCCAACGTGGCGGACGATGCTGCCGCATCAGCGGGCGAAGATCTTGCATAAGGTTGCCGATCTGATTGAAGCACAGCTTGATGCGCTCACCCAAAAGCAGAGCCGCGATAACGGTAAACCGCTGGCGGAAGCGCGAGGGCTGGTGATGAGCGCGGCGGGCACAGCACGCTATTTTGCCGCCGCCTGCGAACTACTGGAAGGGGAGTTGCCGACGCCGCGGCAGGCGGATCTATTGACCCTGAGCCGCTATGAGCCGCTGGGCGTGGTGGCGGCGATCACCCCATGGAACTCGCCGATCGCCAGTGAAATGCAGAAGGTGGCCCCGGCGATCGCCGCCGGAAATGCGGTGATCCTCAAACCGGCGGAAGCCACGCCGCTCATGGCGCTGGAACTGGCGAAGATCTTTGAGCAGGCCGGTTTACCCGCCGGACTGCTGAGCGTGCTGCCGGGTAAAGGATCGATTATCGGCGATGCGCTGGCCCGCCATCCTAAGGTGCGCAAAATTTCCTTTACCGGCGGCACTACCACCGGGCGTCACCTGGCGCACGTGGCGGCGGAAAAGCTGATCCCGGCGTCGCTGGAGCTGGGCGGCAAATCGCCGACCATCGTGCTGGAAGATGCCGATATCGAACAGGCGGCGCGGGGCATCTGCTACGGCATTTTCAGCTCCGGCGGTCAGGCCTGCATTGCCGGCTCGCGTCTGTTTGTCCATGACAAAGTGTATCCACAATTAATGGCCCGCCTGCTGGAGTTAACCCAAGGACTGCGGGTTGGTCATCCGTTCAGCGCTGGCACCCACGTCGGGCCGCTGATCAACGATAAACACCGTCAGAGCGTGCTGGAGTACGTCGAGTTGGCGAAACGCGAAGGCGGCAGCGTGCTATGCGGCGGCGAGATCCCGGCGGATCCGGCGCTGGCAGTGGGGAGCTACTTCCTGCCGACCATCATTGAAGGGCTGAACAACCAGGCCCGCGTTTGCCAGGAAGAGATCTTCGGGCCGGTGCTGGTGGCGATGCGTTTTCACGATGAAGCGGCGTTGATCCGTGAGGCCAATGATTCGGTCTTCGGGCTGGCGGCGGGGATCTGGACGCGCGATACCGGCCGCGCGCTGCGTCTGAGCGAGCAACTGGAAGCCGGTACGGTGTGGATCAATACCTACAAAGTTTTCTCCATTTCGACCCCGTTTGGGGGCTTTAAAGAGAGCGGTCTGGGCCGCGAAAAAGGGATCCAGGGGCTGAAAGCCTGGATGCAACAAAAGAGCATTTATCTGGCGACGGGTAATAGCGTCAACCACTGGTGCGACTGAGAAAGGGTGAGCAATGAGCGAAATGATAACCGTCGGCGATGCCATCGCCAGAACGCTGGAGCAGTATCACGTTGAAGCCATTTATGGCGTCATTTCTATCCATAACCTGCCGATCGCTGATGCCGTCGGCCAGCGGGAAAAAATCCGCTTTGTTCCGGCGCGCGGCGAAGCGGGCTCGGTGACCATGGCTGACGCCCACGGCCGTTTTTCAGGGCTCGGCGTGGCGCTGACCAGTACCGGCGCGGGCGCGGGTAATGCGGTCGGCGCGCTGGTTGAGGCGATGAACGCCGGTACGCCGCTGCTACACCTGACCGGACAGGTCGAAAAAGCCTGGCTGGACGCCGACACCGGTTTTATTCATGAAACCCGCGATCAGTTGACCTTCCTGAAAGCCAGTTCGAAGCGCGCTTACCGCATTAGCAACGCCAACCAGGCGGTGGCTATCCTGCATAAGGCGATTCAGGAGGCGCAGACGCCGCCGTGCGGCCCGGTCTCGGTGGAAATCCCCATCGATATTCAGAGCGCCAAAATTCCGCTTTCACTGCTGACCGCGCCGTTGAAACGCGCTCCGGCGGTTGAGCCGGAAGCGTCGCTGGTCGATACGCTGTGGGCGCAGCTTAAGCAGGCGAAGCAGCCGCTGCTGTGGCTTGGCGGCGGCGCGTTAGAGAGCGGCGAGGCGGTGAAGACGCTGGCGGATGCGGGGGTGACGGTGATTTCCAGTACCCACGGCCGCGGCATTCTGGCGGACAGCCATCGGGCCAGCCTGCGCGCGTTTCATAATTCTCCCTCGGTTGAAGCGCTGATTTCACAATGTGATTTCACACTTGTGGCCGGTTCCCGGCTGCGCAGCAACGAAACGCGCTCGTGGACGCTGGAACTGCCCACGCCGCGGGTGCAGATTGATATCGACCCGGCGGCGGCCAGCCGTAACTACTTGATGGACAATACCCTGGTGGCGGATTGCCGGGCGCTATTAGCGGCGCTGGCAGCGCGGGTGCAGGGCCGGATGTGGGGCGATGCGCGTTGGGATAGCCAGCTTAAAGCGGCGGTAGAGGCGGCGGAGCAGGGGCTGCGCGACCAGTGTGGCGCTTACGCTAAATTGAATGACGCGATTGCGCAGGCGCTGCCCGATGACGGCATTCTGGTGCGCGATATTACCGTCTCCGGCAGCCTGTGGGGCAGCCGCCTGTTCCGCGCTCACGGCCCGCTGATGAATATCCATTCTCTGGCCGGCGCCATCGGTATGGGGCTACCGATGGCGGTGGGCACCGCGATTGCCAATCCGCAACGGAAAGTGGTCGGCCTGGTCGGCGACGGCGGCCTGAGCCTCAACCTTGGCGAACTGGCGACCCTGGCGCAGGAGAAGGCCAACGTAACGCTGTTGATTATGAACGATGGCGGCTACGGCGTGATGCGCGGTATTCAGGATAAGTACTTCGGCGGCCGCCAGTATTACAACGAGCTGCACACGCCGGACTTTACCCTGTTGGCGCAGGCGATTGGCCTGCAGGCGTGGAGCGTGGAACGGGCGGAGGATTTCCAGGCGGTGATGACCGAAGCGCTGGCGATGCCGGGGCCATCGGTGGTGGAAGTGAAAATGGGCCAGATTGGCGCGCTGCGCTTTGCCGGCCCGCCGCAGAAGACGCTGTATTAATGATAATCCAGTGACCCCAACCCTCTCCCTTCCGGGGAGAGGGTACCGCACGGCACAGGGGGTTAATCAAGGCGCCGGACGGTTGCTCCTGCGCGCCGGGAGAGGGCCGGCCCGCAGGAGAGGGTTCATTACACGGTTAAAATACGTTAAACGGATATTCGACGTAGAACCGCACCTCATTACCGCTGACGTTATAGTCGCTGGCGTTGCTGGAAACGCGCAGCACCGAATAGCGTAGTCTCAATTTCAAATCTTTCGCCATGCCGTTTTGCACCTGGTACTGCACCTGGTTGAACCATTCGTGTTCTTTACCGTTGCTGGTCTCGGCGGTTTTAATGTTATCGCCGCGAACGTAGGCGGTGGTCCAGCTCAGGCCCGGTACGCCCAGTCCGGCAAAATCCAGGCCATAGGAGGCCTGCCAGGAACGCTCATCCTCGCCGTTAAAATCGGACCAGTAGGAGTTAGCCAGCCAGATGGTGTTGCCGCCATCGCCGACGCCGCCCTGATTCTGATACCCACCGTAGTGGTAGCCGGTGCTGCCGCTGCTTTGCTGGTAAGCGACTTTAAAGGTATGAATATCCCAGATATAGCTGGCGGCCAGGCTCCAGATGCTGTTGCTGCGCCCGGTGTCATTGGCGTCGGCATATTCTTGATCTAAGCGCGAGTTATAGCCATTGAAGTCAACAATCAACTGCTGGTCGGCGGCGAACGGCTGCTTGTAGTTCAGGCCGAGATACTGCTTATTCAGCACGTCCTCGACGTGTGAAGCGTATAGCGCGCCGCTGAGCTGGTCGTTGAATTGATAGCTGGCGCCGCCAAAGGCCAGGCTTTTCAGGCCGCTGTTGTGGCTGTCGTCGCTTTTGCGCTGCTGATCGGTGAGATACCCGGCGTTAATTTCCAGGCCGTCGATTTCTCTTGAGGTCAGCATGGTACCGGTATAGCTCTCATACAGCAGCCGCGAGTCATCGGCGTAGACGATAGGCAGCATCGGGCGCTGGCTGCCGTAGCTGAGTACGGTATTCGAGAAGCGCATTTTAGCGGTAGCGCCGAATTTGGCTAAATCGGACTTCGCGCGGCCATCGTCATCCTGGGCGAAAAAGTCGATACCGCCCGCGCCGCTGCGGCCTCGGCCGCCGTCGAGGCGCACGGCGTACTGCGCAATGCCGTCAACGCCGAAGCCGACCGGTCCCTGGGTGAAGCCGGATTCGAAGGTAGCGATAATACCCTGACCCCATTCGGCTTTATCCGGTAATCCATCGCGATAATCGCGTTTGATATAAGCGTTACGTAAAAAGAGATCCAGGTGGCTGTCTTCAATAAAGCCCTGACTGGTAGATTGTTGGCTGGCGAAAGCCGGCGCGGCGGCAATAATGCCAAGTGCGAGTAATGGTAATTCTTTTTTCACTGAGGGCACTTCTCTGTCTGTCGATATATTCATGGGAATCACTGCCAGTCAGATATTGTCCTGAAATAATGTCGAAAGCAATCATTGTGTGAGCAGTTATTGCAGCCGGAAACAGGCTGTATGGCGCATGAGCCGTGTACCAGGCAGTAAGGGGTGGACTATTTATTATTCGGGTAAAGACGATTCTGGAAGCCAGATAGTGTGCGGCCTTTTTAATTTACCAAATAATATATTTCTGAATCGCCGGGCATAAAATAATTGGCTGTGATGCGCTGTGATAATAATTAACGGTTTGTGCGCTTAAATTATCAATTGATGCGGCTAAATATTTTTACGGGTATATAAAAAAGGGAGGCGATAATGCCTCCCGCTGTCGCTTATTTAATACCGTCGGCCTTCATGCGATCGCGAATATGCTGCGCGCGGGCTTCCGATGCCGGGTGATCGTCAAACATGGAGCTCTGACGGCCGGCTTCCAGCTTGGCCAGTTTTTCGAAGCTGGTGGCCAGTCCCGATGGATTGATGCCGCGTTTACGCAGCAGGTCGTAAGAGTAGTCGTCCGCTTCCGACTCCTGGCGCTGGGAGAACTGCGAGTTCACCAGTTTTTCGCCGAGATCGCCCAGCTGCGACTGAGAAAGGCTGCCGACGATGCCGCCAGCGGAGGCCGCCGCCGCGCGCACGGCGTTAGTGCCCAGCGCGACCTGCATGCCTTTCTTCACGTGGCCCAACGCAACGTGGCCCATTTCGTGGCCGATAACCGCTTCTACTTCGTTATCGTTCATCAGGTCCATCAGGCCGCTGTAAACGCGGATGCAACCGTTGGCCATCGCGAAGGCGTTGACGTCTTTTGTTTCATAAACCTTGTAGTTGACCGGCTGGCCGTTGATGTTATCGCCCAGCGCGGCGGCAATCTTGCTCAGGCGTTTGCTGTACTCGCTGCTGGCCGGAGAAATAGTGGCTTTGGCGTCCATCTCTTTACACGCCTGGTCGCTTAAGGTTTTTACCTGTTCGTCGCTAAGAGAGTAGGCCTGGAATGCTTCCGCGCCCGAGCTCAGCAGGGCGTTGGAGTCCATGTTCTGACATCCGGTTAATGTTGCTGCGATCCCGAAGGCAAGAAGGGTTGAGCGAATTTTCATTTTTATCTTCCACAATCTTATGGTTTTTTATCTGAATAATGGGCGACGACGGACCCGCCTCGTCCTGTGCAAAGTATAAATAGTATCTCATGATCCGGGCGAGTGGATTCCGCGGCAGCACAACGTGTTCCAGAGATTTCTTAATGGGCAAAAGGATGCTCCATGTACATGCTTTGTCGCTTGGGTTACATTGTTCACACTTTTTTCCGGCGTAGCCCAAAACGCGCTCTCGTCAAGTCGTTAAGGGCATGGCCTTATAACATCCGAACTGGAGTCAAAATGTCCTCACGTAAAGAGCTTGCCAACGCTATTCGTGCGCTGAGCATGGACGCTGTACAGAAAGCCAAATCCGGCCACCCTGGCGCCCCGATGGGCATGGCTGACATTGCCGAAGTCCTGTGGCGTGATTTCCTGAACCATAACCCGCAGAACCCGTCCTGGGCCGACCGCGACCGTTTCGTGCTGTCCAACGGCCACGGCTCCATGCTGATTTACAGCCTGCTGCACCTCACCGGTTATGATCTGCCGATTGAAGAACTGAAAAACTTCCGTCAGCTGCACTCTAAGACTCCGGGCCACCCGGAAGTCGGCTACACCGCAGGCGTGGAAACCACCACCGGCCCGCTGGGTCAGGGTATCGCTAACGCAGTCGGTATGGCTATCGCGGAAAAAACGCTGGCGGCGCAGTTTAACCGTCCAGGGCACGACATCGTTGATCACTTCACCTACGCCTTCATGGGCGACGGCTGCATGATGGAAGGCATTTCTCACGAAGTGTGCTCCCTGGCTGGTACCCTGAAACTGGGTAAACTGGTGGCGTTCTATGATGACAACGGCATCTCCATCGATGGCCACGTTGAAGGCTGGTTCACCGACGATACCGCGAAACGCTTTGAAGCCTACGGCTGGCACGTGGTGCGCGGCGTTGACGGTCACGACGCTGACGCCATCAAACGCGCGGTAGAAGAAGCGCGCGCGGTCACCGACAAACCGTCCCTGCTGATGTGCAAAACCATCATCGGCTTCGGTTCGCCGAACAAAGCAGGCACCCATGATTCCCACGGCGCGCCGCTGGGCGACGCGGAAATCGCACTGACCCGCGAAGCGCTGGGCTGGAAATACGCTCCGTTTGAAATCCCGTCTGACATCTATGCGCAGTGGGATGCGAAAGAAGCCGGCCAGGCGAAAGAAGCCGCGTGGAATGAAAAGTTTGCCGCCTACGCTAAAGCCTTCCCGCAGGAAGCAGCCGAATTCACCCGTCGTATGAAAGGCGAAATGCCGTCTGACTTCGACGCGAAAGCTAACGAGTTCATCGCTAAGCTGCAGGCGAACCCGGCGAAGATCGCCAGCCGTAAAGCATCGCAGAACGCCATTGAAGCGTTTGGCCCGCTGCTGCCGGAATTCCTCGGCGGTTCTGCTGACCTGGCGCCGTCCAACCTGACTCTGTGGTCCGGCTCTAAGCCGATCAACGAAGACACCGCCGGTAACTACATCCATTACGGCGTACGTGAATTCGGTATGACCGCGATTGCCAACGGTATCGCGCTGCACGGCGGTTTCCTGCCGTACACCTCTACCTTCCTGATGTTCGTCGAGTATGCGCGTAACGCGGTACGTATGGCGGCGCTGATGAAACAGCGTCAGGTGATGGTCTACACCCATGACTCCATCGGTCTGGGCGAAGATGGCCCGACTCACCAGCCGGTAGAGCAGGTCGCTTCCCTGCGCGTCACGCCGAACATGTCCACCTGGCGTCCGTGTGACCAGGTTGAATCCGCGATTGCGTGGAAATATGGCGTAGAGCGTCAGGACGGCCCGACCGCGCTGATCCTCTCCCGTCAGAACCTGGCGCAGCAGGAGCGTACCGAAGAGCAGCTGGCAAATGTGGCCCGCGGCGGTTATGTGCTGAAAGATTGCGCCGGCCAGCCGGAACTGATCTTCATCGCCACCGGTTCAGAAGTGGAACTGGCGGTTGCCGCGTGGGACAAACTGACCGCCGAAGGCGTGAAGGCGCGCGTGGTCTCCATGCCGTCCACCGACGCGTTCGACAAGCAGGATGCGGCCTATCGTGAATCCGTACTGCCGAAAGCCGTTTCTGCCCGCGTAGCGGTAGAAGCCGGTATCGCGGACTACTGGTTCAAATACGTTGGCCTGAACGGCGCCATCGTTGGCATGACCACCTTCGGTGAGTCTGCGCCGGCTGAGCAGCTGTTTGAAGAGTTTGGCTTCACCGTTGACAACGTTGTTGCCAAAGCGAAAGCACTGCTGTAATCGCTGGTACGGTGCGGGCTGATGCCCGCACCTCAACCCTCTCCCACAGGAGAGGGTGTGAACACCAAAAACGGTAACCCCTGGGTTACCGTTTTGCTTTTATCTCGCCACCCGGTTTTTTTGTAGGCACTATTCCTCGAACATGTAACTACCCTGTAAATTATTCCAAAGAAAATGTGACGCAAGTCATATAGCTGGTTTATTGCTCTGGACAAACATTCCTTTTATTCCGACTTTGGCTTATTCTAGCTGAAGCGTTTCAGTCGTATAAATGTTCGACAATTAATCAATCAGTCGCAGTTTGCGACAGGTAAGGTTCCCCTAAAGGCGTTGCTGGATTACTCTGTCAGCCACCTCAAATCAGGGATAACCTTGCAGGAGACCTATGACCATACGCATCGCGATTAATGGCTTCGGTCGCATAGGACGCAACGTGGTTCGCGCTTTGTATGAATCCGGGCGTCGTGCGGAAATCACCGTGGTGGCGATCAATGAACTGGCGGATGCCGCAGGCATCGCGCATTTATTGAAGTACGACACCAGCCATGGCCGTTTTTCCTGGGATGTTCGCCAGGAGCGGGAACAGCTGTATGTCGGTGATGACGTCATTCGTCTACTGCATGAGCCTTCTATCGCCGCTCTGCCCTGGCAGGAGCTGGCGGTGGATGTGGTGCTGGACTGTACCGGCGTATACGGTAGCCGTGAACATGGCGAAGCCCATCTTCAGGCTGGCGCGAAGAAAGTGCTCTTTTCACATCCTGGCGGCAACGATCTCGACGCAACGGTAGTCTTCGGCGTCAACCATGATGAACTGCGCGCGGAGCACCGCATTGTCTCCAACGCCTCCTGCACGACCAACTGCATTATTCCGGTCATTAAACTGCTAGATGATGCCTACGGCATTGAGTCAGGAACGGTCACGACAATCCACTCCGCGATGCACGACCAGCAGGTGATCGATGCCTATCATCCGGATCTGCGGCGCACCCGTGCGGCCAGCCAGTCAATTATTCCGGTTGATACTAAACTTGCGGCGGGGATCACCCGTATTTTCCCGCAGTTTAACGACCGTTTTGAGGCGATCGCGGTACGTGTACCGACGATTAACGTCACCGCAATAGACCTGAGCGTGACGGTGAAAAAACCGGTAAAGGCCTGTGAAGTCAACCAGTTGCTGCAAAAAGCAGCACAGGGAGCATTTCATGGTATAGTTGACTATACGGAATTACCGTTGGTCTCGACAGATTTTAACCACGACCCGCACAGCGCCATCGTTGATGGTACGCAAACCAGGGTCAGTGGCGCGCATCTGATCAAAACGTTGGTCTGGTGCGATAACGAATGGGGCTTTGCTAACCGAATGCTCGACACGACGTTAGCGATGGCTGCGCAAGGTTTCAGGTAAGGCGCTGCGGCGCTTGCAAAACTTTATCAAGAATCAACGAGAGGATTCACCATGTCTGTAATTAAGATGACCGATTTGGATCTGGCTGGTAAACGCGTTTTCATCCGTGCTGATCTGAACGTACCGGTTAAAGATGGCAAAGTGACCAGCGACGCGCGTATTCGCGCCTCCCTGCCGACCATCGAACTGGCGCTGAAACAGGGTGCTAAAGTAATGGTTACTTCTCACCTGGGTCGTCCGACCGAAGGCGAGTACAACGAAGAATTCTCTCTGTTGCCGGTTGTTAATTACCTGAAAGACAAACTGTCTAACCCGGTTCGTCTGGTTAAAGATTACCTGGATGGCGTTGACGTTGCTGCCGGTGAACTGGTGGTTCTGGAAAACGTTCGCTTCAACAAAGGCGAGAAAAAAGACGACGAAGAACTGTCTAAGAAATACGCTGCGCTGTGCGACGTATTCGTCATGGACGCTTTCGGTACCGCGCACCGCGCGCAGGCTTCCACCCACGGTATCGGTAAATTCGCCGATGTCGCTTGCGCAGGCCCGCTGCTGGCCGCTGAACTCGACGCGCTGGGTAAAGCGCTGAAAGAGCCGGCTCGTCCGATGGTTGCTATCGTTGGCGGTTCTAAAGTTTCCACCAAACTGACCGTTCTCGACTCTCTGTCCAAAATCGCTGACCAGCTGATCGTTGGCGGCGGTATCGCTAACACCTTCGTTGCCGCTCAAGGCCACAACGTTGGTAAATCCCTGTACGAAGCGGACTTGGTTGACGAAGCTAAGCGCCTGCTGAGCACCTGCGATATCCCGGTTCCGACTGACGTTCGCGTCGCTACCGAGTTCTCTGAAACCGCCACCGCGACCCTGAAATCCGTTAACGACATCAAAGATGACGAGCAGATTCTGGACCTCGGCGACGTTTCCGCTCAGAAGCTGGCTGATATCCTGAAAAATGCCAAAACCATCCTGTGGAATGGCCCGGTTGGCGTATTCGAATTCCCGAACTTCCGTAAAGGTACTGAAATTGTCGCTAATGCTATCGCAGACAGCGAAGGTTTCTCTATCGCAGGCGGCGGTGACACCCTGGCGGCGATTGACCTGTTCGGCATCGCTGACAAAATCTCCTACATCTCCACTGGCGGCGGCGCATTCCTCGAATTCGTGGAAGGCAAAGTTCTGCCGGCAGTAGCAATGCTCGAAGAGCGCGCTAAGCCGTAATTTAGTTCAGGCGGGGAAACCCGCCTGTTTTTCAGCGCGCTAACGTACAATTTTGTACAGCTCGCGAACCTTCTTCAACGGTCGAAGATACAGATACAGGACTAAGTAACATGTCTAAAATTTTTGATTTCGTAAAACCGGGCGTCATCACTGGCGACGACGTTCAGAAAGTGTTCCAGGTAGCTAAAGAAAACAACTTTGCTCTGCCAGCGGTAAACTGCGTGGGTACTGACTCCATCAACGCCGTTCTGGAAGCTGCTGCGAAAGTTCGCTCTCCGGTTATCGTTCAGTTCTCTAACGGCGGCGCTGCGTTCATCGCGGGCAAAGGCGTGAAAACTGACGTTCCGCAGGGTGCTGCTATCCTCGGCGCTATCTCTGGCGCGCATCACGTTCACCAGATGGCTGAACATTACGGCGTGCCGGTTATCCTGCACACTGACCACTGCGCGAAGAAACTGCTGCCGTGGATCGACGGCCTGCTGGACGCGGGTGAAAAACACTTCGCTGCCACCGGCAAACCGCTGTTCTCTTCCCACATGATCGACCTGTCTGAAGAGTCCCTGCACGAAAACATCGAGATCTGCTCTAAGTACCTGGCTCGTATGGCCAAAATGGGCATGACTCTGGAAATCGAACTGGGCTGCACCGGCGGTGAAGAAGACGGCGTGGACAACAGCCACATGGACGCTTCCGCACTGTACACCCAGCCGGAAGACGTTGATTACGCGTACACCGAGCTGAGCAAAATCAGCCCGCGCTTCACCATCGCCGCTTCCTTCGGTAACGTACACGGCGTTTACAAGCCGGGTAACGTAGTTCTGACCCCGACTATCCTGCGCGACTCTCAGGAATATGTTTCTAAGAAACACAACCTGCCGCACAACAGCCTGAACTTCGTATTCCACGGCGGTTCCGGTTCTTCCGCTCAGGAAATCAAAGACTCCGTCAGCTACGGCGTTGTGAAAATGAACATCGATACCGACACCCAATGGGCGACCTGGGACGGTATCCTGCAGTACTACAAAGCGAACGAAGCTTACCTGCAGGGCCAGCTGGGCAACCCGAAAGGCGAAGACCAGCCGAACAAGAAATACTACGATCCGCGCGTATGGCTGCGTGCCGCTCAGACCTCTATGGTGACCCGTCTGGAGCAGGCATTCAAAGAGCTGAACGCGATCGACGTTCTGTAATTTCGCTTGCTGCGAGCGTAACGAAGGGAAACGGCGTTTCCTTTCATTACCGGCATAAAAAAGGCTTCCTGCGGGAAGCCTTTTTTTTAGCGACTTACGCAGGTGCCTTTTTCCCCGGCTAATATCTGTGGCGCATCCTTTAACGCGCCGATAAAGGCGTTATTTCCGGTCTGTTTGACAAACTGAATGACCGCTTCCGCCTTCGGCCCCATTGCGCCGTCCGGGGCGGCAAACGGCGCGAGTGTAGCAATGTTGGCCTGACGTAACGGGCGAGCCTGCGGCGTCCCCCAATCAACATAGACCGCATCGGCATCCGTCAGTATCAGCAGGTGGTCGGCATGAATGGCGCTGGCAAGCGCCGCCGCCGTCAAATCTTTATCGATAACCGCTTCGACTCCCCGGTAACCGTGCGTATCGGCAACCACCGGGATCCCGCCGCCGCCGCAGCAAATCACCAGATGACCGGCATCCATCAGCGTCTGAATGGCCGCGCTATCAACAATATTTAGCGGCCTGGGGGAAGGGACCACCCGACGGATATAGTCGCCATCCGCTTTCATCTGCCAACCATAGCGTTTTTCCAGCTCTGCCTGCTGCTGCGGCTGATAAACCGGGCCAATATATTTCCCCGGCGCCGCGAAAGCGTCATCATTTGCCGCCACCTCTACGCGCGTCATCAGGGTGCTGACCGGCGCACCGGCGTACTGCATCAGTTCCTGAGCGATAGCGAAGCCTATCATCCCCTGACTTTCCGCGACCAGAATATCCAGCGGCCAGGCGGGAGATTCCTGATAGGCGGCGTTTTGCAGCGCCAGCAATCCGACCTGCGGGCCATTACCGTGCACGATCACCAGCTGATAATCACGGGCTAATTCCGCCGCCATCCGGGCAAAAAGTTGAATGCTGCGCTGTTGGTTTTCCGCGCTGAGCACTTCTCCGCGCTGCAGCAGTGCGTTACCACCCAGCGCAATAACGATTTTCTTTTTCATGATGACCTCATTGAATTATAGAAGTGCGCTAAAAATATCGTTTTAGCGGCCAGGTAATGTGATGAGGTCGCCACTTTATCGAGAGTAAAAAATATCTCGCTAATAAATATTATATTCGCTGGTTTTATTTAAATGTTTTTAAAGATGATTATTAGATTTTTTTTAATAATTTCGTCAGCAGTCTTTAGGAATTTAAAACAATGGATTTTGTGTGACTTTGTTCAAATGAAATACATGGTTACCCCGATATGGTTAGCGGAGTTAAAACATCAATCCTTCACCCATCCTCTGGGATGGCCTGAGGTGAATATTGCCGGGAGATAGCTTATGTCAGGAACGTATGAGGTAACCGAGGTGACCAAAAGAAAAGGAATACCCGCCTGGTGGGTCACGGTATTTCTTTTCTGGTTAGGTTGGGTATTTATGTATGCCGATCGCACGGTTTTAAATCCGGTGATGGGTGAGCTGGAAAAAGAGTTTGGTTTAAGCGGAACGCAATTAGGAGTACTCAACTCCGTATTCTATTTTTCTTATGCATTGCTACAGGTGCCGGCAGGGATCCTCGGGGACAAAATCGGTAAGAAAAAAGTGCTGGTGCCTGGGTTTATTCTGTTTGGCGTTTTTACCGCGGTCACCGGCTGGGTAAAAAGCTGGTATATGCTGCTGTTTGCCCGCGTGGTCACCGGCGCAGGCGAGGGGACATATTATGGCCCGCAGTACGGCTTGTCTTCCGAGCAGATCCCGAAAAAATTCCGCTCGCTGGGCAGCGCGATTATCAATAGCGGAATGGCCTTTGGCATCGCGCTGGGTCTGATGACCTCCAGCTGGCTGGTCTATGACCAGGGTTACTCGTGGCGGATGCCGTTTTATGCCATGGCGATACCTTCGGTGCTGGTAGGGATTGCTATCTGGCTATTCGTGAAAGAGAAAAAGCGCACCGCCGACGCTGAGGGCAAACCGGTACAAAAAGGTAAATTTAGCGATCTGTTGAAGAATCGTAATTTAATTCTGACCTATATTATGGTGTTCTGCAGCCTGTTTGGTTTCTTCGTTATTCTGACCTGGCTTCCTTATTATCTGCAAAACGAGCGCGGTATTGCCGGTAGCGAAACCGGATTTATTTCGTCGCTGGTCGCGTGGATCTCTATTCCCGGCGCGCTGTTGTTCTCAGGGCTGTCGGATAAATTAGGTCGCCGCAAACCGTTAATTTTATTCCTCGTGCCGGTGGCGATTGCCAGCATGCTTTCCATTATTTGGATGCCGAGTATGACCGGCGTCATCGTGGCGCTGTGCGTGTATGGCCTGGTTGGCAAACTGGCGCTGGATCCGGTGCTGGTGGCGCTGGTCGCCGATAGCGTCGATGAAACCAATTACAGCACCGCGTTTGGTTTATTTAATTTTATCGGGATGAGCTCATCGATTCTGGCGCCAATTATTGCAGGGGCGGCGCGCGATATTACCGGCAGTCTGGCTTCGAGTTTTTATGTTTCCGCGGCGCTGCTGGTCATTGGTCTGGTCGCTATGCTGTTTTTAAAAGAAAAACGCACATAAAGAGGTAGCGGTAATGATTTACGCTTTTATTAAAAAGGGAAGCTTTCAGGATTCCGTAAGCCTGATGATTATTTCCCGAAAATTAAGTGAACGCCCGGAAGTGGATCAGGTTTCGGTCATGATGGGCACCCCGGCGAATAAATCGATGCTGGAGTCGACCGGATTCTGGCATCCGGATTTCGCCGAGGCGACGCCCAACGATATTTGTGTCGCAGTTCGCACGCAGGAAGCGCAGCCGGAAATTCTCGATTTAATCCGTGAACAGTTAGAGAAAGAGCTGAGCGCTATCGCTAATGCATCAGGCAGCTCAACGCAGCTGGTCAAGGCGCGGCGCTGGGAGAGCGCCTGCCAGAAATTACCGGACGCGAATCTGTTGCTGGTTTCGGTGGCAGGGGAGTACGCCGCCGGGGTGGCGAAAGAGGGATTGTTAGCCAATAAGAGCGTGATGCTGTTTTCCGATAACGTCCCGTTGGAGCAAGAAGTTGAACTGAAAACGCTGGCTCGCGAGAAGGGGCTCATTGTGATGGGACCGGACTGCGGAACGGCAATGATCGCCGGCAGTCCACTGGCCTTTGCCAACGTTTTACCGCAGGGCGGAATTGGCGTCATCGGCGCATCGGGGACCGGGATCCAGGAAATCACCTCGCAGGTGGCGCTGCATCAACAGGGAATTAGCCACGCCATCGGCCTTGGCGGGCGCGATCTCAGCGCCGAAGTCGGCGGCATCAGCGCCCTGACCGCGCTGGAGATGCTGGCGGCCGATAGCGCGACGCAGGTTATCGCTTTTGTCTCCAAACCGCCTTCGCCACAGGTGCGTGCCCGCATCATTGCCGCCATGCAAAAACAGAATAAACCGGTGGTGGCGCTGTTCCTCGGTAGCCGTGCCGAGCAGCGCCGCGAGGGCAACGTCTGGCTGGCGAACTCGCTGGCGGACGCCGCGCAGCTGGCGGTACTGCTGATGCGGGTAGCGCAACAGCGGCAGAGCCAGCCGCAGGTTGCAGGCAAGGGGATTTATGGCCTGTACGCTGGCGGTACCCTTGCCGCCGAGGCCGCGATGCTGCTCTCCGATCATCTGGAAGTGCCGGTCAGCGATAGCCACGCCGAGGGCGTGATGCTGGAAGCCGGCGGGCATCGCATTGTCGACCTTGGCGACGATAGTTACACCCTCGGCAGACCGCATCCGATGATCGACCCAACCACCCGTAGCATTGAAATTGAGAAGCTGGCGGCAATGCCGGAAGTTGGCGTGCTGTTGCTGGATGTGGTGTTGGGCTATGGCGCCTGCGCCGATCCGGCCGGGGCGGTGGTTGAGGCCATCGAGCAGGTCCGGCGTAAACGTGCCGCGCCGTTGGTGGTCATCGCCACCATGACCGGCACCGATGCCGACCCGCAGGGCCGTAGCGAGCAGATAGCCATCCTGCGCGATGCCGGGGTTGCGGTGGTCGAAACCCTCGAAGAGGCGACGCTACTGGCGGTTAGCCTGACGCAGCATCAGCCGCAGAGCGAATCGACAGCGCATAACCCGCTGCTCGACGGCGTGCAGGTCATTAATGCCGGGTTGCGCAGCTTCGCGCTGGATCTACAAAGCAGCGGTACGCCAGTGGTGCATTATCAGTGGGCGCCCGTTGCCGGCGGTAACGCTCGTCTCGCCAGTTTACTCAAGCAGTTACATTAAGTTCAGAGGTATGGATATGTACTCATCAATTGCACAGGCTAACGAAGCCATTATCGAACGAATTAAAGCCGCGCGCCCGCATTGGGTTGCCGTCCGTCCTGCGAAAGAGGCGGTGGCTGAACTATCTTCTGGACGTAAATTACTGCACGCCGGGCCGCCAATCGCCTGGCAAGAGATGACCGGGCCGATGCGCGGAGCCTGTATCGGCGCATCGTTGTTTGAAGGCTGGGCGACGAGCGAAGAAGAAGCCGTGCGGATGCTGGAGCAGGAAGAGGTGGAATTCATCCCTTGCCACCACGTGGGCGCGGTGGGGCCGATGGGCGGGATCACCTCGGCGAACATGCCGGTGCTGGTGGTACGCGATGTGGTTCATGGTAACCAATCCTGCTGTAACCTGAATGAAGGGATCGGCAAAGTGATGCGCTTCGGCGCCTACGGCGAGGATGTGCAAACGCGTCTGCGCTGGATGCGCGACACGCTCGCGCCGGTGCTGCAAGAAGCGCTGTCACGAATGGAAAACGGCGTTGACCTGACGGCGATGATGGCGCAGGCGATTACCATGGGCGATGAGTTCCACCAGCGTAATATCGCCGCCTCGTCGCTGCTGCTGCGCACGCTGTCGCCGGTCATTGCCGGCCTGGATCGGCCGAATGCGGAAATTGTCGCCGTGCTGCAGTTCCTCAGCGTTACCGATCAGTTCTTCCTCAACCTGGCGATGGCTTACAGCAAAGCGGTGATGGATGCGGCGGCGGAAATCAAAGCCGGCTCGGTGGTGACCGCCATGACCCGCAACGGCCGCGAATTCGGTATTCGCGTTAGCGGTACCGGCGATCGCTGGTTTACCGCACCGGTGAATACGCCGCAGGGGCTGTTCTTCACCGGCTACAGCCAGGCGGATGCTAATCCGGACATCGGCGATAGCGCGATTACCGAAACGCTGGGGATCGGCGGCGCGGCGATGATTGCCGCACCGGGTGTAACGCGCTTCGTCGGCGCTGGCGGCATGGGCGCGGCGCTGGAAACATCGGAAGAGATGTCTGAAATCTATCTTGCC
This sequence comes from Klebsiella sp. 141240, assembly GCF_050600805.1. Lineage (NCBI taxonomy): Bacteria > Pseudomonadati > Pseudomonadota > Gammaproteobacteria > Enterobacterales > Enterobacteriaceae > Klebsiella > Klebsiella sp. 141240. The sequence continues at coordinate 307,380 of NZ_JAQIRK010000001.1, read as the reverse complement.
AACAACCCGCTGTTCCAGATCCCATCATGGGATTTCAAAGGCGCCTGTCTGGGATTGGATGTTCGTCGGGTCGTGGAAACCGGCATCACACCGCTTATCAATACCGGTATTGCCCACCGCGAAGCGGGGATAGGCCAGGTGGGGGCGGGAACCGTTCGCGCGCCGCTGCTGTGCTTTGAGAAAGCGCTGGAGGCGTTGGCCGAACTGCACCACATCACTGCCTGAGTCGTGAGAGGGGCGGCGCTGCCGCCCCGGAGAGACGCCGATGAAAACCCTCAATGCGCTGGCCTGTACCGGCCTTGAACAGTTAGCCGACGGCGTGTGGCAGCGCCATAGTCAGTTTTCACAGGCGGTTAATTTCGCCCACGCCGATGGAACTTTACTGACGCTGTTTCGCTACGGTAAAGGTATTGGCCCGACGGGTATTCTATTTAGCAGCACCGAGTTTGCGCAGTTGGCTAATCTTCCGCGGCTGGTTAAGCAAGGGCGCTTGTTGTGGGGTGAGGGCGTTGCCATCCGCCCGCGTCGGACGCTCAAACTTCGCTTTCCCGTCGGCCGCTCGTTTCTTCTCAATCTTTCGGCTTATTCATGCCAGAGCGGACTATGCGCCGCGCTCAATCAGCCGCTGGCGGATAGGCCGTTTTATTCATCTATTATGGGCGAGCTTGAGCGCTGGCGGCGCGGCGAGCGCCCGGACTGGGAATGGCTGATTGGCAACGGGCCAGGATTAACCCCCAGCGGCGATGATATGCTCGCCGGGATGCTGGCGGTGCTGCACGGCGCCGGTTTTTCTGACCGCCTGCACGCGTTTATCCCCCCGGCGGATCAACTTACCTCGCTGACAACTTCGGTAAGCTGTAGCTATCTGAATAGCGCCAGGCGCGGCGAGTTTTCGCTGCCGGTGGTTAAGGTGATGCGCGGGCTGCAATCGACCGGCGATCCTAAGCGGGCAATTCAGCGTTTGCTGGCGGTAGGTCATACTTCTGGGGCTGATACCCTGCTGGGGATGGCATTCGCGCAGCACTGGTTACAGAGAGTGGATTCAAGGAGAACGCATGCTCGATCAGGAAACCATCCGCACGTTTATACAGGTCGCCGAGACCGGGAGTTTCTCCCGCGCGGCCAGTCTGCTGCACAAAACGCCAGCGGCGATTAGCTATCGTATCAAAACGCTGGAAGAGCAGGTGGCAACGCAGCTCTTCTTACGCACGACCCGATCGGTAAGCCTGACGCTGGCCGGGCAACATCTGCTTGAGCACTGTCGGCAGTGGTTGAACTGGCTCGACGTGATGCCCGATGAACTCCAGCAGATTAATGCCGGCGTCGAAAGACAGGTTAATATCGTTATCAATAATCTTCTGTATCAGCCGCAAAGCGCCGCGGATCTCCTGACCTGGCTACATCAGCAGTTTCCCTTTACCCGCTTTCAGCTTTCCCGCCAGGTCTATATGGGGGTCTGGGACTCTTTGCTATACGACGATTTCCAGCTGGCGATTGGCGTCACCGGCTCGGAATCCCTGTCCAACAATATCTCTTTATTGCCGCTCGGCGATATTCGCTGGCAGTTTGTGGTGGCGCAGAATCATCCCCTTGCCACTCATCCCGCGGCGGTGCTCTCCGACGATGCGCTACGCCGCTATCCGGCAATTAATATTGAAGATACATCGCGGACTCTGACGCGTCGTGTCGCCTGGCTGCTCAACGGGCAAAAAGAGATCAAGGTGCCGGATCTCAGCACCAAGCTGGCCTGCCATCTTAGCGGCCTGGGGGTCGGCTTCTTGCCGGAGCGGATGTGTCGCGCTTACCTGGAGTCCGGCGCGCTGGTGGCCCGTGCGGTCGCCAACCCCCGCCAGCCTTCGCCGCTCTCCGTTGCCTGGAAGAATGCCGGCAGCGGCAAAGTTGTCAGTGAAATCGCCAGGGCGTTCGAGCGCAAAGAGGCATTAGTCAGCGGTTTTTTGCGGATGGTGGATCGTCCTGCGCAAGCGTAATGCTGCGTTAGTTTCATCTGGATCAGATTGAGAAATGGCATCTTCGGTGGTTTTTGTTTACCTTTAAAAGGTCATTTTCGTGAGAATGATCTCATTTGCTTTTTTTTGATATGACCCAAGGATTACTAAATGGAAGATTTGAACGTTGTCGATAGCATCAACCATGCCGGGACCTGGCTGGCGCGCAACCAGGAGTTGCTGCTGAGCTATGCCGTCAACATCGTTGCCGCTATCGTTATCCTGATCATCGGGATGATCGTGGCGCGCATCGTTTCTAACACCGTCAACCGTCTGATGCTGGCGCGTAAGATAGACGCAACTGTCGCCGATTTTCTCTCCGCGCTGGTGCGCTACGCGATTATCGCCTTTACGCTGATTGCCGCCCTGGGCCGCGTTGGCGTGCAGACCGCCTCAGTGATTGCCGTGCTGGGCGCCGCCGGTTTGGCCGTGGGTCTGGCGCTGCAGGGGTCATTGTCGAACCTTGCCGCAGGCGTACTGCTGGTGATGTTCCGCCCGTTCCGCGCCGGTGAATATGTCGATCTCGGCGGCATCGCGGGCACCGTGCAGAACGTGCAGATTTTCTCCACTACTCTGCGTACCGTCGATGGCAAAATCGTGGTGGTGCCGAACGGCAAAATCATCGCTGGCAATATCATTAACTTCTCCCGTGAGCCGGCGCGCCGTAATGAGTTTATTATCGGCGTCTCCTACGATGCCGATATCGATAAGGTGAAACAACTGCTGACCGCGATTATCGAATCCGATGACCGCATTCTGCGCGATCGCGAAATGACCGTTCGCCTTAATGAACTGGGCGCCTCTTCGGTAAACTTCGTGGTTCGCGTATGGAGCAAAAGCAGCGACCTGCAAAACGTCTACTGGGACGTGCTGGAGCGCATTAAGCGTGATTTCGACGCTAACGGCATCAGCTTCCCGTATCCGCAGATGGACGTACACATGGTAAATCAGCAGGAAAAAGCGCAGTAATTTTTTCCTGCTATGGCACAAGACCGGCACCGCCGGTCTTTTTTTTGTCTTTGTGCATTAGCTTTACTTATTAATGATTAAAATTATCAATTTCCGCTAATGATGACGACACGCTATATTCTCCGGCATTAACGATGAAACCGGAAAATTAAACGATGCTATCTTATTACTTTCAAGGGCTTGCGCTGGGCGCGGCGATGATCCTGCCGCTCGGGCCGCAAAACGCTTTCGTGATGAATCAGGGGATCCGCCGCCAGTATCATTTAATGATTGCGCTGTTGTGTGCGCTTAGCGATCTGGCGTTGATCTGCGCCGGAATTTTCGGCGGTAGCGCGCTGCTGATGCAGTCGCCGTGGCTGCTGGCGCTGGTCACCTGGGGCGGCGTCGCTTTCCTGTTATGGTATGGCTTCGGCGCGCTGAAGACGGCGATGAGCAATAATCTCGAGCTGGCCAGCGCCGAGGTCATGAAGCAAGGGCGCTGGAAAATTATCGTCACCATGCTGGCGGTGACCTGGCTTAACCCTCATGTGTATCTCGATACCTTTGTGGTGCTCGGAAGCCTCGGCGGACAGCTGGCGGTCGAGCCCAAACGCTGGTTCGCGCTGGGGACGATTAGCGCGTCATTCTTATGGTTCTTCGGCCTGGCGCTGCTGGCCGCGTGGCTGGCGCCGCGTTTACGTACCGCGCGGGCGCAGCGAATCATCAACGTGCTTGTCGGGCTGGTGATGTGGTTTATCGCCCTGCAGTTGGCAAAAGATGGCCTGCAACATATACAGATGCTCATCAACCAGGCTTAGTCCGATGGACTTTCCGCGCGTAAGCGCTAAGCTAGCTGGCATGCGTCCTTAAAATGGGCGACCTAAGCAAGATGGAGAAACGACAGTGAAGTTAAAAGTCTTAGCCCTGGCGGCAGCACTCGGATTCAGCACGATGGCGGCGCAGGCAAATGAATTGCCGGATGGCCCGCACATTGTGACTTCAGGCACAGCAAGCGTTGCAGCGGTTCCGGATATCGCCACTCTGGCGATTGAAGTTAACGTCGCGGCAAAAGATGCGGCATCGGCAAAAAAACAGGCTGACGATCGCGTTGCGCAATATCTCTCTTTCCTTGAAAAGAGCGGCATTGCCAAAAAGGATATCAGCTCGGCAAACCTGCGTACCCAACCTGATTACGACTATCAGAACGGGAAAAGCATCCTCAAAGGCTATCGCGCGGTGCGTACCGTCGAAGTTACCCTGCGTCAGCTCGATAAGCTGAATGGCCTGCTGGACGGCGCGCTGAAAGCGGGGCTGAACGAAATTCGTTCCGTATCGCTGGGCGTTGCGCAACCTGACGCCTATAAAGATAAAGCGCGTAAAGCGGCTATCGATGATGCGGTGCATCAGGCGCAGGAGCTGGCTGCTGGCTTCCACAGCAAGCTGGGGCCGGTCTATAGCGTGCGTTACCATGTTTCCAACTATCAGCCGAGCCCGATGGTTCGCATGATGAAGGCGGCTGACGCCGCGCCGGTCTCCGCCCAGGAAACCTACGAGCAGGCGACCATCCAGTTTGATGATCAGGTTGACGTGGTCTTTGAACTGCAGCCAGCACAGGCCGCCGCGCCTGCCGCGCCGGCGAAACCAGCTGAAGCGCCGAAACCGGCTCAGTAAGCCGCAGCGACAAAAAAGCCACTTCAGTGAAGTGGCTTTTTTTATGCCCGCCGTTTAATCCTGGCGCAGCACCTTGTGGCCGTAATCAATAAGCGCATCGGTCACCCGGCGCATCATGCGGCTTTCCGGCGCAAAGCGGTGCCAGTAGAGCATTCGGCGCTGGAACAGCCCCGGCGTCAGGTCGATAAGCTCGCCGCTCTTCAGCTCTTTCTCGATCTGCAGGTGCGGGATCATACAGCAGGTAGTGCCCTGACGCGCCAGCTGCACGAAGGCCTCCGACGAGTTGACGATATGGCAGGGCACGCTACCCGGCGGCAGGTCGAAGTTTTGCTGCAGGAACGCCTGGTGCATATCGTCGAGATGATCGAAGGCGACCACCGGCGCTTTCAGCAGCGCAGAACGCGTTACCCCGTTAGGGAAATAGCGTTGCGCAAATTCCTTCGAGGCGACGAACAGGTAATCGAGCGCACCGAGTTGATCGACCAGGCAGCTTGGCAGCGCCTGCGGCTGAATACTCACCGCGCCGACCACTTCCCCACGACGCAAGCGCTCCTGGGTGCGGGTTTCATCTTCAACCTGCAGATTGAGGCGGATAGGGGAGTCGGATAACACGTTGGCCAGCGCCGGCAGCAGCCAGGTCGCCAGACTGTCGGCGTTGACCGCCAACGACAGCAGCAGCGGCGTGGAGCCGGTCTGCTCATCGCCAAGCCACTCTTCTTCCAGCAGCTCAACCTGGCGCAGCAGAGCCAACAGTTTTTGCCCCTGCTCGGTCGGGCGCGGCGGTACGGTACGCACCAGCAGCGGTTGGCCAAACATGTTTTCCAGCTGTTTGATACGCTGTGAGACGGCGGACTGTGTAATGCATAGCTTCTGCGCGGCGCGCTCAAACCCACGTTCCCTAATCACCGCATCCAGCGCTTGTAATGTTCTGTAGTCCGGTCGTTTCATTATTCTGGCGTACCCCCATAACTTTTCGTTAACCCGCACTATGACATAAATTTGTTTTTGATAAAGACGAAAATGGTCTGCTCAGATGTGTGATCGCCATCGCAGGGACATTTCATCCGTCGATGTTCTATAATGCGCGGTAAGTATTCACATCTCGGACGATAATCATGACGCAGGATGAACTGAAAAAAGCAGTCGGCTGGGCAGCGCTGCAATATGTACAACCGGGCACCATTGTCGGTGTCGGCACCGGCTCCACGGCGGCGCATTTTATTGATGCGCTGGGAACCATGAAAGGGCAGATCGAAGGCGCGGTATCCAGCTCCGACGCCTCTACCGAAAAGCTGAAAAGCCTCGGTATCCCGGTATTCGACCTTAACTCCGTCGACCGCCTGGGCATCTACGTTGACGGCGCGGATGAAATTAACGGCCACATGCAGATGATCAAAGGCGGCGGTGCGGCGCTGACCCGCGAAAAGATCATCGCCTCGGTTGCCGATAAGTTTATCTGCATCGCCGACGCCTCCAAGCAGGTTGATATCCTCGGCAACTTCCCGCTGCCGGTGGAAGTGATCCCGATGGCGCGCAGCGCCGTCGCGCGTCAGCTGGTGAAGCTGGGCGGCCGCCCGGAATATCGTCAGGGCGTGGTGACGGATAACGGCAACGTGATCCTCGATGTACACGGCCTGGAAATCCTGGACGCTATCGCGCTGGAAAACGCCATTAACGGTATCCCGGGCGTGGTGACCGTCGGCTTGTTCGCCAACCGCGGCGCCGACGTGGCGCTGATCGGTACCGCCGACGGCGTGAAGACCATCGTCAGTAAATAAGACGATCGGGGGGAAGTTTCGCGCTTCCCCCTAAATTTTTTTCTATGGCCTTAATTTGGTGACTTGTGTCACATTTACGTAACCTTTCTGAGTAACAATCTGCCATCTATTCTCTTTCTGGTGTTTTGTCCTGTCTTTTGCTTCAACGTGATATTTCTTCAGGTCGGCGAGGCAAACGTTCATATTGCCGCGATAGTTTTTTTTGATATGTTGCTGGAAGAGTTTTTGTTCAGCACGACATCAGTACCAATAAAAACAGGACGGGGAAATGGCTAAGGTATCACTGGAAAAAGACAAGATTAAATTTCTGCTAGTTGAAGGCGTGCATCAGAAAGCAATCGATAACCTTCGTGCGGCAGGTTACACCAACATCGAATTTCACAAAGGCGCGCTCGATACTGAAGAGCTGAAAGCGTCGATCCGTGATGCCCATTTTATCGGCCTGCGTTCCCGTACTCATCTGACTGAAGAGATCTTCGCCGCGGCGGAAAAACTGGTGGCGGTGGGCTGCTTCTGTATCGGCACCAACCAGGTCGATCTGGATGCGGCGGCGAAGCGCGGTATCCCGGTATTTAACGCCCCGTTCTCGAACACCCGTTCGGTGGCTGAGCTGGTCATCGGCGAGCTGCTGCTGATGCTGCGCGGCGTGCCGGAAGCTAACGCCAAGGCGCATCGCGGCGTGTGGAATAAGCAAGCGGTAGGCAGCTTTGAAGCGCGCGGCAAAAAACTGGGGATTATCGGTTACGGCCATATCGGCACCCAGCTCGGCATTCTGGCGGAATCACTGGGGATGCACGTCTATTTTTATGATATCGAAAACAAACTGCCGCTGGGTAACGCCACGCAGGTTCAGCACCTCTCCGACCTGCTGAACATGAGCGATGTCGTTAGCCTGCACGTGCCGGAAAACGCCTCCACCAAAAATATGATGGGGCCGGAAGAGCTGGCGCTGATGAAACCGGGCGCGCTGCTGATCAACGCCTCTCGCGGCACGGTGGTCGATATCCCGGCGCTGTGCGATGCGCTGTCGCGTAAACACCTGGCCGGCGCGGCCATCGACGTCTTCCCGACGGAACCGGCGACCAACAGCGATCCGTTTAACTCTCCGCTGTGCGAATTCGATAACGTGATCCTGACGCCGCATATCGGCGGTTCAACTCAGGAAGCGCAAGAGAACATTGGTCTGGAAGTGGCAGGCAAGCTGGCGAAGTATTCCGACAACGGTTCTACGCTGTCGGCGGTGAACTTCCCGGAGGTTTCTCTGCCGCTGCACGGCGGACGCCGTCTGCTGCATATTCATGAAAACCGACCGGGCATCCTGACGGCGCTTAACCAGATTTTCGCCGCGCAGAATATCAACATCGCCGCCCAGTATCTGCAAACGACTCCGCAGATGGGCTACGTGGTAATTGATATCGAAGCCGACGGCGACGTCGCGCAGCAGGCGCTGCTGGCGATGAAAGCGATCCCGGGCACCATCCGCGCCCGTCTGCTGTACTAATTTGTTGTTGCCTCACGGGCAGGTCTGGTACCTGCCCGTATTTTTTTAACGCCTTCCGGGCGCAATTCTCGAACTCGCGCACCTATCTACCAGCGCCAGGTTTTGCCTGGCGTAATCACCGCCGGCAGCGGGACATCCCACTGTTCGATCGGCAGGGTGTCCACCTGCTGGCAGTCGTGGGCGTAGCCTACCGGCTGCAGGCGATACTGCTGCCAGTTTTGTAAGGTACGATCGTAGAAACCGCCGCCCATCCCCAGGCGTTGACCGCTGGCATCGAAGGCGACCAGCGGGGTAATCAGCACATCGAGTTCGGCAAGCGGCAGGACATCGCGCACGTCGAGCTTTGGTTCGTAAATCTTCAGGCGATTAAAAATCAGCTCGCTTTGCGGATGGTAATGTAAAAACAGCAGATTGCCGGGGCTAAACGGATGCAGTACCGGCAGATAAACCCGCTTGCCTGCACGCCACAATTGCTCAATCAGCGGTTGGGTGTCCAGCTCGCCGTCGAAGGAGAGGAACAGCGCTACGGTATGAGCGAGAACGACGGGCGGATACGCCATCATTCGCTCAGCGGCCTGCAGGGCGAAGCGCTGCTGCTGTTCGGCACTAAGCGCGCGTCTACGCTCGCGGATCTGCTGGCGAATTTGCTGTCTGGAGAGCGGGATATCGGGCTGTATAGTCATGCTGGTCTCATTACGAGCAGGCGAAACGATACGGGAAAGTGTAATACAGGGCGGCACAGGCCGAAAACAACGTTGAGGGGATAATGCGAACTTAAGAAGGGAATCTCCGAGATGCCGCCGCAGGCTGTAACCCTTGAACCCTTGGTTCAAGGTGAATGCGTCGTCACAGTTTTAAGGCTTCTCGGGCGAACCGAGCATGCTCACCAACCGTGGAGCGCCACATTCTTGTGGTATGAAATATCGGCTCAGGGGACTGGCCCGCTTGCAAACATCTCAGAGAAATTTTGTTCTTGCGATTACTCTAACACAGTTAACTGCAAAGTGTTATTCAAACTTCGACCCCGGTCTTTCGCTTATGCGACCTTGCTCAAGCAATGCCTGTTCGATGGTCTGCTGAAGCATGCGAATGCGCTGTTCCATACTGGAGGCGTAGTCGCGGGTCTTCGCTTTTTCCTGAGTCAACTCATAGCTGATGTTCAACGCGGCGATGAAGACCAGCTGCTCAGTATTTGTGACTCTAGTGCGTTCTTTTAAATCTTGCAACCGCTGATTAAGGTCTTCAGCTGCCTGATTCAGGGCATCCCTTTGTTCAGGCGGGCAATTCACTCGCAGTGAACGGCCAAAAATTTGGAGATCTACGGGTTGTGCAGACATGCCACCTTCCTGCTGATTGACTGCGCTGCCTTCACGTCCGAGCCCGGCTCTGCGAAGGGGCGACACTATAGCTACCCTGGTGCGGGGATACAAGCCCTTTTCTGGTTCACCAGGGTCCAAAGTGGTAGCATATCATGAATATTCCTCCCAACGATGACGAATGCGCATGTCTATACAGAACGAAATGCCTGGTTACAACGATGTAGACCAGTTACTGAACCAACAAGGGGTGGGATTAACCCCGGCCGAAATGCACGGTTTGATAAGCGGCATCCTCTGCGGCGGCAACACCGACAGCAGCTGGCAGCCGCTGGTGCATGACCTGACCAACGAAGGTCTTGCCTTTGGTCATGAACTGGCCCAGGCGCTGCGTAGCATGCATTCCGCCACCAGCGACTCGCTGGAAGATGACGGCTTTCTGTTCCAGCTGTATATGCCGGAAGGCGACAACGTCAGCGTTTTCGACCGCGCCGACGCGCTGGCGGGCTGGGTTAACCATTTCCTGTTAGGCCTTGGCGTGACCCAGCCGAAGCTGGATAAAGTGAAGGATGAGACCGGCGAAGCCATCGATGATCTGCGTAACATTGCGCAACTCGGCTACGACGAAGATGAAGACCAGGAAGAGCTGGAGATGTCTCTCGAAGAGATTATTGAGTACGTACGCGTCGCCGCGTTACTGTGCCATGATACCTTCGCGCGCCAGCAGCCAACCGCACCGGAAGTACGCAAGCCAACGTTACACTAAATAAAAAACGACATTCAGGGGGCGTCATGACACAGCAGGAGTTTCTTTCTCGTCGCCAGGCATTATTGGCGCAGATGCAGCCGGGCAGCGCGGCGCTGATTTTTGCCGCGCCGGAAGCGGTACGCAGCGCAGATTCGGAATATCCCTACCGGCAGAACAGCGATTTTTGGTACTTCACCGGCTTCAATGAACCGGAAGCGCTGCTGGTGCTGATCAAAAGCGATGACACGCACAACCATAGCGTGCTGTTTAACCGCGTTCGCGATCTGACGGCGGAAATCTGGTTTGGCCGCCGTCTGGGACAGGATGCCGCGCCGGGGAAACTTGGCGTCGATCGCGCGCTGGCGTTTAGCGAAATCAACCAGCAGCTGTATCAACTGCTCAACGGCCTGGACGCTATCTATTTCGCCCAGGGCGAATATGCCTATGCCGATGAAATTGTGTTTAACGCCCTCGAAAAACTGCGTAAAGGTTCACGTCAGAACCTGCAGGCGCCGAACTCCGTCATCGACTGGCGGCCTGTGGTGCATGAAATGCGCCTGTTTAAATCCGCGGAAGAGCTGGAAGTAATGCGCCGCGCCGGCGAGATTTCCGCCCTTGCCCATACCCGGGCGATGGAAAAATGCCGCCCAGGCATGTTCGAATATCAGCTGGAAGGCGAAATTCTCCATGAATTCAACCGCCATGGCGCGCGTTTCCCGTCTTATAACACCATCGTTGGCGGCGGCGAAAACGCCTGCATCCTGCACTACACCGAAAACGAATCCGAACTGCGTGATGGCGATTTAGTGCTGATTGACGCCGGCTGTGAATACCGCGGCTATGCGGGCGATATCACCCGCACCTTCCCGGTTAACGGTAAATTCACTAAACCGCAGCGTGAAATCTACGACATCGTGCTGGAATCGCTGGAAACCGCGCTGGAGCTGTATCGTCCGGGTACCTCCATTTATAAAGTTAATCAGGAAGTGGTGCGCATTATGATTACCGGCCTGGTGCGGCTGGGGATCCTGAAAGGCGAGATTGACGAGCTTATCGCCAACAACGCCCACCGCCCGTACTTTATGCATGGCCTGAGCCACTGGTTGGGTCTGGATGTACACGATGTCGGTAATTACGACACCGACCGTTCGCGCGTCCTGGAACCGGGAATGGTGCTGACCGTCGAGCCGGGGCTGTATATCGCCGCCGACGCCGACGTACCGGCCCAATATCGCGGCATCGGCATTCGTATTGAAGATGACATCGTGATTACCGAAGATGGCAACGAAAATCTCACCGCCAGCGTGGTGAAGAAGGCGGATGAGATCGAGGCGCTGATGGCGGCGGCGCGCCAGTCATGAGTGTGCTGATTGTCGGCGGCGGGATGACCGGCGCGACGCTCGCGCTGGCCATCTCCCGTTTGACCGGCGGTGCGCTGCCGGTTCATCTGATTGAAGCGCAGGATCCGGCGTCGTCACGCCACCCAGGTTTTGACGATCGGGCGATCGCCCTGGCTGCGGGCACCTGCCAGCAGCTGGCGCGCATCGGTATCTGGCAGAACCTTGCTAAACGAGCGACGCCTATCCAGCGGGTACACGTCAGCGACCGCGGCCATGCCGGTTTTGTAAACCTGGCGGCGGCCGATTACGGCCTGTCGGCGCTGGGGCAGGTGGTTGAACTCCACGATGTCGGCCAGCGGCTGTTTAGCCTGCTGCGCGAGGCGCCGGGCGTCACCCTGCACTGTCCGACGAAAGTGGAAGCGGTCAACCGCAGCCAGGACAGCGTCAGCCTCACCCTTGATAGCGGCGAAACGATCAACGGTGAGCTGCTGGTGGCGGCAGATGGTTCGCGTTCGTCGCTGGGCGCCCGCTGCGGCATTAGCTGGCAGCAGCAGTCCTATGAGCAACTGGCGATTATCGCCAACGTTAGCACCGCGTTGCCGCACGAAGGCCGCGCCTTCGAGCGCTTTACCGATCACGGTCCGCTGGCGATGCTGCCGATGTCGCAAGGGCGCTGTTCGCTGGTGTGGTGCCATCCGCAGTCGCGGCGCGATGAGGTGCTGAGCTGGTCTGACGAACGTTTTTGCCAACAATTACAGCAGGCGTTCGGCTGGCGGCTGGGGCGCATTACCCATGCCGGTAAGCGTAGTGTTTATCCGCTGGCGTTAACCACCGCCATCCGTTCGGTGTCGCACCGTCTGGCGCTGGTCGGCAACGCGGCGCAGACATTACACCCGATCGCCGGGCAGGGCTTTAATCTCGGCCTGCGCGACGTGATGAGTCTGGCTGAACTGCTTGCCGACGCCCACGCGCTCGGCGAGGATGTGGGCAATTATTCCCTGCTGTGCCGTTATCAGGCGCGGCGAGCGGATGATAAAGCCGCCACCATCGGCGTGACCGATGGGCTGGTGCATCTCTTTGCCAACCGTTGGGCGCCGCTGGTGGCGGGGCGCAACGTCGGGCTAATGGCGATGGAATTATTTACCCCGGCGCGCGATGCGCTGGCGCAGCGTACCCTCGGTTGGGTTCCCCGTTAAGGAGTAGAACGTGCAAAGTGTTGATGTTGCCATTGTTGGCGGCGGAATGGTGGGACTGGCGGTGGCCTGTGGTTTACAGGGCAGCGGCCTGCGCGTCGCGGTGCTGGAACAAGCGGCGCCGCAGCCTCTTGACGCCGATGCGCCACCGGCGCTGCGCGTTTCGGCTATTAATGCCGCCAGCGAAAAGCTACTGGATAAGCTGGGTGTCTGGAGCGAGATCATCGCCCAGCGCGCCAGCTGCTATCACGGCATGGAAGTGTGGGACAAAGATAGCTTTGGCCGCATTAGCTTCGATGACCAGAGCATGGGCTTTAGCCATCTGGGCCATATTATTGAAAATGCCGTGGTGCATTATGCGCTGTGGCAAAAAGCACAGCGCTGCGCTGACGTTACCCTGCTGGCGCCTGCGCAGCTGCAGCAGGTGGCGTGGGGCGAAAACGAAGCCTTCCTGAGCCTGCAGGACGGCAGCATGCTGACCGCGCGGCTGGTGGTCGGCGCCGATGGCGCCAATTCGTGGCTGCGCAATAAAGCCGATATTCCACTGACCTTCTGGGACTATCGCCATCATGCGCTGGTGGCGACGATACGTACCACCGAGCCGCATCAGGCGGTGGCGCGTCAGGCGTTTCACGGCGAAGGCATTCTGGCCTTCCTGCCGCTTAGCGATCCGCATCTGTGCTCGATCGTCTGGTCGCTGTCGCCGGAGGAGGCGCAGCGGATGCAGCAGGCCGATGCAGCCGCGTTTAACCAGGCGCTGAACATCGCTTTTGATAATCGCCTTGGCCTTTGCCAGCTTGAAAGCGATCGGCAGGTTTTCCCGCTGACCGGACGCTACGCGCGTCAGTTCGCCGCCCATCGTCTGGCGCTGGTTGGCGATGCCGCCCACACTATTCATCCGCTGGCCGGGCAGGGGGTAAACCTTGGCTTTATGGACGCCGCCGAACTTATCGACGAGCTGAAGCGCCTGCACGCGCAGGGTAAAGATATCGGTCAGCATTTGTACCTGCGCCGCTATGAGCGCAGCCGCAAGCACAGCGCCGCGCTGATGCTGGCGGGTATGCAGGGATTCCGCGAAATGTTCTCCGGCAGCCATCCGGCGAAGAAATTCCTCCGCGACATGGGGCTCAAACTGGCCGATTCGCTGCCTGGCGTGAAACCGCAGCTGATTCGTCAGGCGATGGGCCTTAACGATCTCCCCGCCTGGTTACGTTAACCCCGTCACACTTCTTTTACCCGGCCTGCGCGCCGGGTTTTCTCCCTCATTTGAAATATTCTAATTTCACCTCTTATTTCGCATTAGTTTTATTAATGCGCTCTTTTTTTTGTTAAAGAAATTAGGCCCGTAAAATCGCATAAAACACCATCATCACCTGACTTGTTGGCTCATCATGTTAATTTTATGTGGCATAAATCGCTTTTTTCCAGTCAATAACTCTGTAGGCTTTCCGGCGCGCTTTGGTCATAAGCTAATGTGATGTCCTGATTTACCTTATGGTTTAGCACCGGGTTCGGTGGTAAGTTCAGGCAAAAGAGAACGTTTGCGTCGGCGTCCGTAAGCGGTGCCGTCGCCGGATTTCGTGGCGCAAAATCGCCGACAATATCGTGGCTGGTTCCGTTTTATTCGATGAGGAAAAGATGGCTCAACAGACTCCGTTGTATGAACAACACACGCTGTGCGGCGCTCGCATGGTGGATTTCCATGGCTGGATGATGCCGCTGCATTACGGGTCCCAGATTGATGAGCACCACGCGGTGCGCGGCGATGCAGGGATGTTCGATGTGTCGCATATGACCATCGTCGATTTCCACGGCAGCCGGATCAGAGAGTTCTTGCGCTATTTGCTGGCAAACGATGTGGCGAAGCTTACCACCCCAGGCAAAGCGCTCTACACCGGCATGCTAACCGCTTCCGCCGGCGTCATCGATGACCTGATTGTTTATTTCCTTTCTGAAGATTATTTCCGCCTCGTTGTTAACTCCGCCACTCGTGAAAAAGACCTCGCCTGGATTTCCGAACAAGCCGAACCTTACGGTCTTGAAATCACCGTTCGCGACGATCTGTCGCTGATCGCGGTGCAGGGTCCGCAGGCGAAAGCGAAGGCGGCGACGCTGTTCACCGACGCTCAGCGCCAGGCCGTGGAAGGCATGAAGCCGTTCTTCGGCGTACAGGCCGGCGACCTGTTTATCGCCACCACCGGTTATACCGGCGAAGCGGGTTATGAAATCGCTATGCCGAACGAGCAGGCGGCGGATTTCTGGCGCGGTCTGCTGGACGCCGGCGTTAAGCCGTGTGGTCTTGGCGCGCGCGATACTCTGCGCCTGGAAGCCGGGATGAACCTGTATGGCCAGGAGATGGATGAAAGCGTCTCGCCGCTGGCGGCGAACATGGGCTGGACTATCGCCTGGGAGCCCGCCGATCGTAACTTCATCGGCCGCGAAGCGCTGGAAATGCAGCGCGAAAAAGGCACCGAGCAGCTGGTTGGCCTGGTGATGACCGAGAAAGGCGTCCTGCGCGGCGGCCTGCCGGTACGTTTTACCGATAGCGACGGTAATCAAAAAGAAGGCATTATCACCAGCGGCACCTTCTCGCCGACGCTGGGCTACAGCATCGCGCTGGCTCGCGTACCGGCCGGGATTGGCGAAACCGCGGTGGTGCAAATTCGTAACCGTGAAATGCCGGTAAAAGTGACTAAACCTGGTTTTGTACGCAATGGCAAAGCCATTGTGTGATTTCCCTTTTTTGGAGATGAATTGATGAGCAACGTACCAGCAGAACTGAAATACAGCAAAGAACACGAGTGGCTGCGTAAAGAAGCGGACGGTACCTATACCGTTGGGATCACCGAGCACGCGCAGGAGCTGCTTGGCGACATGGTTTTCGTTGACCTGCCGGAAGTGGGCGCCACCGTTGAAGCGGGCGCCGATTGCGCCGTTGCCGAATCTGTGAAAGCGGCTTCTGATATCTACGCGCCGATTAGCGGTGAAATCGTTGCCGTCAACGAAGAGCTGAACGACTCTCCGGAACTGGTCAACAGCGACCCGTATGCCGACGGCTGGATCTTCAAAATTAAAGCCAGCGACGAAGCGCAGGTTGCCGCGCTGCTGGATGCGACCGCCTATGAAGCTCTGTTAGAAGACGAATAAGCCATTACCCTCTCCCCTGTGGGGAGAGGGAAGGGTGAGGGGAACCGATAATACCCTCACCCCAGCCCTCTCCCTAAGGGAGAGGGAGAAAACACATTCACCGCACGTTTCAGGAACCATCGCTCATGACTCAGACTTTAAGTCAGCTTGAAAACCGCGACGCCTTTATTGAACGTCACATTGGCTCGGACGCTCAGCAGCAGCAAGAGATGCTGAAGACCGTCGGCGCGGATTCGCTTAACGCCCTGATTGGCCAGATTGTGCCGCAGGATATCCAGCTGGCGACCCCACCACAGGTGGGCGACGCGACTACCGAATTCGCCGCGCTGGCGGAGCTGAAGGCGATCGCCGGTCGCAACAAGCGCTTCAAGTCTTACATCGGCATGGGCTACACCGCCGTGCAGCTGCCGCCGGTCATTCAGCGCAACATGCTGGAAAACCCGGGCTGGTATACCGCCTATACCCCTTACCAGCCGGAAGTATCCCAGGGCCGTCTGGAATCACTGCTGAACTTCCAGCAGGTGACGCTGGATCTGACCGGGCTGGATATCGCTTCCGCTTCGCTGCTTGATGAAGCCACCGCCGCCGCCGAAGCGATGGCGAT
This sequence comes from Klebsiella sp. 141240, assembly GCF_050600805.1. NCBI lineage: Bacteria > Pseudomonadati > Pseudomonadota > Gammaproteobacteria > Enterobacterales > Enterobacteriaceae > Klebsiella > Klebsiella sp. 141240. The sequence goes on along the minus strand of NZ_JAQIRK010000001.1, from coordinate 291,128 downwards.
GGCTAAACGCGTGAGCAAACTGAAGAACGCCAACCGCTTCTTCGTTGCCGCCGACGTTCATCCACAAACGCTGGATGTGGTTCGCACCCGCGCGGAAACCTTTGGCTTCGACGTGATTGTCGATGAGGCCGACAAAGTGCTCGATCACCAGGATGTCTTTGGCGTGCTGCTGCAGCAGGTTGGCACCACCGGTGAAATCCACGATTACAGTAAACTTATCGCCGAGCTGAAAGCGCGCAAAGTGATTGTCAGCGTCGCCGCTGACTTTATGGCGCTGGTGCTGCTGACGGCGCCGGGCAAGCAGGGCGCCGATATTGTCTTCGGTTCCGCTCAACGTTTCGGCGTGCCGATGGGCTATGGCGGCCCGCACGCGGCCTTCTTCGCGGCGAAAGATGAATTCAAACGCTCCATGCCGGGCCGTATTATCGGCGTATCGAAAGATGCGGCGGGTAATACCGCGCTGCGCATGGCGATGCAGACTCGCGAGCAGCATATCCGCCGCGAGAAAGCGAACTCCAACATTTGTACCTCGCAGGTTCTGCTGGCCAACATCGCCAGCCTGTACGCGGTTTTCCACGGCCCGGCGGGCCTGAAACGTATCGCTGGCCGCATTCATCGCCTGACCGACATTCTGGCCGACGGCCTGCAGAAGAAAGGGCTGAAGCTGCGCCATGCGCACTACTTCGACACCCTTTGCGTCGAAGTGGCGGATAAAGCCGCGGTGCTGGCGCGTGCCGAAGCGCTGCAGATTAACCTGCGTAGCGATATTCACGGCGCGGTTGGCATTACGCTCGATGAAGCGACCACCCGCGAAGATGTGCTGAACCTGTTCCGCGCCATCGTCGGCGACGATCACGGTCTGGATATCGATACCCTGGATAAAGACGTGGCGCTGGATAGTCGTTCGATCCCGGCGGCGATGCTGCGCGACGATGCGATCCTCACCCATCCGGTGTTTAACCGCTACCATAGCGAAACCGAGATGATGCGCTACATGCACGCGCTGGAGCGTAAAGATCTGGCGCTGAACCAGGCGATGATCCCTCTGGGATCCTGCACCATGAAACTGAACGCCGCGGCGGAGATGATCCCGATCACCTGGCCGGAATTTGCCGAGCTGCACCCGTTCTGCCCGGTCGAGCAGGCGGAAGGTTATCATCAGATGATCGCCCAGCTTTCTGACTGGCTGGTTAAATTGACCGGCTATGACGCCGTCTGTATGCAGCCGAACTCCGGCGCGCAGGGCGAGTATGCTGGCCTGCTGGCGATTCGCCACTATCACGAGAGCCGCAACGAAGGCCATCGCGATATCTGCCTGATCCCAAGCTCCGCGCACGGCACCAACCCGGCTTCCGCGCAGATGGCGGGTATGCAGGTGGTGGTCGTTGCCTGCGACAAAAACGGCAACATCGATCTTGCCGATCTGCGTGAAAAAGCAGAGCAGGCGGGGGCGAATCTTTCCTGCATCATGGTCACCTATCCGTCGACCCACGGCGTGTATGAAGAGACCATTCGTGAAGTATGCGAGATAGTGCATCAGTTTGGCGGTCAGGTTTACCTCGATGGCGCCAACATGAACGCCCAGGTCGGGATCACTTCTCCGGGCTTTATCGGCGCTGACGTTTCGCACCTCAACCTGCATAAAACCTTCTGCATTCCGCACGGCGGCGGCGGCCCGGGTATGGGCCCTATCGGCGTGAAAGCGCACCTGGCGCCGTTTGTACCGGGCCACAGCGTGGTACAGATTGAAGGCATGCTGACCCGTCAGGGCGCGGTTTCCGCCGCGCCGTTCGGCAGCGCTTCCATTCTGCCGATCAGTTGGATGTATATCCGCATGATGGGCGCGGAAGGGCTGAAACAGGCGAGCCAGAACGCGATTCTCAACGCCAACTACATCGCTACCCGATTGAAAGATGCTTACCCGGTGCTGTATACCGGCCGCGATGGTCGCGTGGCGCACGAATGTATTCTCGATATTCGTCCGCTGAAAGAAGAGACCGGCATAAGCGAGTTGGATATTGCTAAGCGCCTGATCGACTTCGGTTTCCATGCGCCGACCATGTCCTTCCCGGTTGCCGGGACGCTGATGGTTGAGCCGACAGAATCGGAAAGCAAGGTAGAGCTGGACCGCTTTATTGACGCCATGCTGGCGATCCGTGCGGAAATCGATCGCGTTAAAGCCGGTGAATGGCCGCTGGAAGATAACCCGCTGGTGAACGCGCCGCACACCCAGGGCGAGCTGGTTGGCGAGTGGAACCATCCGTACAGCCGCGAGCTGGCGGTATTCCCGGCTGGGTTGCACAACAAGTACTGGCCGACGGTAAAACGCCTGGACGATGTCTACGGCGACCGTAACCTGTTCTGCTCCTGCGTCCCGATGAGCGAATACCAGTAAGTGGTGAATTAGCTAAACTTTTAAAGGCGCTGCGGCGCCTTTATTTTTTGGAGGAAAGGTATGGCGATAGCTCTGATTAGCGGCGCGAGCCGCGGCATAGGACGGGCGACGGCGCTGCTGCTGGCGCAGGAAGGGTATACCGTCGCGGTTAATTATCATCACAACATTAAAGCCGCCACCGAAGTGGTCAATACCATTGTTGAATCTGGCGGCAAAGCCACGGCGCTGCGGGCGGATATCAGCGATGAAGCGCAGGTGATGGCGATGTTTGAGGCGGTTGACCGCATGGGCGAACCGCTGACGGCGTTGGTCAACAACGCCGGGATCCTGTTTACCCAATGTACGGTGGAGAGCCTGAGCGCCGAGCGTATTAACCGCGTGCTGGCCACCAACGTCACCGGATACTTTCTTTGCTGTCGCGAGGCGGTCAAGCGCATGTCGCATCGGCATGGTGGCAAGGGCGGGGCGATAGTTAACGTTTCGTCGGCGGCGTCGCGCCTTGGCGCGCCGGGGGAGTACGTTGATTATGCCGCGTCGAAAGGGGCAGTAGATACCCTGACCACCGGGCTGGCTCTGGAAGTGGCGGCGCAGGGGATTCGGGTAAACGGCGTGCGTCCGGGGCTGATTTATACCGAGATGCACGCCTCCGGCGGCGAACCGGGACGCGTGGACCGGGTGAAAAGTTCGCTACCGATGCAGCGCGGCGGCCAGCCGGAAGAGGTCGCTCAGGCCATTGCCTGGCTGCTGAGCGACAAAGCGTCGTATGTGACGGGTAGCTTCCTCGAACTAGCGGGCGGTAAATAACCCGTAGATGTCTATTGCCCGGCGGCGCTGCGCTTGCCGGGGAAACCTTCCCGGATGGCGGCTACGCCTTATCCGGGCTACCCAACAACGCGAGCCGGGTAACCCGACGGTCTACCAGGAGGCCAGCCATAGCCTAAGGCGCATTCCCCAACTGCTGGTCCAGCCGGTGGTAACCGACTTCACCTCGCCTTGAGAAATGAACACCAGAGTTGGCGTCACCTGGATATCCCACTGCCGGGCCAGCTGGCCGCTCGGATCATTTACCGTCGGCAGCGCCATTTTCTTCCTGGTAAGCCACTTCTCCAGCGCGGCGTTATCGCCGGAACGCAGGGCTACCGTCAGCACATTGCCGCCATCGGCGGCAAGCGATGCCACCGACGGTGTGGTATAGCGACAGACTCCGCACCAGGTCGCCCAGACGTACAGCAGCAGCGGCTTTTGCTGGCTCATGGCGTTCAGATCCAGCGTTCTGCCGTCGAGTGTCTGCAGCGATGTGGCGCTGAAGTTTTGCGGCAGCGTGGGCTGGCGAAAATAATCCACCGCCAGGCTCACCGCCGCGCCAATCAGCAGCCATAACGCCAGCTCGCGCAGCCAGCGCCTGATTTTACTGGCCACGGGCTTTCGCCAGCTGTTCTTTCACCAGCCCCTCCAGATCTTCAGCAGGGATTGCGCCGGCCACCATCTGATCGCCGATGATGGTCGCCGGGGTGCCCTGAATATTCAGCACCTGCGACAAAATCAGGTTCATTTTCAGCGAATCCATGGTCTTGTCATCAATATTCACGCTATCGGTGGCGGTTTTCTTCTGCGCGGCGGCGATGCTGGCGTCATCGTGATAGCCTTTTTTCGCCATCAGCCGCTGATGCAGCGCCCAGAACTTATCGGGCTGTTGACGCCAGGTGGAGAGCGCGGCTTTAGCGGCATTCACCGAACTCTGCCCTTTAAACGGCAGCAGCTTAACGATGAGCTGGATGTCCGGATTATCATGGACGATTTTTTCCAGCATCGGATCAAACTGTTTGCAGTAAGGGCAGTTGTAATCGGTAAACGAGACGATCGTGAGCTTCGGCGCTTTCGCGCCGGTGCGCGGGCTATTCGGATCGTTAAACAGCAGTTGGGCTAACTGGTCATTACCGTTCGATTGTGGTTCTTCCGCCGGGGCGGCGAAGCTGAAGGCCGATACGCACAGCAGCAATAAGGCGGTGATAGCTCTCATGTTATTTTCCTTTAGCGGCGGACAGGGTGGCGAGAAGTTGTTCGCGGTCTAACAGCGCAGGCAGAATCTGTCCCTGCGGCAATCCCGGTCCGTAAATCTGGTTAAACGGCACCGCGGCGCTGCCGCGAGCGGTTAAAAACTGACTAATGTCGGCGGAGGGGCGGGTCCAGTCGCCACGTAAGGCGACCAAGTCTGGTTCTGATAGCGCCTGCTGGACGTCGTCGCGCAGCAGCACGTTGTATTTATTGGCTTTACAGGTCACGCACCAGTCGGCGGTGACATCAATAAATACCCGTTTATGCTCAGCCAGGGCGTTAGCGATAGCCTGCTCGCTGAGCGGCTGCCAGTTAACCCGGTCGCGACGCGGGCCCTGGCCGTCCTGTTGGGCGACAAAGGCGACGGCGCCCGCTACCACGATGGCCAGAGCGCCCGCTCGCAGCGCCGTACGCCAGCGGTAGCGCCAGGCGGTGGCCAGGAGCAGGACGATGGCCAGAATCACCAGCAGGGTAAGCACCGGCGTACGGCCGATGTGGATCGTCAACAGGCTGACCAGCCATAGCGCTGAGCCAAGCATCATCAACCCCAGCACCACCCGCAGATGATTCATCCAGCGGCCTGGACGTGGAAGTCGTTGCGCCAGACCCGGCCAGGCGACGATAAGCAGCCACGGCAGGCTCATGCCGATCCCCATGGCGAAGAAAATCCCCCACAACAGCGGCAGCGGCGCCACTAGCGCCACCGAAACGGCGGTACCGAGGAACGGCGCGGTACAGGGCGTCGCCAGCAGGGTGGCGAAGGCGCCCTGCCAGAAATGGCCCATTAAGCCGTTGCCGCCCCGGGTGGCGAGGAAGGTACTGGCGCTGGAGGAGAGACGGATTTCGAACAGCCCTAATAAACTGGCGCTGAACAGCACCATCACCAGCGCCATCGCGCCGATAAACCACGGGTTCTGGAACTGGATCCCCCAGCCGAGCGCCTGATTGCCTAAGCGTAGCGCGGTCATCATCAGCGCCAGCGCCAGGAAGGAGACGACGATCCCGCATACCGAGGCGAGGAACTGCCGCCGCACCGCGCCGCGTTCGCGACGTTCGGTTTGCACCAATGAGCCGAGTTTCATCGCCAGCACCGGCAGCACGCAAGGCATAACGTTGAGAATAAGCCCGCCGGCCAGCGCCATCAGCAGCACCCAGCCTAACGCCAGCCCCGGCGCAGCGCTGCCGGCGGCGATGGCGATTTGGCTTTCCTGCGCCTGACCGCTATCGGCCAGCACCAGCGACAGCGTTTTGCCGCTCAGATCCGGCGCCGCTTCGCCCCAGCTATCGGTGACCGGTACGGTGGCAGTCAACGTATCGCCGCGGCTGGTAAAACTCGGCTTGCCGAAATCGACATCCTCCATGCTGTCAATAAACAGCGCTGGCTGCTGCCAACCGGCATCGCGGCGGGCGGTTACCGTCAGCTTACCGCTGACGTAGCTGGCGCTAAGCGCCGAGGTGAGACCGTCGCGCAGGGGCAGCGTGCCCATCGCGCGGGTGAAATCGTAATTAAATTGCTCCCCCGCCGGAGCCGTCATATCCAGCGAAAAGGGGTAGTCAGTGAGAATACAGACATTGCTGCAGGTAGAGAGCGTCAGTACGCCGCTAAGCGTCGGCGGTATTTTGCCGCGCAGGGTCATCGGGAAGCTAACGTCGCCGTGATACCCCTGAGTGGAAATACCCGCGACGTCGAAGCGTTGCGGCGTCGGCCAGCGCCAGTTCACCTCCAGCGGCGTGCGCCAGGTGATAGCCGGCGCGATGCCGCCTTCGCCCGGCGAACGCCAGTAGGTTTTCCAGCCCTTTTCCAGCGCTACGTCTAAAAGCAGGCGGGTGTCGCCATTGCTTTCGCTTTGCGCCCGCAGGCGCACGCTGGCGTGTTGATTGTCGGCGACATGCAGCCAGCCGCTATCGGCGGCCTGGCTGACGGGCAGCCATAGCCAAAGCAGGCAGACCAGCAGTCGCCTGAATACCATAAACATAAATTTTCTCCGTAAGTAATAAATTAACCTGAGCTGTCAGGAGAATTAATCACTCACGGAAGACGCATAATCGTAGATGCACCCGCAATCGGGGAGGAGAAATGACGCGGGGAGGCCAGATTCGCTCGATGCGCGGCGGGATGGCCGCCAGCACCGCCAGCAGCAGAGCGATCGCTAATAGCGCCCCTTCAAACAGCATCGGCGGAACGGCCATCAGCGACTTGGCGCTGAGTTCGCAGGGGGAAACCGGCGCCTCGGCATTATCTGGGCCAGGTTGAGCGGATTGGCTGGCGGCCGTGACGTTCATCACCAACGCATGCATCCCCGCCATTCTCTGGGCGGTGCAGATCAGCACCACCAGGCAGGCAAGGAGTACAAGAAGAATGGCTTTGCGTTGTCGCTTAATCATGGTCGCCTCAAATATTCACGAGGCCTATCTTATCGGGCGAACGCGTTTTAGCAATGGTAAAGCTGTAAAGAAGTGTCTGGCGGATAAGTGATTTGCCCCCTCCCGGCCGGGAGAGGGCGGTTAATTACAGATTCTCGCCGTTGCTGGCGATGACTTCTTTGTACCAGTTAAAGCTCTTCTTGCGCGAGCGGGACATGTCGCCGGTGCCGTCGTCGTGTTTATTGACGTAGATGAAGCCGTAGCGTTTGCTGTACTGGCCGGTGGTGAAGGAGACGCAGTCGATGCAGCCCCATGGGGTATAACCCATCAGATCAACGCCGTCATAAGTCACCGCTTTTATCATCTCTTCGACGTGGGCGCGCAGATAATCGATGCGGTAGTCATCGTTGATGCTGCCGTCGGCTTCTACTTTGTCGTAGGCGCCAAAGCCGTTTTCCACGATAAACAGCGGCTTCTGGTAGCGCTCATACAGTTCGCACAGGGCGTAGCGCAGGCCAACCGGGTCAATCTGCCAGCCCCAGTCGGAGGCTTTAACGTGCGGGTTCGGCACGCTACCTTCGAAGCCGGAAATGGCATCGCCGGTGCCGCCTTCGGCTTTCACCGCGTTGGTCATGTAGTAGCTGAAGCCGAGATAGGCGCAGGTGCCTTCACGCAGGATCTGCGCGTCGCCGTCTTCCATCTTGATGTTGAAGCCGCGGCGTTCCCATTCATTCAACACATAGCTCGGGTAGTAACCGCGCAGCTGGACATCGGTAAAGACATAGCGTTCGCGCATCGACTCCTGGGCAAACATGACATCTTCCGGTTTGCAGGAGTAAGGGTAGAGGGCGACCATCGCCAGCATGCAGCCGACCTGCATTTCCGGGTTGATGCGCCGCGCCGCTTTCACCGCCAGCGCGCTGGCGACGAACTGGTGATGCAGCACCTGGTACATGGTCTCTTCCGGGTTTTCATGCTCGGTATAGACCACGCCGGAACAGCAGTAGCCGAACAGCGGCGCGCGCCAGTTACGCTGGTTATTGATCTCGTTAAAGGTCATCCAGTATTTCACTTTGTGCTTATAGCGCTCAAAGACGACTTCGGCGAAGCGCACAAAGAAATCGACCACTTTGCGGTTGGTCCAACCGCCGTACTGCTGTACCAGATGCAGCGGCATTTCAAAGTGGGAAAGGGTGATCACTGGCTCGATGTTGTACTTCAGCAGTTCATCAAACATGTCATCGTAGAATTTCAGCCCTTCTTCATTCGGCTGGGTTTCGTCGCCCTGCGGGAAGATGCGGGTCCAGGCAATAGAGGTGCGGAAGCACTTGAAACCCATCTCGGCGAACAGTTTGATGTCTTCTTTGTAGTGGCCGTAAAAATCAACCGCTTCATGGTTAGGGTAATATTTACCCGCCTCGACCTGTTGGGTGATTTCGCGCGGCACGCCGTGCGCCCCGCCGGTTAAAACGTCGCAGATGCTGGGGCCTTTGCCGCCTTTATTCCAGCCGCCTTCAACCTGATGCGCGGCGACCGCGCCGCCCCACAAAAAGTCTTTTGGAAGAGTCAATTTTTTCATCTTTGCTAATCTCTATGAATAACTATTGCGATTGAGTCTAGCAAAGCGAAATTGAATGTCACGATATAACAAATTCCGCTAAAAGTAATATGTTACATCGGAAAAACAGGCTGTTATTTTTAGCCGATTTTGCGCGCTAATTTACGCCCCAGGGTTTCGAGAATATATATCACCGGGATCTGCGTTGTAATATCGTAAACGCCGCCGATGCGCGTTTGCGGCACGTGCCAGGAGAGATTGAAATCAGCCAGTTTTGCCAGCCGCGAATGCTCATGGCTGGTAATCGACATCACCTTGCAGTGATGCAGACTGAACTGGCTGGCAAAGCGAAGAATCTCTTCGGTTTCGCCGGAGACGGAAAGCACAATCGCCAGCGCATTGCGGGCCATGTCATTGGTGACCGGGAAATAAGGATCGTCAATATGGTTGCTGAATTTCCCGACGTTAGAAAAGAAGCGAGCGCCATATTTCGCCAGCGCGCCGGAGGTGCCGGCGCCGACGAAAATAATACGTTCGGAGGAGAGAATAATATCGACGGCTTGTTCGAGCAATTGATCGAACTCATCGTTATTGACGCTTTTAAAAAAGCTCATTATTTCGCTGGCGCCGATATTTGCCTGTTGAGGCTCGTTCTGCTCAAGATATAATTTAAAGCGTACGCGAAATTCAGAGTAGCCCTCGCACTGCAGTTTGCGGCAGAAGCGCAACACGGTGGTGGTGGAGACCCCGGCGGCCTCGGCCAGTTCGCGAATAGTCATGTACATCACTTTGTCACGATTCTTAATGACGTAGTGGTAGACCATCATCTCAAGATTATTGAGACTGGCGACAGCGGCGTGGGAGAACATACTCACAGTGGCGAACTCACAATTCATAAAGACCAGGACGGAATTATATCATGCAGGCTAATGACATTACCTTTTTTCAGCGTTTTCAGGACGACATCCTCGCCGGGCGCAAAACGATCACCATTCGCGATGCGGCGGAGTCGCACTTTAAGCCCGGTGACGTGCTGCGCGTCGGACGCTATGAAGATGACGGCTACTTTTGCACTATCGCCGTTACCGCGACCTCGACGGTGACCCTCGACACGCTAACTGAACAGCATGCTCAACAGGAGAATATGACCCTCGAACAACTGCGGCAGGTCATCAGTGAAATCTATCCTGCGGAAGATCGGTTTTATGTTATTGAATTCAAACGCCTTTAAATAAAACCAGCACAACTGTTAGTTGAAATATTGTTGTAACACTATGATTTTAATGTGTTTACAAATATACATCGTTTTATTTTAGCTAACAGGTGTTCACTGGAATCATTCTCAGTTAACCTAAGTGGGCAATGAAAGCGTTCTTGTTTTCACGGAGTCAAAATATGGTTCGCAAACCATTAATCACTCAGGGATATTCTCTGGCAGAGGAAGTTGCCAACAGCATCAGTCACGGGATCGGGCTGGTGTTCGGTATTGTCGGCCTTGTGTTGCTGCTGGTGCAGGCGGTAGACACGAACGCCAGCGCGACGGCGATCACCAGCTACAGCCTGTACGGCGGCAGTATGATTATGCTGTTCCTCGCTTCCACGCTCTATCACGCTATCCCGCATCAGCGGGCGAAACAGTGGCTGAAGAAATTCGACCACTGCGCCATCTACTTGCTGATTGCCGGAACCTACACGCCATTTTTGCTGGTGGGATTGAATTCGCCGCTGGCAAAGGGGTTGATGATTGTCATCTGGAGCCTGGCGCTACTGGGGATCCTGTTTAAGCTGACTATCGCGCACCGCTTTAAAATTTTGTCGCTGGTGACCTATCTGACGATGGGCTGGCTGTCGCTTATCGTAGTCTATCAACTGGCGGTGAAGCTGGCGGTGGGCGGCGTAACGTTGCTGGCGGTTGGCGGGGTGGTGTACTCGCTGGGGGTCATCTTCTACGTCTGTAAACGTATTCCTTATAACCACGCTATCTGGCACGGTTTCGTGCTCGGCGGCAGCGTGTGTCATTTCCTGGCGATTTATCTTTACGTCGGCCAGTCCTGATCAAACTTCCACGGTGGCGCTGCGCTTACCGTGGCTACAATATTCTGCGGCCTGGTAGCCCGGCTGAGGCGCAAGCGCCGCAAGCCGGGAACTGTTCCTTAATCTTCTTCCAGCGAATACGGCAATGGCTTGATGCTCAGGCTGCCGGCATCGTCACGCACGCGGAACACGCTGTCCGGTTCCATATCGTTATTCATCACCACCTGGACCATCAGGCTTCCGTCATCCAACTGTACGGCTGCCAGCACCGTACCGGTGCGACGCCAGTTGTCGCCCATTTTCAGCTCCAGATCTTCCCCGGCTTCCGGCACCCGGCTGGCGGTACCCGCCAGCGTCCACAGCGCGCGTTTATTGGCGCCGCGGAATTTCGCCCGGGCGACCATTTCCTGGCCGGTGTAGCAGCCTTTCTTGAAGCTGATACCGCCCAACGCCTGCAGGTTGGTCGCCTGCGGAATGAACTGCGCGCTGTTTACGCTGTCGATAACCGGCAGACCGGCCTCGATGTTCAGCGCCAGCCACTGCTGACTGTTGTTAAGCTGCGCTTCGCCGCGCAGCGCGTCCGTCACCCGGTTGGCGGTGTCGGCATCGGTCACCAGCAGGAAGCGTTCGGCAGGGTGTTCAAACCACAGCAGGCTGGTCACGCCTTCGGTGACCACCGGTTTACCGGCATCCGGCAGCGCAGCGAACAGCGGCGCCAGCGCGGCGCGCGCCTGGAAACCGGCAACGCCCAGCAGGACCAGATCGTCGTTTGCGGCGATGGTGACTTTGGAGAAGACGGCATATTTTTTCAGTTCGGTCAGCTGCGCTTCGCGCAGGCTGCGGCGCTCAATCCACGCGAAACCGCCGTCGCGGTGGAAGACGCGCAGGTTGCTCCACATTTTGCCTTTGGCATCACAGTGCGCGGCAAGCAGATGCCGATCGGCGGTTAAATGGCTGACATCGGCGGTGATCTGCCCCTGCAGATACTTCTCGCCATCCGGACCGGTAATCGTCGCCAGCGCCCAATCATCCAGCGTCATCAGCGTTAACGGCAGACGAGCGGAAGAAGAGGGCTGACGCGGAGGAAAAGGTGTAAAAGCCATAGTCATATCCTGAATAGCTTAACGCAGAGTGAATGACTAATGGTAAAAGAGCTATGGTGCAATGCAAGCGCTTTCGGCAAGCCATTTGTGCCCTCCGGATGCGGTGAATAGCCAACCGGATGTTGGGCTTTTATGGAATGCTGCTCGCACAAGGCGATATTACTGTAAAGTAAGTGCCTAAAAAGGGTTAAACTAAGCTATATCTTGATGCTGGAAGGACAACATGGACATTAACAACAAAGCTCGCATCCACTGGGCATGCCGCCGCGGTATGCGCGAACTCGATATCTCCATCATGCCGTTTTTCGAGTATGAGTACGACACGCTCAGCGATGACGACAAGCGCCTGTTCATCCGTTTGCTGGAGAACGATGATCCGGATCTGTTTAACTGGCTGATGAATCACGGCAAGCCGGCAGATGCGCAACTTCAACGGATGATTAATTTAATCCAGACTCGGAATCGGGAACGTGGTCCTGTGGCAATCTGATTTACGTATTTCCTGGCGTTCGCAGTGGTTCTCGCTGCTGCTGCACGGGGTGGTGGCGGCGATAGTGCTGCTCATGCCCTGGCCGTTAAGCTACACCCCGATTTGGCTCCTGTTGCTATCGCTGGTGGTGTTTGACTGCGTGCGCAGCCAGCGGCGGATCCACGCCTGCCAGGGAGAAATTAAGCTGTTGATCGATTCCCGTTTACGGTGGCAAAAAACGGAATGGGATATCGTCGGGACGCCATGGGTTATCAGCAGCGGTATGCTGCTGCGCCTGAAGCATGCGGAAACCGGCCGTAGCCAGCATTTGTGGGTGGCGGCGGATAGCATGGATGCGGGAGAATGGCGGGATTTGCGCCGGCTGGTGCTGCAAAAACCGGCGCACGACTAACTCAGGATCAGGCGAAGTGCTCCGCCATTTCGCCGAGGATCTGCTCGCACCAGTTCTGGATGCGCTCATCGCTCAGGTCGTATTGATTGGTTTCATCCAGCGCCAGGCCGACAAACAATTGGCCATCGGCGATAACCGGTTTCGGGCTGGTGAACTCATAGCCCTCGGTTGGCCAGTAGCCGACAAACTTCACGCCTTTGGTCGCCAGCTTATCGTGCAGCATCCCCAGTGCGTCAAGGAACCATTCGCCGTAACCAAGCTGATCGCCCATGCCGTACAGCGCGACGATTTTGCCATTCAGATCTAAGGCGTCGAGCTGTTCCCAGACCGCTTCCCAGTCTTCCTGAATTTCGCCGAAATCCCAGGTCGGGATGCCGAGGATCAGAACATCGTACTGGCTCATCAGCGCGGGGGAGTCATCTTTCAGATTATGCAGCGTCACCAGCTCGGGGCCGATGATATCGCGGATTTTTTCCGCGGCCATTTCGGTGTAGCAGGTACTGGAGCCGTAAAAAAGACCTATATTCATCGCGTAAACGTCTCAATTCTTGCCGTGAATTGCGCCCAGTGTACCAGAAAGGCGGCCTCTTAAGGCATAATGAGGGTGTATAACGAACAAAGAGGCCGATGTGAAACAGGATCTGGCACAAATTGAACAGTTTCTCGATGCCCTTTGGCTGGAGCGTAATCTGGCGGAGAACACGCTCAGCGCCTATCGTCGCGATTTGACGATGTTAGTGGAGTGGCTGCATCATCGCGGGCTGTCGCTGGCGAGCGTCGGCAGCGACGATCTGCAGGCGCTGCTGGCCGAGCGGCAAACCGGCGGCTACAAAGCGACCAGTACCGCGCGGCTGCTTAGCGCCGTGCGCCGCTTCTTCCAGCATTTGTACCGGGAGAAAGTCCGCCCGGACGATCCCAGCGCGCTGCTGGCTTCGCCGAAGCTGCCGCAGCGGCTGCCGAAAGATCTCAGCGAGGCGCAGGTTGAGCGTCTGCTGCAGGCGCCGCTGGTGGAGCAACCGCTGGAGTTGCGCGATAAGGCGATGCTGGAAGTGCTGTATGCCACCGGCCTGCGCGTCTCCGAACTGGTTGGCCTGACGATGAGCGATATCAGCCTGCGACAGGGCGTACTGCGGGTCATTGGTAAAGGCAACAAAGAGCGGCTGGTGCCGCTGGGCGAAGAGGCGGTGTCATGGGTAGAAAATTACCTTGAATACGGCCGCCCGTGGCTGCTGAACGGTGTGGCTTCGGACGTGCTTTTCCCCAGCCAGCGCGCGCAGCAGATGACGCGCCAGACCTTCTGGCACCGCATTAAACACTATGCCGTACTGGCGGGGATCGACAGCGCGAAGCTCTCCCCGCACGTCTTGCGTCATGCGTTCGCCACACATTTGCTCAATCACGGTGCCGATTTACGCGTGGTGCAGATGCTGTTAGGACACAGCGATCTCTCCACCACGCAGATCTACACCCACGTGGCGACCGAACGTTTACGACAACTTCATCAACAGCATCACCCGCGGGCGTGAGTGCTGAATAAAAGGACTGAGTATGAAAAAAGGTTTATTGATGTTCACCCTGCTGGCGGCTTCACTCTCCGGCGCGGCGCATGCCGATAGCGCGGCGATCAAACAGTCGCTGGCGAAACTGGGTGTGCAGAGCACCGATATTCAACCGTCGCCGGTTTCCGGGATGAGCACGGTGCTTACCGACAGCGGCGTGCTGTACGTCACTGACGATGGCAAACACATTATTCAGGGACCGATGTACGACGTCAGCGGCGCGCAGCCGGTTAACGTCACCAACCAGTTGCTGGTCGGTAAGCTGAACGCCTTAGCCAAAGAGATGATTGTCTATAAAGCGCCGAAGGAGCAGCATGTCATTACCGTCTTTACCGACATCACCTGCGGCTACTGCCATAAACTGCACGAGCAGATGAGCGACTATAACGCGCTGGGGATCACCGTGCGCTATCTGGCCTTCCCGCGCCAGGGGCTGCAAAGCCAGGCCGAGCAGGATATGAAAGCGATCTGGTGTGCGAAAGATCGCAATAAAGCGCTGGATGACGCCATGAACGGTAAGGGCGTACAGCCGGCGAGCTGCAATGTGGATATCGCTAAACACTACACGCTTGGCGTACAGATGGGCGTCAACGGTACCCCGGCGATGGTCCTCAGCAATGGTATGGTGCTACCAGGTTATCAGGGGCCGAAAGAGCTTAAAGCTTTCCTCGACGAGCATCAAAAACAGACAAGCGGTAACTGATTCGCGTGAAACAACAGATACAACTACGCCGCCGCGAGGCGGTTGACGGCGTCGACCTTCCCGCCGACCTGCCGCCGCTGCTGCAGCGGCTGTATGCCAGCCGCGGCGTGCGCAGCGCGCAGGAGCTGGAACGCGGCGTCAAAGGCATGTTGCCATGGACGCAGCTTACCGGCGTTGAAAAGGCCGCTGAGATGCTGCATGACGCTTTCCAGAAAGGGCTACATATTGTGGTGGTCGGCGATTTTGACGCCGATGGCGCCACCAGTACCGCCCTTAGCGTGCTGGCGCTACGCGCGCTGGGCTACGGCAACGTCTCCTATCTGGTGCCGAACCGTTTTGAAGACGGCTACGGCTTAAGCCCGGAAGTGGTCGATCAGGCGCACGCGCGCGGCGCGCAGATGATCATGACCGTCGATAACGGCATTTCATCACATGCCGGCGTCGATCACGCCCATGCGCTCGGCATCCCGGTGCTGGTGACCGATCACCATCTACCGGGCGATACGCTGCCGGCGGCGGAAGCTATCGTTAACCCTAACCTGCGCGATTGCGACTTCCCGTCAAAATCGCTGGCCGGGGTTGGGGTGGCGTTTTATCTGATGCTGGCGCTGCGTACTTTCCTGCGAGATAACGGCTGGTTCGAGGCCCGCGGTATCGCCGCGCCAAACCTTGCCGAGCTGCTGGATTTAGTGGCGCTGGGCACCGTTGCGGACGTCGTGCCGCTGGATGCCAACAACCGCATCCTGACCTGGCAGGGGTTAAGCCGCATTCGCGCCGGGAAATGTCGGCCAGGGATTAAAGCGCTGCTGGAAATTTCCAACCGCGATCCGCAAAAGCTTGCCGCCAGCGACCTTGGTTTCGCCCTCGGGCCGCGCCTGAACGCTGCGGGGAGACTGGATGATATGTCCGTCGGCGTCGCGCTGCTGCTGTGCGATAACATCGGCGAGGCGCGAGTGCTGGCCAACGAGCTCGATGCGCTCAATCAAACGCGTAAAGAGATTGAGCAGGGGATGCAGGCCGAAGCGCTGACCCTGTGTCAGAAACTGGAACGTAGTAGCGAGACCCTGCCCGGCGGGCTGGCGATGTACCATCCGCAATGGCATCAGGGGGTGGTCGGCATCCTGGCATCACGGATTAAAGAGCGCTTCCATCGCCCGGTTATCGCTTTTGCGCCTACCGGCGACGGCACGCTCAAAGGTTCTGGCCGCTCTATTCAGGGGCTGCACATGCGCGATGCGCTGGAGCGCCTTGATACGCTTTATCCTGGGTTAATCCTGAAGTTTGGCGGCCACGCGATGGCGGCGGGCTTATCGCTGGAAGAGGCGCGTTTTGAGGAGTTTCAACAGCGCTTCGGCGAGCTGGTGACCGAGTGGCTGGATCCCGCATTATTGCAGGGCGAGGTGGTTTCCGATGGCCCGCTGGCGGCCGCGGAGATGAGCATGGAAGTGGCGCAGATGCTGCGCGATGCCGGGCCATGGGGGCAGATGTTCCCGGAACCGCTGTTTGATGGCCGTTTCCGCCTGCTGCAGCAGCGGCTGGTGGGCGAGCGTCACCTGAAAGTGATGGTCGAACCGGTTGACGGCGGGCCGCTGCTGGACGGTATTGCCTTCAACATCGATACTTCCATTTGGCCGGATAACGGCGTGCGTGAAGTACAGTTAGCCTACAAGCTCGACATCAACGAGTTCCGCGGCAACCGTAGCCTGCAGCTGATCATCGATCACCTCTGGCCAAATTGACAACAGTGTATTAATAAGGGCGCGAATCCGGTAGAATTCCGCTCTTATCACCGCATTTTGACAAATCCATTAAAAGAAACCGACCATGTTTGAAATAAATCCGGTAAAAAACCGCATTCAGGACCTCACGGAGCGCTCCGACGTTCTTAGGGGGTATCTTTGACTACGATGCGAAGAAAGAGCGTCTCGAAGAAGTAAACGCCGAGCTGGAACAGCCGGACGTCTGGAACGAACCTGAGCGCGCACAGGCGCTGGGTAAAGAACGTTCTTCCCTGGAAGCTATCGTCGAAACGCTGGATCAGATGACCCAGGGTCTGGAAGATGTCGCCGGACTGCTGGAGCTGGCGGTAGAAGCCGAAGACGAAGAGACCTTCAACGAAGCGGTTGCCGAGCTGGACGGGCTGGAAGAGAAGCTGGCGCAGCTTGAGTTCCGCCGCATGTTCTCCGGCGAATATGATAGCGCCGACTGCTATCTTGATATTCAGGCCGGTTCCGGCGGCACCGAAGCCCAGGACTGGGCCAGCATGCTGATGCGCATGTACCTGCGTTGGGCGGAAGCGCGCGGCTTTAAGACCGAAATCATCGAAGAATCCGAAGGTGAAGTCGCGGGCATTAAATCCGTGACCATCAAAATCATTGGCGATTACGCCTACGGCTGGCTGCGTACTGAAACCGGCGTTCACCGCCTGGTGCGTAAGAGCCCGTTCGATTCCGGCGGCCGCCGTCATACCTCCTTTAGCTCGGCGTTCGTATATCCGGAAGTTGATGACGATATCGATATCGAAATTAACCCGGCCGACCTGCGTATCGACGTATACCGCGCCTCCGGCGCCGGTGGTCAGCACGTTAACCGTACGGAATCCGCGGTGCGTATTACCCATATCCCGACCGGGTTGGTGACGCAGTGTCAGAACGACCGTTCGCAGCACAAGAACAAAGACCAGGCCATGAAGCAGATGAAAGCGAAGCTTTATGAGCTGGAAATGCAGAAGAAAAATGCCGAGAAGCAGGTGATGGAAGATAACAAATCCGACATCGGCTGGGGCAGCCAGATCCGCTCTTACGTGCTGGACGACTCGCGTATTAAAGATCTGCGCACCGGGGTGGAAACCCGCAACACTCAGGCGGTGCTCGATGGCAGCCTGGACCAATTTATCGAAGCAAGTTTGAAAGCAGGGTTATGAGGAACCAACATGTCTGAACAACAAGCACAGGGCGCTGACGCGGCAATTGACCTTAATAATGAACTGAAAACCCGTCGTGAGAAGCTGGCTGCGCTGCGTGAGCAGGGCGTCGCATTCCCGAACGATTTCCGTCGTGACCATACCTCTGACCAACTGCACGCTGACTTCGATGCCAAAGAAAACGAAGAGCTGGAAGCGCTGAATGTCGAAGTGGCCGTTGCTGGCCGCATGATGACCCGTCGTATCATGGGTAAAGCGTCTTTCGTTACCCTGCAGGATGTCGGCGGCCGCATTCAGCTGTACGTCGCCCGCGATGACCTGGCGGAAGGCGTCTACAACGATCAGTTCAAAAAATGGGATCTCGGCGACATCATCGCCGCCCGCGGTAAGCTGTTCAAAACCAAAACCGGCGAGCTGTCCATCCACTGCACCGAGCTGCGTCTGCTGACCAAAGCCCTGCGCCCGCTGCCGGACAAATTCCACGGCCTGCAGGATCAGGAAGCGCGCTACCGTCAGCGTTACCTCGATCTGATCTCCAACGACGAATCCCGTAACACTTTCAAAGTACGTTCGCAGATCCTGGCTGGCATCCGTCAGTTCATGGTTGGCCGCGGCTTTATGGAAGTGGAAACCCCGATGATGCAGGTGATCCCAGGCGGCGCTTCCGCGCGTCCGTTCATCACCCATCATAACGCGCTGGATCTGGACATGTACCTGCGTATCGCGCCGGAACTGTACCTCAAGCGTCTGGTGGTTGGCGGCTTCGAACGCGTTTTCGAAATCAACCGTAACTTCCGTAACGAAGGGATCTCCGTTCGCCACAACCCAGAGTTCACCATGATGGAACTCTATATGGCGTATGCGGATTATAAAGATCTGATTGAGCTGACCGAATCCCTGTTCCGTACTCTGGCGCAGGACATCCTCGGTAATACTGCCGTGCCTTACGGCGATCAGACTTTCGATTTCGGCAAACCGTTCGAAAAACTGACCATGCGTGAAGCCATCAAGAAATACCGTCCAGAAACCGAGATGGCGGATCTGGATAACTTCGATTCCGCGAAAGCGATCGCTGAGTCTATCGGCATCAAAGTTGAGAAGAGCTGGGGTCTGGGCCGTATCGTGACCGAGATCTTCGAAGAAGTGGCGGAAGCGCATCTGATCCAGCCGACCTTCATCACCGAATACCCGGCAGAAGTCTCTCCGCTGGCCCGTCGTAACGACGTGAACCCGGAAATCACCGACCGCTTTGAATTCTTCATCGGCGGCCGCGAAATCGGTAACGGCTTTAGCGAGCTGAACGACGCCGAAGATCAGGCGCAGCGCTTCCAGGATCAGGTTGATGCGAAAGCCGCCGGTGACGACGAAGCGATGTTCTACGACGAAGACTATGTCACCGCGCTGGAACACGGCCTGCCGCCGACCGCCGGTCTGGGCATCGGTATCGACCGTATGGTGATGCTGTTCACTAACAGCCACACCATCCGCGACGTTATTCTGTTCCCGGCGATGCGTCCGCAGAAATAATCGCTTCTCGCGAAAAGTAAAAAACCCGGCTTGCCGGGTTTTTTTATGTCTGATGTCAAGGTTCGTCGCTGGCGTAGCCTGGGTCTTTAATGCTCGTCACTCGCGGTTACGCACGTAAACGCGCGACAAAGTCTATTAACGCCTGACGCGCGTTTTTGTTTTGGGCTTCCAGTACCATCCACGGGCTAAAGGCCCACGGGGTAGCGGCCAGCGCGCTTAACATTTCCGTCAGCTCAACCCACTGATAACCCATTACTTCATCATCATTCGGTTGCAGCTCGCTGACCACGCGTGCGGCAAAAACCGGGCACACTTCGTTTTCGACGATGCCATTCGGTGCGACGGCGCGGTAGCGGAAGGCCGGATGGACGGGGGCAATATCAGCGATCTCGACGCCCAGTTCGAAGCGGCAGCGCCGGGTGACGGCCTGCTCGAAGGTCTCGCCCTGTTGCGGATGTCCGCACACCGAGTTAGTCCACACGCCGGGCCAGGCTTTTTTGCTAAGCGAACGGCGCGTGACCAGGAACTGGCCTTGCTCATTGAACAACCAGCAGGAAAATGCGAGATGCAAAGGGGTATCGAGCGTGTGGGCGGCATACTTCTCCAGCATACCTGTGGGTTTATCTTGCTCATCCAGCAAAATGACGTGTTCCCCGGCCATGACGACTCCTGAAAAAAATAAATGACCCGGCACAAACCCGCCGGGTCATGTACTCAGGCCACTAGGGTAGCCCATAAATGGGAGAAAGGCATTACCAAAACAAGCCCTGGTAGCATGTTGGCGACAGGGAAAAGCTTGATGTTACAGATGCGCAACCCGGTCGCTACCATCAGCAATCCACCGGCGCAGGAGAAATCCGCCATCATTGACGGGGTGATCATCGGCAGAATAAACACCGCCAGCATCGCCAGCGCCACCTGAATAACGATCTGCGGGATAGCGATGGTCATCACCGCGTAGCCCAGCAGGGTTGCGAATATCCCGGCGGTGAACAGATCGAGGATCGTTTTAATGTACAGGATCGACGGATCGCCGCTCATACCTTCGGTCATGGCGCCGAAAATACCGGTACCGCTGGCGCAAAACAGCACCAGGATAGCGACGAATTTTTCGGTGAATTCTTCATGACCTAACCCCTGAACGGGCGGCAAAACTTTATTAATCAAGCCACGTGTTGAACCCGCCGCGCTGCCGATGCGTTTTTCCAGATGCAGCAGTTCGCCGAGGAAAGCGCCGAGTACCATTGCCAGCACTACCGCCGGCATATATTTCACCTTCAGCACCAGGGTGATGCCCAGGCCAACCGAACAGAGACCAAAGGTCATCGGTAGCGCGGTTTTGACGCGTTCCGGAAGTTTGCCTCCGGCCATTGCGCCGATCAATCCGCCGATAATCACGGCGGAACCATTTACATATGGACCAATTAACATTGCGAGTTCCTGTTACGCGTAATGCAGCGCGCCTTCACCCCAGCGCGGGATGTTATTGACCTCAAGGTCAAAGAGGTCGAGCGCGCGGTTCACGCTATGGGTAATAATGTCATCTGCGCTTTGCGGGCGTTGATAGAGCGCCGGAACCGGTGGAAAGATGATGCCGCCCATCTCGGTAACCGCCGCCATATTGCGTATATGGCCGAGGTTGAGCGGGGTCTCGCGCGCTAACAACACCAGCCGACGGCGTTCCTTCAGCACCACGTCCGCCGCGCGGGTGAGCAGATTATCGGTGAGACAGTGGGCGATAGCGCCCAATGACCGCATTGAGCAGGGGGCGACTAACATCCCCAGCGTTTTAAACGATCCGCTGGAGATAGATGCGCCCAGATGGTTGATAGGGTGTACCACGTCAGCCAGCGCCATCACTTCGTCTAAGCGGTAGTCCGTTTCCAGCTCGCAGGTCTTTTCCGCGCCTTTGGAGACCACAAGGTGCACTTCTACCGCCTGCGGCCGCAGAAGCTCCAGCGCTTTGACGCCGTACTGGAATCCGGAAGCGCCGCTAATGCCAATGATGATGCGTGGTGTCATGGTATTTGCCCTTATTCGAAATCCGGCAGGAAACGTTTTACATCAACCGCTTTGAACTTAGAGCGCTCAAAGTTGTGCTTCAGATGGAACGGTACGGTGCAGTCGAAAATGGTTTTACACGACATTCCCTGCTGCAGAATGCTGGGGCTGTATTCCGGCACCTGCGACGGGTCGAGCGGATGGCAGCGTACGCCAGGGATCACCACGGTATCGACATCGCCCTGGTAACGGGTTTGCATCGCCCATAGCACGTCGTCGCTATCGAAAATATCAACATCTTCATCTACCAGAATAACGTGTTTGAGTTCCGGGAAGGCGGAGAACGCCAGTAGCGCAGCCTGGCGCTGGCGGCCTTCATCGGCTGGAGACGACTTTTTGAATTGCAGCACCGCGAGCAGCTTGCCGCCGCCTGCCGAGTGGGCGAAGACGTTGAGCAATTTGCCCGGCATGGCGCGTTCTACCATATCGAGAATACTGGCTTCGGTCGGGATCCCGGCCATGTTGACATGTTCTTCGCCTGGCCCGACGGTGGTGCGCCAGATGGGGTTGATACGATGGGTAACCGCTTTAACTTTAATGACCGGAATCGCCTCTTTGGCTTCGCCGGTATAGCCAGGGAACTCCGGCATGGCGCGGCCGGTATTGGTGTTTTGATCTTCACGCACGCGTACGTTCGGCAACAGTTCGCCTTCGATAACGATTTCGGCGTGGGCGATGGCTTTTTCATTAATGGTTTTACACTGCACCATCTCCACCGGATGGCCGCGCAGCGCGCCGGCGATACTTAGCTCATCAAAGCCCAGCGGGGTGGTCGGCGGTTCAAAGCAGGCGGCGATTTCGATAGCCGGGTCCACGCCGATACTAATCGAGATCGGCAGCGGCTGTCCCGCCGCTTCCGCCTTCATGCGGAAGGCATCGATATGGCGGCCCGGCGTCAGCCACATTGAGAGTTCATCGCGGCTCTGTACGCACAGACGATGAATGGTGATATCGGATTCACCGGTTTGCGGGTCGGAGGCATAGCACAGGCCCATGGTGATATACGGGCCAGCGTCTTCTTCGGTGTTGGTTGGCGCAGGCAGCAGCTTGCGTAGATCGAAATCATCATCGCTTGCGAGGTGAACCACTTCCTGGCATACCGCCGCGCCCTGCACCATGGTCGGGGCAATGGCATTTTCAACGGAGTCTTTCAACAGGTGACCCAGTTTCGCCGGTTCGCACTGCAGGAACTGGCTGACGCGCTGGCGTGAACCGTTCAGACCGATGGCTACGCTAATGTCATTGAAGCCCTTAATATTGTTAAATACCATCACCGGGCCGTTCTTACGCGTCGGACGCTGGCAGGTACCGCCGGCGCCCACGTAGCGATAAACGCCGGAGAGCTCGGCGTGGGGATCGACTTCAGTATCGGTTTCAACATACTCGCCAGGTAGCGTTTTTAGTAGCGCCAGGGCAGAGCGTAAATCATGCACCGATGACGGCGCTTTTTTATCTGAGTGTGCCATGAGTGTTCCTTTGGGAAAGCAATTTTGCTAACCGCACAATATTTTTGTTCGTTTAATTAAACAAATACCGTTTACCGGATGGTCAGTAGATCAAAAAGGTTTAATTTAAAAAGCTGTTAAGAAATGATTAATTAAAATGGAGGGATTGCCGCGGCTTTTTATTTGATTCCATTAGTGCAATACTGACCTGCAGATAAAGAGGGGTTAGATAATGGATCTGAAACGCTTACGCTATTTTTGCCGGGTGGTCGAACATGGCTCGGTTAGCCAGGCGGCGAAATCGCTCAACATGGCGCAGCCGCCGCTCAGTAAGCGGATACAGGAGCTGGAAGAAGAGCTGCAGGTGTCGCTTTTTGAACGCCGCGGCAACCGTATTGAACCAACGGAAGCAGGCTATTTTCTTTATCGTAAGGGTTGTGAAATATTACGCCAGGTGGAAGATACCGCCAGGGAAACGGCCGATATTGCGCAAAAGACCCGTGCGGAAGTGCGCGTTGGCTTAACTCATCTTTATCAAAACTATTTTCAGCCTTTATTAATGGAGCTCTATCGGCGAAATCCAGAAACGGCAATAAATATCTCGGTGACCGATTCAAGTCATCTGGAAACGTTATTAAATGAAGGCGCTATCGACCTGGCCTTAATACAGCGGCCCTACCGTAGTGAGGGTTTCGATTATGTCTCCTTTGACCCGATAAAATTGGTAGCCGTCATTAATAAAAAATGTCTGCCGCAGCCGCCGTCTAATCCCTTCGATTATAACGCGCTGGCGAAGATGCCGTTGGTGCTGCTTCACCGGGCGAAAGATTCCGGCACCTATGAGATGCTGATGGATCTGTTTCGTAAATCCGGCGTCAGTGCGAAGGTGATTATGCATATTACCCAACCAGGGGTGATCCTCGACTGGCTGGAGGGCGGACTGGAAGCGGCGACGTTGTTGCCATCCTCGGAAGTGAATGCTGAAAAACTGCCTCATTGCTATGTGGTTGATGTCTTCCCCTCGCCGCAGATATTTTATCCGGCGCTGGTGAAATTACCGTCAATGTCGTATCTCCCGGCGTTGATGGATATTATCGCCGGAGGTTATCCATTTAACGCGCCGAAGGGAGTAGAGGTCGTAGAATAAGCGTAGAACATTGGGGATCGTCCATCGGGCTGGTATGATATTCGCCCATGACGCCGAGATGAGAAACCGTTGAGTGCAGGACGCCTGATGAAAACACGCTTTTATATCGCGATGATGCTGCTTGGTAGCCTGGTGTTAGCCGGCTGTTCCAGTACATCCGATTCTGGTTCCACCTATACCGTGAAGCGCGGCGATACGCTGTATGCGATCTCCCGTAGCACTGGCACCAGCGTACGCGATCTGGCGCGCCTGAATAACATCTCTCCGCCATACACTATTGAAGTCGGACAGAAGCTGAATCTTAACGGCGGTTCGAAAGCAAAAAGCAGCACCGCCGGGAAAAAATCCTCCAGTACCCGCACAGCCTCCGTAACGCCATCATCGGCGGTGCCGCAGTCCTCATGGCCGCCGGTGGGGCAGCGCTGCTGGCGCTGGCCGACCAGCGGTAAGGTGGTGATGCCGTACTCCACCCGCGATGGCGGCAATAAAGGTATTGATATCGCCGGTACCCGCGGCCAGCCGGTTTACGCCGCCGGCTCCGGTAAGGTGGTCTACGTCGGCAATCAGCTGCGCGGCTACGGTAACCTGATCATGATTAAGCATAACGAGGATTACATCACCGCGTATGCGCATAACGATAAGATGATGGTTAATAACGGCCAGAGCGTGAAGATTGGCCAGCAGATTGCGACCATGGGCAGTACGGACGCCGATTCCGTACGGCTGCATTTCCAGATTCGCTATCGCGCCACGGCCATCGACCCGCTGCGTTATCTGCCGCCGCAAGGCAGTAAGCCTAAGTGCTAAAAGGTTATTTTATCAGCAGTTAGCCCAATCCGGGCTTGCCACAGGGTGCGTAAGGTCTATAATGCTTTTCGCACCTCTTCGCGGGCGTAGTTCAATGGTAGAACGAGAGCTTCCCAAGCTCTATACGAGGGTTCGATTCCCTTCGCCCGCTCCAAATCTTATTTCTAATCAATAAGTTAGATTATTCAATCAGTTACGTTGCTCTGCTTTACAGGTACAACTTAAACTACCCATTGTACTACGCCCGCACCTGTCGCGTGATTGGTCTGTGGTACAGGGGAGCATATCTTCACACTGGCAGTCGTTCCATCGTTCATACCGCGACAGTACAACAACGAACAAAAAGCCGCATACCTGGCATAACTCCCGAACAGATTGATCACACGCATTTAAGCCCGACGTGTGGCCTTGTGGCTGCGTAAACAGGTGAATAGTGGTAAACGTACCTGCACACGATATGCAGGTTCTGCCAGCGCTTCGCTCACGCTCCGAAAGATACACGAGCACCCTGATAAGGTGTGATCCTTCTGACAATCTGATTTGATCACTGATGACTTTCGCAAAGCGAAACCAACCAGGTTGGCCTGATGAAGTCGCTACGCTTGTTGCTTGTACCACTAACGGGGCGTTATGGCTTCTATTGTCTGAAATCTGATACATTGCATAAACATCATGTGGATTGCTGTAAAATTCATCAGTATGATTGCTTGCACAATCAGCGATTGGGAAAGCACTTCTGGAAGATAAGGGACGAGACGATATGAAAGTGACTGATGAGGCTTTGTTACGTTCAGGGTTTACGCAGCCTGAATTGCAGAAGATAAAAAGCAATATTGAAAAATATGGAGGAACGCTTGGAGAGGCCATAAATGACCTCGCCAGGCGATTTGTTACCTTGGCGGGAGTGGTGGCTGTGTGTGCCTTAATCCTACTGCTACTTATCGTCTTCAGCTCACCTGATAGAGCATTTGCATGGGGGCTGGCGATGATCTTTGGGGCTGCCATTATGTTCTTTGCACAGCCGCCGGTAATTTCCTATAAATCCTGGCGTTACCGAAAAACTATCAAGGATTAACTGGTTCCATTTTCTGTTGTCAATAGATCGAAAATCACTTTTGCTTTAACACCATACCCGACAATCTTCATTGTTAGCTTAGGAGTGTTCATTGTGCTGACTTTGCGATAGTAATCGTGTGGAAGCCAACGGAATAATCTCCAGGCTCCAGTTTTTCGAGCGAGACCTACAATGCTGTACACACTGGCACCAAGAGTAACACCATTATAGAGAGCCAGGCCCGTGTTAGGATTAAATCCCATGAACTGGGCCGTATGCATCGCGGAGTCAGCAATGATGCCTTGCGAGGGTTTATGTCCTGCTGGCTGATCAAAGTTGAGCACTTCTTTCGTTAATCCGTTCATTCCATCGGCAATCAGGACTGCCCCAGCCAGCATACCAATCGGCCCCATAGTGGATAACATCATAAAGCCACCAAAGAGAACCACGCCTGATAGCACCACATTTACAGCGGATATAACATAACCGACGATTTTATTGTTTTCCCTGACAAACTCGACCTTTGCATAAAGTTGGGCGGCTCTGGTTCTTAACAGGCGTTCTTGTTCTTGCAGATTATCTGTTTCGGCACGCAGATTTTTGATGCATGCAATGCATTCTTCATCGGTTTTGGCCCGTCGTGCAGTTTCAAATTCTTTATCTACAACCTGTTTTATCTCTTCGACAAACTTGATTCGTGTAATACCATCTTGCAAATAGAATGCTGACAGTCGGTTTGCTGTTTCGACGAGTTTCCGGGCTTCAAGATTCACCATGGTATCTGACCATGTTCTGTTCCAGCCCCTGTTGAGCAGCGCAATATCCATTAAAGACTCCTTCCCAAAATGTGTCTGGTCATTTTACGTGCAGTAAGGTCGAAGACAACAGGAAATGCCTTTCCCAACGTCTGATTTTAGCGGAACGAACACATAATCAAACTCGGAGACTCCACATGGTAATTCTCTATTTTTATTGTCCGACGTTTCAAACGTCCTGGAGTACGGGCAGGACTGCGAGCGCGTCACCAGTGTAATAAGCAATGTCCCATCAAGCGGAAGCTAGTACAGGCTGCGTTTAATACGCAGACTTAACGCTGACGATTCTGTTATGTCGTTCCGTGAATGGAAAGAGGCGAACGGAATTGGCCGTAAGACCCACACCTGCCGCGCAGAGACTGAGCAATGGCTAAATAAAGAGCCTGCTCGTTATATTGAGCCACTGCCGCCAGACTTCCCCGGCGTTCGCCTGGACGATGCCACATTGAAACCGCGCGAGCACGCCGTCCCCGAATCGACAACCGGACAGAATGCTTTTCTCAAAGCCTGCCGCGAGTTCCTGATTTGCGATGATTCCATCCTGAAAAGAATCTGCTAAAGCTGGGCGCTGACTCTATGACCGATCATCCGTGGCGATTCAGAGAGATACATCAGGTCATCCTTAACCCGACGCATATCCAGAAGGTGATTAATCCGCGAAGTGATTCATTACGCAGGCAAAGCGGGGTGAAAAGTTATCGCCAATAAGAACCGTTTCCTCATTCAGCCGCTTTAACATATACAGCTTGTCGGCACGTTCGTAAGCGTCGAAGAAAAGATAATCGACAGCGTCCGTTGCTTCATCATCGGGGGATTTTTCGCGTCCCTCGGGAGTGAGCATGAAAACGCCGGCAGTATGTCCAAGCGGACGAGCATACCGAAAGAACAATTTTCGGTTTACAGCAAACTCGCCGTCATCGCTTTTGAGCTTTCCTTGCACTGATAATGAAAGGTGCCCGGAGTTGTAGCTGGTAATCAGCATGATTCCGTGGAGTTCCTTTTTGGTATTCTGGATGTCGAGTATCGACGTGAATTCCGAGGAGCAGGAAAAACTGATTTCTTGTTTTTTAGCATTCCCAGTGATAATCAAATAAGCGATTGCTGCCAGCCCAATAATGACGATTACGACTGACCAGAGTAAAAAAGAGTGATCGCTTTCCTGCTTCATATCATTCCTCATGATGGCGATACTGGCTGATGCAATGGTAATAGCCGAGGTTGAGGCCGCATTCAGCGGCAAACGACCAATCAACCAGGTTATGGTTGCTCGCCCAGGTATTAAGATACAGATCTTTAGGGTGCGAGCAGTTGGGGCTAATCCCCACGGACTTGAAAATATCCAGCGCTTTCTTTTCGCTTATCGTGTCTGTGAGGGCATTTCCTAATATATGTACACGGCATTGCTCGTAGTCGATGGTGCGCAAGATAGCCGCGTCCGTCATGGCGATATGATTGGGTATCCATGTTAACCACGCTGTCGCCAGCACGGCGATGCTGGTAATTAACGCTGTGATAGCGACAGGCCACCGGTTTGGTTTCTTTCTCCTCGGCGTCGATGCAACATAGGCAACTCTGGCGGCCGTTTGCGCGTCTTCCATTTGCTGAATATTGATATTGACGTCGCCCATCCGAAATCCAATACGAGGAATGGTAACGATGAGTTCTGCAGGATGACCTGTTGACGTAATGGCTTTACGCAAAAATGAAATGTGCTGGTTAAGATTCGCATCCGTAGCTCTGGCGCCATTCTGCTGAAAAACATTCAGCAGAATTTCATCGCGCGAAGATATCTCTTTACCATTTTGCAACAAATAGAGCAGTAATTGTGTGGCCACATTATTCAATGTAGCTATTTCACCAGATGCCACGTCTTTTAGGGTATTTTTAAGTGGTCTGAAAACTAAACCATCACCAATAATTACGGATTTAATTTTGTTTATTGGTATATGAGAAATCACTGATGTCTCCTTTAAAGCAGGA
Organism: Klebsiella sp. 141240; assembly: GCF_050600805.1. Classification (NCBI taxonomy): domain Bacteria; kingdom Pseudomonadati; phylum Pseudomonadota; class Gammaproteobacteria; order Enterobacterales; family Enterobacteriaceae; genus Klebsiella; species Klebsiella sp. 141240. The sequence goes on along the minus strand of NZ_JAQIRK010000001.1, from coordinate 262,717 downwards.
TATCTCGCATTCGAGTGGGGGAAGCAACAGCATAACATAATTCATTTATAAAAAGAGGTTGTGCCATAGATCGCTTTATTATCATTTACATAACAATATTTTAATATTCTTTATGTCATCATTCATTCTCCTTCCTTTCTTTCACTATCTTATTGTCAGCACTCACTTTTGGTATCCCTTTCAATTTTTAAAAATATTTTATAAATATATTCTGCCAGTTATCTGTTCTAAATTAAAAAATAGTTGATAGTTAAAAACTCTATAAAAACTATAAATAATAGACATTAACACTGTTAGTTGCGTGTTTTTTGGCTGATTTTTAGGTAAAAGATCGATCTGCAGGCGGGAAAGCAACACGATTTCCTGAGTTTGATTGATTCCGTATTTTGGCATTGTGTCAATTTTTCGTCGACTTAATATAAGCCCCGAAACAGCGTAAACGACTGTGGACGGTATTTCTGATGGAATACCAATGAACTTCAAAATACGGTGCGGCTTGAGATGGATTGTTTGCAAGGATATGCGCTGCCGCCACCGCGAGATCGGGCTTTCCCGGACAGGAATTGTCTGTGGAAATAGATCGTCGAAATAACCAAAACACAGATATAAGGTTAAGTAGTAATATGAAAATGAAAAACGTGGCTGTGGCCTGTGCGCTGATGGCGGGAATGACTTTTACTGCATCTTCTGCTTTCGCTGCAAAAAATGTTGAACCGACTAACGGTAAAATCCACTTCACCGGTTCTCTCGTTAATTCCGCATGTGGTCTGGCGCCAGAATCCAGCCCGGTGCAGGTGAATTTTGGCGAGATCCCAACCTCTCAGTTAAAAGACAACCAACGTGCTGGCGTTAAACATGCCAAAATCGTTCTGCAGGGTTGCGATACGACTGTCGCAAAAACCGCTACCGTGACTTATACCCCGGCAACGATTGATGCAGACAACAACGCGCTAGCCGCCTTCACCTCTGGTACTGCCAAGGGCGCAGGCATCGGTATGGTTGACAGCGGCAACCAGGATGTTGAGTGGGGTAAAGCGGCCTCTCAGGTCAACATTACCGATGGCGAAACCGACATTGATTTCGTCGCTTACCTGCAGGCAAACAACGCATCTGCAGCGGTAACTCCGGGTGATTTTGAATCTACCGTTAATTTCCAGATCGATTATCAGTAACGATCTGCAGCGGGCGCATTAACGCGCCTGCTTAACCCTTCCTGCGAATAACTGAAAGGAAATGCGGTTATGCCTGGATGGCGTATTTTACTGCTTTTTATCTTCATATCGCCTGCATGGGTTTCGGCTGACACTCAACGTCTTGTCAGTACGCCCGGAAAAATGCGTATGCGGGGAAATATTATTGAGGCTGCTTGTTATGTCGATCCGCGCGACCGGTCGCTACTGGTTGAATTTGATGACCTCTCAGCCAGAGATATTTCCGGAACACCTGAAAAAGTATCTGCGCATGATTTCAGCATTCATTTGCTGGGATGCTCACTAGGGGATTCTCAACACCCCGGTAATTTGTTTCAACGCGCCAATATTACTTTTTCCGGCGCCCCCGATAGCGACAATCCAGATTATCTGAGCGTGCAATCGGAAACTGAAAATTTAGCGATAGAAATATACGACAGCAAAGGGCAGCAAATTCATCTGGGCAAACCATCACCGGACTATGTACTTAACCCAGGAAAAAATACGCTCAAGTTTACGGCTTATTTGATCTCCCGCGACGGAAGAATGACATCTGGCGAATTTACTGCGGTCACGCATTTTGTTGTGAATTATCTCTGAGCTGCACTGCAATTCGGGTATCTGAAGGTTGCGAACGAAAATGATCACGCTGAAAACAGATAAAAAACGTCTGGCACTATTTATTGCTCTGGTCTGCGCCGCTTCATGGGCTGAAGCGGATGAGGCCATTGAATTTAATACCGACGTACTGGATGCCAGCGACAGGCATAATGTCGATTTACAGCGTTTTTCCGAAGGCAACTTTGTGGCTCCCGGAGAATATCTGCTGGATGTTCGTATAAACAGCCAGGAGATTCCTCAACAGTCAATCCGTTATATCGCCGATCCTGCCAACTCACATAAATCTATGGCGTGTCTGACGGCGCAACAACTCGAGTTACTGGCGCTAAAAGAAGAGGCGTTGACCCATATTCATTCCATTAGCGCAACCTGCTATGACATTTCCCGCCTGCCGGGTGTGGCGCTGAATAATAGCGCAGGCGTGCTGGACATTACCGTGCCTCAGGCATGGATGAAATATACCGACCCAGACTGGACGCCGCCGGAGCGCTGGGATAACGGCGTCGCCGGGCTGATTTTTGACTACAGCATCTCAGGGCAGGCCACGCATTACGAGCAGGGTGGCGATCATTATCGCTCGCTGTCCGGCTATGGGCAGACAGGTTTTAACCTCGGCGCATGGCGTTTTCGGGGCCAGTATCAGGCCAATTACGCTTCAGATGATAATCATGGGCGTATCGACTGGGATCAGATCTATGCTTATCGCCCGTTACCAATGCAGGCTGCAAAACTGACGGTCGGTGAAATCTATCTGAATTCTCAGGTTTTTGACTCGGTGCGCTTCACCGGGGTCAACCTCGCCAGCGACGAGCGTATGCTGCCGCCAAATTTGCAGGGCTACGCACCTGAAGTGCACGGCATCGCCCGCAGTAATGCGAAGGTCACCGTCAGTCAGCAGGGCCGTGTTATCTATCAAACCACCGTTCCTGCGGGGCCGTTTAATATTCAGGATCTGCACGGTTCGGTACGCGGTACGTTGGATGTGCGGGTCGAGGAGCAGGATGGCAGCGTACAAACTTTTCAGGTCAATACGGCTGATATTCCTTACCTGACGCGCCCGGGCTATGTTCGCTACAACGCCGCGGTCGGCAAGCCATCGCGTTATAACCACGACGTTCAGGGCCCTGCGTTTTATAGCGGCGATTTTTCCTGGGGGGTGAGCAATGCATGGTCACTGTACGGGGGTGCGTTGCTCACCGGCGAGCGCTACAACGCCTGGTCGATGGGGATTGGACGGGATTTAAGCTGGCTGGGAGCGCTGTCGGCCGATGCGACGCAATCCGTGAGTCGGGTGAAGCATCAGGCTGAACAAAAAGGCATGTCCTTTAAGCTCAGCTATGCCAAAACCTTTGATGAGTACAACAGCGCGATTACCTTTGCCGGATACCGCTTTTCACAGCGTAACTTCCGCACCTTCTCGCAGTTTCTCGACGAGCAGTATGAAAGTAACAACAGCGCCGGCAACGAAAAAGAGATGTACACCGTTACCGGCAACAAAACCTTTTTTGCTGACGATCCGCATTTAGCGACCACGCTCTACCTCACCTATACCCACCAGAACTATTGGGATCGCGGTTCCCAGGATCGTTACGGGTTATCGATGGGACACAGTTTTTCCTTCGCGGGTATCCAGGGGATCAGCGCCAACCTTGCGGCTTATCGCTCTGAGTATCAGGGCAAACGGGACGACAGTCTCTCGCTTTCAATTTCAGTGCCATGGGGCGATGGCCGCTCTATGGATTATGAATTACAGAACAGCGGTAACCAGACCAGCCAAATGGTTTCATATTCCGATAACCGCGATCGCAACAATCCGTGGCGCTTGCGCGCAGGGGTTTCCGGGGAAGGTCATACGGCATTTGATGGCTATTACCAGCACCGCAGCATGATGGCGGAACTGGAATCCAACGTCAGCTGGCAGCAATCACGCTATTTCTCCGTTGGCGGCACGGTACGCGGCGGCTTTACGGCGACGCGTCACGGCGCGGCGTTACATAACAGCCAGGCGTCAATGAATACCGCCAGAGTGATGGTTGATACCGATGGCGTTGCCAATGTGCCGCTTAACGGCGAACAGGCGCACTCAAATCGTTTCGGTATTGCTGTTGTACCGGACGTCGTCAGCTATCACAGCTTTGATACCCGTATCGATGTGGACGCCATGGATGAGGACATTTCCGCGACCAAAGCGATCGTGACTAACACCCTGACGGAAGGCGCCATTGGCTACCAGCGCTTTGCCGTCGCGCAGGGGCAAAAAATGATGGCGCTGCTGCGCCTGAAGGATGGCTCGGTGCCGCCGTTTGGCACCGAAGTGTTTAACGCCAACGGCGTCAGCGTCGCCATGGTGATGGAAAACGGCATGGCCTGGATTGCGGGGGTGAATCCGTCCGAGCGTCTTTCCGTTGCCTGGGCCGGTCGTGCGCAGTGTCACTTACAGGTGCCGCAACAAATCAACCCGGAAGGTAACGTGCTGTTGCCTTGTGAATAATGTCAATAACCTGAATGAATTTTGTCATGAATAATAAATCTCTTAATTTCGCGCGCCGTTGGCTTAAACCCGTGGCCTGTGGCCTGTTTTTTATTGCCCAGATCAATGCTTCATGGGCGGGAATTGCGCTCGACCGTACCCGCATGATCATCACCGGTGATGCGCGCTCGGTAAGTGCGAACTTAACCAACACCAGCCCGAGTATTCCCTTTCTGGCTCAGTCGTGGGTAGAGGACGCCCACGGAACAAAAATTACCTCGCCATTAATGGTCTTACCGCCGCTGCAACGGATTAACGGTGGGCAGAAGGGAATCGCCCGCGTGACGAAAACCAGCGGAATAAACGCGTTGCCACAGGATCGCGAGAGTCTGTTCTATTTGAACGTGCGTGAAATTCCGCCAAAACCGGATAAGCCGAACGTACTGCAGTTGGCGATGCAGTCGCGGATCAAATTGTTCTATCGGCCGACAGCTATCGTGCCGGAAACGCCGGGGGCCGTGTGGCAAAACCAACTGACCTTTCACAAACAGGGTCAGCGCTGGACCGTGGATAACCCAACGCCATACTTCGTCACCTTAATCGGCTTAAGCCGCAAACCTGAAGCCCAGGGCGGCGGCAGGCTGACTGATTTCCCGGGGATTATGATCTCGCCGAAATCCTCCCTCGATTTCAAGGTTTCGGATGCCAGCGTCAGCCAGTTCAGCATGATGTACGTGAACGATTTTGGCGGTCACCCTGAATTGAAATTCAGCTGTACAGGCAATGTGTGTAAAGCATTGCCGATGGAGCAACAGCCCCGGTAAAGGACTCGTAAATGAAAAAGATGCTTTGCGCTCTGCTGATGGCAGGCATGGCCTGCTCGGTTCAGGCCACAAGCGGCCGCCATGATATGAGCAACGTTTCCGGCGAGTATGGCAACGTCCGCTTTCATGGCCGGGTATTCGTTTCGCCGTGCGTGCTGGATATGGCTTCACGCGATCAGACCATCGATCTCGGTGATATTTCCGCCAGCCGCTTTCGCCAGAGCGGCGATCGCAGCGATCCGGTATTGGTGACGCTGCACCTGAATGGCTGCTTAAAAGGCTCCGGGCACACATTAAAGGATTTCCCTGGGCAGACCAGCGAGCTCCCTGAGCTGGCGCACAGTACGGTGGAGCGTGGCGTTTCGATGACTCTGATGGCCGAAAGCGCGCCGGAAAACAGCGATCTTGGGCGCATTCGCGGCGATGTGCGCGGCGCGGGCATTCGGCTACTGACCGAACGCAACCAGTTGATCCATCTGAATCAACCGCAACGCATGTGGATCCTCAAACCGGGCGATAACGCGATTCACTTTCTTGCCGCGCTAGAATCTTTTGGGCAGGAGGTGACCGCTGGCGACTTTAACGGTCTGGTCAGACTTAAGCTGGAGTATCTATGAGCGTATTGCACAAAGCACTGCTGTGGGTCGCCCTGGCGGGCTGTCCGCTGGCCGGGCAGGCATTTACCCTCGGAGAGGGAGAACCACAGGGCGGTTCGCCGCATCAGTACGATATTGAACTGAGCTCGCTGGATGTCAGCAAAAACCACGAGGGCGGCAGAACGGATCCGTTCACCTGGAATTTGGGCAGTTGGTATGTCGTGGATTTTCATTGTGAGCAGGCCGACATCTCGCGACAGCCGATTTACTACACCACCACGACCACCATGCCGCCTTCTAATCAGGGAGCGAACCGTTTTCGTCTGAATGAGTACCTGGATGTGGAAGTCCAGGTATGGGTCGCCGGGCGGTATAACAACTATGTTCAGGCGCCGTTCACCAACTTTTCGAATCGCTACAACGACCATAACTGCAAAAAGCGCAAAGGCTACGAGCGAGCTACTAACATTGAAAGTGGCTCTAAAGGGAAAGTGACGTTTATTGTCACTAAACCCATTATTAACGGCATCAATATTACCTCTCAGTCGCTGGTGGAGGTTGCTGGACGTCTGGGCAACGCGGGACCTACGCCGACAACGCCAATTTCCCGTGTGGTCATTAAATCCGGGCTCATTACCGTACCGGACAAATGCATCTTTAATCGGGGAGACAAAATCAGCATTGAATTTGGCGATCTGCCAGGCTCCGCCGCCCGGCTCAACGGCACCAACTACAGCAAGTCGATCCCCATTCATGTGGTCTGCGAGGGGGGGAGCTTCGATCAGGGCGCGTTGAACATTAATCTTGGCGTACAAACTACCACGGCGTCAGGCACGGCGGGGTTTAACGATCATCTCCTCGGCACGCTGAGCGGTGGCCAAAAACGCGACGACCTTGGCATCGTGATTAAAGACGCGAGCGGCGGCACGGTCGTGCCCAATCAATTCTACAACGTGAAGGGTTTTTACCAGAATCAGGGCGACTGGAATCTTACCGCCGCGCCGGTGGCAAAACCGGGCGTGGGAAGCGTTAAAGAAGGTGAGTTTGAAGCTTCTGCCACCGTTGTCGCGCAGTTTCAGTAGGGGGATGCCATGAGATTTACGGCGTTAATCGCGACCAGCGCGCTACTGCTTGGCGGCTTGGCGCAGGCCGACACTAAGCTGGTCGGCGGCGATATGTATTTTCACGGCACCATTCGAGCGTTGGCCTGCAGCCTTGCGCCAGGAGGCGACAAAATCGAGGTCGATTTCGGGCAAATCGCGACGCAGGATCTCTATCTCTCGGGGCGCAGTAAGCCGAAAAAATTCAGCATTGAGTTACGCGACTGCAACCCGGAGGTTTTTCGCGGGATCTCGGTCACTTTCAGCGGCAGTGAAGATGCGGAGCTGGCGGATCATCTGGCGCTGGATAGCAGTGAACAAGGCGCCTCCGGAATCGGCATTGGAATGAGCGAAGAGGATGGTACGGCAATCCGCCTTGATGAAAGCACATCAGTCAAAGAGATTACTGAAGGCTCGATGACGCTGAACTTTTTGGCATGGGTCGCGGCGGAACCGTCGGCGATAAAAAATCAGACTCTCGAATACGGCCCCTTCAGCGCCAGCGGGACCTGGACGCTGAACTACCAGTAGCATGATGAACGCATTGCATCGTATTGCGCCGCTGCCGGCGCAGAAAGTATTGCTCGTTGTCAGTCTGCTGTTCTGGGGCGGGGCAATGCATCTCTACTGGCCGAATAACGGCGGCAGCGGTTTGTCGTTGCCGCTAAATATTACGGCCTGGATTTATGCCGTTGTGCTGGCAGCTAGCGCATCGATGCTGGTACCCCGTCAACGCTGGCGGATAACTATACCCGCCGCGGGGTTTACGATGGGCGCGCTCATTCTGACGCTACTTTGTCTATTGACGCCTGAGGTTTGGCGGTCCGAGGCGCTGCTGGTGGCGGGGGCGTTGTCAGGAGGCGTGCTTGTTTATTTGGCGACGTTGCAAATTCCGCTTACGACAAACACGCTGACACTACTGTTGGCTCTGCTCTGGGGCGCGTGCGTCCTCGAATGTCTGGCGTTTACCTATCAATACTGGCATTGGCCGGGAGTGAATTACTGGGAGTTTGCCTGGCGGCGCGGTACGCGCCCCTACGGTATTTTTCAGCAGGTTAATCTGATGGCCAGCTTCACGGCGTGTGGCGTGCTGCTGTCAGCATTGCTCTTTTTACGGCTACGTGGCGGATATCGAATTATCATCGCGATTGCTCTGGTGATAATGGGATTTGTACTACATGAGTCTCAGTCGCAAACCGGTTACCTGTCTGTGGCGGTAGGCGAGGTCTTGCTGCTGGCGGTTTTTCCTGCGCAGCGCCGTACACTGCTGTTACTTCTGCTGCCGCTGGCGATAGGCATGATTGCGGGCGCGCTTGCTCGCCATTTCTTGTCGGTGGTGACGATTAATCACCTGACGACCTCCCAGGTGCGCTGGACGGTGTTGAAAGCATCGCTGGCATTATTTGCCGAACGTCCGTGGGCAGGATGGGGCGTGGGCAGTTTCGCCGCCGTGTTTCTTGAACGCGCGGGTCCGTTGGGGCTGAGTAGCATCTCGCATCCGCATAACGAACTGGCGCTGTGGCTGGTGGAGGGAGGGCTGATTGGATTGCTGGGGGCGCTTTGTTTTATGGCGAGTGGTTTATGGCTCTGGCTATACGGCAATCGCTGGCATCGCGCCTGTCTGGTGGCGGCGCTACCCGTCGTTATCCATATGTTGACGGAATACCCCGTCAGGCAGTCAACGCCACACTGGCTACTGCTGATTTTGTTGCTTCGTTGCGCAGACTGTAGGCGAAAGGGGGCACGGCTGCCGTTCACCCTGGCGACGCTGTTGCGTGCCGTGGCATTGATCGCGGTTGTTGTCATCACACCATTGCTGTTTCTCACGCTGCATACGCAGCAGCAACTGACGCTGGCGGAGCGACAATCAACACAGTGGCGTCTGGCCGAATCTCTTCCTGTAGGAGGCTGGCTGCTTGCCACCCGCTACCGGTTTGATGTCCAGATGGGGTATCTACAACGATACCAACATACCCGCGATGAGCGTTGGCTGGCAGCCGTTCGCCGCTGGGCGCCTGACTATGTGCGTGTTCAACCGGACCCGAATGTCTCCTTCACGCAGATCTTGCTGGCGTTGCAGCAGAGGGACCTGGCCGAGGCGCATCGTCTGGCGACGCGCTTTTGTCTGTTATACCCGAATGATAGGCGTATTCCATGGCTGCAGAATGCGCGACGTCCTTTTAATCAAATAATGGAGTGAGATAAGCAAATCCTCTTATCGGCCCACGCCCATTACTGAGCCAGAACGACCTGCGCGAGCCGATCGGTGATGTTATCAAGCGTGCAAATCTTAATACGATGGTCCCGTGAATCAGAGAGGATAACCGTTTCTCCGTCGCCTTCGATTTCAAGAATAAATCTCGCCCCCAGGCGCCTGGAATTTTTATAGCGGGTGCTGATTCGTTGGGGAGAGCAGTCGTTGATGATGCTTAAATAGGGAAATTGCTGACGCAGGCTACGCCCGAGCAGCATTGCCTTAGCAGCCACACGAGGCTGGCCTGCAATAATCACAATGTCGGTCGGTGGATGCGCTCTGGCGGGTTGTGGACGATAACCGAGCAGAGTGACAATCGGCTCCATCATGAATGCAAAACCGCAGGCGGAAACCGGTTTTTCAGCAATACGGCTGGCGCAGGCGTCGTATCGGCCGCCACGGCTGATAATTAACTCGCGCTCCATGGCAATGCTGCGCCATTCAAAGACCAACTGACAATAGTCATTGGCGGGAAACAGCGCAGGATCGTATTGCCAGGCAATACCGGCTTGGGTCAGGGCGTGCTGAAGGCGCTGGAACCGATGACGGGAGTCAACGGTAATAAAATCCGCCAGGCAGGGCGCCGCAGGAGCAAGACGCTGAAGAAGGATATCCTCATGATGGATCAACCACTCCGGATGTTTCTCCAGCCAGTGCTGCTGCTCCGGGTTCAGCAAATGCGCGATGGGCTGATAATAATCGCGTAACGCCCGGCGGAAAGCCGCCAGCGAGGCCTCGTCACCCAGCATATTAATATGCAGTTCCGCCATTTCACCGAGGCCAATACGCCTGAAGAAAACCGCCTGCATAACCAGATGCTCGAGTTCGATATCAACGCCCGGCATGCCGAATGCTTCGACGCCAATTTGATGATTTTGCCGGATATCTCCATCCAGGGAGCGTTGACGGAACATGGCGCCTGAATACCAAATCCGGCTCATTACTGCGGTATGAGGGTTATCGGCCATCAGGCGTAGACATCCGGTTGTTCCATCGCCACGTAATTTTCCCTTGTCGGCCATCACCGGGCCGCCTGGGGCGAATAGCGATGTATGTTCAAGTAAGGGTAACCTGATTTGTTGATAGCCATGCTGGCGCAGAAACTGTTCAGCCTGAAGTTCCAGCCAGGTCCACTGTTCTGACGGGGAGGATTCATATTTACGCGGGCGGCCGCAATGTCTTGCCCGCAGCGGCCTTTCCATCTGGGCTTCAAGTTGCTGGCTCAACGCTTGCGAGGCGAGCAGGCAATTTTGCGCCAGTGCATGGCGGATTCTGGTCACCAGCGCCCGATTTACCGGTTGCCGGCAGAACTCCTGGAAGTGGGTCTGTCGCTGTTGCTCATTCTCACCGAGCTTGAGCCAGGCAGGATGAGGAACTATCAAACCTGAAGGCATATTACCGTGACTATGGCACCCCGGGCTCCCGTCTTCGTCACATTCAATAAAGCGTTTTACGGCCAGGAAATAGGTTTCAGGTTCCAGCGGGCTGCATAGGTAGCGGCTGTCCCACAACGCGCCATGCCGTTGGTAACGACGATTATAATAAGGCACATAGCTGCGTCCGATATGCTGAATAAAACGGCTCAGCGCCTGTTTATCCGGAGCGCTGACCAGCAGCAGGATACGTGGAACGGCAAGTGACCAACTGTGAATAGACACGGCGTAACGTTGCGCCGCGTCTTGCATACACCGTTCGAAGGCTGAGTAATCCTCCTCGTGGCGGAATAACTCCTCGCCATTATGCCCGCGAAGCTGCGCCAGATGCGGCATCCCCGGAATAAATAATCTGTTTTTTCTCGGCATGTCCACGGTTCTCTGCTTAAGGATCTCGCTGTGTGTCAGGGTGAAATGCTGAAGGCGGGATAAGCGCCGCGACGAGTACCGTCCTGCCGCACGGTACCCAATCTGGACGTGTTTACTGACAGTGCTGTTGCAGCCAGTCAATGAGCGCTTTCTCTTCGAGCGACATTTGACGGGAGCTGGCGAGGTCCCATAGCCGTATCTCATTGTCGGTATTCAGCGTGATTATCGCGCGACACTGGCTTTGTAGGGCGGTTTGATGCTGGCGTTTAAGTTTGTTGCCGCTGCAATCCACCATCACGCTTAACTTCTCAATACGCTGGCGCAGAAGCTCCGCCAGCATCTGGGCCCGCAGGCCATCATCCTGACATTCACTGGTAATGACCACGTCTGGGTGAAAATGCCACAACGGATTATCTTTCTGGCTGACGGTCTGAATCAGTAGCAGCAGGCGTTCGATACCGATGGCAAAACCGCAGGCTGGCAACGCCTTCGGATTGAATAACTCCGCCAGGCCGTCGTAGCGGCCACCGCCGCAGACGGTACCCTGCGAACCCAGTTCATCAGTCACCCACTCAAACACGGTGCGGGTGTAGTAATCCAGCCCGCGCACCAGACGCGGATTAATGGTATAGGGGATATCGGCCTTATCGAGCAGTTCGCAAAGTAGCGAAAAATGGCGGCGGGAGTCTTCGAACAGGTAATCCAGCAATCGCGGCGCCTGTTCCAGCATGGGCTGCATGGTCGGATTTTTGCTGTCGAGAATACGTAATGGATTGGTTTCCAGTCGTTTGAGGCTATCTTCATCCAATTGCTCACGATGAGCATTAAACCAGTCAACAAGGGCGGCTTTATGCGCCCGCCGTTCATCCGGCGTGCCCAGGGAGTTAATTTCCAGCCTGACATGCGGGGTCAGGCCCAGCTCCTGGAACAAATCCCGGACCATAAAAATCATTTCAGCATCGACGTCTGGCCCGGCCATGCCGAAGGCTTCAGCGCCGAACTGCGTGAACTGACGCAGTCGTCCCTTCTGCGGGCGTTCATAGCGAAACATCGGGCCCTGATACCACAGGCGCTGGGTTTTGTTGTAACACAGATTATTTTCCAGGACCGCACGCATGCAGCCGCTGGTCCCCTCGGGACGCAACGTAATCTGTTCGCCGCTTTTATCCGTAAAATTGTACATTTCTTTGGCAACGATATCTGTGGCTTCGCCAACAGCACGTTCGAATAAGGCGACCGGTTCCAGCAGGGGTAAGCGGATCTCCTGGTAGCCATAACGGTAGGTCAGACGACGGAATTTATTTTCAAGCCATTGCCAGATTGGCGTTTCGGCGGGCAGTACGTCGCGCATACCACGTATGGCTTTTAACTTTGCACTCATCGTTTATGACTCCTGATGCGAAATTCCCATATACTGTGCAGGTCTGGCGGGTTCCGGTTGGCGCTGCAACCCACCAGATTGTCCAGCGGGCAGCGGCAGTTTGCCGCTGCTCACTCTTATGCCGCCCGTTGCGCCAGGTCGGCAATCACGTCATCGATCAGCGCATCAATCCGGGAACTGTCCAGGTGGTGAGCGGTGGTGATCAGATGGGCCACGTTGCCGGACGTTGCCAGGCAGTGTTTCTTCCATACCCATTCAGAAGGCTTCGGAAAGACCACCGTGATGGAGTTTTTGTGGCACAGCGCGTCAATACCTGCTGCTTTAAAGCGATCCACGGCGTATTTCGCCATGTTGAGGCTGTGACCAATGCGGCGATGCCATTCGGCATCGGTATGGCTGCGAACGGCGGCCCACATCATCAAAGGGGTGTGACCGTTGCGTGACCCTGAAATCGTTTTATCGTGGGCGGAGATGTAGTCGATCTCTACGCTGATACGGTCGACGTTGGCTTTCTTGGCTACCACAATGCCGCATGGAATCGGGGAGCCGATCATTTTGTGTCCGGAAACGCCAATCGAATCGATACCATCCGCGAAGGTAAAGGGTTGTGGGTCCTCCACGAAAGGCAAGATCATGCCGCTTAGCGCGGCATCCGCATGCAGATAATAATCTTCACGTGGGATCCCCAGCGCAGCGATACGCTTCTGTATCTCAGCGATATTATCAACAGCGCCGCGTACCGTTGTGCCAATATTGGCGAAAATGATAGGATGGCGTTCGCCTGAGGTCCTGATTTTATTGATTAAATCGTCATAATCCATTTCTCCGTCTGGTTGAGATTCCACCAGTTGCGATTTGATACGCAGCAGTTTGACGATTTTAGCGACGGAATAGTGAGTATCTTTTGAATAGTAGAGCGTGCCTTCCGGGAACAGCTCTCTTCCCAGATAGCAACCAAACATATTACTTTCTGTGCCGCCGTTGGTGACATAACCCCAGCTTTCCGCAAAGGGGATTTTGAATATGCCGGAGAAATACTCCATGACTTCTTTTTCAAAGTCGAAAGAGTTGAGTAAATAGTTACAGTACTCCCCCCAGTCACCACAGTTATTAATTGAGAAACGCAGGAAGCGCTCCAGCATGGTGTAATCAAAATCAGCAGATTCAGGGTAGCCAATATTAAAGTGGCGATTTTTTACACAGTATGACCAAAATGCATCAAGTTTATTTTGATCGGCAATAGATAAAGACATATGAATCTCCATATTTATGTTGGTGAATAAAATATTATTTTTGAAGGTAAAGAATATCCTGGCCTTTTTTATTACGTCCGGCCGCGACAAAAGAAAACAGAGGAATGGTTACCATCATCATAATTGTGCCCCAGAAAATGGAATCAGTACCCGAACCGAGCAGGGCGAATATACTGTAAATCATACCGATGACAGTCAGGACGCAATAAAACATAAAGCCACGTCCACGGTTGAGCTTTTTAGAAACCATGATGATAGGTAGCGCGATAATGGCATACATATAAGGCAGCAGGGAGGCAAATACCGACATCAGAATCACCACCTGGAACTGTTTGGCGAGATCGGGGGAAGCCGTCAGTAACAGCACCAGACTCATCAGCACGCCAGAAATAATCAGACCTTTCATCGGGACATCATTTTTATTGGTCTCGGCGAAAATCTGCGGAAATAACCCCTGTTTCGCCCCGGCCCGCGGCCCTTCTGACTGTAGAATCAACCAGCCGGAAATGGAGCCAAAGCAGGCGATAATACTCAGCGCGGAGGCGATGTTGCCGGCCATATCGCCAAACATATAGCGTGCCGCATCGGCGAATGGGGCGGCAGATTTGACCAGTTCGGCGTGGGGAACCAGGCCCATGATAACGGTACAGCTACCGACGTAACATACGGAGGCAATCAGCAGACCATATACGGTTGCGCGAGGCACCGTGCGTTCAGGATTTTCCACCTGTCCGCTGGAGACCACGGCGGATTCCACCCCTAAGAAACCCCACAGCGCAATGGAGGCCGCGGAGACGATGGCTGAGCTGTCGCTGTTGCCCGTCCCGTTGTAGACTTCAGAGAACATTTTCGGGTCAAACCAGAACCAGCCGACAATGCCCACACCCAGCACCACGACCAGCATGCAGCTGGCGGTGAAGGACTGCGCGCGCCCGGCCGTTTTAGCCCCCAGGCTGCCTAAGGCAATAAATGCCCACAGAATCGCGATAGCGGTGATACAACCGTAAACCGGATTATGCAGCGCCGGGAAGAAGTAGCTCAGATAGCCTACCCCGGCGACGAGGAGCGCGACGTTGCCAATCCAGGCGCTGATCCAGTAGCAAACCGTCGTCTGAAACCCGATGAAAGGGCCAAACGCATCGCTGGCATAGGCCACGATCCCTCCTGCGCGAGGGGTAATGAGGCTGGTTTTAGCGAAAACCAACGCCAGCGCAATTACGCCAATAATAGTAAACAACCATCCCCATAGTGAAATATATCCCACTCCGGCGAGATTGGTCGGCAACATAAAAACACCGGAACCCATCATATTTGATGCGGTCACAAGGGTTAGTGCCGTTAACCCCATTTTTTGCGCAGTACCCGCGCTGACGCTTCCCATATATATCCCCTCTGTATTAAGTAAATGCTTACTTGGTTATTAAGCGCATTTTTTCACAGGGCAGGTGCGGGAATATGATCTACATCATTTTTTGAAAATGATATGCGCGAATATATATTAATTTCTGTATAGTTTTTAAACAGTGATTGGGTAATTCACTCCGTCCCCTTTTTATTTAATCATCAAGGTCAGTGGTGATTGTGCAATAAATAACGGACGGGCTAATTTTTATAGGCGGGTGCTACAGTGAGTGGCTGCTGATTTTTCGGATGCAAAAAATAAGGGGCAAAAGCCCCTTTATCTTTATTTCAACGCATCTTGTTATTAAGTTTCACCGCTCAGCAGGTGGTTTACTGGACCGGCTGGTACTTTTCGCCATGCTGGCAAACACGCCGTCGCGGAATATCCATGCGTGCACTAATGCCGCCGAGAGATGTAGCAACACCACCGCAAAGAGCAGTTTAGCTAACAGGCGATGGGCGTCGTGAAACCAGGCAAAAAGCGCCGGGCTGGTCGGGGTAATGGCCGGAAGGTTAAGTCCTTCAAACATAACTATCGGAACGCCCGCAGCCGACAGTTGTGCCCAGCCAAGCAATGGCATTGCCAGCATCAGCGCGTATAGCGCCCAGTGTGACGCTTTTGCCGCCAGCTCCTGCCAGCGTGAGAGCTCCGCAGGAAGATGTGGCGGCCGGCTATAAAACCGGTTGGCCAGGCGAATGAGCGCCAGCAGCAAAATAGCGATCCCCAATGGCCGATGTACATCCACCAACCAAATGCGATGGTGTAATGAAGTCATCATAGCGGCGCCGATGAACAGCATGGCCAGGATCATGATTGCCATCAGCCAATGCAGATATCTCGCCAGAAGGTTGAAATGCTGCGGCGCGCGCCTTTGGTCAGGTTTATTCGATATCATTTAACCTCCTGTTTTTGCACGGCTTCGGTTGCTTTGCCGTAGCCAATTTCCCGTTCGCGACGGCTCCAGGAATGCGAATAGGCGCCAGAGCGCGCATTTAAGACGGGGTCGTTAGAGACCTCTACTCCAGCAGGCACGATGGAGGGATCAAAGTTAACGTCACGGCAGGCGCCTTCGGCTTGGGCGACGAGTTGGGTGACTTTGAGCGTACCGGCGACGACCTGCTGGCGATCCTTTGGCCATGGCTGCGAAGGGTCATCCACCGCGTCGCCAGATTGGGCTAGTTGCAATACCAAATCCCAGTAAATAGGATGTTGAGAAAGTCGCTGCTGTAATTGTTCGAACAGGAAGTTATGGTCGGCTTTCTGTCGCTGTTCATCAGCGATAGAGACAAATGGATCGTGCGGCCGCATCATCCAGCGTACGGGCTGGCGCTGGCGGTCAGCGTTCACAAGATAGAACGCGTTAATGCTGTAAAATGTCGCCCCGGCAAAGCCGCCTGGCGCTGGCTTTTGCGCCGCCCACTGCAAATATTTACCGGCTTCCGGGTAGGCCTGTAAAAATGCCGCGAGGTGCTTCGGATCGGGCTTACCGGTGGCCGGGTCGACGGCGGTGGCCTTCTTCATGGCAAGAAAGCCCTCCGGGTTTCGCGTGGCGAAGTAGGGCTCGTTGTTCATTGCCATGCGCCATTGCTGTTGATCGTCCGTTTTCAGTAGCAGCGCCATGCTCAGGGTTTTCGTTGAATTATCAGCCGCGTGTGGATTACCTGCGCCAATGGAGAATCGCCCTACAACGGGGGTTTTTGACTGTGAAAAGAGCCGTGCGGTGGAATAAGAAACGGCTGGAGCGGCTGGCTCGAACGTCCCGGTAAAACAGATCCCTTTGCCGTGTGCCCGGCGAAACCCGGCAGGAAAAGGCTTGTCTGGATCGGGGACTAATGACTGGCTGGTGGTTCGCGAACCCAGCCAGCCTGAAGTCCAGGCGAATGCCGCCGCCGTTGCCCCGACGATGACCGCGATGGACGCCAGCGCGCGCCATGTACTTGGGGATCGGAAATCCAGTTTTGACATAGACCTTTTCCTGTTATTAAGTTTTATTCCACATCACGCTTACTTTATTTAAAATAACGCAGTTAATATCGTGAAAATATAGGGGCATTATTGATGTATGGACGTTGTCGCTATATTTTTTTATGTGCTGGGAAAGATTGTGTTTATTATAATTTAGTTGGTTGTGTTTCTTCTTTAACCGCATTTTTATGCTTCATGAATTATCATGATAATAATTATAATTGGTGCGCGAACGAAAGAAACAATATCACGAAAAGTTTATACTTCTGTGCAGTTAACGTGATAATAAAAAATGTCATTATCCGCGCCGGATGACGGGCATCACCGACCCGATTCAGGGTATAGTGAAAGCCAAAGTGGTCTCGGAAAACATTGCCTACAGCGTGACGAGGGTAATGTGTTGAGCTATATATCTATGTTGGATAAATTTCACTGAAAAATCAAAGTGATGAACGATAAAAAATGGATTAAAGCAGAAGACGTGGCGAAGCTTGCCGGCGTTTCCCGTTCAGCCGTCTCCCGCGCTTTCACGCCTGGGGCCTCGGTGTCGCCGAAAACCCGCGCCAAAGTGCAGGCCGCCGCGGAAGCTCTGGGCTACCAGGTCAATATCATCGCCCGTACGATGAACACCGGCAGCAGCAACTTTATCGGCATCATCACTTCGGGGTTCGATAACCCTTTTCGCAGTAAACTGCTGGCGCCGCTCATCCACCAGCTGGCGCTGCATGGATTTATGCCATT
Organism: Klebsiella sp. 141240; assembly: GCF_050600805.1. Taxonomy (NCBI): domain Bacteria; kingdom Pseudomonadati; phylum Pseudomonadota; class Gammaproteobacteria; order Enterobacterales; family Enterobacteriaceae; genus Klebsiella; species Klebsiella sp. 141240. The sequence goes on along the minus strand of NZ_JAQIRK010000001.1, from coordinate 245,118 downwards.
GTTGATGAACGCCGATGATCCGCAGCAGTTAGCCCCTTCGCTAAAACATCTTCTCAGCTACCACGTCGCAGGCGTCATTATCACTTCCGGCGCGCCGCCGCTGGAGTTGGCTGAGGAGTATCTTGCGCGAAAAATTCCCGTTACGCTTATCAACCGTCACGCTGAGCTTCCCGGTTGCGATCGCGTCAGCAGCGATAACGCGCTCGGCGGGAAACTGGCCGCTGAACTGTTGCACGCAGGCCAGTGCCGGGACGTCGGTTTTATTGGCGAAAATCGTGACAATTTCAGTACCCGTCAGCGCTACGAGGGGTTTATCCACCATGCCAGCGGGCTAGCTGTTACGCCGCATTTCTGCGAAACGGGCGGTTATCAGTCCGGTTTTGCTGCCGCTCGCCGGCTCGCCGCGGAAAGGCCAGGATTGCAGGCGCTGTTTTGCGCCACCGATATGCTGGCGATTGGGGCGATGGATGGGCTAAGAGCGGATAATCCAGCGGCCGTCCTGCCGGCGATTATTGGCTTCGACGATATTCCCCAGGCGGAGTGGCAGCCTTATCAACTTACTACTATCCAGCAGGACACCACGCTGTTGGCTTATCACGCGATGGAGATGCTGGTTAGCCGGATCGCCAAATTCAATCAACCTTCACGTCATCGAGAAGTTGCCGTGAAATTAATAATTCGTAATAGCGCTAAATGAAAAATTCGTTTTATGATGAATCGATCACAGAATTATCGCTAAAATCCATCCACACTCACTGCGCTCTTCGGGGCTTTTTTAAATAAAATTGCACACGTGTGCAAAAGGAGTAAATGATGACATCACTGGATTCCTCTGCGCTACAGGCCCGCTATCGCCTGGCCTGCGAGCTGGCGAAAGCGGGTGCCGAGCTGGCTTTCGAATATTATCAGCAGCGCGAGGCGCTGGCGGTAGAGCATAAGGGCAATGACCTACAGGACGTGGTGAGCGTGGCCGATAAACGCGTAGAAGCCTTTGTTAAGCAGCGCATTACTGACGCGTTTACGGAGGATGGTTTTCTCGGCGAAGAGAGCGGTACGCAGATGCCGGACGCCAGGGTGCTATGGGTGGTTGATCCCATTGATGGCACCAGCTGTTTTTTGAATGGGCTGCATACCTGGTGCTTGTCGCTGGCGATCGTCGTTGACGGCGAGCCGGTGGTTGGCGTCGTCTACGATCCCAATCATCGTGAACTGTTCCACGCGCTACGGGGCCATGGCGCCTGGCTTAATGAGACGCCAATCCGCCCACATCCCGCAGCAACGGTCAAAGAAGGGGTGATGGGCGTCGGAACGTCGCATCGGGTGACGCCGGCGCAGTTCCTGCCTTTTCTTGACGCTCTGCTCAGCGATGGCGGCATGTTCATCCGCAATGGCTCCGGCGCGTTGATGAGCGCATGGGCGGCCGCCGGGCGCCTGATCGGCTACTACGAACCGCACATGAACCCGTGGGATGCCTTACCCGGTCTGGTGTTGATGCGCGAAGCGGGGGGAGTCGCCAACGACTTTCTGGCGCAAGAGGGGATTCGCCATGGTAATCCCCTCCTGCTGGCCAGCCAAACGCTGTATCCCCAACTACAAAAGATGATCCTTCAACCATTACATTAACCCTTACAGGTTCGGGCTGTTTCTGATTATGTACCCTACACAGTAACGATAACGACCCTCACGGACGAAGCACATCAATCAGTCAAGCCTCCGACCGTCGGAGAAACTATTATGTCTGGAATTATTCATTTTTTCCGGGCGTCGCCGCCGCAAGCGGGCGCCGCGTTTGATGAAAAACGTTTTCGCCGGGTACGTTGGCAAACGTTTATTGCTATGACCCTGGCCTATGTGACGTTCTACGTCTGCCGCTTATCGTTCACCGTGGCGAAAAGCGCGCTGGTGGAATTAGGCATTACCCCAACGGAATTGGGGATGATTGGCTCGACGCTATTCTTTAGCTACGCCATCGGCAAACTGGTTAACGGTTTTATCGCCGATCATGCCAACGTGGTGCGCTACATGAGCCTTGGTCTATTGCTCAGCGCCGGGATGAACCTGCTGATGGGCATGACCACCAATGCCATGCTGCTGGCTATCTTTTGGGGGATCAACGGTTGGGCGCAGTCGATGGGCGTCGGCCCTTGTGCGGTTTCGCTGGCGCGCTGGTATGGCTTTAAAGAGCGGGGAACGTTTTACGCCATCTGGTCGACGGCGCATAACATCGGCGAGGCCATGACCTATATGGTGATCGCCGCGGTGATCGCGGGTTTTGGCTGGCAAATGGGCTATCTCTCCACGGCTGCGCTTGGCGCCGCTGGCGTGGTGCTGTTGCTGCTGTTTATGCGCGATTCGCCACAGAGCTGCGGCTTTCCCTCCATTAATGTAATTCGTGATGAACCGCAGGAAGAGACTGAAGCGCGGGGGTCGGTGTTCAAAAACCAACTGCTGGCATTGCGTAACCCGGCGCTGTGGACGCTGGCGCTGGCATCGGCGTTTATGTATATCGACCGTTATGCGGTGAACTCGTGGGGGATCTTCTTTCTGGAGCAGGATAAAGCTTATTCCACCCTTGAGGCTTCTGGCATCATCGGCGTTAACGCGATCGCTGGTATCGCCGGGACCATCATCGCCGGCATGCTCTCTGACCGCTTTTTCCCACGCAATCGTAGCGTCATGGCTGGATTTATCAGCCTGCTGAACACCGCGGGTTTCGCCTTAATGCTCTGGTCGCCGCATAATTACTACACCGACATCCTGGCGATGATCGTCTTCGGCGCGACCATCGGCGCGTTAACCTGTTTCCTCGGAGGATTGATCGCCGTCGATATCTCTTCACGCAAAGCGGCGGGGGCCGCGCTGGGAACCATTGGTATTGCCAGCTATGCCGGGGCGGGGTTGGGCGAATTTCTGACCGGGATCATTATCGATAAAACCGCGATCCTCGAAAACGGGAAAACGCTTTATGATTTCAGCACGCTGGCGTTGTTCTGGATAGGCACCGGATTGGGTTCCGCGTTACTCTGTTTTACCACCGCCGCCATCGTCGCCCGACGCCATGCCGTCGAACGGCAGACTTCATTCTCCTCATAACTGATTAATCGATAAGGAAGATTTTATGATGCCTGCAAGACATCAGGGCCTTTTACGCCTGTTTATCGCCTGTGCGTTGCCGCTGCTGGCGATGCAATCCGCCGTCGCGGCGAACTGGCAACTGGAAAAAGTGGTGGAGTTAAGCCGCCACGGCATTCGTCCGCCAACGCCCGGCAATCGTGAAGCCATTGAAGCCGCGACCCAGCGTCCATGGACCGAATGGACCACCCACGATGGGGAGCTGACCGGACATGGCTACGCGGCGGTCGCCAATAAAGGGCGTGCGGAAGGGCAGCATTATCGCCAGCTTGGCCTGCTGCAGGGGCAGTGTCCCAGCGCGGAGGATATTTATGTTCGCGCCAGCCCGCTACAGCGTACCCGGGCAACCGCACAGGCGCTGGTAGATGGGGCATTCCCCGGCTGCGGCGTGGCGATTCATTATGTCAGCGGCGATGCCGATCCGCTGTTCCAGACCGACAAGTTTAGCGCGACGCAAACCGACCCCGTCCGCCAGTTGGCGGCAGTAAAGGCGAAAGCCGGCGATCTGGCGAAGCGTCGGCAGGCGCTGGCGCCGACGATCCAGTTATTAAAAGCCGCGGTTTGCCAACAGGATAAACCGTGCCCCATTTTTGATAAGCCCTGGCAGGTGGAGCAAAACCAAAGCGGTAAAACCACCATTAGCGGGCTGAGCGTGATGGCCAATATGGTTGAAACGCTGCGTCTGGGCTGGAGTGAAAACCTGCCCTTGAGCCAGTTGGCGTGGGGGAAGATTACCCGCGCCAGCCAGATCACAGCTATTCTGCCGCTGTTAACGGAAAACTACGATCTCAGTAATGACGTGCTGTACACCGCGCAAAAGCGCGGCTCGGTGCTGCTCAACGCGATGCTGGACGGAGTGAAAGCGGACGCCACGCCGCACGTACGCTGGCTGCTGCTGGTGGCTCATGACACCAATATCGCGATGGTGCGCACGCTGATGAATTTTAGCTGGCAGCTGCCGGGTTACAGCCGGGGCAATATTCCGCCGGGCAGCAGTCTGGTTATAGAGCGCTGGCGCAACAGCAAAAGCGGCGAACGTTATCTGCGCGTCTATTTCCAGGCGCAAAGCCTGGACGACCTGCGACGCCTGCAGATGCCGGAGCGTCAGCACCCGATGCTGCAACAGGAGTGGCGTCAGCCTGATTGCCAGCAGACCAGCGTGGGCACGTTATGCCCGTATCAGTCCGCGCTGGAGGCCTTAAGTAAACAGATCGATAAAAGCGCGGTACCGCCGGTGAATATGGTTCTTTAATCAGCGCAAACGCCATAATCCTTAGCGGAAATAGGATGGATTATGGCGTATTGCTTAAAAGCGTTAGTGATTCGAGTAATAATTACAGAGATATTGGTTTAATGGACGCATGGCACTAATTTCCTGAGAGGAAAAATAAGCAAGCCTCCTCTGAGTTTTGTTACGTCTTTATGTAATATGCCTTGGTTTTTTGGAATTTTTAGGAAAACATTTAGGTGCGCTAAGATTGTTCACAACTCAGGAGTTGGTTACCATTTAACTTCTCAAGATAGTGCTCTGTAATAGTATAGATATTTACTTTAAAGAGTAGGGGGGTAATACTTCAATTAATAACATATTGAAGAAGTTGGTAATGGTCATATTTATTGGCGGGCTAAATTTGGTTGGTGTGATATTGGTTTTGTTGGATTTTATGCCACCATTTTCGTGGGAGTAAGTTAAAGCTAAAAAGGATTTATGCAATGGTTGAATATTATTTTGGCCATGATGGCCTCCACAATATCTCTCCTTTTGATAGACCAGCAACATGGGGAGGGCCAGGTCCGGTTGATTTTAATTTTCATGATCTAGCAAAACAATTGGACTGTTCGCGGAATTTCAATCGAGTTGGTATTATTTATTCTAATGGTGTGAGCCAATGGTTGGTAAGACCCTCCCGGCGGATTGCCAATTCGGCCCAAAGCATAGCAAGTCATGTTATTGTCACAAAGGTTTGTGATATCTCACAAGAAGGTTCCACAAAAGCTATTGTTAAGACACTTCAGGCACCATCACTGGCCACCGAAATTACATCAACGGCACTTTCATGCGGAGCGGCTGTAATCACATTAGCCCTTGCTCTTACTGGAACGGCGATACTTCCCATTACGGCTGGAGCATCGGTGCTGGTAGCCGGAGTTATTGCTGCCAGCGGCGTAGCTACCGTTGGGCAATGTTTTATCGGTGCGGGAAGATTATGGACAATAAGTAGAGGTAGGGAAGAGCGTTTAGCATGGCTTGATTCGCAGGATTGGTATCTTACTACGACTACTATCCTTGATATCATTTCTCTTGCAGGTGCCGGAGCTGGGTTAGCGAAATCTATCGAAGTGTGGAAAACGATGAAAAAAATATCTTCAGCAGAAGCTTTATCATGGCTCAGAGGCCTAAGTAGATTTGAGCGTAAGCGGCTTACTTATGAAATCATTCGTAATGAAAATCCGGGAATATCTAACTCTGGCATAAAAGCTGCTATAGAAATGGGACGTTATCCTAAACGATTTCCGTCTGAAGCATTACAACGAACTCTACAAAGGGAGTTGATGCAAGTGATTGTTAACTCATCAGCATTTGCAGGAAGCGGCATTTCCGGAACTGTTAGAAATCCACACAATCTAAAAAAAACAGGACAATATGTGATTGGGATAATACAATCCTTTTCATTAACATAAAAATTGGTTGGCATAATGATTGAGCATATCAAAAAAAGCCTTGTGTTAAATATTGATGTGGAAAAAAATCTTGCGTCAATGAGTCCCCGACAACTTGAGGTGGTTAAGCAGCGTTTGACCGAATATATAGGGGCGAGAGTTGGTGGACATACGTTCAGTATTCCAATGGTGGGCGGAATACTATTTGCTATTTTTTGCTTTGTTATGCCGCAAATTACCGTGTGGGAAATTATTTTCAGACTTAATGGATGGCCTGATTATGCTATACTGGCTGCGGCTTTTCCCTCGGGAGTTTTGTATAGCATATTGATTTGTATTCCGGGGTTTCTTACTGCACGAGGCCGGTTAATAGGTCTGAAATCTTTTTTATGTGTCATTGCTGGGACAGGAATCATTGCAATAGCATTTTTTTTATTCGCTGTTATTACTTTCATTATGGGGGGAGGTGATGATGCGGGCGATCTCATCGGTGCTATTTTAGGGGGGGGTTTTATTGCGATAGGCATCAAATGCCTCAATACGGTTATGTTCACTAAAACAATCGCATTTTACTTACTAAATCGGGTCTCCCGCCAGCAAATAAAATTGCAACACTCATCAGGTAAATATTTTGGGTGTCGATGATTGTTCATATCTACGCGTCAGTTACTATTTGAATACTCAATGCGTGACGATATCATAGTCTGGATATTGACTTTAAGAGCGCGCTGTCATTATGTATAGCTGTTAGATTATTTATCCCGGACTAGCAACGATTTCTTGAACAGCACGGGGTTGGGGTTTGCCGATGGGGATGCCGACCCCTCTTTCTTGTGGGTTTTGCTGACGTTGATGGTGATTGTGACCGTGGCGTTGAACTATCTCATCCGTAAGATTATGCCAGGAAATAGGGTATGAAATATATGTGAAGTTATTAAACAACGGACCTTTGCTGGCCCGTTATTTCTCCACATCATTCCCTTTTCTTCAGCTATTCACCTTCATCGCCATAATAGAGCTTGCCGATCTTAATCAGCGGTCGGCCCTGGGATTTACGGTGCAGATTGCTATCGCGCAGCGAATAGACGCAGCCGCAGTACTCCTGCTGGTAAAAGCGCTCGCGCTTGCTGATATCGATCATCCGCGAGGATCCGCCCTGTTTACGCCAGTTATAATCCCAGTAGACCATGCCTGGATAATGCCCGGCGGCGCGCTCGCCGCAGTCGTTGATTTGCTGCATGTTCTTCCAGCGTGAAATTCCCAGCGAACTGCTGATAACGCTAAAGCCGTGCTCGTAGGCATAAAGCGCCGTGCGTTCGAAGCGCATATCAAAGCACATCGTGCAGCGCACGCCGCGCTCGGGTTCCCATTCCATCCCCCTGGCCCGCGCGAACCAGTTATCGGTGTCATAATCGGCATCGATAAACGGCACACCGTGTTTGTGCGCAAAACGAATATTCTCTTCCTTGCGGATTTCATACTCTTTCTGCGGATGAATGTTGGGGTTATAGAAGAAGATGGTGTAGTCGATACCGGAGGCCTGAATCGCCTCCATCACTTCCCCGGAGCAGGGAGCGCAGCAGGAGTGGAGCAGCAGTTTATCGGCTCCGTTGGGCAACGTCAGCTGTGGGCGCTGGAACTCGGACATCAAGTCATTCCTGAAGTAAATACATCCAGCGCCAACTGTAGCATGTTGAATGGCTGCTATCCTTCCCCAGAAATGTCAGGCCGCGCAACCTCACGCGGCGCTGAATTCATCTCAAATTAACCTCTCACGCCGAGATAGCCGTGGATCGCCATATAGATCCCCACCGCGCCGATTAGCACGCTGGAAAAGTAGGGGGCCCGTCGGGCGAGCGTGTTAAAACCACTCCAGCGTTTGGCCACCTGGCGAACGCTTACCGCCGCGCCAACGCCGACGGTGACCAGCGTCAGCGCCAGGCCGATGCTGAAAGAGAGGACCAGCGTCGCACCTAAGGTCAGGGCTTTGAGCTGGATGCAGATAAGCAGTACGGTGATCGCCGCCGGGCAGGGAATCAATCCGCCGGTCAGGCCGAACAGTAAGATCTGCCAGTTGGTGACCTCCCGGCCGTCAAAGCGACGTTGAATATCGTTCGCATGGGCCCGCTCGTGGGCGTCCTGATAGGCCTGACTTCCTTCCTCAAGGCCGTCCAGTTCATGATGATGATGTTCATGAAACGCCAGATCATAATCGTGGATATGGCGCTGGTGGCCGAGCGTCAGGCGTACGTTAAAGTCATGCGGTTCCGGGATGGTCTGCGCGGATTCTAAATAATCGCCTTTATCAACAAAAGAGAACATCTGCGCGAAGCTGCTCCCGCTGCGCCGTGTCGCCAGTGAGACATCGCCAGCGGCCCATCGGTTGCCACTTAGCGTGCGTATGCGCCAGCGCGGCGGTTCTCCTTCTTCGAAGATGGAAAGGGCGATTTTACCGTGGCCAGTGTCGACGATCTGGGTTTCATCATCATGATGATGCTCATCCCGATCCTGCATGGCCTGCAGCCAGTTACGTTCACCGCGCCAGGTGCGCCAGAACATCCATATTGCGGTACCGAGAATGATGAACGCGGAAAGCAGCTGTAGCCAGGGTTCAGCCGCTTCGGCGGTAAATTTCTGGCTAAAATACATGCCGCCAAAGGCGATCAGCCAGACGATGGCAGTATGCGAAAGGGTCGCGGCGAGGCCCAGCATCACCGCCTGACGTACCGTGCCTTTAATGGCGATGATGAACGCCGCCATCATGGTCTTTGAATGGCCCGGTTCCAGGCCATGTAGCGCGCCTAACAGAATGGCGCTGGGAATGAAAAACCAGGCATTACCCTGCTGAAGTAAAGGTAAGAATTCGTTCATAAGAAGAGAGTAGGTTGTCGTTGGTGAATGGGATTCTACTCCCCCCCAGTATAAGATACTACCCCCCAGTAGATTACAAACCTATAATTGAGGCATTGAGTTCGCCAGTGAGGTTAACGTGTCGCATACGATTCGGGATAAAAAGAAGCTGCAGGCCAGAGCCAGCAAGATTGAGGGGCAGGTGAGCGCGCTGAAAAAGATGCTGGATGAGCCGCACGAATGCGCCGCCGTGCTGCAGCAAATTGCCGCTATTCGCGGAGCGGTAAACGGACTAATGCGTGAAGTGATCAAGGGCCATCTGACGGAACATATCGTTCATGAAGGCGATGAAGTGAAACGTGAAGAGGATTTGGACGTGGTGCTGAAGGTGCTGGATTCCTATATCAAATAGTGTCCACGGATAGCGCCGGCGGCGACAGACGCGCCGCCGGCTTCAGCATTAGCTGTGTTTGTTTTTCATCTCAAAACGCGGTGATACTAGGCCGTACAGCGTCCAGCCCATAAAGGTCACAATCGCGCCGTAGAGCATCGCCTCTTCGCCGGAGGAGTACAGCGCATAGAAGCTGTATACCGCACCGATAAAGGCAATCACGTTGGTGGATCGCGCTTTGCCCGGTTCCACATTGGCCATTTTCTGGATAATCGCCAGCGCGGCCATCGACAGAATGTACGGGATGATGTTAGTCACCACCGCCAGGTTAACCAGCACGTTGAACTGGTTGCTCAACGACGGGCTAATGGTCATCAGCGACAAGCCGGTTTGCAGGATAACGATGGTCAGCATCCCCTGAATCGGCGCGCCGGAAGCCGAGACGCGGGAGAAGATTTTCGGGAAGTAACCTTCGTCAGACGATGATTTAAAGACCTGCGCGATGGTGAACTGCCAGCCGAGCAGCGAACCGCAGCAGGACATCACCATCAGCCCCATAATCACTTTACCTACGCCAGGCGTGAACATCTGGGCAAACGCCAGGCCAAACGGCGCCGTGGAGTTAGCCAGGTCCATGTTCGGCACGATCCCGGCGATGACGTTGGTCGAAACGATATAGATAACCGCCGCGCCGAGGGTACCGCCGAGTACGGCGATCGGCACGTTACGTTCCGGGTTTTCGACCACATCGGTGTTGGCGCAAGCGGATTCCAGACCGAGGAAGGCCCACAGCGTCATGGCGATTGACGAACCAACGGCGCCGAAGAACGGTACGTGGTGCGGGTTCCATGACTCGACGTACATCGTCGGGCTAAACCAGAACCAGCCGATGACGCACAGGCCGACAACCGGAATGATGACCCCCCATACGGTGATGCTACTGATCTGGCCGGTAATGCGCGCGCCGCCGAAGTTGGCTACGGTACAGATCCACAGCACCCCGATAGTCGCCAGGCCAATCTGCACCGGTGACAGGGTGGCGCCGAACAGCTCGGTGCCGTAACCCACCGCGGAGATAGCGATAGCGACGTTAGCGATCAGCAGCGAGACGCCGTAGGTATAGTTGGCCATAAAGTTGCCAGACTTGCCGAACGCGTACTCGGCGTAACCGCCCATCCCGCCCGATTTACGGCTAAACATCCCGCATTTGGCGAAGGCCCACGCCAGCGCCATCGATCCTACCGCCGTCACCAGCCAGGAGATGATGGAAATAGTCCCCACCTCCGCCAGCTTGGTGGGCAGCATGATGATGCCGGAGCCCATCATGTTGACCATGGTTAAGATGGTGAGCTGTACCACTCCCATCTTGTTACTGGATTTGCTCATACAGTTTCCCCTTTCAACAGCGCGCTTTGTTTCTCGCTTTCCGCGATGACATAGCACCAGACCTGTTTACGGCCATCGTGCTCCTGGATATAAACCCCCTGCAGTTCCGGCGCGAAGCCCGGCAGCAGGTTGATCCCTTCTTCCAGTGCGGTGAAGTACTGCAGCACTGCGCCGCCCCAGACTTCGCCCGGGACTACGCACAGCACTCCCGGCGGGTAAGGCAGGGCGCCTTCAGCGGCCACGCGGCCTTCGGCTTGCGGCAACGGCACCAAATCGACCTGGCCGCGCAGATAGGCGTAGTTAGCCTCTTGCGGGTTCATCACCACCCGTGGGAAGTGATCTTTACGGAACATCTCTTTTTGCAGCTGTTTGACGTTGTGACGGGCGTACAGGTCATGCATTTCCTGACACAGCTGGCGCAGGGTATAACCGGCATAACGTTCTTTGTGCTGGCTGTAGATAGACGGCAGAACTTCCTGCAGCGGCGCATCGGCGTCGAGCAGTTTATCGAAGCGCGCCAGCAGGGCGACCAGCTGCTGCAGTTTGGCCATATCTTCCGCTGGGGTCAGCAGGAACAGAATGGAGTTAAGGTCGCATTTTTCCGGTACCACGCCGTTTTCACGCAGGAAGTTGGCGAGAATGGTGGCCGGTACGCCGAAGGCGTCATATTCGCCGCTGGCGGTATTGATACCCGGCGTAGTCAGCAGGAGTTTGCATGGATCGACAAAGTACTGATGCTCGGCATAACCGTCAAAGGCGTGCCAGCGTTCGCCTGGGCCAAACTCGAAGAAGCGCAGGTCAACGGCGATTTGCGCGGTTTCATATGACTGCCATGGTTTACCATCGACCATTTTTGGCACAAACGGACGGATGTGCTTACAGCTTTCAAGGATCAGCTTACGCGCCTTGATGCCGTTCATGACGCAGTCCATCCACATGTTGCGGCCGCTCTCGCCTTCATGCATTTTGGCGTTGATATCCAGCGCGGCAAACAGCGGATAGAACGGGCTGGTGGAGGCGTGCATCATAAAGGCGTTATTCAGACGTTTATGCGGAACATAGCGCTGTTGCCCTTTGATATGGCTGTCTTTTTTATGGATTTGCGAGGTCTGGGAGAAACCGGCCTGCTGTTTGTGCACCGACTGGGTTACCAGAATGCCCGGATCGTTTTCGTTCAGCTCCAGCAACAGCGGCGAACAATCAGCCATCATCGGAATGAACTGTTCATAGCCGACCCACGCGGAGTCAAACAGGATGTAATCGCACAGATGACCAATTTTATCGACCACCTGACGAGCGTTATAAATGGTGCCGTCGTAGGTACCTAACTGGATCACCGCCAGGCGGAACGGGCGGGCATCCTGTTTCCGATTCGGCGCCACTTCACCGACCAGCTCGCGCAGGTAGCGCTCCTCGAAGCAGTGGGCGTCGATACCGCCGATAAAACCGTACGGGTTACGCGCGGTTTCCAGATAGACCGGTGTCGCCCCGGCTTGCAGCAGCGCGCCGTGGTGGTTGGATTTATGGTTGTTACGGTCGAACAGTACCAGGTCGCCCGGCGTCAGCAGCGCGTTGAGCACCACTTTGTTAGAAGAGGAGGTGCCGTTGAGCACGAAGTAGGTTTTATCGGCGTTAAAGACTTTTGCCGCATGCTGTTGGGCAATGCATGGCGCCCCTTCGTGGATCAGCAGGTCGCCCATGGCGACGTCGGCGTTGCACAGGTCGGAGCGGAACAGCGTCTCGCCGAAATACTCGACGAACTGATTACCGGCCGGATGACGGCGGAAGAATTCCCCCCCCTGATGCCCCGGGCAGTCAAAGGCGCTGTTGCCCTGTTTAACGTAATCGACCAGCGCGCTAAAGAACGGCGGACGCAGTTCGGTTTCATATTTATGCGCAGCGGCTTCTAACTGGCGGCCGTAGAAGTCGTTACGGGTTTCGTCGTGTTCAAATACCCCCTGCACCGAAGCCATATACTCGGCCGGGACAACCTCTTCTTTATTAATAGCGATAAATACCGGGATGTTATAGCCGGTGGCCTTTAACTCATCGAGTTTACCGCATTCGATATCTTCCAGGGTTAATACTACCGCGGCCACATCAATAAAGTTGGTTTCGCTAGTATTGACAATATTACGCTGGGTAGAAAAACAGTTTGGACATGTACGGCTAACGGCAATTTTTAAATCAGTCATTGTTATCTCTTTATTTTCAGATAATAGCAGGCCCTCAATTTCTCGAATGAGAAATTGATTACGCCGGACAAAAGGTAATAGTCTGCCGCTGATATAATAAATATCAGTAGAGTACCTTTTGAGATGCAATAAACCCTACCAGTCCGGTGGCTGGTAAATAGCAGGATTTATTAGGGCGAGCGCGGTTAGCTACAGGCGAATGCCTGTATTAACAACAAAAGATGCAGGAAGACCTGTATGCTGAAGCGCCCGTAGTCGGAAGACTACCGGGCATTAAAGAAATGAAAATCGAAGCTGTTACGGTGAGCAAACATCATAATATGCGTTGTCCGCCTTATGTGTGGCATCATCCTGTTATTGTTTTCCATGATATACACCTTTCAAATGATTGACTGAAGGTATGGCATATTCTATATCCGGCTTAGACTTAATCTGTGACGCCGATCACTAATAGCCTCTCATTATGATATCAATAGCTGGTATTTTGATCTTATCCAACATTATTCACTGGTTTGTTGTTTATATGTAAATATATTGTGTTGCAATATAGTTAAAATGAATAATGGCCGGTTAATCATTGCGTTATTTCAGCCATATGACGGAAATATGTCGTATACTCGGGGCTTTCTGACTTCTACCCTCTTAACATTATGTTTATTAAGGATTAAGAGGTTCCTGTAGTACGAAAGAACGCTGTCAATCATTATCCCTTTATTGCCAACATAAAATCTGGGAAAAGAGAGCCTGGTCGAGTTTTCATCTAAAAGATATCGCTCAGGGGCTAGACAAAACCACCGTCTGGTTATCAAATGGTTAAATAAAATTAACGCCTGTGTGAATGATAGGCAGGTAGAAAAAATGGTCAATACGCTTTTCGGCATGACAAAGCGCTAAGATCGCCTTATTGGGAGAAGTTATGCATTCCTCTGTTAACAAAAATGAAAGCCGGACCTTCTTTGGTCACCCTTACCCTCTGGGATCGCTGTTCTTCACCGAAATGTGGGAGCGATTCTCGTTTTATGGCATTCGCCCGTTATTAATCCTGTTCATGGCGGCCACCGTCTATGACGGCGGTATGGGCTTAGCCCGTGAGAACGCGTCGGCCATCGTCGGCATCTTCGCGGGCGCCATGTACCTGGCGGCGCTGCCGGGCGGCTGGTTGGCGGACAACTGGCTTGGCCAGCAGAAAGCGGTGTGGTACGGCTCGATTCTGATCGCGCTGGGCCATCTGTCGATTGCGCTGTCAGCGTTTATGGGCAACAACCTGTTCTTTATCGGGCTGATGTTTATCGTGCTCGGTTCCGGCCTGTTTAAAACCTGCATCTCGGTGATGGTCGGTACGCTGTATAAGAAAGGCGATAGCCGTCGCGATGGCGGTTTTTCGCTGTTCTATATGGGTATCAATATGGGGTCGTTTATCGCGCCGCTGATTTCCGGCTGGCTGATTAAATCCCACGGCTGGCACTGGGGCTTCGGCATCGGTGGTATCGGTATGCTGGTGGCGCTGGTGATTTTCCGCCTTTTCGCGGTCCCGGCAATGAAACGCTACGACAGCGAAGTGGGTCTCGACTCTACCTGGAATAGTCCCATCGCGAAGAAAAACGGCGTTGGCGCCTGGCTGCTGGCGCTGGCGGTCGGCGTGGCGGTGGTGATTACGCTGATTGCTCAGGGGGTGATAGTCATTAACCCGGTGGCGGTCGCCAGCATGCTGGTGTACGTGATTGCCGCGTCGGTGGTGCTCTATTTCATCTACCTGTTTGTTTTTGCGGGGCTTAACCGTAAAGAGCGCGCGCGTCTGCTGGTCTGCTTTATTCTGCTGGTTTCCGCCGCCTTCTTCTGGTCAGCCTTCGAGCAGAAACCGACTTCGTTTAACCTGTTTGCTAACGACTACACTAACCGCATGATCGGCGATTTCGAAATCCCGGCGGTATGGTTCCAGTCGATTAACGCCCTGTTTATCATCCTGCTGGCGCCGGTATTTAGCTGGGCATGGCCGGCAATGGCGCGCAAAAACGTGCGCCCGAGCAGCATTACCAAGTTTGTTATCGGGATTCTGTGCGCGGCGGCGGGCTTCGGCCTGATGATGCTGGCGGCGCAGAACGTGCTGAGCAACGGCGGCGCCGGCGTATCGCCGCTGTGGCTGGTGGGCAGTATTCTGATGCTGACGCTGGGCGAACTGTGTCTGAGCCCGATAGGCCTGGCAACTATGACCCTGCTGGCGCCGGAAAGAATGCGCGGCCAGATGATGGGGCTGTGGTTCTGCGCCAGCGCCCTGGGTAACCTGGCGGCGGGGCTGATTGGCGGCCACGTGAAGGCCGACCAACTGGATATGCTGCCGGATCTGTTCGCCCGCTGCTCGACGGCGCTGCTGATCTGCGCCGCGGTGTTGTGCGTGCTAATTGTGCCGGTGCGCCGTATGCTGGAGAACAGCAAATCCGTCGAGCAAAAACCGGCGACCAATGCCTGATTGCGCAAGCGGTCAATGAAAAGCCGGCGCTGAGCGCCGGCTTTTTTATAGTAAGCAGAGTATGGAAACGGTAGCCCGGATAAGGCGTAAGCCGTTATCCGGGGATTTCCCTGCTCGCGCTGCGCTGGCTTACGGTTCTGCGGAACCCACCGCCGGACCGCGATAATCGCCGCCGAGGGCCTTAATCAGCGTGATATCGGTGCTAAGGCGCTGGGCCTGGATATCCAGCAATAACAGCTGCTGGGCGATGGCCGGTCGCCGCGCTTCTTGTGCGGCATAGCGGCTTAACAGGCCGCGCTGGTGATGGGCGTTGGCGCTGCGGGTGGTGGCCATCGCCGCCGTCACCTTCAGCTCCTGCAGCGCCACCTGCTGGTTGAGATCGTTAAGCTGACTGGAGCTTATCGCCACGTCCCGTACCGCATCCAGCACCGCCTGGTTGTACTGCTTAATCAGGATATTGCTCGCCGTACGTACCGACTTCAGATTGGCGTTCAGGCGGCCGCCATCGAATATCGGCAAATACAGCCCCGGCAGCAGGTTAATCTGCTGGAAGGACGACTTAAACAGATCGCCGACGCTCAGCGCGTTATATCCCCAGAAGGCTTTAATATCAAAATGCGGATAAAAGGCCGCTTTCGCCGCATCGACCTGGCTCATAGAAGCGGTCACATAACCGCGCAGGGCCTGCAGATCCGGGCGACGCGCCAGCAATTCGAAGGAGAGTGAATCCGGCAGCGTTTCCTGCAACGCCGGCAGAGCGACCGGGTGGATCTCCGGCATACTCTGCGCGTCGGCGCCAATTAGCGCCCGCAACGTTTCGCGGTACTGGGTCAGCGTGCCGCGGGCGGTAATCACCTGCTGCTGCGCGCCCAGCAGTTCCGCCTGCGCATTGGCGATATCGACGCTATCCTCCACGCCGCGCTGGGTGCGGTGTTCATGCGCCTGTACCGACAGCCGCGCAATTTCTTCTAGCTGCTGCAGCAGAACGATCTTCTGGAAGGTGGCCTGCATGGCGAAGTACAGCTGCGCCACGCTGCTGGCAAGGTCCAGTTCGATACCGGCGGTTTCCGCCTGGCGAGCGTTCTTTTCGCCAATAGCCGCCGCGACGCGGGCCCGGTCGGCACCCCACAAATCGATGTTCAGCGTCGCGCCGACGCCCACGGTATTGAGCGTGTACCACGGGCCGTTTTTATCAACCGGCAGAGAATAGGAGTAGGGCCAGCTAAAGGATTTATCGGTTATACGCATCCGATTCTGCGCCGCCACGGCGGTCGCCTGCACGCCCATTGCCGACTGCGCCAGCTCGACGGTGGATTGCGACTGTGAAATGCGTAGCCGCGCCGCCTGCATGGTCGGCGAATTTTGCAGCGCGCGGTTTACCAGCATGTTGAGCTGGGGATCGTGATACCCCTCCCACCAGCGGGCCGCCGGCCAGCCGCTATTCGCCAGGTGGATCACCTGCGCCAGCTGCGCCTGTTGCGGATTAACAATGGGCACTTCGCCAGGATCGTCCTGAATCAGCGCGCATCCTGTCAACAGGCTGATGACGAAGGCCAGCGGTGAGTAGCGCAGAAAACGTGCTGCGGCATTCATTTTTATCATGACGGTTCTGCCTGTCGCGTAAATTCAGAAGGTTTGTCTGACCAGTCCGGCAGGGTGGTCAGTAAAGCCGCCAGCGGTGCGCCGAACGGATTAGCCGGATCGACAACCAGCGGCGCGACGGGCGCCGTCGGCTGCTGACGTTCAATATCATCGGCATACGCCTGTAACTGTTCGGCACAGCGGCTTAAGAAGGGATCTCCCGGCGCGGCGTACAGCCGGTAGCCCTCGCTCAGGCGGACTATCTCCTGCGCCTGCTGCCAGGTGGCTTTGCTCGGCCAGGATTTCGCCTGCGGCCACGGATGCGCAAAAGTGCCCAGCGGCTCGGCGGCGACCCGATGCAGCAGCGTTTCGCTGGTAGTCAACGCCTGGAACAGCGGCACCATCTGCGGCTTATCATCTTTTGTGCGCAGGAAGTCGGCTATCTGGCGATAGAGTTGCGCTAGCCGCGATTTCAGCTGCGGCGCTTCGCTATCCGGCCATAGATAAAGATGGACGATCGACGAGACCAGTACGCCGAGCAAAATACCGATGACGCGGTCGCGCAGTTCCGTCAGGTTGGTCAGTGGACCAAACCAGCTGAGGAATGCCAGCGAGAAGGTAAAGCCGATTTGGATCCCGGCGTAGGCAATACGCTCTGAGCCGGCGGCAATCCACGCCGAGAGCGCCATTACCGGCAGAACCATCGCCAGCAGGCCGACGATGGACTCGGTCCACGGTTGCACGAAGACGATCAACAATAGCGCCAGCAGCGTGGCGAGCAGCGCGCCTCCGATACGCAGCCAGGTTTTTTGCATCGTCGCCCCCAGCCCCGGCTGGGCGACAATCACGCAGCTCAGCATGATGGTGTGGATCCCTTGCCAGTCCGCGGCGGTATAGAAGACGTAGCACAGCAGCGTCGCCAGCAGGGTTTTCAGGGCGAAATGCAGATAAGCGGGATTGCGCCAGGCATCCGGCAGCAGCAGCGGCGACTTCTCGGCTTCACCCTGCGGCAGGTCGATGGCTTCACCGCGCGCCAGTTTCGCCAGCACATCAGCCATCTCTTGTAAAATCCGCGTATTGGCGCCGCGATCATCAATGGCCGGCGCGGAGAATGAAAACGGCGTACCCTCGTTCATCGAGGGCGGCAGCGCCTGTAACGCGGTGGCTATCTGCTGGCGCGCCGCGGCGCGATCGTCGCCCGGTTGCAGCAGCGCCGCGAGGTGATAGCAGCGCAGGGTGGTCGCCATCAGCGCCTGCCAGCGCGACGGATCGGCGGCAATTTCCGGCGCCGCAAAGCGCGCCTGCTTAAACAATCCTTGCAACTGATTAAAACGCCCGGCGATCTCTTTGAAGGTCGGCGGCGCGGCGTTCCGCGTCAGCACGTCAGCGACCTGCCGCTGCATCACCACCAGCTGAGCGCGGAATTGATAGCCGGGAAAGGCCTGGCGAAAGCAGGCGTTGACCAGGAGCGTGACCAGCGTTGCGGTATTGATCGCCACCCAAAGCCACAGCAGCAGGCGCACCAGAACTTCACTTTGGCTGGTCATTGACGGGAAGGTCTGGGCATAAATCACCGCCAGCGCCACCACGAAAAACGCCAGCCCGAGTTTGCCCAGCACGCGCATCAGATACATCGCGCCAAAGAACAGGCATACCGAAGCGACCAGGCGAATCAGCGGGAAATCATAGGTCCACTTGATGATCAGCAGCACCAGCCCCAGCGCCACGCTGATGGTGACAAAAAACAGGACGCTGCCCAGCTTAATCATCAGGATGTTCGGCTGACTGACGTAAAACACCACGATCAGCGCTACGGCGAGGAACGGGATCTGCAGGGTCATAAACAAGGTGATCAGCACCGCGCAGCTCAGCGTCAGGCGCAGGGTATAGTTGGCCCGCCCCGGCGCGTCGGCGAGTTCCCGTTGCAGAAACAACCAGAAGTTATGCATGCCGGACCCTTATTTCGCCTTCAGCACGGCGCTGGCGGAAGCGCCCATGCGGAACAGTTCCGGGTCGGGATCTTTCACCGCAATTTTGACCGGGAAGCGCTGCGACACATGTACCCAGTTGATGCTCTTCTGAATCACCGGCAGCCCGCCAATGACGCTACCGCCTTCCGGCAGTACGCCTGAGCCAACGGAATCGACGACGCCGTCAAAGGCGCGACTGTGGTTGGTCATCACCGTCACGGTTGCCGGCACGCCAGGCTGAACGTTTTGCAGGTCGGTTTCGCGGAAGTTCGCAATCACGTACCAGTGGTCGTTATCCAGCAGCGTGAAGACCGGTTTCAGGGCGGATGCATATTGTCCGACGGTGGTTTTCAGGGCGATAACCACGCCGTTAAACGGCGCGCGAACTTCGGTGAACTCCAGGTGCAGTTCCGCCAGGGCGATTTGAGCGACGATCCCGGCGCGCTGCGCGACCATCGCATCGACGCCGGTGACCGCGGCATCAGCCTGTTTGGCCTGCAGCAGCGTGGCTTCCAGTTCGGCGCGGGCGGCTTTTTCCGCGGTGCGCGCCTGATCGAGATCTTCCTGCGCGGCGAATCCCTGCGGCACCAGCGGTTCCAGGCGGATACGGGTCGAGGTGGTCTGTTTCACCAGCGCCTTCGCACGCTCTACCGCGGCGCTCACTGACTGGGCGTTATACTGCTGGGCTTTGATGGTGCGCTGGGTCAGCATAATCTGCGCATCAAGCGCCGCCAGCCGTGATTTGGCATCGTCCAGCATCGCCTGGTAGGGGCGCGGATCGATGCGGAACAGCAGATCGCCTTTCTTCACCTGCTGGTTATCGCGGATCGGCATTTCAACGATCCGCCCGCTGGCTTCCGGCACCACATCGATGGTGTCGGCGTAGACGTAGGCGTCGTTGGTTTCCGGCGAAGTCTGCAACTGCCAGATAACCACGATCAGCGCCACAATGGCGGCGAGGACGAGAGCCAACAAGGGCCATTTTTTCCGTAAAACGCTTGGGCTGGATTGAGTCATAGGTATTTAATGTGCGAAAAGAAGAAACCACAGAATAGTGGCAAATAGAAACATTAACGCCAGGTAACTTAATACCAGCGGGGAAAAGCGCGCCTGCCAGCCTTTACGGGCAATCAAGATATGGCAAGGGATCAGCAGTAATGCGCCGCCTAAAAAGCAGAAGAACCAGCCGGGGAATGCTGCGCCTAATACCGGTATGGCGGGGGATAAAGAGCAACCGGAGACCGCCAAAAGAAGTAATAACAATGCCGGGCGCGCCCGTTTTACAATTTGCTTCAAAGGAAGATACCTGAATGTTCATGCCATTGAACAATTGAGTTTATTCGTTGTTAGCGAAATAACCCCTCATACACCGCCTAAATTATAGCGCTGATGGTTTGCTTAGCCGAGTTATGGTTATCCTCTGATAATAGTTTAATTTCGCGTAGGTATTAAAAAGTCGCTTTATCATTAGCGATATAATTGAAATAGGGCGTTTCTCATTTCTCCATAGTCAGCGGCTATGCCGCGAGCTATTCTTAGAGCCTATCCCAGTAGGCGTAATTGGCGCAGCCAGTTTGAACACGGACAGCGCGCAGAAACCGGAGCGTACACGTAGTACGTGAGGATTTTGAGCACTGCCCAGGTTCAAAATGGCAAGCAAAATAGCCCTAATGAGATAGGCTCTTAGGTAAACATAATAAAAATACTGAGGCAATGTCATGGATAAAGAACTACTGGAAGCGGGCTACCGGGTCTATACCGGCGAGAAGATAGATGTCTATTTCAATACCGATATCTGTCAGCACTCGGGTAACTGCGTGCGCGGCAGCGCGAAGCTGTTCAATCTTAAACGTAAACCGTGGATCATCCCCGATCAGGTGGATGTGGCGACGGTGGTCAAAGTGATCGATACCTGTCCCAGCGGCGCATTGAAGTATCGCCACAAATAAGCGAGGAAATGATGGAAATTCTGGAAGGCCATAACAAGTTCTACGTTAATGACGCCGAGGGAAACCAGGTGGCGGAAATTGTCTTTGTTCCAACCGGTGAACATCTGAGTATTATTGAGCATACCGATGTCGATCCCAGCCTGAAAGGCCAGGGCGTGGGTAAACAGCTGGTAGCGAAAGTGGTCGAGAAAATGCGCCAGGAACAACGCAAAATCATTCCGCTGTGCCCGTTTGCCAAACACGAATTCGATAACACCCGCGAGTACGACGACATTCGCGCCTGAAATACGGCGCCGGCTGTGGCTGGCGCCTTCTTTATGAACTGTGGAAGCGTTCTGCTACTTCTGAAAAATAGCTTAAAAGGCGATTATCGTGCGCTGGCATTCTTTCATGAGCTGGCGTGACAACGCCCATGAGCAGATAGCGTCCGGTCTCCCACATATGTTCGGTGTAGACTAAGTAGTGATTTGACGTACGACGAAAGTTTTCCTGGCGTTCTGTCCAGGTTCGTTCGTAACGTAGATTTATATGAACATGATGGACATTTGCGTCCGATGCAAATGTTGGGAAGTCAAAAGGGGTATCTCGCCCAAGAAGATTCGAGGGTGAGCCTGTTTGTTTGAAGGTAAGGAACTCTGTTAATAATTGTTCTTGTAGTTCAGGGAACTCTTGAAAGGTTGGGGCAAAAAAATCGCCCCATGTCTCCTGGCTATATTCAGCAGTTATAGCCATTTACGGGCAGCCTCTTCTCCTGTTTTTGCGAGGTGAGCCACTGCCGCTGAATTGATACCTGAATCACGCACTTCAGTTTTATGGGTTAGTTGTTCAATAAGGCTGATGTAGTTTTTAGCCTCGTTATCCATCTGTTTTACAGCTTTGAAAAGCATAAATTCAGGCGAATTCTTGCTGTAGGACAGAATGATGTGCTTTTCTGGCAGCATCACGACTAACGAATCAGTTAGAGCAGCCATATGAGCTGCATCATTTTTTGTCGTTTCCGAGACAACGATCGCCTTTTCCAGATTTGCACTGGCAAAGTTTGAAAGTTGCATGCGCGCATCACGTAGCTGTCTGACCAGATCGTTAAGCGCAATAGTAACTTCCAGAATGTCTTTGTGATTAAAGGTCGCACCCATCTGAGTGACTTTTTCAACAATCAACGGCTGGCATTCAGCCGCTTTGGGCTGTGGCTGTATGCCGGCAAGTACCAGCACTACAGCAGCATGTAGGTACTGAATGTTGAATTTCATAATTAACTCCAAAGACCCCGTTTAACTTTTGGGGGCGCGTTATTTTACTACCCGATTTGACTATAATCTAACACATTTACTGTTACCATCGTTGGCCCCTCTTTTCCAGGGCATCACCCGGCCAACCGACAGGTGGCATGATCCGGTAAAAAGCGCTGAATGATCTCTCCCAGATGCTCGCGAGTGACCGGTGGTGAGAACAGATACCCCTGGAAACGATCGACCCCCAGCGCTTTTAGCTGATTAAATTTCTCCAGACTATCCACTCCCTCGGCAATACAGCGGCTCTGCGTCAGCTGGCAGTAGTAGACCAGGCTTTTAATCAGCACCAGCGCGTGCGGGTCGCGCTGAAAATCATTGACGATACTCATATCCAGCTTATAGCCGCTAAAACGCGCCGTGCGCACAGGGAACATGACGCTGCTGTGCGAGAAGCAGTCGTCGAGAAAGATGCGAAAGCCTTGCTGCTGAATATTGCTCATATTCGCTACCGCGTTTCCTTGCTGCTGTAAATCGACGGTTTCAGCAAATTCCAGCACCAGTCGGTCGGCCCACAGTGGGTTCTGCAGTTGTTGCCAGGCGGTTTCCATCATACGGGCAAGATTATCGTGATAGGCGATACAGGGAGGGATATTGACCGAAAAATAGAACTCGCCCTGATAGCGATTGATATTCTGCACCGCTTCCTGCAGGACAAAGGCGGTCAGTAATAGCCAGGCGTATTCGGAGTGGATATGCGGTAGAAACTCGCCCGGCGGCAGTACCACGCCATCTTTGCGCCAGCGCGATAATATCTCGATGCCCTGCAGGCGTATGCGGTCGTCGACAATCGGCTGAAAGACCGGAAAGATCTGCCGTCCATGAATGGCATGAATAAACTCACGTTCGAAGGGAGTCAGCGCAGTGATGCTCTGACCGGCAACGCGTTTGCTTCGGCTGCCCGGAAACCGGCTCGCCAGATGCGGATGATACTCCACCATCTTATTTAGTCCTGAGGTTCTTTGGTTGTAGAGCGTTTTCTGACTGACGCCGCGGATCTGCGCCTGACTGGTGATGCTGTGGCCATACAGCAGGGCGAGGGTGGCGTTAAGTTCGATTTTGCTTAAGCCCGACGGCGGCTTGCCGCGCGCCAGTGCCTCGATGGTAGAAAGCTGTTGCAGGCCGGGGTAGCCGACCAGGCCGCCTTTCAGCAATGCCGCCAGACGGCGGCAGGGTAGATCGGAGGAGACCGCCTGTACGGCGGCCAGCAGGCGGCGGTCGTTGACCTGGTGCAGTAAGGTTTGCCACAGCCACGGCGCCGGGCTGCGGCTTAAGATCACCATGGGCAAAGGCCGTTTGGCCTGGTTGAGTAACCAGGCGGCTTCGCGCAGGACGAACAGTAGCCACCAGGGATCGTCGGGCAGAAAAACCACAATTTTCCGGACGTCGGCGGGCGCAGATATCGACAGCATGGTCTGCATCCGCGGCTGTAGCCATACCAACTGGCGGCAACCGTCGTCGACCATATCAGCTAATCCCGCCGCCGCCATGGCGCAGGGCGACAGGATGTAATCCGTCGTCGCCTGCGGGGTATCGACTTTACTGGTAGACAAACGTCACCCCAATAATCGACTGTACATTACCCGCCGTCACCTGACCGCTGGTGCGCGCATAGGTGGCGGTCAGCCCGAGATTCACCGGCGAAGTGCCAACTGTACCCAGTGAGACATTGCTGTTGGCCGGAACGACGGTACCGTTGCGCGTCATCTGGACGCCAATACCCTGCGCCGGCGAAGCGGAAGCGGTATTGGTGAAAATGGAGTTGGCGCTATCGGCGGTAGTGCCGGAAAGGTAATAGCCAAGATTCTGGTTTTGCGCGCAGTGGACGGTGACCGGCACCGCCATCGAACCCGGATAGTCGGGTAGGGTCACGGTCACATCGCGTGCGGAGACATCGCAACCGCCGGTCGGCACGACAACGTCGTTATTGGCGTATATATTCCACACGAACTGGAAGGAGTCGCTGTTGTAGTTGTTGGTTTGATGCAGAATCAGCACGGCAATCAGCGATCCGGCGGTAATCGCCACCCCGCCCGCGGTACTGACCGGAGTCAGATAGAGTACGGTCGGCCAGGGTTTATCGGTGGTCGAATCGTAGATTACCCGCGAGGTTTCCGTGGTGGTCGGAAACGGATAAGAGGTACCGTTATATTTTACGGTACCGGAAAAGCTCGATAGTACGCCGCCGTAGGCGGATCCGCGCTGTAGCGTCACATAGTCGGTAATGGTTTGCGGGTAGTCGTTATGGCAGAAAATTTGCGTCGACAGGTCGACCACCAGGTTTTGCCCTACGTTGACGGCCGGGGTCAGGTTGACGTAAACGTTGGCCGAGCCGCCGCCGATGGGGATAGTTGCGCCGGTGGCGGTCTTACAGGCGAAGGACCAGGCGTTAATCGACCAGCCCATCAGCAGCAGGGTGGTTAACAGAGCGATGGCTTTTTTCATAAACAAACTCTCCTGACTCAGGCGTAGGTATAGGTGACGCTTATCACCGCCTGAATGGTTCCCTGGGTGGCGCCGCCGTTAACCGACAGGGCCCTAACCTGCAGCGGAAAACGCGCCGACTGCGAGCTATCGTCGACCTGAACCGACTTTTGCGCCCCGTTATTGAGCGTGGTGCCGCTGTCGTCCTGTAGTTCGAGCTGGATATTTCCTGCGGTACCCTGATTCTTGTAATAGCCGGTGCTGTCCGCGGTGCCGCTAAAGGTGGCTACGACGCGCGATGTGCCGACCGGGCAGTTGCTTAAATCAAGCGCGGTGCTGTGCCAGGCCGAAGCGGAACCCGCCGACACCAGGCTGAAGGTATAAAGATCGCCGAGGTCAACGTTGGCATTGGTCGTGGAGACCGTACACGGCTTGGCTACCACTTTGCCGTTCACCGTGATGGTGATGTCGGCGGCCTGCAGCGGGATAATGTTTAACGCCAGCGCGCCTGCCAGAAGCCATCCTGCGTAGTGTGCTTTCATCTCAGCCTCCGGTTACTGGAATTCAAGGGTAAAGGTGGCGGTGGCATAGACGTGACCGGCGGTCACCGGTACGCGGGTTGCCATCAGCCGGGCGTAAAAACCGAGGGTGTTGGTCTGCCCCGGCGTTAAGGTGGTCCAGGCGATCGACGAAGAGGGCGCGTTGACCGGCAGCATCGTCTGCTGGCCGTTGAGGATCTGCACCGCCATCCCCGCCGCCGCGGAGGCGCCGCCGTCGATTTTTAACAGATCGTTATTGTCGCTATCCGGAGTGCCGTTAAAGCCGACTTTGACCGCCGTCACCGAGCTGCCGCAGGGCGACAGCACGATACGAAACGGCACCAGCGGCGTGGTTGCGCCGACGGCGTTAAACTGCTTCGCGGCGTTATCCATCAGATCGACGGTAAACTCTTTCGATTCGGTGGCCACCGCGCAGGCGTTGTCGCGCACGTAGCCGCTGATGGTGATGGTGCTGTCCGCCGCAAAGGCGTTGGCGCAGACCAGCGTCAGGATGGCGCCGAACAGGTTAAGTGGTTTTTTCATCATCATGCGTTCCTTAACGGCACTCTGCCGATAGCTGGCTCAGCGCCTGCCGCTGACTCTCTTCCGGCAGGCGGTAGCTGGCCACGCAGCTGGCGTCCGCGCCTTCGCCCCATTTCACCTGCACGCTGCCGGCGAGCGGCATCCCGCTCAGGTAGACCTGGCCATTATCGGCCACGATACTGCCGCTCTGGTTGCTGCCTGAGGTGACCATCGCGCCAAACGGCACCGGTTTGCCGTTATGGTTCAACGTCATCAGTAACTTGACCCCGACGTGGGCTTTGAAGTCCGCCCGCACGATAGCGCCGTGGGTAGGGACGACGCTCACCACCGCGTCATCGAGATCGACGTTATCGGCAAGGGTATTGGTATCCAGCGCCACCCGGTTTTCGCGATATTCGGTGGCGTAAGGCAGTACCGCATAGCCGCGCCAGTCGGTACGTACCCCGGTCTGGTTTTCCACTTTTACATCACCGGCGCCCGGCGCTTTCACCAGCACCACGGTGTCATTCAGCGGCTGGCTCAGGGTCACGCCGTTAGCGTGGGCCAACACCCCGCCGCTGACGCCGTAGTACAGCTGTTTGAAACCGTCGCTGCGGCTGTAACCGACGTTGGCGTTGCCGTAGCCGCCGCGATAGTTCAGCGCCGCGTAGCCGGTGCCGCTGCTATCGCCTTCGCCGCCGCTGGCATAGCCGGTCTGCACGCTATAGCTCAGGTTATTGTCTTCCAGCAGGGTGCCGTAAAGTCCCGCCAGATTGGTCATCCGGCCATTAAGATCGTGCGACATGCTGTAGCTGGCGCTGGCGTGCCGCCATACCGATTTGCTGTCGGAGCGCAGCCAGTGGCTGAACGGAATATTGACGTTGACCGCCAGCATCTGGTCGCGGCCCTGCTGCCAGGCGTTTTTAGTCAGGCTGTAGCTCAGCGTCCAGTTGATGTCGTCCACCGCCGCGTTGAGTCCGGCCTGCAGCTGCTGGTCCGCCTTGCCGGTCGACCAGTAGGTCTGATGACTGCCGCTCAGATAGAGCGTGGCGGTACGCCCCAACTGTTGGGTCACGCTCAGTTGCACTTTGCCGCGCTTGTTATAGGCGAGGTTGTAGTAATCGGTGAATTTCGGCTTCACCTGGATCACGCCATCCTGGGTCTGTACGTCGTAACCGCTCATCCGGCGGTAGGTAGTATCGGCAAAGCTGTAATAACCTTTAGTGGAGTAGCGATAGCCCACCAGTTGGATATTGGTGCCGACATCGCTCAGCGACTTGTTATAGAGGAAGCGAATCGACTGCCCCTGATGATCGCTGTCGTCGGGTAGGGTGGCGTTGGCCTGGGTGACATCCAGCGAGACGGCGCCGAAATCGCCCATGTTTTTCCCCACGCCGAGATTAAAGGCGCGGTAGCGGTCGGCAAGTTGCGTACCGCCATACAAAGTCCAGCCCGCAGGCAGGCCGTGTAACAGGGTGCTCTGAAAGAACTTCGGCTCTTCCTGCTGATCGTTGCCGCTGCGATATTCGCCGGCGGTCAGCGCGTACCGGGTATGCCCTTCGCGCTGCAGTACCGGCACCGTTGACCACGGCACGCTAAAGACCTGGCTGGTGCCGTCGTTTTCTTTAATCGTCACCTGCAGATCGCCGCCGTTGCCCGCAGCATAGAGATCGTTAATGGTGAACGGGCCCGGCGGGACCGTGCTCTGGTAAATCTCATAGCCGTTTTGTTTGATCGACACCTGCGCGGTGCCGCGGGCGATACCGTGGATCACCGGCGCAAAGCCCTTCTGGCTATCCGGCAGCATGTTGTCATCGCTCGCCAGCTGGGCGCCGCGGAAGTTAATGCCGTCGAAAACATCGCCGTTGGTGTAGCTGTCGCCGAGGGTCAGACGCGAGCGCAGCGGCGTGATGTCGCGCTCAAGCCAGGTGTTAACATGCTGCCATTTGTTCTCATTGCTGGAACTGCTGCCGCCGCTGCTGTAGCTCCAGGTGGTGTTATCACGCAGTCGCCAGGCGCCAAGGTTAAGGCCGCTTTGTAGATTTAAATAGGCGTAGTTGCTGCTGCCGCCGGTATCGTTATGGACGTTGTTGCCGGTGAAGTTGTAGTTCAGCAGTCCGGCGTTGATACCGTCATCCCACATTTCTGGCGGAATATAGCCGCGCGCGCGGTTGCCCATAAAGGCCTGCGGTACGGTGAGATACAGGCGCTGCTGGCCGACGTCGAAGCGCGTCGTGGCATCGGTGATAAGTTCGGTCAGCGGCACGCAGGCGTCGGCGGCGAGGGCGTTCATCCCGGTCACCGCCGCGGTGTTGACCCCCATTCCGGCCAACTGCCCGCGGGTCAGACACGGGCTTAGCCCATGGCCTTTTTCGCCGCGGTTAAAAGTGACATCGCGAGTGGTCATAAAGCCGTCGTTAAGATAAATATCGACTCGGTAGGTGCCGGGCGGCACCTCTTGCCCGTTTTCGAAACCGGAAAGATCGGCCACCGCCGCAGGGTCGTCAGCCAAAAAACGCGGGTTAAAATAGAGTTCAGCCTGCGCGTGGCCCGCCTGCAGGACAAAACAGAGCGCCACGGGGAATTTCGCCATGGCCAAAATAGCGCGTGGGCGGAGCCTGGCGCTGCGGGAACCAAAACGGTCCAGTCCATATTTGAGATGTGACATAGTCCCTCCGGTCTCAATTCGCCCGGCTGTCAGTTCTTATTGTTATGCGCGGCATGGCCCGCCCGGCGGGCCAAACCTGTGTTAACGCAGCACGCCAGTCATTTTTGGGGTCAGCGCGCCGTAATCATTAATCGTGCGATAAGTTATGTTGCTACCGGCATCCGGCGGCAGCTTGACGGAGGTTTTACCCATTGGCGGCACCAGCGCGTTTTCCAGCACCCGAGTGCCGGCGTTAAGTTCGGTGACGGTCAGGTAATAAGGGGTAGGGTTAGTCAACGTTAACGACGAACCGCTGCGGCTAAAGCTCAGCTTTTCCGCCGCCTGATCCGGCGGTAGCGCCAGCTTCGCCGGGCGATAGTAGAGCTTGATGCGGCTGATAATCGCCAGTTGCAGGGTATTTTCGCTCAGCTTGGATTTATCCATCGACGGGATGGCTTTCACGTTAATCCAGAACAGGCTTTCGCGATCCTGCGGCAGTTGTTTATTGGTGGCGTCAATGATGCGCAGGGTATTTTCTTTTTTGCCCTGCATGGCAAACAGCGGCGGCGTAATCACGAAGCGGCCATCTTTGCCGCCGTCAGCGTTTTCCACCCAGGACTGAATCAGATAGGTGCTGCTGTCATCATTATTGGTTACCCCTAACTGTACCTGTTTTTGCCCGGCCGGATAGATAACCCGCGTGGCGCCGAGCGCAACGCCGGCCTGAGCCCAGGCGGAGTAACCGCTTGCGGCCATCATCAATAATCCCGCCAGTAGTCCGCGCGTCATCCCCAGTCTCTTTTTCACGTTTACCCCTTTTGTACTCACCGTTGTTTCCTGTTTCCGGATGTCTGCTGGTTAATTACTGATAGGTCAGAGAGAACCAAACTTGCGCGTTTGCCGCTCCTCCGGTGACCTGATTGCCGGTCGCCCGATATTTGGCTACAAAATGTAGCGTGGTGGGGCCGGTATACAGCCGCCGCCAGGCGCCCGGCGGGCTATTCAGCGGAATCAATTGATCTTCATTATCAAATAACGCGATGCCTACGCCGGTGGCGATACCCGGTCCTTCGCCAACCGAGAGCACATCCGGATTTTTGCCATCGGCCACGCCGCGAAACGACACGCCGACATGCTGGCTGACTGCGGTGCTGCAATCCTGAAGGTGAAT
Source organism: Klebsiella sp. 141240 (assembly GCF_050600805.1). Classification (NCBI taxonomy): domain Bacteria; kingdom Pseudomonadati; phylum Pseudomonadota; class Gammaproteobacteria; order Enterobacterales; family Enterobacteriaceae; genus Klebsiella; species Klebsiella sp. 141240. Next base: position 215,944 of record NZ_JAQIRK010000001.1, on the reverse strand, counting down.
ATCGAATGGCACGGGGTTGGCATCTTCCCCGGCTGAATGAAAGCGATTGCTGCTGATCTGCCCCATATTGACGGTCATCTGCTGGTCGCCGGCTTCAACGCGGCAGGACTCGGCGATGATGACGCCCTGAAAACGCATGTTTCCCCCGGCGACCGTGACGTTCCAGTGGTTGCCGGCTTGCGCCAGCGGCGAAAGCAGAAACATCAGCAGACCTGTCTTCACTCCTTGCATCGTTATCACCCCAATCCCGTAGTGGATAACGGGCCATCCTGGCCCGGAATGCTTCCCTGTCTGATGTTTGAATTACTCGTATTGCACTTTGAAGGTGGCGTCTGCGTTAGCAGTACCGGCAGTAGCCGCGCCAGTGGCGTAGTAACGCGCCTGGAAAGGAATGATGTTGGTGCCGTCGTTCAGCGTGGTGGCCGCGCTGAAGGTTGCGCCATCCAGGCCCAGCGGAGTGCCGGTTTTGTCGAGGATCTGTACGCCGACGTTGGTCGCGCCGCCAGCAGCGGAGCTCTGCAGTGCCAGAACGCTGGTGTTGGTGCTATCAACCGCGGTACCGGAGAAAGCGACAGAGGCTTTGGTCGCGACAGTGGTATCACAGTCATCTAACTGAATGTTGAAACCGACTGCGGAGCTGGTGCTGCCCGCGGTAGCCAGTTTTGCCGAACGAACCTGGCCTAACTGAACGGTCTGATCGATAGAACCGGCATCGACTGCACAGGCTGCGTTGACGATTTCTCCTTTAAAATGCACTGTACCGCCATTTACCGTGGTGGTATCGGCCAAGGCCGCCGCGGAGCTCAGGGACAGAGCTGACAGAACAACGATTGCCAGTGTTTTGATTTTCATGCTGTTTTCCTTTAAACAAAATCGATATTACGAACCAAAATTGGCAGCCGTTTTGCCTTCCAGGCATTCCATAAATCAGCCGAATGGTGCGACTGCCGGTTCTGCACAGTTTTCGCCCCTACTGATGAGTCAATTGGGGCCATTTTGACTCGTCGGGATTTATGGCTTTTATTTTGTTTATGTTGGTGTATTCTTGGATTTATATACTGATTTTTTTTATTTAATGGATTTAAAAACTACAGCTCTGCCGGGTATGGAAAAACGACGTGCTTGAGTTCAATGCTGAGAAGTGAGTGTGTGGTAGATAGTCGGAGGAGGATAAGTAAAGAAAGGTCGTTATAGAAGTTAATGTAAATCAATAAGATAAGATTTTTTTTGATGAAATATGCACTTGTCAGTTGCAAAAGATTACAAAACATTTTTATGATATAGACAGTTTGGCCCCAATTGACTTGTTCAATCTTAAAAATTTTCATTTTTATCAATTGGTTATCCTATTTCTTCCTCGCTTGTAGATTTTCCTCTAAAAGGTTGTTTCTTTCCCATATCCCGGCAAAACGCGCTGCATTACTGGCGGTATAACGGACAGTGTGGCGAATATTACGATGTCCGAGATAATCCTGGATCAAACGGGTATCAGCCCCTCTTTCAGCTAGCTCATAGCCGCAGGCGTGGCGCAGCATATGTGGATGCGTATGCGTCACGGTTCCTGCCTCTTCCCCGGCGGCGCGGATAATACGATAGGCCTGTTGCCGTGAAAGCGGAGTACCGCGGCGTGAGATAAATAGCGCGTCGCTTTTACCTGCTGCTTTCCAGTTGGCCCGTTGTTGCGTCCAGCGTTCTATCGCTTCGCGTTCATCAAAACGCAGCGGATGTACGGTAGAGAAACCGTTCTTTAAGCGGCGGACATTGATGCGTCCTTCGTTAAGGTCGAGATCGCGATAGTGCAGATCGAGTAATTCGCTGATACGCATCCCGTGACGAAACGCCAACAGGATCAGACAGTAATCTCGTTCGCCGGTTGGGCCGTGCTGGGCCGCCTGCATCATTGCCTGTACTTCTTTGGCGGTGAGAAAACGACGTCGGTTCACAATTTTAAGCTCCTGAATTTAAGTTTACTCGCAAGGAACAGCCTGAGAAAAAATCTCAGGATGCATAAAAAATAATCTGAATGGAAAGCCCGTATTATTTGAGAGGGATAAAGACCAACAGGTATCACATTACATTTACACAAACATAAATTACCGCTACGCGATAATTCTTATTTTTATCTATTTTATTGTTTACCACAATAGAGCTGTGCCAGGTCGCGGGCAGGTGCATAAAATAGCAAGGAAAAAAGTTAATGCCAGCTATTTATTGAACGGAAAACATGTGCTGAAAGGATTAATTTAACAATAAATAACGAACTAATATCCTGATGGTTTACAGGTGCATAGGAACGTTTTTTTTCATGTTCTAAATAAGAACTTTTAAGAACAATAAACATATTTAACGTATGGTTAATTTTTATTAATGTTTCGCAAGAAAAAATCTATATATGAGGAAAGCTGCATTTTATCGCAGCCTAAACAGAGCAAATTTGCAACAGCCAGACCGTGGGAAGGGTTTGCAATGTCTGCAGGGGGAAATGCAATGCACCGATAACGAAACGCCATCCGTGGCGTAAGGTTACCTTACTGGAAAAGCGACGTTCTCTGCTTCTCGCGGGATTTATCCCAAATCCCGTAAAAGCGTCCGGCGTTACTGGCCGTGTACCAGACGGTATGGCGAATGTTACGGTGGCCGAGATAATCCTGGATAAGACGCGTATCGATGCCCATATTGGCCAGCGCAAAGCCACAGGAGTGACGCAACATGTGCGGATGAATTTCCAGCGGTAGTCCTGCCTGATCGCCAGAGGCGGAAATAATCTGGTAAAACTGTTGGCGTGAAAGCGGGTTACCCTTACGTGATAGAAATAACCACTCGCTGGTGGATTGTGGATATTCATCACGAATATCCAGCCAGCGCTTTAGTGCCAGAATCTCTTTATTCAGCAACGGGTGTGTCGTTGAGAACCCTTTTTTTAAACGGTGGATGTAAATACATTTTGAACGCAAATCAATATCCGAAATTCGCAGTCGGCAAATTTCACTGGCACGAAATCCATGAATAAAGCAAAGCAATGTCAGGCAATAATTACGAGCAGCATGTGGTCCACTATTGGCAGCGTTAAGTAGTGACTCGATTTCATTCTGAGTCAGGAAGTTCCTTTTTTTTATTTCGCTATTATTCTTCATTATGTTCCCTTTCTATTGCAGGCGTACATTACTATCCCATAGGCTCTGGTTGGCCTATTACAGGATCCGAAGATAGGTTTCGCATTTTATAAGTAAGCATGATGCGGATCGTTTTTAATATTCCTCAAGTAACAAGGACCGTGTCGCGGTAACGCTGCGCGAAATCCAGTGGGTATAATGAAGTCTCCCCGCCGTCGGAGTGGAGTGCGCTGGCGAATTTTTGATGCGATGCGCTCAGGCATTTGATGTATATCGATTTTCCTGGGGGGTTACACGTCCTGTTCATCCTTTCTCCTCTTGAGTATGCGCGCTTACAGCAAGGTCATTGACTACCGGCTGATAAACTGAGTCCTGGCTGGATAACGCTATGACCGTTATCCATGAGGATAATTGCCTCAATAAACAGGTTGGTATTGCGTAAATGTTTTACCGTAGGCAAACAGCGTCCGGCGATTGTTAGCATTCACTGCAACACTACAACAGCGATTAAACCATACTGCAAAAATCGTAGGGAGAATAGCGTTAATAAATGTGCAGACGTTTCAAAGAGAGATTTTACTTATTATCGAGCAGTCGGAATTTTCCGCTCAAGTAATCAGTTAACGGGGGGCTTAATCGGAGTTTTTCAGCAATTTTAGGAAGTTATCGATGTTGGTCACTCAGCCGTAACCGCTTATGATGCATAGATAATTCATCTTCAGGAGCTCATGAAAATAGATGAGCTAGCTTCCCTGGTTTAGCAACATAATAGCTACCTGTAACCCACGATTATATTAGTTGGTAAGACGGTGCGGCGCTAAAGAAGTTACCCTATGAGCGCCGTCGCTTACGAATTATCTTAACTGCTGGTAGAACAGGATAATAGCGATGGCAATCATGATAAGCCCTGAAACCATGCTTACTCCCTTCGCCGCCTGCGGCCGGGCTGCCAGTACCGCGCGTGAACCGTATCCGACCAACAGATAAATTAGCGTACAGGTCATCAGATGCATCGCGCCCAGCGCCGACATCTGCAGTGCCAGCGGCCAACTGCCGTGGGGATCGGTAAACTGCGGTAGCAGGGCGAGGAACAACAGAAAGACTTTTGGATTAAGGCCGCTAATACATAACCCTTTAACCGCCCATCTATTCCAGCTGCCAGCCGATTGTTTCGCCGCGCTCGGCGCCGCCGGATGGCGTAATATCATGACCCCGAGCCACAATAGATAGACCGCGCCCGCCAGCGTGATCGCTGATAGCGCCAGCGGATGGCCGGCGATCAACACGCCGACGCCAGCGACGACGACAATGGTCGCCAGCAGATGACCTGACATCAGCCCCATCACTGCCGGGACCACGCGACGACCGTTGATACCGGCGCTAATGGCATAGGCCCAGTCGGCACCGGGAGTCATAATCAACAGAAACGAGACTACCCAGAAGCTGGCGATCAGGCTCATTTCCATCAGCAACGCTCCTTAATGATATTAGACATCACACACTCGCAAAATTAGGTTATCGTGTGAGAAAGAATATCGACATAGAAGCGAAATGAGCTTTCAATGTTATGTCCTGAACCGGCGTTTAAAGAGAAAATCTTCCAAATGGATAGCATAGATCGAAAAATTCTTGCTGAGCTGCAGGCGGATGGTCGTCTGTCGATAACTGAACTGGCGGAGCGGGTAAACTTGAGCCTCTCTCCCTGCCACCGGCGACTACGCGCGCTGGAGCAAGAGGGGGTGATTACCGGTTATCGCGCCAATCTCGATCCGGGAAAAATGGGATTCAATTTTCTGGCTATCGTTTTCGCCACGTTGAAAGAGGGCGATAAGAAAGCGGTCAGCGCTTTTGAGGAGGCGGTGGCGGAGATCCCGCAGGTTGTGCTGGCGCAACGTTTGTTTGGCGATCCGGATTATCTGATGCATGTCGTTACCCGGGATCTTCCCGCATTTCAGAAACTCTATGATGACAAACTGTCGGCGATGCCCGGCGTGCAGCATTTACGTTCGACGCTGGTGATGAAAACCGTGGTGCAAGATCGCCCTTTTCCACTGGAAACGTTAAACGCTTCCCGCTAACGCCCTGCGGCCAGGGCATTGCAGTATGGTGATTACCACTTCTCATCACGCGCGTCGCGGCGGCCTTCGCGCCGATTTTCTCGCTTATCTTCGCGACAGCGCATATTGCTCTTGTCGTCATTTCTCACGCATTCACGTTTTTCTTCACGTCCACTCTGGCGCGCATCCTGACGGATATCGCGAGCATCCTGGCGTTTTTCCGCGCGGTAGGTGGCGTGCGCGGTGAGGGTCGGCAGCAACAGGGCGGCGGTAAGCAGAGGCAGGATTATTTTTTTCATTGTCGGAACCTTAAATATAAAAATAAATCACGGAAGGTTATAATTGTGGTTCGTAATCTTATGTAAATCGATACAAAATGTGCTGAACTCTCTTTTTTTTAGTTTATTATTAAACAAGCCCGGTAAGTTCTCATTTTATTATTCTCGTTGCTACGTATTTTAGCTTATTACGCTAAAGAGATTACGAATATAGCATCAGGGCTCATTCGCTTTAAGTATTTGCCTTGATTTTTATCAACGATCCTTATTCATCCGGTTGTGGCGGATATTTGGCCGTGCGATGCTCGCGGCATGAGATTTTTCTCAGTCCCCGAGAAGTTAAATGGAATTGTTAATAAAAGGAATATTATATGAAGCGTTCAATTATTGCTGCTGCAGTATTTTCAACCGTGCTGATGAATGTTAATGCTTTTGCTGCGGCGCCAAATGAAGAGCAGGGCGAGTTAGTTATTATTGGTAATGTTATTAATTCTTCCTGTCGTTTTGAAACCGATTATAGCAGTACAATTCAGTTGGCTGATGTTGATGCAACCCGTTTTGCCGGCATGGCGGCCGGTGAAGTCTTATCCGGTAATTTCGCCACCAGTAGCGATCCATTAACTATCGTTTGCCCGGAAGGCACAGTATTGAAATCGATTGATATTAGCGGCGGGACCTATACTACCGGCGGCGTACTTAATCCTATCGCGACGACAACTTCTGCTAATGGTGTCGGTTTTAAATTAAAACTGGGTGATTCGGAGATTAATGAAAATACCATGTATGACGTTAATAATTTGCCGCGGGCGGTGACTTCTGTGGGCAATGGCGTCTATCAAATGAACTTCTCTGCGCAATACGCCAGAATTGATGCCGCCACTCCGGTGACCGCCGGTGAAGTCCGCTCGGTGTTAACGATTGCCGTATCTGCGGAGTAAGGACCTGTGCCGGCGCTTCGCCGGCTATTATTGTGCTAAGGGTGTGGTGCTATGAAACGGATTTTATTAGCAGGTTTATTTATCGCTATGCAGCCCGCGCATGCCGGAGTGGTGATTTTCGGTACCCGGGTGGTTTATCCGGCTGAGAAACAAGAAGTGGTCGTACAGTTGATGAATCATGGCGCCCGCTCTTCACTGGTGCAGTCGTGGATTGACGATGGCAATACTTCATTGCCGCCGGAAAAAATCAACGTGCCTTTCCTGCTGTCGCCGCCGGTGGCGCGCATAACGGGTAACTCCGGTCAGCAGCTGCGAATTAAAAAGTTAGCCAACAAACTTCCGGCGAACAAAGAGTCGCTGTTTTATCTCAACGTACTCGATATTCCTCCGAATACACCAGGAAGTGAGGGGGCGAATACGCTGCGGTTTGCCATGCAAAACCGCATTAAGCTTTTTTATCGCCCTAAAGGTATCGCGGCGGTAAATAAAGATACGTTTAAAAGTATTTCGTTGTCTTCGCGCAAAAACGCTCTGCATATTGCCAATGGTTCGGCAAATTGGTTGACGATTACTGAAATTAAAGTAAGCGGTGTTAAAGTCAATGAACGCAGCGTTATGCTCGCGCCGTTATCCAGTCAGGACCTGGTTTTAAAAAATTACCTCGTCCGCCAGTATTCGCTAACGATGATTGATGATAATGGAAACTTTATTAGCGACAGGCTCAATGTAAAATAATAAATAATGGAGTTGGCCATGTTAAGGATGACGCCGCTTTCCTCAATGATATTGTTGGTTTTATTATCCGGCCAGTTGCAGGCCGCTGAGGAGACTTTTGATACCAATTTTATGATCGGCGGAATGAAAGGTGAGAAATCGTCAAGCTTTCGCTTCGCGGATAATCAACCGCTGCCTGGGGAATATGAATTGGATATTTACGTCAATAAACAATGGCGTGGTAAATATCCAGTCGTAGTCGCCAGTAATCCGGATGATACCTGCTTGTCATCGGCATTATTAAATCAGCTGGGAATCAAAGCGGATAGCGCGCAGATGGTGAAAGATAACCAGTGTATGACGCTAAAATCTGCGGTGCGGAGCGGCAGTTATACCTTTAATATCAATATTTTTCAGCTTGATTTAGAAATTCCGCAGGCCTACGTTCTGGATCTTGAGCGCGGCTACGTCGCGCCGGAAAGTTGGGACCGCGGCGTTAACGCGCTGTATACCTCTTATTATCTGAGCCAGTATTACAGCGACTATAAAGACAGCGGCAATAACAAAAGCACCTATGCCCGTTTCAACAGCGGGCTGAACCTGTTGAGCTGGCAGTTGCACTCTGACGCCACCTACAGCAAGGCCGATAGCGGCGGTGGCGACTGGAAGAGCAACACCCTGTATCTGGAACGCGGCTTCGCGCCGATTTTAGGCACCTTGCGCGCGGGCGACATGTATACCTCAGCGGATATTTTCGATGCGGTACGCTTTCGCGGCGTTCGTCTGTTCCGCGACATGCAAATGTTGCCAAACTCAAAACAGAACTTTACGCCGATCGTACAGGGGATTGCCCAGAGCAACGCGCTGGTGACTATTGAGCAGAACGGCTTCACCGTCTATCAGAAAGAGGTGCCGCCGGGACCGTTCGCGATTGCCGATTTACAACTCGCCGGCGGCGGGGCGGATCTCGATGTCACTATCCGGGAAGCCGACGGCTCGGTAACCACCTACCTCGTGCCTTATTCCTCGGTACCTAATATGTTGCAGCCGGGGGTATCTAAATATGACATTGCCGCCGGGCGCAGCCATATCGAAGGCGCCAGCAATCAGGAAGACTTTATGCAGGCTAGCTATCAATATGGCCTGAACAACCTGCTGACCCTGTATGGCGGTACCATGCTCGGCACCGACTATCAGGCTTTCACCATGGGAACCGGGTGGAATACCCATCTTGGCGCGATATCCGTCGACGGCACGTGGGCGCGCAGCGATCAGGATAACGGGACTTTTGAAGGGCAAAGTTATCAGATTGCCTACAACAAATATCTCACCCAGACTAAAACGCGTTTCGGTATGGCGGCTTATCGCTATTCAACCAGCGACTATCGTACCTTTAACGATCATGTCTGGGCGAAGAACCGTAATAGTTATCACCATGATGATAATGACGTTTACAACATTGATGATTATTACCGTTATGATTTTGGCCGTAAAAATAGCTTATCCGCCAATATTAGCCAGTCGTTGCCGGAAGGATTAGGGTCTTTCTCACTGAGCGCTTTATGGCGTGATTACTGGGGAAAAAGCGGCAGTAATAAAGATTATCAACTGAGCTACACCAATAACTGGCAGCGGGTTTCCTGGACCATTTCGGCCAGCCAGACCTATGATGAGGATCATCATGAAGATAAGCGCTTTAACCTCTTCATTTCGATTCCGCTTATCTGGGGAGAGAGTGATAGCGTGCTGGCGCGTCGTCTGACGTTGTCGAATTCGACGACTTTCGATAACGACGGTTTTGCCTCCAATAACACCGGCATCAGCGGAACCGGCGGCCAACGAGACCAGTTTGACTATGGCGTGAACCTAAGCCGGCAGCAGCAAAATCATGAAACCACCGCCGGCGGCAACCTTACCTGGAACGCGCCGCTGGCGACGCTGAGCGGCAGCTACAGCCAGTCGTCGAAATATACCCAGGCCAGCGGCAGCCTGTCTGGCGGGGTGGTAGCCTGGTCCGGCGGCGTCAATTTCGCGAACCAGCTATCGGAAACCTTCGCCATTATTCAGGCGCCGGGCCTGGAAAATGCTTTCGTTAATGGTCAGAAATATCGCACCACCAACGGTCAGGGAACGGTCATTTTCGATCATGTATTGCCCTATCGCGAAAGTTCGTTACTGCTGAATACCGCCAATACGCAGAGCAAAACCGAGTTGATTGGCAACCGTAAAGCGGTCGCTCCGTACCGCGGCGCGGTGGTGCTGGCGCGTTTCGATACCGATCAACGTCAACCCTGGCTTATTCACGCCGAACGCCCGGACGGTACGCCGCTGAAATTTGGCTATGAAATTGAAGATAACGACGGACAGAATGTCGGCGTCGTCGGTCAGGGCAGCATGCTGTATATCCGCACCGATAACGTACCGCCGTCGATAACCATCGCGGTCGATAAGCAGCAGGGCCATTACTGCACCATTACATTTAAACATACCATTGATGAAGGTAAGACCTATGTCTGCCGCTAAAAGGACGATTTTCATGAAATGGATAATTTTGCTGGTATTAAGCTTATGCTCTTTTTTAGCGCGGGCGGGGAACTGTGATGTCACCCCGGATGTTAAATCGCTGACGGTTGACGCTAGTGGTAATTACACATTTAAACCGCTGGCCGCCAGCGGTGAATTGAATGTCCAAAACAGTGATATTCAGGCCGACGGATTTCACTTTATCTGCAACAGTACGCAAAATGTCAGCGTCTCGGTGGCATCGTCGCCCCCTGACAATAAAGACTTCTACGTGGTGGTCGGCAGTAAAACCTACGTGATGGAGTTTTCTCTCGATCCTGCAAAACTCAACGCGCTTGCGGATGGTAATATCATAAAAAATCAGAGTTATAACTTAGCGGATATCTTCAACAGCGTGATCGGTATTCGCTATACGATTAAAGAAGGCGCGGCGGTCGGGACGCAGGTGAGGCCAGGAGAATCCTTTCCACTGCTTTACTCGATGCGCTTTGAGTACTGTAAAGGCAATAAAGATTGCCATGTGATAACCATCAATTACACCTTTAACGTCACCCTGCAGATTAATATTATGACCTGCGGTTTTGACGTCCCGAGCCGTCTCATCAATATGGGCGATTACAGCTACTTCGACATTAAAGAAGACAAAGCGCAATATCGCATGGAAAGCGTTGATATCGACTGTAGCCAGAACGAGTCGGCGGTATTCGAACTGACGCCCGGCAAAATTGATTATTACTTTGTCGCCGCCTCCGGCTTTGCCGGCACCAGCAAAATATTGAAGAATGACGATCAGGATGCCGCCACCGGCGCCGGCGAAGTCGGTTTTCATCTGCGCGATAGCCAGGGCGGGGAACTCCAGTACGGCAGCGGTTTCCTTTATCACTCCGACGAGGAGGCCCGGCATGGCAGCAACAACCCGATCTATCTGCAAATCAAACCGATGAAATATGGCGAGAATATCCGCGGCGGTACGATTAAAAGCCGGGTCATTATCGTGGTGAACAATAACTAACCCTCTGTACCGCGCGCCTTCCTTTGCGCGCGGTGTACGTGGTTTACGTGGTTGCGACCGGTTCAGGTCGCAACTGCTGCTGGCGAATACTCACCAGCGCCACCAGCGCCAGTAGCGCGAAAGCCAGCAGCATCAGCGCAATGGGGATATAGCTATCCCACATCATGAGAAAAGCCACCGCCAGCATCGGGCTAATACCGCCGGAAATCACCGCCCCAATCTCATGTCCCAGCGCCAGCCCGGTGTAGCGTACCTCCACCGGAAATAGATCCACCATCAGACACGGCTGCGCGGCAATCATCGCGCCATGGCACAATGGCAATGCCAACAGCATGGCGAGCAGCATCGCCGGGAAGGTGTGCATATTCAGTAGCCAGAAGAAGGGGAAGGCCACCAGCGCCATGCCTATCACGCCGATGTAGTAAAGCCGCTTACGGCCAATGCGATCGGAAAGCCATCCCCAGCCGAGAATCGTGGCGATCTCCACCGTCATAGCGATGGTGACCGCCGCGATCAGGTCGCGGGTGTCGATGCCGATATGTTTGCAATAGACCACTGAAAATGTGAAGAAGATATACACCGCGCCGTTTTCCGCCAGCCGCAGGCCGATCGCCTGCAATATCGCTCGTGGATGATTTTTAAAGGCGCTGAGTACCGGTAAATGATGGGCCTCATTTTGGCTGTCGTTTTCTGCTTTGCGCGCCACGAATTCCGCGTTTTCCTGGATGTTACGGCGAATATAGACGCCGACCAGAAAGATAAACAGGCTGAGCAAAAACGGAATACGCCACGCCCACGACATCACCTCTTCCTGTGGTAGCAGCTGTACCAGATAGAATGCCAGCGAAGAAAGAACAAACCCGCCGCAGACTCCTACCTGGCTCCAGGCGGTGTAGTACCCTTTCTGGCTTTCCGGCGCGTTTTCGCTGAGCATCAACACCCCGCCGCCCCATTCGCCGCCAGAAGCCACGCCCTGTACAAAGCGCAGCGTAATCAAGGCGATTGGCGCCAGCACGCCGATGTGGGCGTAGGTTGGCAGCAGGCCAATTAAGAACGTACTGGCGCCCATCAGCGTCAGGGTGATGATTAGCGTCATTTTGCGACTGTAGCGATCGCCGAGATGGCCGAATATCACGCCGCCGAGCGGGCGGGCGATAAAGCCGATGGCGAAGCCGGAAAAGGCTAAAAATGAACCGAGCAGCGGGTCATTCGTGGCGGGGAAAAACAGTGGCCCGAAGACCAGCGCCGCCGCGGTGCCGTACAGAAAAAAATCGTACCATTCCAGCGAGTTGCCGAGAAAAGACCCGATGATTAATTTGCGCATAGGTTGCGCCGGGGGGACCGTTGTACCGCTCACAGCTCCAGACATAAGGTTAACTCCAGTGCAGGTGAATCAGGCGGCGCCTGCTGGCGCCGGGCGATGGGTCGGCTGGGTTTTTATGGTTATGATGAAACTTAACGGCACGACGCCATGCTAAGGGTGTGGAACTGGCGATTAAACCAGACCAGCCCGTCGCTGGGGTTGCCGAAGCGGATCTGTTTGACCTCGCAGTAAAATACGCTGTGGCTGCCCACTTCGTGGCTGTCGGCAATGACGCAGTCGCAGTTCGCCACTGCGGAAGCCAGCGCCGGCGAGCCGGTCTCCAGCGCCAGCCATTCGTCGTGCAGGAAGCGCTCTTCAGAGCGGATTTGGCCATTGGCGAAAATCCCGGACAATTGCTGATGCTGACCGGAGAGCACGTTAACGCACAGCACGCCGTTGTGCTGGAATTTGCCGTGCGCGAAGGACGAGCGGTTCATGCATACCAGCAGCGTCGGCGGTGAATCCGTCACGCTACACACCGCCGAGGCGGTAAAGCCGAAGCGGCCCGCCGGGCCATCGGTGGTAATGATGGTGATCGCGCTGCCCAGTTGCGCCATGGCATTACGAAAATCAGATGTCAGGTTCATAGTCATACCCGTTATTTCAGTTTGACGTATTCGAAGCCTGCAATAACCAGCCGCGGGGTTTTGGCCCGCGAACAGCACAGCAGGATCTGGTCGTTGTCTTCGCGTTCTTCTTCGGTTAAATACTCGTCGCGGTGGTCAGGTTCGCCGCTGCAAACGTTGGCGAGGCAGGTGCCGCAGACGCCCTGTTGGCAGGAGACTTTCACTTTGATGCCGGCCTTTTGCAGCGCGGCGACGATGGTCTCGTTTTCGCCGACGGTAACCCTAAGGTTGAGTTCCGGAACCTCAACCTCAAAGCTGCCGCCGCTGGTTTCGACCTCGCGGTTGAAATACTCCTGATGCAGCCGCTCCGCGCTGAAACCGCATCCCTGCGCCGTTTCATTAATCCACGCCATAAAACCCTCCGGACCGCAAACGTACAGGTGGCCGGCGGCGGCATGAGGCGTCAGGAGTTCCTGAGGGCGGATCCTGCCGTTTTCATCGCTGATATGTAGCTGAACGTGCGCGCTAAAGTGGCAATCCGCCAGCTCGGCCAGAAACGCCATTCCCTCACGGCTGTGGCCGCAGTAATGCACTTCGAAGGATTTCCCGGCGCGAAATAGCGTATCGGCCATCGCCAGCATCGGCGTGATGCCAATGCCGCCGCCGATCAGAATGCTATGAGGCGCCGACATCTCCAGCGCGAACAGGTTGCGCGGGGGGCTAATTTGCACCTCGTCGCCGGGCTGTAAAGCATGCGCCGCCAGCGAACCGCCGCGCGAGGCGCGATCCTTGAGGATCCCCAACCGATAGCGCTGCGGGTGATGGGCGCTGCCGCACAGCGAATACTGGCGCACGATGCCATCGCCAAGATGCAGATCGATATGCGCCCCGGCGCTAAACGAGGGCAGGGGAGCGCCGTCCGGCGAGGCCAGCGTCAGGACTACCACCTCGGCTCCCTGAATTTCGCGTTCTGTGACGCGTACCGTCAATGTTTCAGCCATAGTTTTTCTCCACCCGCGAAGGGCTTAACGCATATAAATGCCGCCGTTGATGTCCCAGGTCGCGCCGGTGATAAAGGTGGCGGAGGGCGCCGCCAGCAGTTCTACCGCGCGGGCGACCAGCAGCGGATCGCCAAGCCGCTTCATCGGGATCATCTCCAGCAGCGCCGGCATTTTCTCTTCCGGCACCGCGGCGCGAACGGAAGGAAGATCCAGCGGCCCCGGCGCAATCGCGTTGACGCTCACCCCGTCGTTGCTCAGGGCGCGGGCGAAGACTTTGGTCAGCGTAATAATGCCGCCCTTGGAGGCTGCATAGTGGGCGCCGGAGGCGGTGCCGCCGTTTTGCCCGGCCAGCGACGCGAGGTTAATAATGCTGCCCCGCTGGCGCTGGCTGAAATAGCGGCCGATGGTCTGGCAGCCGACAAAGGTACCGCGCAGATTGGTGCTGGTGACGCGATCGAACTCCTCCACGTCGATCTCCATGATCGGTGTGGTCAGGGTTAAGGCGGCGTTGTTGACCAGCACGTCGAGTTCGCCGAAGCGTGCGCGGATCTGCGCCAGCGCGTCGCTGAACTGTTGCGGCTGGCGAATATCCAGCGCCAGCGGCAGCAGCCGCTGCTGGCTGGGATCGATCTCCTGAGCGCTACGGGTGACCGCATCGAGGTTGAGATCCGCCATCGCCACCTGATAGCCCTGTTGCCAGAGATGGCGGCTAATAACCAGCCCGAGGCCGTTGGCCGCGCCGGTAATAAGTACGCTACGTGTCATAAAGTCCTCACAGGATGTAGCCAATGCTATGCAGGTAATCGTCGCCGTTAATCAGGCGCACGACCTTTTGCAGGATGCGGAAACTGTCGCCCTCCGGCGCCAGCGTCCAGGTGACGTCAGCGGCGTAGTGCTGTTCATTGCCCTTGCGATACTCGTAAAGGAATTGGGCGCAGCGTACTTCGACGACCTCATCGCTGACGCCGAGCAGGCGATAACGGCCGCTCATGCGGATAGTGCGCGCGCGCGGGGTGGTGGAGATCGATTCGCCGCTGTATAAACGCTGCACGCGTTTTTCCCGCATCTCGTGGTTGTCGTAGGCGTAGTTGAGCACGTTGGCGAAATCGGTGGTCTGCTGGTCGATGGGAATGATGTACATTCCCTCGGTGCGCCACAGCGCCAGCCATTCACGAAATTCGCCTTGATCGAGCAGGTCCGCTTCCAGGTTAATAAACTGAATGGCGGCGTTGAGGATAGGTGATGTGTTCATTATTGCCCCCGATTGTCAGCGGTCATGTACTTTTTCCATTGTTGGTAAGCGGCGCGCATGCCGGTTTCGGCGCTGACGTCGCTGCGCAGGCCGTCGGCGGTGCGGACTTCGCCGGGCAGGCCGCGATTGAGCATGATCCACAGATCGTCGCCCGCGCCGCCGCCGCGCTGCACCCGCTCCCAGGCCTCTGAATCATCGGGGGTACCGAAGCCCATCGGACCCTGGAAGTGTTCGTGCAGCCGCAGGCGCGCCTGGTTGGCGATCGCCGGGCCATCTTTCATGGTCAGCACCATGTGATGAATTTCCGTCTCTTTTACCGATATCGGCTGCAGCACGCGGAAGAAGGCCATTGAACAGGCGACATTGGGAAACAGGTTAAGGTTAAAACCGCTGCCGCCGACCGCGCGTACGATGCGCCGCACCTGCTGCTCGTCGTGGCCTTCCTCGCGCAGGGCCTGGGCCAGCTCGCTAAAGCGCTCCGGGATTGGCGCATCGAGATTGGCTTCCAGATCGATAAGCTCGGGGATCATCACCATCACGCTGTGGCCGTTGCCGAGATCTTCCACGAAGCCTTTGCCGTCGACGAAGTTGAGCATCTCTTCGGTCTGTTTATCGACCGAGCTTAAAAACGACTTATGGACGATAGGGAAGTGATAGCCGTCGGTGGTATTTTCCAGCTGGATTTTCCAGTTGCCGGGAAAGCGAAAACGGTGCGCGGTGGTAGCCTGCAGCGCGTAGCCAGCCCCCTGTTTCATGAACAAATCCATCCATTTCATCGCCGGGCCGAGGAAGTCGGTCAGCGGTTCAATGTCGTGGTTGAAGCTGGCGAAAATCATTCCGGCGTAGCTTTCAACGCGCAGGCGCACCATGCCGAGCTCAGATTTGTTCAGCGTATCGCCGTAGCTCTCTGGATGCGGTACCCCGCGCAGCGCGCCGTCGAGGCCATAGCCCCAGCCGTGATACGGGCAGGTAAACCCGTTCGTTTTCCCGCTGCGATGTTCGCAAACGGTGGCGGCGCGGTGGCGGCAGCGGTTGAGCAGCACGTTGATATTGCCTTTGCGATCGCGTACGACGATTACCGGCTGGGTACCCACCATCGAGGATTTATAGCTGCCGGCGTCAGGGATTTCGCTCTCGTGGGCGACCCACACCCAGGTACGGTTAAAAATGTTGTCGATCTCGAGGTCGAAAATTTCCTCGGAAGTATAGAGACAGGTATGGACCCGGTCGCTTTGCACCAGTGCCGCCAGCGTTTCGGCGGTATGGCGGGTATCGATATTTTTTACCGGAATACATTCAGACATTGTCACTCTCCACATATCTCTTTTAATGACCATCAGGCACCGGTAAATCGGCGAGCGAATGCCAGTCAGCTACCGGGCGGCTAAATAAATTACGGGTGGTAAAATGATGAATTAACCACTGTTGATCTTGTTTAATAAATTCAATGACGAGCTCCGCGCTATTTAAATGCGAGCCGCCGCGGCGAAACGTCGAAGCCTGCAGCATTTTCCAGCGGCCAACCGCGCGGTTATTTTCGCCAACGCAAATATGCTCGGCCGTTAAATAATGTACGTTAATGGCGAAGTGTGACGGTTCGCTAATATAAGCGTTCATCATCCCGACGATCGCCGCTCTGCCGCAATGGCGCCCGAGCTTTTGTTGATATAATTCGCCGATACCTTCCCAAATAGCCGTTTCGCTAAATAGCGCGCCAATTTGCCGGGCGGTATCCGGATGCGTCAGGTCATCACAGAGATGCATATACTGGCTGATGGCGTTTCGGATCTGCACTACGGCTTCCAGCTTCTCCAGGCGTTGCAGCATTTCTTCATTCATTGCCGGCTCCGTGTTGACTTATAAATAGCCGGGCTGCGGCGAGTGGCCGAAGAACATATTGCCGGCGTTGATGTAGGTCAGCTCGCCCATAAAGGCGTGCTGGGTGATGACCATGGAGTCGCGGGCATAGCGCTGCAGCGGGCTACGCATTGAAATGCCCGGCATCCCGGCCAGTTTCAGCGCGCGGGTGGTAACCGACGCAGAAACTCGGGTAATGTGGGTGGAAGAGAGGCGCATGGCGTTAATCCGCTCTTCTCCCGGTTCATCGCCGCGCAGAATCGCCTGCCAGACGTCGTCGATGGCGTCATAGAACCAGCAGCGCGCCGAACGCAGTTCCGCTTCGCAGTGGGCGATTTCCATCTGCGCGAATTGACGATCCGCCAGGCACGGCGCGCCGGTGACCGAGCTCTGGCGTTCGGCAATGGCGTAAATTTCCGATAACGCCGCGCGGGCGATACCCAGCGCGACCACCGACAGTACCTGAGTGGCCAGCGACAGTACCGGGTAGCGATACAAAGGGCCTTCGAGGTTAAGTTCGCCGCCGCGAATAAAGGTCCACTCCTGCGGCACGAAGGCATTATTCAGCACTACGTCATGGCTGCCGGTACCGGAGAGGCCGACCGTATTCCAGACCGGATCGATAGTGAACTCCCCGGCGGGTAGCACCGCGATGCGCGGCAGCGGACGATCGCTGCCGTCATCGGTCAGAATGCCCACGCCGATAAGTTCGGCGCCGCTGCAGCCGCTGGCGAAGCTCCAGCGCCCGCTGACGCGGTAGCCGCCATCCTGAGTCGTCGCTTTTTGCGGCGGGAAGATCCCGCCGGCAAAGACAATATCCGGCCCGTGGCGGTAAAGCTCATCGAGACTGCTCGGCGGCAGGCCGCCAAGATAAAACGGATTCATGCCGAAGCTCGCCACCCAGCCGGCAGATCCGTCCGCCGTTGAGAGCGTTTCAATTAACTGACAAAACTCCGCAGGTGATATTTCATCGCCGCCGTAGCGTTTTGGCACCAGCGCGCGATAAACACCAATCTTTTTAAAGCGGGAAATGATATCTGCCGAGATATATTTCTGCTGCTCGAACTCCTCGCTGCGTTTTTTAATATCCGCGAGTAATTCGGCAAATTCTATTGTCGTGGCGTGCAGGGTCTTTTCCGCACGCGAAGTTGCAGAGGGGTTTAACATGCGATTTAGCCTCTTCCAGTTAATGAAAGTACGGTTTTATTATTTTAATTTTTCCAGCAAATACTCAGCGTAATTAAGTAAATCGAACTCTTTATTTTTATTGGCGACTAATTGCAGAGCCACCGGGCGATGATTAACTTCGCCAAGCGGCAGGCTCAGGGCCGGATGACCGCTTAAATTAAATGGGCGCACCAGGCGAGTCAGGTTGACCACTTTGAGCGGATCCGCCGCTTCTTCCAGCGTTGGCGGGCATTCTGGCAGGGTCGGCAGCAGAATCAGCGGGGTTTTCGCCAGTTGCGCATCCACCGCGGCGCTGAATTGTTGACGCACGCTTTCCGCAGCCTGCCGCTGCTGAGGGCCGATCTCCGCGCCAGCGCGGATCCGCTGGGCGACGTCCGGCGCCAGATTCGGCGCGTCGATAATGTTGTGAAACGCCAGCCAGTTTTCCTGGCTTATCACCGTAAGCCCGGCCTGATGCGCTTCGTTGAACCCCGGCAGTTCAGCGCGAGTCCATGTCAGACCCGCCTGCTGCAGACGTGAGACGATCAGTTGCTCAATTTCCGGCGTTGCCATGCCCGCCAGATAGCTTATCGCGGGGGCTTCCCGGCGCGCAGGAGACACTGATTCCCCCAGCGCTTTTGCCAGCGCCTGACGCAATGTGGCGATATCGCGGGCGAACAGGCCGACGCAGTCGAGCGAACTTTCAGTCGGCATGACGCCAGCGCGGCTAAGACGGCCAAAGCTCGGCTTCAGGCCAGCCACGCCGCAGCAGGCCGCGGGCATTCGCACCGAGCCGCCGGTATCGGTGCCGACGGCGAAGTCGACTTCACCGGCCGCGACCACGGCGGCAGAGCCGCTGGACGAACCGCCGGGGATTAACTGCGGATAATGCGGATTACGCGGCGTACCGCTATGCGGGTTAATGCCGGTAACGCCAAAGGCCAGCTCGTGTAGGGTCGTTTTGCCGCGCAGCTGGCAGCCGTTATCCAGTAGCGCCGCGACTACGGCGGCATGGCGGACGGCAGGCGGCGCATCCTGCAATACCGGGCTGCCGGCGCGGGTCGGGAAACCGGCAATATCGAGGCTGTCTTTGACCGCAAACGTCAGCTCGCCGTCGCCAAGGGTAAAGCGCGAGATAAACCCGGATTGTGCGTTTTCTGTCTCTGTACGATGTTCAGTAACCATGTTTCACAACTCCGTAAGGGGTGATAATTACCGCGCTAAATGACTAAAAAACGACCCGCTGGCGTTTGAGATAATCTTGTCAGTAAAACTTGAAATTTCAAGTAATTTGTCACCCGTTTTTTACATCGAAATTCATGATAAGACGACGCTATGAAGGCAATGATTTTTATTAATGTATTGATTTTTATGGATAAAAAATTGTGTTTGAATTTTAATCTCTTGAGGGGCGTCACAAAAATAAATGAAAAATATAAGTTAAAAAAATGATAAAAAAGTGTGCGAAAAACGCAGGGGAGGGCAAAATAAAAAGAATAACCATTTATAGAGAATGGTTATTATTGCAGGGGATTAGTCATCGAGATTATGCAGAATGAGCGTCAGCACCTGATTCATCTTTTTTTCCTGCGCTGGGGTGATGCCCTTGAAGGCTTTAGCAAACACGGTTTCCGCTAACGCCCGGGCTTCGGCAACTTTGGCTTCACCGGCGGCGGTAAGTTCCGCTTCGGTGACCCGACCATCGCTGACGCTAACGTGGGTCGTGAGCAGGCCATCATCGCGCAGACGGCCAACAATTTTGGTCACCGTTGGCATCTTACTAACGGCATATTCGGTGATCCGCGAAATACTGGCGCGGTGGTACTGATGCACCAGCATCAGTACGCGAAAGCGGGAAAGGTCGATGTCGATTTTTTTGAGCTCGATTTCCATTAATTGGGTATAACGGGCGTAAACGTTAACCACCCAAAAGAAGGGAAACTCTTCTTTATGAAAGCGGCTTTCGTGGCTCTCTGGCGGGGTCGAAGAGTGAGTCTTATCCACAAGCATCTCCTTGCCTGACGACGATAGAATGTGCAGATGGTATGCGTATTTGGCGGTTATTGCAAAACGCAATACGCTGTAATAAGGCCCTGCGATGCTGAGGTGATTAAGCTGACTTCGGCACAATGCGAGACCTCTAAAAGGTGACGACATTATGTTAGCCATACGTTATTTAAGCCGCGAAACACGCTTGCTGCTGGCGGGCGTGCTGGGGGTTGCGCTGCTATGGGCCGCCATGACGCTGCATGCCCATTGGGGAGTGTTTATTCAGTGGTGTCTGGCGATGCAAATTACCCTGCATCGCTACCTGGTCATGTACCTGTTGCAGCTCAACGATAACCAGTACAGTGGCGGCGTCTGGCTGCTGGTTGGGGCATTTCTCTATGGCGTGCTGCACGCAATTGGACCAGGGCACGGTAAATTCATCGTCACCACGTACCTCAGTACCAACCAGGAGAGCGTGGCGGCAGCGCGGATTGTCCCGTTCCTTGGCAGCCTGATGCAGGGAGTGAGCGCCATATTATTCGTCTTTATCCTCGCGGTTGGCCTGAACCTGGCCTCTGGCGACCTTAGCGCCAGCCGCTGGTACGTGGAGAAAATTAGCGCCCTGATGATTGGCGCCTTTGGCGCATATGTTATCTACCGGGCGCTGGCAAGCCTGCGCCCGCGCAAAATGACGATTAACGCAGTGACGTCTTTGCATGGGCATGATGCACAGTGCGGCTGTGGCCATCATGGCGTTGGGCGCGAATTACACGGCGTCGACTGGAAAACTCGCCTTGGCGTCGTGCTGGCGATTGGCGCGCGTCCCTGTAGCGGAGCAATCATGATCCTGATGTTTGCTAATGCGCTGGGAATTGTCAGTTGGGGCATTGCCGCGGTGATGACCATGGCATTAGGCACCGCGCTTTCAATCCTCGGATTGTCGCTGGTGGTACGCTATGCGCGCAATCGGGCGATCAACTTGTTCATCGCCGATAGCCGTCAGCTACGCTGGCTGGTGCCGTTGGTGAAAATGATCGGCGGCGTGCTGCTCCTCTTGTTTGCTACAGTGCTGTTTCTAACTGTCATCCCGGTCAGCGCCAACGGCGATTTTATTGCCGCCGGATGTTAGTCGTTTTCCAGCAGGCGCATCAATACCCGCAGCGCCTCGTCTAACTGCTGGCGTTGGGGGACGGAAAGCCCCGCCAGCAGTTGTTGCTCATTCGCCACGTGGGTGGCAACCGCCTCATCGATCAGCGCTCGTCCCTCTGGCGTTAACGCTACCAGCATGCTGCGGGCATCCTGAGGATTTGCTAAGCGGGTAATCAACCCTCGTTTTTCCAGCGCCTTGAGGCGATGAGTCATCGTGCCGGAGGTAATCATCAGTGTCGAAAAGAGCTGGGTCGGCGACAGCACGAATGGCTCGCCGGCGCGGCGCAGCGTCGCCAGCATGTCGAACTCCCAGCGTACCAGAGAATGTTTGATGAAAGCCGTCTCAACGCGCGGCTCCAGCAGCATGGCGCAGCGTTTCAGGCGGCCGATTGGCCCCATCGGGCTGCAATCCAGATCCGGGCGCTCGCGCTGCCATTGGGCGAGAATGCGGTCAACGGCATCCGTTGGCGGTAATTTGTCCATGCGTGCTCACTTATCTTGATATCAAGATATTTATCGATACATACTTGCTACACAATTTAACTTGATATGAAGATAAAATCATGGCCTTTTTTACTCGTCATCTGGCGGTCGATCTGCTGCTGACCGCGCTGGCTCCCGCTATCTGGGGGACCACCTATATCGTTACTTCGCAGTTCCTACCGCCGGACCGTCCTTTTATCGCCGCGCTGTTGCGGGTGTTACCTGCCGGAATTGCGTTGTTACTGTGGAGCCGTCAGTTTCCTCAGCGTGGTGAGTGGTGGAAGCTGATCATCACCGGAATATTAAATATCGGCGCCTTTCAGGCGTTACTGTTTATCGCCGCTTATCGTCTTCCCGGCGGGTTGGCGGCGGTGATCGGCGCGATTCAGCCGCTGCTGGTGATGCTGCTGGCCTGGTGCGTGGATCGCCAGCGTTCGCCGTGGCTGGCGGTGGTTTCCGCCTGCGCCGGGATCATCGGTATGGCGATGTTGCTGCTTTCTCCGCGCACGGTGCTGGATTCGTTAGGTATCGGCGCCGCCTTTCTTGGCGCCGTTAGTATGGCGCTGGGCACCTGGCTGTCGCGGCGCTGGGCGCTATCGTTGCCGGTCGTGGCGATGACCGGCTGGCAATTGCTGATTGGCGGGATCGTTTTACTGCCTATCGCGCTGCTGGTGGACCCGCCGCTGCATAACGTTACCCTATTACAGGCCGCGGGTTATGTCTGGCTGTGCGTAGCCGGGGCGATGCTGGCGTATGGCTTATGGTTTCGCGGTATCAGTCGATTGTCGCCGGTGGCGGTATCGGCAATGAGCCTGCTAAGTCCGGTGACGGCGGTACTGCTGGGATGGATTTTTCTCGGTCAGAGAATTGAGGGAATGGCGTTGGCGGGGCTGATTGTGGTGCTGGCGAGTGTGCTCTCTATTCAGCGCGCGCTGGCGAAACGTTGACGTGAAAAAGCCCCATGAAGGGGCTCGACATTGCCGTATTTTTTTACGTGGCGGGAGCCAGACCAGCCGTCCTCAGACGACCTGTCCGGCAGCTCCCTCTGCGACCATTCGGTTATTTAGACAGTTCCGCCGTCATGTGTACCTGATTACCGGTATAGGCTTCGGTAATGTGGTAAGAGGCGCCCTGATCTTTAGCGATAGCAGCGATTTTTGCTTCTGCGTTGTCCAGGGTATCAGAGGTCACGCTTACCGGGTGAGCCGCAAAGCTTGCGAAAGAAACCAGAGACAGCATACCAGCAGCAGCAAGTAATTTTACGTTTTTCATGGTGTTTATCCTTTTAACTTTTATGGTGGAAAGCGTTGTGCTTTCGATGGGTTTATAATAAGTCTGCTAACTATAACGTACGTTGCAAAAAGTGCGATTTAGATCACATTTTTGTGACGGTTGCATGACTGCAAATGGAATTTTTATTGAAAAAAACTTTAAAAACAGAATGTTATATCTCATCTTCGATAATGCTAATTTCCGTTGACCCGCGTTTAAGCCTCGCCAGAATTTTGCTTGGCATTCATTGTGTGAATGGTTTGGTGGTTTTTTGGCTTTCTGTAACGGTGATACTTCGCCCGCTGGCGAAGCATTGCTAGCCATCGGCGCGCTACAGTGCTGCTTCATTCGTTACTGGAGGAAAAAACCATGATTGCGGTACTCTTTGAAGCACAGGTCACGCCAGCGCAGCAGGAACGATACCTTGCGCTGGCGGCACAGCTGAAACCGCTGCTGGAGACTATCGACGGCTTTATCGCCATTGAGCGTTTTCAAAGCCTCAGTGCGCCGGGGAAGATATTGTCGCTGTCCTGGTGGCGGGATGAGCAGGCGGTGGCGGACTGGAAGCGCAATATTTGTCATCAGGCGGCGCAGCGGGAAGGGCGGGAGTCTATTTTTGCTGATTATCAGATTCGCGTGGCGCAGGTGCTGCGTGAATATCAGATGCAGAGTCCGCGCTCTGCGTAACCGACATTAAGCGGAGGCGTTATGCTGCAACCTGCGGTTGTGATTAATGATGACGAAGCGCTGGCCGTGGCGATGGCGGCGGTTGCTTCGGCGATGGCTGACCCTTCACGAGTGAAAATACTCTGCGCGCTAATGGATGGCCGGGCATGGACAGCGACTGAGCTCTCCGTCGCGGCGGACATTTCGCCGTCGACCGCCAGCGCGCATCTTAGCCGGTTAGTCAGCAGTCGCTTACTGATCTGCCTGGCGCAAGGGCGGCATCGCTATTATCGCCTGGCGGGTGGTGATGTCGCCGGATTGCTGGAAAATATGATGACGATGGCCGGAAAAAGCGCGGTGCCGCTGGCCACACGGACGCCGGGGACGCTGCGTATGGCGCGTACCTGCTACGATCATCTGGCGGGTGAGGTGGCCGTCGCCATCTATGATTTTCTGCAACAGCAAGCGTGGCTCACGGCTAATGGCGCAGCGCTTACCGCGACGGGGGAGGCGCATTTCGCCCGCTTAGGTATTGCGTGCGATGGCGGCTCCCGCCGCAAAGCCTGCTGCGCCTGCCTCGACTGGAGCGAGCGCCGTTTTCATCTTGGTGGTGCCGCGGGCGCTGCCTTGTTGCAGTGGGGCGTGCAAAAAGGTTGGTTCATGCTGGTGCCCGGCTACCGAGAAGTGACAATTAGCGAGCCCGGTAAGCGGGCGCTGCGTCAACACTTTGGTTTGGCGCTGTAGACCCGGCAGCGGTATGCCCGTTCAGCAGTGATTCATATTGACGATTTGCTTATGCATCACCTGCGAGCTATTCATTCCCAACTTTTTCATGATGTGAATGCGATGGCTGTGCACCGTCTTATGGTCGATATTCAGCAGCGAGGCAATTCGCTTATTGTTATTGCAGGCGATAATAAGTTCCAGTACCTGCAGCTCTCTGGCCGTCAGCTTTCGCTGCGTGCGCAAATACCGGGACTGCGGGTTTTCATCCTGCGTTCTGGTAATTGCCGAAAATGCGTCTAAGGAAGATTTTTCCGTCAGGATTAACAGGTTTTCCAGATCTATTAATTCCCGGCACAGATTGGCGATATCGCTTTTTACCATCAATACCAACAATGTACAGCGCGAGAAATGAAAGCGCAGCTTGTTGAGTAATACGACCGTATCGGCAGCGGATATATCCTTGTGGATCATATTGAGGATCACCGTCTCAGCCAGGGGCGCGACGCCCCCTTGTACGATGTCCTGATAACTGGCCTGGGTGATATCCTGGTGAATATCGCTCAGATAATCGTGAATAGATTGGCCAATGATATTGTCGTCGGTGTACAGCAAGATATTGTTCAAGGGCATTAAACTCTCTTCTTCCGCTTGGCTTCCAGAATCAAATCGATCAGCGTTTTTTCTATTTTCTTCCTGTCGTCGCTGCGGCGGAACTTAAACTGACAGGAAATCTGATAGTAGTTTTCCTGATTCTTCTCTTCGCTATCCAGCGTGACCATCGCCACGTTCTTGATAACCAGATCAACGGTGATTTCGCCATATTCCGCCAGAGACAGAATGGCGTTTTTCAACGTTGAGTTGTTGGCAAGGAATTTCAGGTTTGGACTTTGCGCAATCAGCGCGCAGCCGCCATCAGAAATATCTTTGATATCAAAAGCATAGTTTTCGCCATTTTTGTGGCGGCCATGACAAAAGAAATCATTCTCATCGCGCAAACGAAATCTGGGATCTCGTCGTCTTTGTACAACCTGGATGCATTCTGGTAACGCAAATGCCACCTTATTGCTATTCTCCGCGCCGCCAGCGGAATTCTTCTGCCGCTGGGAGGTGAACTCGATCTTTCCTGAATCGCTATGCAGAATAAATTTGAATTTATTCCCCGCCGGGATTTTGCTCTCGCTGCGGATATGGAATTCGGCAAAATCGACACGCGCAATCTGAGTACTGATGCTTTTGTTATTAAAGAAAATTTCTATCTCTGTTTGCTTTCTCTGTTCCTCTCTGAAAATAGCAATGATTTCATACTTACTGGTTTTTATCGTTCCCTCTATCATGGGTAATCCTTGTTGAATCGTTACTGTGCATAGTTAATTTTTTTTACAGCAATAGCGACATACTGATTATGTTAACCAGATGTTTTTGTGAACGTTCGATGATATTGACTATCTTTGTGGCCAAATTGATTTGTATAAACGTCGAAGCCGATATTGTTTTTTCCTGTAATCAAGAGTGTTAACAAAAACCATGGAACAATACAAACGACAACAGCCTCCCAATTAGGAGGCCTAAGAAATAACGTAACTCAATGCAATTTATAAGGTTATTGCCCGGATAAGGAATCAGCAAAACCCGATTTGTAGGATATATAGTGCCAGCAGAGATGGCCTAATTCCAGCTTAATATTAAGGGGATAACCCTTTACGACAAACGCCGTAAAGGGGGGAGTTGACGCCATCAGCGGGTGATGCTATCCAGCGTCGCCAGCGCCTCGGCGGGCAGAGAAATCGTCGCGGCGGCGAGATTTTCCCTTAAATGCGCCACCGATGAGGTGCCCGGAATCAGCAAAATATTCGGCGAGCGCTGCAGTAACCACGCCAGCGCCACCTGCATCGGCGTGGCGTTGAGCCCGGCGGCAACCTCGTTAAGCTCCTGCGCCTGTAGCGGCGTAAAACCACCCAGCGGGAAGAACGGCACGTAGGCGATGTTTTGCTGCGCCAGCGCGTCGATTAACGCGTCGTCACCGCGGTTAGCGATGTTGTATTGGTTTTGTACGCAGACGATGGGCGTCAGCTTCTGCGCATCGGCAACCTGTCTGGCGGTGACGTTACTCAGACCGATGTGACGAATCAGACCGCGGGCTTTTAGTTCCAGTAAGGTCGTTAGCGGTTCCTCCAACGAACCTTCCACCGGGCCGTGGGTGCCGAGCATGCTGCGCAAATTAACCACCTCCAGCCTCTCCAGGCCGAGGTTACGCAGGTTATCTTCGACGGCCTGGGTGAGTTCCGCCGGCGACATCGCCGGTAGCCAGTTGCCTTTCTCATCGCGGCGGGCGCTGACCTTGGTGACGATACACAAATCATCGTCATAGGGATGCAGCGCCTGGCGAATTAGCTGATTGGTGATATGCGGGCCGTAGAAATCGGAGGTATCGATATGATTCACCCCGGCGGCGACGGCTTCTTGCAGAACGCGAATGGCGGCGTCGGGATCTTTTGGCGGGCCAAATACGCCGGGGCCGGCGAGCTGCATGGCGCCGTATCCAAGCCGATAAACCTGACGGTCGCCTAAGATTGCGACCCCGGATAATGTTACGTTGGACATAATGACTCCCTCCGATGATAGGCAAGGAGTAAGTGTAATCCCGTCAGGGAGAGGTAATGGGCGAGAATGTTGGCAGAACGTGCGGCGACGCTGAAGGCGTCGCCGCGAGAGCGATTTAACTGAAGAACATCACCGAGACGCAGAGCAGCCCGACGATCAAGGTTATGAGATTACCCAGTGAACGATAGGGCTTGAGCGCCGGGATAATGTAGGTCGACAGCGTCGGCATGATGAACAGAATCATGGCGATAAGCGGGCCGCTGATGGCGTAAATCATCGAGATGGCGTTCGGATTGATAAAGCAGACGATGAAAGTCAGCGCCGAGACCAGCATAATCGACATGGCGCGGTTAAAGGCGCGGCTCTTGCGAATGCCGAGCTGGCCGAGAGACGTTTTAACGATCTCGCTGGCGCCTTCGATCACCCCAAAATAGGTGCCGAGGAACGATTTCGACATCGCGACCACCGCGACGATAATGCCGGTCACTGCAAGCCAGCCCGGCGCGCCCGGCGCCATGGAGAGCGCAGAGAGAATCGTCACCCCTTCATTACGCGCGGCTTCGATGTACGGCAGCGGAATGGACAGCAGGCAACTGAAGACAAAAAACAGCACGCTGGCGCAGATGATGGTGTAGGCCACCTTCATGATTTTTTTGCATTTACCCATGGCCAGCTCACCATATTTCTCCTGCTGATCGATAGCGAAGGTCGAAATAATCGGCGTATGGCTAAAAGCGAAAACCATCACGGGAATTGAGATCCAGATTTGGTGCCAGGTCTTTGCGTTCAGCTGCATCTGACTGGTGAGGTGTTCCGGTTGCCAGCTGCCAATCAGGTAGATGGAGAGGAACAGGAAACAGCCAATCAGCGGGAAGACGAGGAATCCCATCACTTTGATGGTCATATGGCGCCCCATCAGGAAGATCAGATTCAGTACCAGCACCACGGCGAGGCTCAGCAGAGCGCGTACCCCAGGGGTCATCGCCACGTGTCTCGCCAGTTGTTCAGCCAGCGAATTAGTGATTGCCACGGCATAGATCAGGATCACCACGAAGAAGGCGAGAAAGTACAGGCTGGTGATCAGATTGCCGACTTTTTTGCCGTAGTAATGATTGACCGCGCCGGTGATCCCTTCACCGGCCGCCACTTTTGCCGACAGGATGAATTGACACAGCGCTCTGTGCGGCCAGTAGGTTAACGGCCAGGCAACCAAAGCGGTAAGGAACAGCACGATGGCGCCGGCCGAACCGAGTTGAATCGGCAGGAATAGGGTGCCGGCGCCTACGGCAGTGCCATATAGAGCAAAACTCCATAGAGTTTCTTCTTTAGACCAAATTTTAGACATTATGCGAATTTATCAACCGTATAACCCAAAAAAAGGAGTGCAATTTACCACATTTATGAATCGTTTGCGGTGATAGTTTTCGGCGATAAATAAACCTGCGGATCGCCAAAGGGTTAGGCGATCCGCGCGATCGAGAACGTTAATTATTCGGCAGACTCTGCGGCTGGCGATACTTCAGGACGCGCATGCGCAGCGTATCCCACGCCCAGTTAAAGAACATGGTGTAGGGCAGGAAGAACAGCATAAAGCCGATTTCCAGCATAAATGCCTGCACCAGCGACACGCCGAGTACCAGCGCGACGACGGTGACGCCGATGATGATAAAGCCGCACTCAAAGCCGATGGCGTGCAGCGCGCGCACCCACAACGTACGCGCCAGTCGTGAAACCGGCCACAGACGGTCGAAGGCGGCGTTATAGATCAGGTTCCAGACCATCGCCATGGTGGCGAGCAAAATGGCCAAGCCGCCCATTTCGACCACCGATCGCTGCATTAACCAGGCCGCGGTCGGGGCCAGAATTAACGTGGCGAGGCCTTCAAAGCTCGCCGCGTGGAGTACGCGTTCCAGTAGCGTCTTACGTTGCAGGTTATTGGTTTTCATTTTGGGATACCTCGTGTTAGTTCTGTCATCCAGATTTACCCGGCATTTTATGGAAAAATGTGATAAACAAAAGATAGATTCCATCGATAAAATAGATAGGTTATGCATTATTCTCCCGAAGCTCTCACCGCCTTTGTAGAAGCCGCTGCCAGCGGTTCGTTCTCCGCCGCCGCCCGGCGGATGCGTAAAAGCCAGTCCACCATCAGTACCGCGATTTCGAATCTTGAAACCGACCTTGGGGTGGTGCTGTTCGATCGTTCCACTCGCCAGCCGACGCTGACCGCTCAGGGCGAGCAGGTGTTGGGCTATGTGAAAGCAATACTGGCCGCCAGTTCGCGGCTGGATGAGCTTGCCCGCTCCTTATCTGGCAATACTGAACCGCGATTGACCTTCGTTTTGTCGGACACTCTGCACCCGGATGTACTGGAGAATTTGCTGGAACAGTTCGATCGGCGTTTTCCGCATACCGAGTTTGAATGTCTGATTGGCGAAGATGAAGACGTGGTGGATCTGCTGCAAAAAGAGCGCGCGCAGGTGGGGCTTATCGAAGCCAGGGACAGCTATCCGATGGAGATCGGCAGCATGCGCTTACCGTTGCAAACGGCAATGGGGATTTATGTTGCGCCGGGGCATCCGCTGGCCGGTCAGGAACGGGTTTTCTGGGATGATCTGCACGGCTGGCGTGAACTGCGTCTCAGCACTTATCTTGAGAGCGCGCCGGATCCCTCTCGCGGCCAGGTATGGTCGGCGCCCAACTATTTACTGCTGCTGAGTATGGCGGTGCAGGGCTTTGGCTGGTGTATTTTGCCCTGCGCGCTAGTGGAAGAGTTCGCCGGTAGCGGCAAGCTTAAAGCGTTGAATATCGCCGGCTGGCCGCGGTCGATCTCGGTGGATCTCCTGTGGAATAAGCGGGCACCGCTGGGGGAAGCGGGCAGCTGGCTGCGCCAACACCTTGAAGGGCAAGGCCGCGAGTCGTGACGGCGAACTTTGTGAACCGCCTCACTTTTTTTAAACAATTGCGAAATTTTTTGATAACAATTCTCTACTATAACGGCATCTATTGATGGTTCTTTGCGCAGAAGGTAAAGGATGAAAGATGTCGTGATCGTCGGCGCGTTGCGTACGCCCATCGGCTGTTTTCAGGGAACGCTGGCGCGTCACTCGGCGGTGGAATTGGGCAGCGTGGTGGTGAAGGCGTTAGTCGAGCGGAGCGGAATCGATCCGCAGTGCATTGATGAAGTGATCCTCGGTCAGGTGCTGACCGCGGGCACCGGGCAGAATCCGGCGCGTCAGTCGGCGATCCGCGGCGGGCTGCCGAATACCGTTTCGGCGATCACCATCAACGACGTTTGCGGCTCCGGACTGAAAGCGCTGCACCTGGCGACTCAGGCCATCCAGTGCGGCGAAGCGGATGTAGTGATTGCCGGCGGCCAGGAAAACATGAGCCGCGCGCCGCATGTGCTTACCGACAGCCGAACCGGCGCGCAGCTGGGCAATAGCCAGCTTATCGACAGCCTGGTGCATGATGGGCTGTGGGACGCTTTCAATGATTACCATATGGGCGTAACGGCGGAAAATCTGGCGCGAGAGTATGGGATTAGCCGAGAATTACAGGACGCCTGGGCGCTTAGCTCGCAGCAAAAAGCGCGGCGGGCGATAGACTCCGGGCGGTTTCGCGATGAAATTGTGCCAGTCGCCACCGAGCATAACGGCAGTAAACGGCTGGTGGATACCGATGAGCAGCCTCGGATGGATGCCAGCGCTGAAGGGTTAGCCAGCCTGATGCCGACCTTCGACCAGCTTGGGTCGGTGACCGCGGGTAATGCATCGAGTATTAACGATGGCGCGGCGGCGGTGATGATGATGAGCGAGTCAAAGGCCCAGGAGCTGGGGCTGCCGATTCTGGCGCGCATTCGCGCCTTCGCCAGCGTCGGCGTCGATCCGGCGCTAATGGGTATCGCGCCGGTACATGCCACCCGGCGCTGCCTTGAGCGCGCGGGCTGGCAGCTGGATGAGGTTGACTTAATCGAAGCTAATGAAGCTTTTGCCGCCCAGGCTATCTCCGTTGGCAGAGTGCTGGAGTGGGATGAACGGCGGGTTAACGTTAACGGCGGGGCTATCGCCCTGGGGCATCCGATTGGCGCGTCCGGCTGCCGTATTCTGGTGTCGCTGGTACATGAAATGATTAAGCGCGATGCGCGTAAAGGGCTCGCGACGCTGTGTATCGGCGGCGGTCAGGGCGTTGCGCTGGCGGTGGAGCGCGCATAATACGATCTCGCGCCGTCTTTGGCGCGAGGTCCATCATCCTCACCGATCTTCCTTTCTTCGTTTTTCTACCAGATTTTCATTCTCTGCGCTTATTTTTCAAAGATAAGCTAACCAGTTGTATTTTAAGTGTTTACACAGGTCACCGCTCCCTGGCGATGTGATCCGTTTTGCGTTTTTATCATTTTTAATCATAAAAAATGAAACGTTGTTTTAATTGTCATTGAAAATGATTTTTCCGCGGTCTACTATGTGAGCATTAGCAAAACGGAACTCTGTTTTATTTTTATGATGGGGATGTTCCAGGAGTTCTTCTTAACCTCAGAACCTTGCCTGTGGTGAGCAGGCCGTGAAAGAAAGGAACCAGATATGATTCTTGATGCATTCTCTCTTCAGGGGAAAGTCGCGGTAGTGACCGGCTGCGACACCGGTTTAGGCCAGGGCATGGCGGTTGGGCTGGCGGAAGCGGGCTGCGATATCGTCGGTATTAATATCGTTGAGCCAACGGAAACCATCGAGCGCGTTACCGCGCTGGGGCGTCGTTTTTTGAGCCTCACCGCCGACCTGCGGCAGATAGATGGTATTCCGCAGTTGCTTGAGCGCGCGGTGGCGGAATTTGGCCACATCGATATTCTGGTCAATAACGCGGGGCTAATCCGCCGTCAGGATGCTATCGAATTCAGCGAGAAGGACTGGGATGACGTGATGAACCTGAACATCAAAAGCGTCTTTTTCATGTCTCAGGCCGCGGCGAAGCACTTCATCGCTCAGGGTAACGGCGGCAAGATCATCAATATTGCCTCCATGCTGTCGTTCCAGGGCGGGATCCGCGTGCCGTCCTACACCGCCTCGAAAAGCGGCGTCATGGGCGTAACTCGCCTGCTGGCCAATGAATGGGCAAAGCATAATATCAATGTTAACGCCATTGCCCCCGGCTACATGGCAACCAACAATACCCAGCAGTTACGCGCCGATGAACAGCGCAGCGCGGAAATTCTCGACCGTATCCCGGCCGGCCGCTGGGGCCTGCCGAGCGATTTAATGGGGCCGGTGGTGTTTCTCGCCTCCAGCGCATCCGATTACATCAACGGCTACACCGTGGCGGTAGATGGCGGTTGGCTGGCGCGCTAACAGACATAGTCGAACAACCCGCCAACCGGCGGGTTGTTTTCTGAACAATGATCGTCCATATCATGAGGTTTAAATAATCCATACTCGTTAGTAATGGAAAATAAAATACTCGCCATTCATCAGGGTTGTTTTGACGATCGGACAGCATTTTTTGCATAAGATAAAGTTTAATGTCCATCACAAAAACAATGCTGCCAGCCGTTTTATCCATATCTTCGCCATCTCCCGCCTGACACCTTAGCCCTGCGATCCCGTACTTTCACTGCACGCATACTCTGTTGAGGCAGGAAAAAAATGACTTCATTGACCACCGATCCGGGTTTACTCCCCAATGCGCAGCGCAACACCCGGCGCATGAACCAGTTTGTCTCCATTGCCGCCGCGGTGGCGGGTTTGTTATTCGGCCTTGATATCGGCGTGATTGCCGGGGCGCTACCTTTCATCACCGATCATTTCGTTTTATCCAGCCGTCTGCAGGAGTGGGTGGTCAGCAGTATGATGCTTGGCGCGGCGATCGGCGCGCTGTTCAACGGCTGGCTCTCTTTCCGTCTTGGCCGTAAATACAGTTTGATGGTTGGCGCGGTGCTATTTGTGGCGGGCTCTATCGGCTCGGCATTCGCCACCAGCGTCGAGATGCTGCTGGTGGCGCGTATTGTCCTTGGCGTCGCCGTCGGTATCGCCTCTTATACCGCACCGCTCTATCTTTCTGAAATGGCAAGCGAAAACGTTCGCGGCAAGATGATCAGCATGTATCAGTTGATGGTCACCCTTGGCATCGTGCTGGCCTTCTTATCTGATACCGCCTTCAGCTACAGCGGCAACTGGCGGGCGATGCTTGGCGTGCTGGCGCTGCCGGCGATATTGCTGATTATCCTGGTGGTGTTCCTGCCTAACAGCCCGCGCTGGCTGGCGGAAAAAGGCCGCCATATCGAGGCCGAAGAAGTGCTGCGCATGCTGCGCGATACCTCGGAAAAGGCGCGCGATGAGCTGAATGAAATCCGCGAAAGCCTGAAGCTCAAGCAGGGCGGCTGGGCGCTGTTCAAAGTGAACCGCAACGTGCGTCGGGCGGTATTCCTCGGCATGTTATTGCAGGCGATGCAGCAGTTTACCGGCATGAATATCATCATGTATTACGCGCCGCGGATCTTCAAAATGGCCGGCTTTACCACCACCGAGCAGCAGATGATCGCCACGCTGGTGGTCGGCCTGACCTTCATGTTCGCGACCTTTATCGCGGTGTTTACCGTCGACAAGGCCGGGCGTAAACCGGCATTGAAAATCGGCTTTAGCGTGATGGCGTTGGGCACCCTGGTGCTGGGCTACTGCCTGATGCAGTTTGATAACGGTACCGCCGGCAGCGGCCTCTCCTGGTTATCGGTGGGAATGACCATGATGTGTATTGCCGGGTACGCGATGAGCGCCGCGCCGGTAGTCTGGATCCTGTGCTCCGAGATCCAGCCGCTAAAATGCCGCGACTTCGGCATCACCTGTTCGACCACTACCAATTGGGTGTCGAACATGATTATTGGCGCGACCTTCCTGACGCTGCTGGACGCGATTGGCGCGGCAGGCACGTTCTGGCTCTATACCGCGCTG
This sequence comes from Klebsiella sp. 141240, assembly GCF_050600805.1. Classification (NCBI taxonomy): domain Bacteria; kingdom Pseudomonadati; phylum Pseudomonadota; class Gammaproteobacteria; order Enterobacterales; family Enterobacteriaceae; genus Klebsiella; species Klebsiella sp. 141240. The sequence continues at coordinate 182,279 of NZ_JAQIRK010000001.1, read as the reverse complement.
AACGTGGCCTTTATCGGCGTGACCTTCTGGCTGATCCCGGAAACCAAAAACGTGACGCTGGAGCACATCGAACGCAAGCTGATGTCCGGCGAAAAGCTGCGTAACATCGGCAACTGATCACATTGATTCGCGCGGCAGCCACGGGCTGGGAACCTTAACGGTATCCCGATGGCTGTCGCCGTTAATGATATGCAGGGCGCTCAGGCGGCCAATTTCATAATGTGGTAACTGCACCGTCGACAGCGGCGGCAGGAACAGATCGCCAATCCCCACCATGTTGTCATAACCCACCACCGCCACATCTTCAGGAATTCGCAGGCCCTGCGCCAGCAGCGTCTGGTAGACCATAAAAGCGATGCGATCGTTGCCGCACACCACGGAATCAAACCGCGGTTTACCTTGCTCAATATGGGCCAGCAGCTGGCCGGGAATATCGCGATAGTGTTCGTCACCGTAGGTCATATAGCCGTGATCGAGCGTATCCGGATCAATCTGCGCCTCACGGCAGGCGCGTTCCAGCCCCTGTCGGCGGCGTATCGTCGCCAGATGCCTTGCCGGAAGATGCAAACAGAGCGGGCGGCGATAGCCGGCGGCCAGCAGCGCTTTCACCGCGTCGTACTGGCCCTGTTCATCATCCGGAATATAGCTGGCGACGTTCTCGTTCAGGCTTTCGCAGTTGGCCAGTACACAGGGCAGCGTCAACAATTTTGCCGGTAGCGGAACCTGGCGCAGCCCCATGGTGGTGTAAATGATGCCGTCCGGGCGATGGGAAAGCAGCAGGTCGAGAATGGCATCAGGGTTGTCATCCGAGAACATGTTGACCACAAAACTGTTCCAGCCGTGGGCCCGCGCCGTCTCTTCGATAGAGAGCGTTATCTCTACCGAGAAAGGGGTGGTCACCGTGTCCAGCGCCAGTACGCCGATGGTGCTCGGCGTTGCCCGGGCGCCGCGAATTTTCTTCGCCGACAGGTCGGGGACGTAATTGGTCTGTTCAATCGCTGCCTGTACGCGGGCGAGCGTTTCCGCCTTCAGGCGCTCCGGGCTGTTCAGCGCGCGGGATACCGTCATCAGTGAGACGTTGGCTAGCTTCGCTACATCTTTCAGGGATGCCATGGTGATTACTCCGGTATACAACTAAGTCGCTGATGTAAAAGGATCATACGATAGTCTATCCCAGCCCGATGGTGAAGCATGGCGAGGAATAGTTGATCGCGATCTCATCTCCATTATGTTAACGTTAACTTTTGTGATTAACATCATGAATCGTCACAAAATCAGATGAGAGTTGTTTTTTGTTAACGTTACCATTTGCGCATTACTCCAACACGAGAATGTCATGATGAAGACACATCACTCTCACAGCTACCCCTTACTCAGTGCCTTACTGTTTTTCTTTTTTGTTACCTGGTCTTCTTCCGGCTCGTTGCTTTCCATCTGGCTACATCAGGAGGTAGGGCTGAAAGCCGGGGATACCGGCATTATCTACGCGGTGCTGTCGGTCTCGGCGCTATTCGCCCAGATTTGCTACGGCTTTATCCAGGATAAACTGGGGCTGCGCAAAAACTTACTCTGGTATATCACGGTCTTACTGATCCTTTCCGGGCCGGCCTATCTGCTGTTTGGCTATCTGCTCAAAATCAACGTGCTGCTCGGCAGTATTTTTGGCGGCATCTATATCGGCCTGACCTTTAACGGCGGCATTGGCGTGCTGGAGTCCTATACCGAGCGCGTGGCGCGGCAAAGCCAGTTTGAATTCGGCAAAGCGCGGATGTGGGGATCGCTGGGCTGGGCGGTGGCGACCTTTTTCGCCGGGCTGCTGTTCAACATTAACCCACAGCTGAATTTCGCCGTCGCCAGCTGTTCCGGTCTGGTTTTCTTCATGTTGCTGGCGCGGCTTAAGGTTTCTTCAGCGCCGCACGCCATGCAGGAGGCGGTCAGTGGCGGTAAAGTCACGCTGGAAGACGCGCTGCGCCTGCTGACGCTGCCGCGCTTCTGGGCGCTGGTGTTTTTCGTCGTCGGCACCTGTATTTACGGCGTTTACGACCAGCAATTCCCGGTCTATTTCTCTTCGCAGTTCGCCACGCTGCATGAAGGGAACGCGATGTATGGCTATCTCAACTCATTCCAGGTGTTCCTCGAAGCGGCGGGGATGTTCTGCGCCCCGTGGCTGGTCAACCGCATCGGCGCGAAAAACGGCCTGATCTTCGCCGGCATGGTGATGGCGATGCGCATGGTGGCCTCCGGGCTGGTGGAAGGCCCGGTTCTGATCTCGATTACGAAACTGCTGCACGCCGTGGAATTGCCGGTGCTGCTGGTTTCCATCTTTAAATACAACAGCCTGAACTTTGATAAACGCCTTTCTTCCACCCTGTACCTGGTTGGTTTCGCCTGCACCAGTTCGGTTATCGCCACCGTACTGTCGCCGCTGGCGGGCTATAGCTATGAAAAATACGGCTTCGCCGACTCCTATTTGATCATGGGACTGCTGGTGTTCTGTACCACCTTCATCTCCATCTTCCTGCTGCGATCCAATAAGGCCTCTTCGGATTCGCTCATGTCGCAGCCATCCACTATCTGACTGAAAAGAGAAATGAATATGATGTATTCCATTAGTAACGCGGAGCGGGAACTGCAGACGAAAAGCGTGGATCTCAACCCGCGCTGGTATCCGCGTTATCACCTGGCGGCCCGTGCCGGCTGGATCAACGACCCCAACGGGCTGGTATGGTTCGACGGCTGGTACCACGCGTTTTATCAGCACCACCCGTATTCAAACCAGTGGGGGCCGATGCACTGGGGCCACGCGCGCAGCAAGGATCTTGTGCATTGGGAACACCTGCCGGTGGCGCTGGCGCCGGAAGGGCCGGAAGATAAAGACGGCTGCTTCTCCGGCTCGGCGGTGGTTGATGGTGATACGCTGGCGCTTATCTACACCGGCCATAAATTTCATGGCGATCCCGCTGATGAAAATAATCTGTACCAGGTCCAGTGTCTGGCGACCAGCCGCGATGGCATCCATTTTGAGCGCCAGGGGATGGTCATTGATACCCCGCCGGGGATGCACCATTTTCGCGACCCGAAAGTATGGCGTGAAGGTGAAAGCTGGTACATGGTGGTCGGCGCGCGGGTAGACGACGTCGGCCAGGTGCGGTTGTACCGTTCCGCCGACCTGCGCCACTGGCAGGACGCCGGTATTCTTGCCCAGGCCGAAGCGGGGATGGGCTACATGTGGGAGTGCCCGGATTTCTTTGAACTCGATGGTAAGCGGGTGCTGATGTTCTCGCCGCAGGGGATGGCCGCAGACGGCTTTGCCCGGCGCAATTTATTCCAGAGCGGCTACCTGCTGGGAGACTGGCAGCCGGGGCAACCTTTTGTCCGCGAAGAGGCGTTTGTCGAACTCGACAGCGGCCACGATTTCTATGCGCCGCAAAGCTTCCTCACCCCCGATGGCCGACGAATTGTTATCGGCTGGCTGGACATGTGGGAGTCGCCGCTGCCGGAGCAGCAGGACGGTTGGGCCGGTATGCTGTCGCTGCCGCGCGAGTTAAGCCTCGGCGCGAATAATCGGTTATTGATGCGTCCGGCAAAAGAGGTGGAAGGCCTGCGCCGCGACTGGTTCCCGTGGCCGGTCAGTTCGTTGAAGAATCAGCAGCTGACGATGGTAGAGCACTGCGAAACCATGGAGGTCAACCTGCATTGGGATAAGGCCAATAGCTGCGCCGAGCAGTACGGTTTGAGCTTTGGCGAAGGGCTGAGGGTATATGTCGACAATCAGATGCAGCGTCTGGTGCTGGAGCGCCGCTATCCGCAATATGGTTTGTGCGGCACCCGCAGCGTTGCGTTACCGGCCGGTTCGGCGTTGAAGCTGCGGCTATTTTTCGATAGCTCATCCGTTGAGGTTTTCGTCAATGATGGCGAAGCCTGCCTCAGCAGCCGTATTTATCCTGATGCCCGGCGCCGGGAATTAGCTTTATTTTCCTGGAGCGGCAGAGCGGCATTAATTGATGGCGGAGCGTGGAATATCTAATTAAAGAGTCATTAACCAGAATCACCCGTTAGCAATCGCTGGCGGGTATTTAATATTTACCAAAATAATAAAACAATACCTTTAATATATAATAAGCAGGGTCTAACGATGAATAAAATCTGGGTTGGATGTCTTATCTCGTCTTTATTTATTCCCGCCGCCGGCGCGCAGCAAACGCTTTCGCTTGAGGAGCGCCTGGCGCAGATGGAGCAGCGCTTAAAAGCCACCGAGCAGCGTGCGCAAAACGCCGAGGCGGAAATCCGCGAACTGAAGCAGCAGGAGCGCACGACGGCTAAAAGCAGCGCGCCAGCGCCCGCGACGGTTGCCGCGCCCGCGCTGGCGGTGAATAAAGATGTCGATTTAAAATTTTACGGTGATGTTGAATTTAATATGGATGGCGCCAGCCGAACCGGCAGCCTGACCTCGGTAAAAACCAGCGCGAATAAGAACTGGGCGCCGGGGGATAAAGAACGCTGGGATATCAATGGGCGTATTTTGTTAGGGTTCGATGGCTTACGTAAAGGCGCGAATGGTAAATACTCCGGCTTTAGCGTACAGCCGCTGGCGGATATGACCGGGAAAATGAATCTTGATGATGCCGTATTTTTCTTTGGTCAGGAAAATGACTGGAAAATAAAAGTGGGGCGCTTTGAAGCCTACGATATGTTCCCGCTGAATCAGGATACGTTTATTGAATATTCTGGTAATACCGCCAACGATCTCTATAGCGACGGTTACGGTTATATCTACATGATGAAAGAGGGGCGCGGGCGTAGCAGCAGCGGCGGTAATTTCCTGCTGAGCAAATATCTCGATAACTGGTACTTTGAGCTCAACACGCTGGTGGAAGACGGCAGCTCGTTATTCGTCGATCAAAACTATCACGGCAACGCGCTCGAAAATCATAAAAACGTGGTCTATGTGCGGCCGGTGGCGGCCTGGCAATCCGGCCCGTGGTCAGTGGCGGCGGCGGTTGAGAGCAACCTGGTGAACAATGCCTATGGCTATCAAAACCAGCATGGACGCTGGGTCGATCAGTCCAACCGTACCGGCTACGGACTGACCATGAGCTGGAATACGCTGAAAACCGATGCCGAGGATGGCATGGTGGTGAACCTCAGCACCGCTTATCTGGATGCGGCGGATGAAGAGGATTTCAGCGCCGGTATCAACGCGCTGTGGCATCGCGTCGAGCTGGGATATATCTACGCGCACAACAAAATCGACCAGTTCAACATGGCGGGGGTCAGCGGCGAGTGCGATGGCGACTGCGCGATCCTGACGCCGGGCCGCTATGACATCCACACGATTCATACCTCCTGGCAACTGCCGAATATCATGGATATGCCGAACTTTAATATTTATCTCGGCGCCTATGCCTCATGGCTGGATTCGTCGGCCCAGCAGGGCGGGAACGCCGACGAACGCTATGGCGCGCGCGTGCGCTTTAAATATTTCTTCTGATGTGGCCGCCGCCCAACAGCAACAGTGGAAAGTTATCGGCAGGTTTGCTTCACTGGAGCAAACCATAAAGGAGCAGATAATGAAAACCATCGGCCTGCTGGGCGGCATGAGCTGGGAATCCACCATTCCCTATTACCGGTTAATTAATGAAGGCATTAAAGCGCGGCTCGGCGGCCTGCATTCCGCCAGCCTGTTGCTTCATAGCGTTGATTTTCATGAGATTGAAGCCTGCCAGTCGGCAGGGGAATGGGATCGCGCCGGCGAGATCCTCGCCGCGGCGGCGCTGGGGCTACAGCAGGCCGGCGCCGAGGGTATCGTGCTGTGCACCAACACCATGCATAAGGTGGCTGATGCGATTGAAGCCCGCTGCGAGGTGCCGTTCCTGCATATCGCCGACGCCACCGGGCGGGCTATCAGCGCTAAAGGCCAGCGTCGGGTCGCGCTATTGGGTACCCGCTACACCATGGAGCAGGATTTTTATCGCGGCCGTCTGCAGCAGCAGTTTGCCATTGAGACGCTGATCCCACAGGCCGACGATCGGGCGCGCATCAATCAGATTATTTTTGATGAGCTGTGCCTCGGCACCTTTAGCGACGCCTCGCGCGACTATTATCTGCAGGTCATCGAGGCGCTGGCGGCGCAGGGGGCGGAAGGCGTTATCTTCGGCTGCACCGAAATCGGCCTGTTGGTACCGGAAACGAGTAGCCCGTTGCCGGTATTTGATACCGCGGCGATCCATGCCGCCGACGCGGTGGAATTTATGCTCTCTTAAGTACCGCCGCCAGCGGCTGTTCGATACGCGGCAGGCTGGTTTGCAGATGCTGGACAAAGGCGTCGACCAGCGCGGAACCGGGGCGATGTAGCGGGCGGATTAGGCTGACGGTAAAGGGCACATCGACGCTGAATCGCCGCACCACCACGCCGCTCTCAGCGTAGTCGAGGGCGGTGAGCGGGTTGACCACCGAAATGCCCGCTCCGGCGCGCACCATCGCGCAGATCGACGCCGCGCTGTGGGTTTCCACTACCATCCGTCGTTTTACCTGGTGCTCCATAAACAGCGCATCAAGCAGCTGGCGGTAGCTGTCGGTGCGCGACAGGCTGATATAGTTTTCGCCGTGGAAGTCGGCGGGGGTGAGTTCGGTTTTCGCGGCCAGCGGGTGATCCTGTGGCAGTACGCAGACCTCATTTAAGGTCAGCAGCGGCGTGCGCTCGGTGCCGGCCGGCGTATGCAGCGTTTCCGTTAACCCTAAATCGTGGCGCTGGGCGGACAGCCACTCCTCCAGCAGCGGCGACTCCTGCGGCACGATCTGCAGGCTGACGTCCGGATAGCGCGCGAGGAATGGCTGTAGCAGCAGCGGTAGAAATGACTGCGAAAAGACCGGCAGACAGGCTATCGACAGCTCTCCCTGGCGGAATTCGCGCAGGCTCTCCGCGGCGCTAACGATGCGATCCAGCCCGTACCACGAGCGCTGTACTTCTTCAAACAGTCGCAGCCCCTGGACCGTCGGCTGCAGACGGCCGCGGGCGCGGTCAAACAGCTTTAAGCCGAGTACTTTCTCAAAGCGCGCCAGTTCACGGCTGACCGTCGGCTGCGAGGTGTGCAGCATCCGCGCCGCTTCGGTCAGGTTGCCGGTGGTCATCACCGCGTGGAAAATCTCAATATGGCGTAAGTTGACGGCAGGCATGGGCGGCTCCCGGTTAGCATCAGATAGCCATATCATTTTTGCATAGACTCGCGACAAAACGATATTTTTTATTCTCTTCCCGCTGTGGCGTAATCGGAAAAAACATCGACAAACACACGCACGCACCGGAGTCCTTATGCCACGCTCGCTGAACGCCACCGATACCGATCTGACCGCTGACAATCTACTGCGCCTGCCCGCTGAGTTCGGCTGCCCGGTATGGGTCTATGACGCGCAGATTATCCGCCGCCATATTGCCCAACTTAGCCAGTTTGACGTAGTGCGTTTTGCGCAGAAGGCCTGCTCCAATATTCATATTCTGCGTCTGATGCGCGAGCAGGGCGTGAAGGTGGATTCGGTGTCGCTTGGCGAGATCGAACGCGCGCTGGCGGCAGGTTACGATCCCGTGCAGCATCCGGACGATATCGTCTTTACCGCCGATCTGATCGATCGCGCGACCCTCGAGCGGGTGAAAGCATTACAGATCCCAGTGAATGCCGGATCCGTGGATATGCTTAGCCAACTGGGTGAAGTCTCGCCGGGCCACCGCGTCTGGCTGCGGGTCAATCCAGGATTTGGCCACGGCCACAGCCAGAAGACCAATACCGGCGGCGAAAACAGCAAACACGGTATCTGGTTCAGCCAGCTGCCGCAGGCGCTGGAGGTGATTCGCCGCCATTCGCTACAGCTGGTCGGCATCCATATGCATATCGGCTCCGGCGTTGATTACGGCCACCTTGAGCAAGTATGCGGCGCGATGGTGCGCCAGGTGGTGGAGTTTGGTCAGGATCTGCAGGCGATCTCCGCTGGCGGCGGATTATCGATCCCGTATCATGAAGGCGAAGAGGCGATCGATACCGATCACTACTTTGGCCTGTGGAATGCGGCGCGCGAGCAGATCGCCAAACATCTGGGGCATCCGGTGAAGCTGGAGATTGAACCGGGGCGTTTCCTGGTGGCGGAGTCCGGCGTGCTGGTATCACAGGTGCGTAGCGTGAAAGAGATGGGCAGCCGCCACTTCGTGCTGATCGACGCCGGCTTTAACGATTTGATGCGCCCGGCCATGTACGGCAGCTATCATCATATTACCGCGCTGGCGGCGGACGGGCGCGACCTGAGCGGCGAGCCGCAGCTGGAAACCGTGGTCGCGGGGCCGCTGTGCGAATCCGGCGACGTCTTTACCCAGCAGGAGGGCGGCAAAGTGGAAACTCGCCTGCTGCCGGCGGTCGCGCCGGGGGATTACCTGGTGCTGCACGATACCGGCGCCTACGGCGCATCGATGTCTTCAAACTACAACAGCCGCCCGTTACTACCGGAAGTGCTGTTTGATAACGACAGCGCGCGCCTGATTCGCCGTCGCCAGACCATTGAAGAACTGCTGGCGCTGGAGCTTATTTAAAGAATGGCCCCGTCGTCACCGATTCACGCAGTACCAGCGTACCGGTGAACGGCGGGATGGTTTCGATCGGCTGTGCGTTGGCGAGCTTAATCGCCTGGTCGATGGCGGTGGTAATCATATTGTCGATCGGCAGATAAACCGTTGATAATCCCGGCTCCAGCCACTTCGCGCTAGGAGCGTCGTCAAAGCCGAAGAGCGATACGTCCTGCGGAATGCGCAGCCCCGCCTGATATAGCGCTTTCGAGGCGCCCAACGCCATATCATCGTTACAGGAGAAGAGCGCGCTAAACGGCGTTTTCTCTTCTAATAATTCCCGACACAGCTCATAACCGCGGGTCATCGTTGAATCGCCGTATTTGACCCGCGCCGGTTCCCACGCAATTCCGTGTTTTTCCAGCGCGCTGCGGTAGCCCGCCAGGCGCGCTTTACCCGTTGGGGTATGCATCGGCACGGTCAGGCAGGCGATATCGCGATGCCCCTGGGAAATCAGATAGTCGACGGCCTGAAACGCCGCTTCCTGCTGTTCAAAGAACACGCAGCGTTCCCGCGCTTGGCTAACATCGCGATTGATCACCACCAGCGGCGTTTCAATGGTTTCGATAAGCGACATGATTTTCTGTTCGCTCATATGGCGGGTGTAGAGCACGATGGCGTCACACTGACGGTCGGCCAACATTTGCACCGCTTCTTCTTCCCGCTCGGGCGCATCGTGGCCATCGGTGACGATAAGCTGCTTGCCCCAGGCTTCCGTTTGACGCGAGGCCTGCTGCAGTAAGCGGCCAAAGTAAAAACCGTCGAATGTCGATACCACCAGGCCAATGCTGTTGCTGGTGCGATTCGCCAGCGAACGGGCGAGAAAATTAGGCCGGTAGCCCAGCTCTTCCATCGCTTTGAAGACCTGTTGACGGGTACTCTCTTTTACCTGACCTGTGCCGTTCAACACGCGGGAAACCGTCGCTTTCGAGACGCCTGCGCGTATTGAGACATCCAGCATTGTTGCCATTCGTCGATTCCTGATAACCGGTGATAGGGCGCAGTTTATCACAGTCATTCAGAGGGATATGAACCTGACGACGGCAAAGACTATCGCGATCACGCTTTTTGCGGAAATCCTGTTGAAGGCATTTTCAGACCCTTGATGCGCGGGCGGGCGCGGCGCGCTAGAATTCATCGATTCACAGGGGGAAAAAATGCAGATTCAACCGTTGTACGCCGCGCCGCAGCATGGGCCGCAGGTGGCGGAGTGGCTATGGCAGGCTTTTGCCGGCGATGCCTTACCGCAGGCGTTTTTTAGCAGTATTGTTGAACATAGCCAAACGCCGGGGGCGCTGCCGCTGACCTTTATCGCCACCGAAGGCGAGGCGCTGCTGGGGACCGTAGGGCTGTGGCGTTGCGATTTGCTCAGCCGTCAGGATCTGTTTCCCTGGATGGCGGCACTGTTTGTCGCCGAAACGGCGCGCGGGCAGGGGCTGGCTGGGAAGCTGCAGCGGCACGTCATCGACTATGCCCGCCAGTGCGGTTATCCGCAGCTTTATCTCTATTCCGCCTGCCGCGACTTTTACGAACGCTTTGGCTGGCGCTATATCGGCGAGGGCCTGGATTACCCGGCCACCGCCGTGAGCCTGTACCGCTACGACTTGTCACTTTCCGCGGGCGTTATCACTGAGTGACGGCGCACCAGCGTCGGGCTGAAGAGGTGAGTGATTTCCGGCGCCGGGCGCTGTTCCGCCAATGCCAGGGCCAACTCCGCCGCCTGGGTCGCCATGGTGACGATCGGATAACGCACGGTGGTCAGGCGAGGGCGCACGTAGCGCGAGATCAGCACGTCATCGAAGCCAATCAGCGAAATTTCCTGCGGCACCTCGATACCGTTATCGTTGAGCACCCCCATTGCGCCTGCGGCCATTGAATCGTTGTAACAGGCGACGGCGGTAAAGTTTCTGCCGCGGCCTAATAGCTCGGTCATCGCCAGCTCGCCGCCGCTTTCGTCAGGCTCGGCGAGGGTGACCAGCCGGTCATTGACGGGCAGGCCGCTCTCTTTCAGGGCATCGTAATAACCTTGCAGCCGGTCTTCGGCATCGGAAATCGCGTGGTTAGAGCAGATATAGCCAATGCGGCTGTGGCCCTGCTGAATCAGATGGCGCGTCGCCAGCCAGGCGCCGTAGCGGTCATCGAGCGCCACGCTACGCTGTTCGAAACCCGGTACGATGCGGTTAATTAACACCATGCCGGGGATCTGTTTCATCAGCCCCGCCAGCTCGTCGTCGGGGATCATTTTAGCGTGCACTACCAGCGCCGCGCAGCGGTGGCGGATCAGCTGTTCAATTGCCTGACGTTCCTTTTGCACATTGTGATAGCCGTTGCCGATAAGCAGAAAATTACCGGTGCTGTAGGCCACCTGCTCGACGGCTTTAACCATCGCGCCGAAGAAGGGATCGGAAACGTCGCCCACCACCAGACCGATGGTTTCCGTCGACTGCTGCGCCAGCGCGCGGGCGTTGGCGTTGGGGTGGTAGTTCAGGGTTTCCATCGCCGCCGTTACCGACTGACGAGAGGCTTCACTCGCTTTTGGCGAGTTGTTGATAACGCGTGAGACGGTAGCGACGGAGACTCCTGCGAGTCGGGCTACATCCTTAATTGTCGCCATACCTGACCTTTTTTAGGGTAAGCGTTTACATGATAGTTATGTTACGGGAAAGCGCAGCGGATTCAAGGCTACGGCCATTCTGGTTGATACAAATGTGACGCAGACAAGGATTAGCGGTGACAAAGTTACACAGCACAATGCGTGGGATGCAACGGTGAAAAGAGAATTCTCATCTTTGCTTACACTTTGCGATTAGCTGTTGCGAATGTTCGCTGGTTTCGTTGAGTGCTGCATTGATACTCTGGCTATCCCAGAGGTATTGATAGGTGGAGTCAACGTCACGTTGACCACTTAATTACACCAACCTGCGCAGATGCGCAGGTTTTTTTTTGCCTGTTATTCATGCTGTTACAGATAGCGAGAATCGTAATACCTGGTTGCACTTAGGCTCATTCCCTTGCGTTTTCGCGCTGGCGCGATCGCGGGTAAAAACGCGACAATCAGGGTCCCAGAGGTATTGATTGGTGAGTTTCTTAAGTACGCACTTCGTACTGATTATCTTGCACCGACCTGCGCGGATGCGCAGGTTTTTTTTATTCTGAATTTTCTTCCCCCACACTGCTTTTCCCCGCCTTCTCATGTAACCTGCTCGGAATACTAAATCAGCCACGCGGAGTCGTTATGCTGTTGGGATTTTTTCGATTACTGTTCAAAGGATTGTACCGGGTACGATTGACCGGAGACACTCAGGCGCTCTATCAGGAAAAAGTATTAATTACGCCAAATCATGTCTCATTTCTCGACGGTATTTTACTGGCGCTCTTTCTGCCCGTTCGGCCGGTGTTTGCGGTCTATACCTCGATTAGCCAGCGCTGGTTTATGCGGGCGCTGACGCCGCTTATCGACTTTGTTCCGCTGGACCCCACTAAGCCGATGTCAATTAAGCATCTGGTGCGCTTGATTGAGCAGGGGCGCCCGGTGGTTATCTTTCCGGAAGGGCGTATTTCGGTAAGCGGTTCGCTGATGAAAATCTACGACGGCGCGGCGTTTGTGGCGGCGAAGTCGAAAGCGACCATTGTGCCGCTGCGAATCGAAGGCGCCGAACTTACGCCGTTCAGCCGTCTTAAGGGGCTGGTAAAACGCCGCCTGTTCCCGCGTATTCAGCTCCATTTACTGCCGCCGACGCATCTGCCGATGCCGGAAGCGCCGCGCGCCCGCGATCGGCGAAAAATCGCCGGCGAAATGCTGCACCAGATTATGATGGAAGCGCGCATGGCGGTGCGCCCGCGTGAAACGCTGTATGAGTCGCTACTGGCGGCGCAGGACCGCTTTGGCGCGCGTAAAAACTGCGTGGAAGATATTAATTTCCAGCCGGATACCTACCGGAAACTGTTGACCAAAACGCTGTTCGTCGCGCGTATTCTGGAAAAATACAGCGCGCAGGGCGAGAAAATCGGCCTGATGCTGCCTAACGCCGGTATCAGCGCGGCGGTGATTTTCGGCGCGATTGCCCGCGGGCGTATCCCGGCAATGATGAACTATACCGCCGGCGTCAAAGGACTCAGCAGCGCGATTACCGCCGCGGAAATCAAAACCATTTTTACTTCCCGTACCTTCCTCGATAAAGGCAAACTCTGGCACCTGCCGGAGCAGCTGACTCAGGTGCGCTGGGTGTTTCTGGAAGATCTGAAAGGCGATGTCACTACCGCCGACAAGCTGTGGATATTTGGCCATCTGCTGGCGCGGCGTCTGGCGCAGGTCAAGCAGCAGCCGGAAGATGCGGCGATGATCCTCTTTACCTCCGGTTCGGAGGGGAACCCAAAAGGGGTGGTGCATAGCCATAAAAGCCTGTTGGCTAACGTGGAACAGATTAAAACCATCGCCGATTTTACCGCCAACGATCGCTTTATGTCGGCGCTGCCGCTGTTCCACTCCTTCGGCCTGACGGTCGGCCTGCTGACGCCGCTATTCACCGGCGCGGAAGTGTTCCTCTATCCAAGCCCGCTGCACTATCGGGTGGTGCCGGAGCTGGTCTACGATCGTAACTGTACCGTGTTGTTCGGCACCTCAACCTTCCTCGCCAACTATGCCCGCTTTGCCAACCCATATGATTTTTATCGTCTGCGCTATGTGGTGGCAGGGGCGGAAAAACTGCAGGACAGCACCAAACAGCTGTGGCAGGACAAATTTGGCCTGCGCATCCTTGAAGGCTACGGCGTGACCGAATGTGCGCCGGTGGTCTCCATCAACGTTCCGATGGCGGCGAAAGTCGGTACCGTCGGGCGCATTCTTCCGGGGATGGATGCCCGATTGCTGGCGATGCCGGGCATCGAGCAGGGGGGCCGCCTGCAGTTGAAAGGGCCAAACATCATGAAAGGCTATCTGCGGGTAGAAAACCCCGGCGTGCTGGAAGCGCCGACGGCGGAAAACCAGCACGGTGAAGTGGAGAGCGGCTGGTACGACACCGGCGATATCGTCGTCTTTGACGAGCAGGGCTACGTCCGTATTCAGGGTCGCGCCAAGCGATTCGCCAAAATCGCCGGCGAGATGGTCTCGCTGGAGATGGTCGAGCAGGTCGCTTTGGCGGTCTCGCCGGACAAAATGCACGCCACGGCCATTAAGCAGGACGCCAGCAAAGGCGAGGCGCTGGTGCTGTTTACCACCGATAATGAACTCAATCGCGAAAAGCTGCTGCGCTACGCGCGTGAACACGGCGTACCGGAGCTGGCGGTACCGCGCGATATTCGTTGGCTGAAACAGCTGCCGGTACTGGGCAGCGGCAAGCCGGACTTTGTCACCCTGAAAGGCATGGTTGAAGAGGCGGAACATACACATGAGTGAGTCAGTGCACACTAACGCTTCACTGTACTCGAAAGGGATGATGGCGGTGATCTGCGCCCAGTTCCTGTCGGCCTTCGGCGATAATGCGCTGCTGTTCGCCACCCTGGCATTGATGAAGCAGCTCTACTATCCGGAGTGGAGTCAGCCGGTATTGCAGATGTTGTTTGTGGGCGCTTACATTCTCTTTGCGCCGTTTGTCGGGCAATTTGCCGATAGCTTCGCCAAAGGCCGGGTGATGATGGTCGCTAATGGCCTGAAGCTGCTCGGCGCCGGGTGTATTTGCTTTGGCGTCAATCCGTTTATCGGCTATACGCTGGTGGGTATTGGCGCGGCGGCCTATTCGCCGGCGAAATACGGTATTCTGGGCGAACTGACCACCGGCGATAAGTTAGTGAAGGCTAACGGACTGATGGAGTCGTCGACCATCGCGGCGATCCTGCTGGGCTCGATGGCGGGCGGTATTCTTGCGGACTGGCACGTGCTGGCGGCGCTTATCGTTTGTGCGCTGGTTTATGGCGGCGCAGTGGTTGCTAACCTGTGGATCCCGAAACTCCCGGCGGCTCGTCCTGGGCAGTCGTGGCGTTTCAGGCCGATGACGCATAGCTTCTTCAGCGCCTGTAAGACGTTGTGGCGTAATAGTGAAACGCGTTTCTCATTGATGGGCACCAGCTTGTTCTGGGGGGCGGGGGTGACGCTGCGCTTCCTGCTGGTGATTTGGGTGCCGGTGGCGCTTGGGATCACCAGTAACGCGATGCCGACCTACCTCAATGCGATGGTCGCCGTCGGGATTGTGGTTGGCGCTGGCGCAGCGGCGAAGCTGGTCACGCTGGAAACCGTCTCGCGCTGTATGCCCGCCGGGATATTGATTGGCGTCGCGGTGATCGTCTTCGCGGTACAGCAGTCGCTACTACCGGCATTTGGCCTACTGCTACTGCTTGGGGTGTGTGGCGGCTTCTTTATCGTACCGCTGAACGCGCTGCTGCAGGAGCGCGGGAAACATACCGTTGGCGCAGGTAACGCCATTGCGGTACAGAACCTCGGTGAAAACGTGGCGATGTTGCTCATGCTGGGGCTGTACTCGCTGGCGGTCAGCGTTGGGATCCCGCCGGTTGGCGTGGGGATAGGATTTGGCGCGGTCTTTGCGCTAGCCATCGCTGCGCTGTGGTGGTGGGGACGGCGTAAATAATCCCCGGAGAGGGACGGATTCACAAATGTCTGCTCTCCGGTAGCCCGGGTAAGGCGTTAGCCGCTACCCGGGGTTTTTACCCTCTTATGGCGCCGGGTAGGTATACACCTTATGCACCGCCTCAATCTCCGCTAACACCTCTTCGCTCAGCTCAAGATGCAAACTTTCGACGTTGGTCTTGAGCTGCTCCATAGTCGTGGCCCCGAGCAGGGTGCTGGCGACAAACGGCTGGCGACGCACAAAGGCCAGCGCCATTTGCGCCGGATCGAGATTGTGGCGTTTGGCAATGTCCACATAAGCGGCCACCGCTTTCTGCGCCTGCTCGCCGCTGTAGCGGGTAAAGCGGCTAAATAGCGTATTGCGTGCGCCAGCCGGCTGCGCGCCGTTGAGGTACTTACCGGTCAGCGTACCGAACGCCAGGCATGAATACGCCAGCAGCTCAACGCCCTCATATTGGCTCACTTCCGCCAGCCCCACTTCGTAGCTGCGGTTAAGCAGGCTGTACGGGTTTTGAATCGTGACGATGCGCGGCAGGTCGTGCTTATCGGCCAGATGCAGATAGCGCATGACGCCAAAGGCGGTTTCGTTAGAGACGCCGATATAGCGGATTTTACCGGCGCGCTGGAATTCGGTGAGGGCTTCCAGCGTATCGAGCAGGGTGACCACCGGCGCAGAGTCGCTCCAGGTATAGCCCAGCTTGCCGAAACAGTTGGTCTGGCGCTGCGGCCAGTGTACCTGATAGAGGTCGAGATAATCGGTTTGCAGACGTTTGAGGCTGTCGTGCAGCGCGTCGCGAATGTTTTTGCGATCCAGCGCGTGATTCGGGCGAATGCTGCTGTCGTTATTGCGCGCCGGACCGCTGACTTTAGAGGCGATAATCAGCTTTTCGCGGTTGCCGCGTTTCGCCAGCCAGTTGCCGACGTAGGTTTCGGTCAGACCCTGGGTTTCCGGGCGCGGCGGGACAGGATACATTTCGGCGACATCAATCAGGTTGATTCCCTGACTTACGGCGTAGTCGAGCTGTTCATGAGCGTCGGCCTCGCTATTTTGTTCACCAAACGTCATTGTGCCCAGCCCCAGCGTGCTGATTTCAAGAGAACTGTGTGGGATACGGTGATACTGCATAGCCGGCTTCCTTATTTTTATCAACAAGGTCAGGAGTTTCCCGACAAAACTATCTCCCCACAAACTTCAAAGCGCTTGCAGGCTGATGGGAATAACAACATGGCAGAGGGAGAGAAAAAGAGAAAGGGAAAATATCAAAAAAGCCGGGTCTGGAGATCCTGAAGGGGGCTGCCCTGGGGATATAGCAGGGGGATCCCGACTCTTTTCTGTGGCTGTGGTTGTCGGAAAATATGCGGTTAACCGACGAAAAAGCTTAACGCTTAATAATTTGTGACACGTCGTCGCGGTTGATCTGCATTTTATTGCCTTGCTGATCTTCGTAGCTTATCAAACCGGTGTCATCGTCAACCGCCGGTTTACCGTCGGTAAGAATCATACGTCCATCTTTTGTCGCCATGACATAATCGCTGCTGCAACCGGAAACCGAGAACGCCAGTCCTACGGCGGAAATCAATACTGCCCATTTTTTCATCGTCATTACCTCTCTTATGGCCGCACCTCGTACCAGTATATTAATAGCCTGATTTGTGAGACATAAAAAGCAGTAAAGTCTTAAAAAGGATTGCAGCCCGCTTTCGGACTGCAATTTTGTGGCTTACAGCGGGTTTTTCTTATTGCGCATCAGGTTGAGCGTTTCGACCGCAATGGAGAAGAACATCGCGAAGTAGATGTAACCTTTCGGGACATGCACATCGAAGCTCTCCAGCATCAAGGTGAAGCCGACGAGGATCAGAAACGACAACGCCAACATTTTGACCGACGGGTGACGGTCAACGAAGTCGCCGATCGGACGCGCGGCAAACATCATCACTCCAACCGCAATCACCACCGCGGCCATCATAATGAACAGATGATCGGAGAGACCCACGGCGGTAATGACTGAATCAAGGCTGAAGATGATATCCAGCAGCATGATCTGCACGATGGCGCCAAAGAAGGAGTGGACGTTGGTTTTAAGACCTTCTTCCTCGCCTTCAATAGATTCGTGGATCTCTTTACTCGCTTTCCAGATAAGGAACAGGCCGCCGAGCAGCAGGATCAGGTCGCGAAACGAGATCTCCTGCCCGAATATGGTGAAGAGCGGGTTGGTGAGCTTAACGACCCAGGCGATAGACGCCAGCAGGCCGAGACGCATCAGCATGGCTCCCATTAGCCCGATACGCCGCGCATGGGCGCGTTGAGCGGTGGGAAGCTTAGCGACAACCAGAGAGAGAAAAATAATATTATCGATCCCGAGAACGATCTCCAGCAGCGTCAGCGTGCCGAGCGCCAGCCAGGCGTTAGGATCGGTTATCCATGCAAATAACATTGTTCAAAGTCCTGCAAAAAATAAAGTGGTAATTATATGCAGGCGTTATGGCAGAACAAAAAATTATTCATGGCCTAAGAGAAAATGACGCGCAAGCAGCGCGGCGGTGAAGTTTTTTTTCAGATAAAAGCCGCGCGGTAGGGTGAGGATCGGCTCGCCGTGGGCGCCGATCGCTTCCGTTAGCGCTTTGCTGTTGGCCGCTTTTGGGCGCAGTTGCAGTACTTCGCCGTGGCGGGCGGTGATTCGTTCAACCTGGCCGAGCACGATAAGATCCATCAACTCCTCCCAGTCCATACGCAACTGGCGATCTTCTTCCTCGTCCGGCGTCCACAGCAGCGGCGCGCCGACGCGGCGTTCCGCCAGCGGGATTTCGCGCTCGCCTTCTACCGGGATCCACAGCACGCGTTGCAGCTTATGCCGTACGTGGCTGCTTTCCCAGGTCACGCCGCTATTACCGGTTAGCGGCGCTACGCAAACAAACGTGGTCTCCAGAGGTCGGCCCTGACGGTCAATGGGAATGGTTTTCAGCTCCACGCCTAAGGCGGCGAAATCCTGCTCGGGTTTGCTTCCGGCGCTGGCGCCCAGCCAAATCTCCAGCAGGATGCCAATCCAGCCCTTATCGCGTTTCAGATCGCGAGGAATAGGGATCCCTGCCAGCGCCGCCAGTTCACCCAGCGAATAGCCCGCCAGCCGCTGGGCCTGAGCAAGAAGTTGCTCCTGACTTTGCGGCGGAGCGGTAAGCGGAGCGATGGCTGGCATGATAGAAAACCTCTGGTCAAAAAATGAGCGCTATTTTTGTGCGTTGTGGATAGAGTTTACCTTTTTATGGGTAACTATACCAATTTGATGATTTATATATGTTTTTTATCCCACTTTTCCGTTTGTGAAAACAGTGAAAACGGGTTTTCCAGAACTGGTCACTGACAATGAACAGGATCTTACACCATGTTATCCACAGAAAAATGGGATAACTGGGGAAAAGCCTCACTACTGGTTCGATTTACAGCCTTGACGTGCGACGAAAATCGAATTTTTAGACAAAATGTGCCCGACGAATGTGCTTTATCTGTGGATAAAAGCGGCATTGTTCGATCTTTCATCAGTTGCCGGATCGCATATGTGATGATCATCACGTTATGCTGTAATTTGTCGGCGAGAAGTATGATAACTTAATGAATAGTATGTCATTATTAAATGGTTCCATCTCTACGTCGTTCGGACTACTCCGGGTTTTCCCTGGTTAATTCCGTACTTCTTCACAACTCTATCCACAGAAAAAGTGAATAAAATGGCCCGGGGATGGCGTTCACTGTTTATAACTCGGGTGATTACTGTGAGTTATTCAAATGTTATTCGTTATCACGCCACACAGAGAGTGGTTTACCGTTTCCAACGAGTGTGAAACAATCATTCACATTGAAGCTTATTTTGAGGTAGTCCGGTGATTGATGACGATGGCTACCGCCCAAATGTCGGCATTGTAATTTGTAACCGTCAGGGCCAGGTGATGTGGGCCCGGCGTTATGGTCAGCACTCGTGGCAGTTCCCGCAAGGGGGCATTAATCCAGGCGAGTCCGCCGAGCAGGCAATGTATCGGGAATTGTTCGAAGAGGTTGGGTTAAGCCGCAAAGATGTGCGGATCCTGGCCTCGACCCGTAACTGGCTGCGTTACAAGCTGCCTAAACGTTTGGTGCGTTGGGACACAAAGCCGGTTTGTATCGGTCAGAAGCAGAAGTGGTTTCTTCTACAACTGGTCGGCAGCGATACGGCTATTAATATGCAAACCAGCAGTACACCTGAGTTTGATGGCTGGCGATGGGTAAGCTACTGGTACCCGGTTCGTCAGGTGGTGTCGTTTAAGCGCGACGTTTACCGCCGGGTGATGAAAGAGTTCGCGGGCGTCACGATGTCGCTTGCTGAAACCACACCCAAGCCGCAAAGCGCGCCTGCTTATCGACGTAAAAGAGGTTAAGCCACGCACATTATGCTCACTCGGTTGCGAGAAATAGTCGAGAAGGTCGCCAGCGCGCCGCGTTTAAACGAGGCGCTGGATATCCTGGTTACGGATGTCTGTAAAGCGATGGAAACGGAAGTTTGTTCGGTTTACCTGGCTGACAACGATCGACGCTGCTATTACCTGATGGCCACGCGCGGGCTGAAAAAACCTCGCGGGCGCACAGTCGCACTCGCATTTGATGAAGGTCTCGTGGGGCTGGTGGGGCGTCTGGCCGAGCCTATCAACCTGGCCGATGCGCAAAAACATCCCAGCTTTAAGTATATTCCAGCCGTTAAGGAGGAACGCTTCCGCGCCTTCCTTGGCGTGCCGATTATCCAGCGGCGTCAGCTGCTGGGCGTGCTGGTGGTTCAGCAGCGTGAACTGCGCCAGTTCGATGAAAGCGAAGAGTCCTTCCTTGTCACCCTCGCCACCCAGATGGCCGCTATTCTCTCCCAATCGCAGTTAAATGCGCTGTTTGGGCAGTATCGCCAGACCCGCATCCGCGCGCTGCCGGCATCATCCGGGGTGGCGATTGCCGAAGGCTGGATGGATGCCAGCCTGCCGTTGATGGAGCAGGTCTACGAGGCCTCGACGCTGGATACCGCTTCCGAGCGCGAACGTCTCACCGGCGCGCTGGAAGAGGCGGCGAATGAGTTTCGTCGCTACAGCAAGCGCTACGCCGCCGGAGCGCAAAAAGAGACGGCGGCTATTTTTGACCTCTATTCGCACCTGTTATCCGATGCGCGCCTGCGCCGTGAGCTATTCGATGAAGTCGACAAAGGCTCCGTCGCTGAATGGGCGGTGAAAAAAGTCATTGAGAAATTTGCCGAGCAGTTTGCCGCGCTCAGCGATGGCTACCTGAAAGAGCGGGCGGGGGATTTGCGTACTCTCGGGCAGCGGCTGTTGTTTCATCTCGACGACACCACCCAAGGGCCGAATACCTGGCCTGAGCGCATTATTCTGGTGGCCGATGAACTGTCGGCAACCACGCTTGCGGAAGTGCCGCAGGACCGTTTAGTCGGGGTGGTGGTGCGCGACGGCGCGGCCAACTCCCACGCGGCGATCATGGTGCGTGCGTTGGGCATCCCGACGGTAATGGGCGCCGACATTCAGCCGTCACTGCTGCATGGCCATACGTTGATCGTTGATGGCTATCGCGGCGATCTGTTGGTCGATCCCGAACCGGTGCTGCTACAAGAGTATCAGCGGTTAATCAGCGAAGAGAACGAGCTGAGCCGGCTGGCGGAAGACGATCTTGAACGCGCTTCCGAGCTGAAAAGCGGCGAACGGGTAAAAGTGATGCTCAACGCAGGCCTGAGCCCGGAGCATGAAGAGAAGCTCGGCAGCTTTATCGATGGTATCGGGCTTTACCGCACCGAAATTCCGTTTATGTTACAAAGCGGCTTCCCCTCCGAAGAGGAGCAGGTCGCCCAGTATCAGGGCATGCTGCAGATGTTTAACAGCAAGCCCGTGACCCTGCGAACGCTGGATATCGGTGCCGATAAACAACTGCCGTATATGCCGATTAGCGAAGAGAACCCGTGCCTTGGCTGGCGCGGGATCCGTATTACGCTCGATCAGCCAGAGATCTTCTTGATCCAGGTGCGCGCTATGCTGCGCGCTAATGCCGCCACCGGCAATCTCAGCATTCTGCTGCCGATGGTCACCAGCCTCGAAGAGGTTGACGAAGCCCGCCGCCTGATCGAGCGCGCCAGTCGCGAAGTCGAAGAGATGATTGGTTACGCGATTCCGCGCCCGCGCCTTGGGGTGATGCTGGAAGTGCCGTCAATGGTCTTTATGCTGCCGCAGTTGGCAAACCGCATCGACTTTATCTCCGTCGGCACCAATGACCTGACGCAATACATCCTCGCGGTCGACCGCAATAATACCCGCGTCGCCAATATGTACGACTGCCTGCACCCTGCGGTATTGCGGGCGCTGGCGATGATTGCCCATGACGCCGAGCGTTTTGGTATCGATCTGCGCTTGTGCGGCGAAATGGCCGGCGACCCGATGTGCGTCACCATCCTGGTGGGCCTCGGCTATCGCCATTTGTCGATGAACGGCCGTTCGGTCGCGCGCGTGAAATATCTGCTGCGCCGTATCGATATCGAAGAAGCGCAGGAGCTGTCACGGCGCAGTCTGGAAGCGCAGATGACCACGGAAGTGCGCCACCAGGTGGCGGCGTTTATGGAGCGCCGCGGTCTCGGCGGCCTGATCCGCGGCGGACGGTAACGTAGATGCTGTTATCGGTTTGCAACTTTTTTGGTCCGGGAAAAACAGTTGTTTTTTATTATTTCAGAGCAGATTGCGCTCCCGATATTTCTTCTGCGTTATGTCTATCATGGCGCAGGGAGCGCACAAAGGGCGGCCAGTCGCCGCCGCCCTCTGTACTCCCGGGCTCTGGCCGCCAAAATCGCCACTTCGTGGTACCTTCGACTTATCCCGGCAGGCTTCGGGTCGGGCCGAGGCAGCGTCCCTGCAAGTCACGGCCCTCAGCCCGCATCCCTGCGGGCTGCCCCGGCCTGCCGGGAACGTCTCAGCGATTTTGAGGCCACCAACACCGGCAGTTTCAGTAGCCATGGGGACAAGGTAGAGATCTTAAGCTCGCAATGGCACGGACCGTAGCTCGGGTAAGGCGTTAGCCGCCACCCGACAAAAAAACGGCACCGCGTAGCGAGCCCGGGGGAAAACCGCACGCTGTTAGCATCCTTATACATATCTTTTACACGTTCAGCGCGGATCGCCCTACACGCTTATGCTATCATTCGCCTCCTTCGGAGTGCCCGTTTTAAGCGGGCACGGATCATCACCGCTGTCCACTTTCGGCGGAATAACAAGTCTTTATGGTGACAGATGAATAGTGGCTACCTGCATTTTCCGGAGTTCGATCCGGTAATATTTTCCATTGGACCGGTCTCTCTCCACTGGTACGGCTTAATGTACCTGGTTGGTTTCGTCTTTGCGATGTGGCTGGCCACCCGTCGGGCCAATCGTCCGGGCAGCGGCTGGACGAAAAATGAAGTGGAAAACCTGCTCTACGCGGGCTTCCTCGGCGTATTCCTCGGCGGCCGTATCGGCTATGTGATGTTCTACAACCTGCCGGTCTTCCTTAGCGACCCGCTATATCTGTTCCGCGTCTGGGATGGCGGCATGTCGTTCCACGGCGGCCTAATCGGCGTGATTCTGGTGATGATTATCTTCGCCAAACGCACCAAGCGTACCTTCTTCCAGGTCTCCGATTTTATCGCGCCGCTGATCCCGTTTGGCCTCGGCGCCGGGCGTCTGGGCAACTTTATCAACGGTGAGCTGTGGGGCCGGGTTGACCCGAGCTTCCATTATGCGATGATTTTCCCGGGCTCGCGCGCTGAGGACCTGGCGCTGCTGCCGTCGCATCCGGAATGGCAATCATTATTCGATACCTACGGCGCGCTGCCGCGTCACGCCTCTCAGCTTTATGAGCTGGCGCTGGAAGGCGTGGTGCTGTTCCTGATCCTGAACCTGTTTATCCGTAAACCGCGCCCGACCGGTTCCGTTTCCGGCCTGTTCCTGATTGGCTACGGCCTGTTCCGCATTATCGTGGAATTCTTCCGTCAGCCGGACGCACAGTTTACCGGCGGCTGGGTGCAGTACATCAGTATGGGGCAGATTCTTTCGATCCCGATGGTGCTTGCGGGTATCATTATGATGGTTTGGGCTTATCGTCACCGTCCGCAGCAACAAAACTCTTGAGGAACCATGAAACAGTATCTTGATTTGATGCAGAAAGTGCTCGCTGAGGGCACGCCAAAAAATGACCGCACCGGCACTGGCACCATCTCTATCTTCGGCCATCAGATGCGTTTTAACCTGCAGGAAGGCTTCCCGCTGGTGACCACCAAGCGCTGTCATTTACGCTCCATCATCCATGAACTGCTGTGGTTCCTGCAGGGCGACACCAACATTGCCTATCTGCACGAAAATAACGTCACCATCTGGGACGAGTGGGCGGATGAGAATGGCGATTTGGGGCCAGTTTACGGCAAACAGTGGCGTTCCTGGCCCGCGCCGGACGGCCGCCATATCGACCAGATCGGCACGGTCATGGAACAGTTGAAAAATGACCCGGACTCCCGCCGTATCATCGTGTCGGCATGGAACGTCGGTGAGCTGGATAAAATGGCGCTGGCGCCGTGCCACGCGTTCTTCCAGTTCTACGTCGCCGACGGCAAACTCTCCTGCCAGCTGTATCAGCGCTCCTGCGACGTGTTCCTCGGCCTGCCGTTCAACATCGCCAGCTATGCGCTGCTGGTGCATATGGTGGCGCAGCAGTGCGATCTGGAAGTGGGCGATTTTGTCTGGACCGGTGGTGACACTCATCTCTACAGCAATCACCTGGAGCAGACTAACCTGCAGCTGAGCCGCGAACCGCGTCCGCTGCCGAAGCTGGTCATTAAGCGCAAACCGGCGTCGATTTTCGACTACCGTTTTGAAGACTTCGAAATTGAAGGTTATGACCCGCATCCGGGAATTAAAGCGCCTGTGGCGATTTAACGTCTCTGTAGTGATGACAAACCGGCGCCAGCAGCGCCGGTTTTTTTATGCCCTTTGCAGAATTTTGCGAGCCTGATTCCTGACGCCGCTCAATATCCTGCAACTGGCGAATTTTTTCCCGAGCCGCGACGCGAACCGTAGATTTACCATTCGAATGGATGATCGGAGCAACGCATACTCGACGCCATGAACAGACAGCATGGCTACACCCTAATTGAAATGCTGGTCACCATGATGCTGGTGGTCATCCTCAGCGCTAGCGGTATGTACGGCTGGCAGCGCTGGCAACAGCAACAGCGCTTGTGGCAGGTCGCCTGCCAGGTGCGCGATTATCTCGTGCTGCTGCGCGATGACGCCAACTGGCACAACCGCGACCGCGTCATTAGCATCGGACAATCGCCCGCCGGCTGGTGTCTGAGCGCAAGCGGGGGGGAGGCTGACTGTCACGCGAAAACGCCTTTTACCCTACAGCCGCTATGGCCGGGAATTACGCTGCAACATTTGACGGCGGGCATCGGTTTTTACGGCCTGCGCAACAGCGCCTGGGCCGGACATATCCTGTTGCAAGGCGATGGCGAAGCGTGGCGGATTGTTGTCTCTAACTGGGGACGCATACGCCTGTGTCGGGAAGGGGAGGAATTATGCCAGTAGCGGCGCGCGGTTTTTCGCTCATTGAAACGCTGATTGCTATGGCGATTGGCTCGGTATTACTGCTCGGAGCCGCTCGTTTCCTTCCGGCGCTACAGCGCCAGATTCTTCGCCAAACGCAGCAGCAGGCGCTGGAAAATGAGCTATGGCAGCGGGTTTATGCGTTAGCCAAACATTTGCAGCGCGCCGGATATTGCGCGGGTCACTGTAATGGTCAGGCGCTGGTGATTGCCGACGGCGGGCAGTGCGTTATTGTTCGCTGGGATGGCAACAGCAACGGCATTTGGGAGCTGGCGCCGGAGGCCGATGCCGATTCTACCGGTTTTCGCCTGCGCGATGGGGCGCTGGAAACGCGGCGCGGCGTCACTGACTGCGGCGGTAAAAATTGGGAGAAAATGACCAATCCCGCAGCCATAACGGTAACGAGTTTTCACGTTGAGCGGCAGGCGATAAGCGGGTTCTCTCCTGAACTTATCGTTACCCTGGGGGGGCAGGCGCAATCGGACTCGCGTATTTCCACCGAGGCGCAATATCGGGTAACGGGGTTCAACCTGTGAAACGCCAGCGTGGAGTTTCATCGCTACTGATGGTGCTGCTATTACTGGCGCTGGGCAGCCTGCTGCTGCAGGGAATGAACCAGCAGCAGCGATCGCTGCTGGCGCAGGTGAGCGCCGAAACCCAGGCGATTCGCGATACGGCCGCCGCGCAGTCGGCGCTGCAATGGGGCAAAGGGGTGAACTGGCCGCTGCAGAGCGATGTGGTGTGTCAACAGGAGAACAGCCAACGCTGGCGCGCTTGCCTGCGGCTTTTTAATGATGGCCGCGCGCTGCTTATCGCCGGCAGCGGCACAGTACAGCTGTGGCAGTCAGCATGGGTTGAACAGGGCGTGCTGCGCTATTTAGCGCATGGATGGAGCGATTTTTGCCCGTTAAAGGAGAGTGCGTTATGCCTGATGCCGTAGCGCGCCAGCGTGGTTTTAGTCTGGCGGAGACATTATTAGCGATGGCGCTGTTAATCATGACTATCGCGGCGCTTGGCGGTTATCATCGGGGGCTAGCCGGCGGCGCCGCTCAATTGAACGCCTATCGCCAGCAGTGGCGGGAAGCGTGGCGCTTTAGCCAGCTCATTCCCCCGGCACAGCCCGCGAAAGGGCAAATAAGCCGTTTGCAGACATCCAGGCAAAGTTGTGTCAGCATCACGGTAACGATCACCATGCCCGCCGCTAAGCGGGTGCAGATGAACCGGCTACATTGTCCGGTAAATCAGTAGTCAGGAGCGAATATGTTAAGGGTGTACCACTCAAACCGTCTGGATGTGCTTGAAGCGTTGATGGAGTTTATCGTCGAGCGCCAGCGGCTGGATGACCCTTTCATGCCGGAAATGGTGCTGGTGCAAAGTACCGGTATGGCGCAATGGTTGCAGATGACGCTGGCAAAGCGCTTCGGTATTGCGGCGAATATCGAGTTTCCGCTGCCGGCCAGCTTTATCTGGGATATGTTCGTTCGCGTGCTAGACGATATTCCCGGCGAGAGCGCCTTCAGTAAACAGAGCATGAGCTGGAAGCTGATGACCCTGCTACCGCAGTATCTCGACGATGAAGCCTTCACATTACTGCGCCACTATCTGAGCGATGATAGCGACAAACGTAAGCTGTTCCAGCTTGCCGCGCGGGTGGCCGACCTGTATGACCAGTATCTGGTTTATCGCCCGGAGTGGCTGATGCGCTGGGAGGCCG
This sequence comes from Klebsiella sp. 141240, assembly GCF_050600805.1. Taxonomy (NCBI): domain Bacteria; kingdom Pseudomonadati; phylum Pseudomonadota; class Gammaproteobacteria; order Enterobacterales; family Enterobacteriaceae; genus Klebsiella; species Klebsiella sp. 141240. The sequence continues at coordinate 155,744 of NZ_JAQIRK010000001.1, read as the reverse complement.
ATGAACGGGTGGACGGGCTGGGCGACGCTCAGCAGTGGCAGGCGCCGCTGTGGAAAGCGTTAGTCGAATACACCGCAGAGCTTGGGCAACCGCTGTGGCACCGCGCCAATCTGTACCAGCGCTTTATCAGCGCGTTGGAAAATGCTGACCAGCCGCCAGCCGGGCTGCCGTCGCGGGTCTTTATCTGCGGCATCTCGGCGCTGCCGCCGGTGTATTTGCAGGCCCTGCAGGCGCTGGGTAAGCATGTCGATGTCTATGTACTCTTCACCAACCCCTGTCGCTACTACTGGGGCGATATTAAAGATCCAGCGTTTCTTGCCAAACTGATGTCGCGCCAGCGCCGCCACCACCGCGAGGCGCGCGAGCTGCCGCTGTTCCGCGACACTGAACAGGCGCCGGGATTGTTTAATGATGATGGCGAGCAGGATGTCGGCAATCCGCTGCTGGCCTCGTGGGGCAAGCTCGGGCGCGATTATATCTATCTGCTGGCAGGGCTGGAGCGCTATGAAGAGCTGGACGCCTTTGTCGATATCGCCCCCGATAACCTGCTACATAATCTCCAGGCCGATATTCTGGAACTGCGCAACGCCGCGGTGGCGGGACGCACCGCGCAAGAGTTCGCCAGCAGTAAGAGTAAGCGTCCGCTGGCGAATGACGACCGCAGCCTGGCTATCCACGTCTGCCATAGCCCGCAACGTGAAGTGGAAGTGCTGCATGACCGACTGCTGGCGATGCTGGAAGAAGACCCGGCGCTGACGCCGCGCGATATTATCGTTATGGTCGCCGATATCGACAGCTACAGTCCCTATATTCAGGCGGTTTTCGGCGCGGCGCGCGGCGAACGCTGGCTGCCGTGGGCGATTTCCGATCGACGGGCGCGGGAATCGCACCCGGCGTTACAGGCGTTTATCACGTTGCTTTCTCTGCCGGACAGCCGCTTCGCCAGTGAAGACGTGCTGGCGCTGCTGGATGTGCCGGTGCTGGCGGCGCGCTTCAATATCAATGAAGAGGGGTTGCGCTACCTGCGCCAGTGGGTCAATGAATCCGGCGTACGTTGGGGCATGGATGACGATAACGTGCGCGAAATGGATCTTCCGGCGACCGGCCAGCATACCTGGCGTTTTGGGTTAACGCGTATGCTGCTGGGGTATGCGATGGACAGCAGCCAGGGCGAGTGGCAGTCGGTGCTGCCCTATGATGAATCCAGCGGACTGATTGCCGAGCTGGTGGGGAATCTCGCGTCGTTACTGATGCAGCTCAATCTATGGCGCCGCGGTCTGGCGCAGGATCGCCCGCTGACAGAGTGGCTGCCGGTGTGCCGCGATCTACTCACAGATTTCTTCCTGCCGGATAGCGACACCGAAGCGGCGCTGGCGCTGATTGAACAGCAATGGCAAGCCATCATCGATGGTGGGCTGGATGCGCAGTACGGGGCTGCCGTGCCGCTATCGCTGCTGCGTGATGAGCTGGCGCAGCGCCTCGATCAGCAGCGGATTAGCCAGCGTTTCCTGGCCGGTCCGGTGAATATTTGCACCCTGATGCCGATGCGTTCTATTCCCTTCAAAGTTGTCTGCCTGCTGGGGATGAACGACGGCGTCTACCCGCGTACTCTCGCGCCGCTGGGTTTCGATTTAATGAGCCAAAAACCGCAGCGCGGCGACCGTAGCCGTCGCGACGACGACCGCTACCTGTTCCTGGAAGCGCTGATGTCGGCCGAACAGAAGCTATACATCAGCTACATCGGCCGCTCAATTCAGGATAATAGCGAGCGCTATCCTTCGGTGCTGGTACAGGAACTGGCGGACTATATCGGTCAGAGCCACTGCCTTGAAGGCGATGAAGCGCTGGACTGCGATGCCAGCGAACGGCGCGTTAAAGAGCACATTACCCATCTGCATACGCGTATGCCTTTCGATGCCGCCAATTATCTGCCGGATGAAGATCAGAGCTATGCGAAAGAGTGGCTGGCCGCCGCCAGCCAGCAGGGAGAGGCGCATAGTGAATTTATCCAGCCGCTTGCGCCGTTTGCTATCGACACATTGCCGTTTGAACAACTATTACGCTTTTGGCAGCATCCGGTGCGCGCTTTCTTCCAGCAGCGTCTGCGGGTGAATTTCCGCTCTGAAGAGAGCGAGATCCCCGAAGATGAGCCTTTCGTGCTTGAAGGGCTAAGCCGTTACCAGTTGAACCAACAGTTGCTGAATACGCTGATTGAACAACAGGATGCGTCAGCGATGTATCGTCGTTTTCGTGCGGCGGGTGAGCTGCCTTTTGGCGCCTTTGGCGAACTGGCATGGGAGGCGCAGCGTCAGGAAATGCAGAACCTGGCTGAGCGGGTTATCGCCAGTCGTCAGCCCGCGCAAAGTATGGAGATCGACCTACAGTGCAATGGTATCAATCTCACCGGCTGGCTACAGCAGGTACAGCCGGATGGGCTATTGCGCTGGCGGCCGTCGCTGCTGAGCGTCTCTCAGGGCGTGCAACTTTGGCTGGAACATCTTGTCTATTGTGCTAGCGGCGGTCTCGGCGAAAGCCGCTTGTTCGTGCGCAAGGAAGGCGAGTGGCGTTTCCCGCCGCTGGCGGCGGAGCAGGCGCAGGCGTATCTGAATGATCTGGTAGAAGGCTACCTGCAGGGGATGTCAAAACCGCTACTGCTGTTGCCGGAAAGCGGCGGCGCGTGGCTAAAAGCCTGTTATGACGCGGAAAAGGATGTCATGTTAATGGATGACGAAACGCAACAAAAAGCGCGCAGTAAGTTCCTTCAGGCCTACGAAGGTAATATGGTGGTGAGCGGCGAAGGTGCCGATATCTGGTACCAGCGCCTGTGGCGCACTCTTGAGCCTGCGTACTATGAAGAGATTATCGCGCAGGCGCAGCGTTATTTGTTGCCGATATTTCGTTTCCATCAGTCCGAATAAAATTGTAATAGTATAAAAATTGCGCAAAAGAAGGTTGTTCATTTATTATGCGCAACGAATCACGGACTGATGTTGTAAATACCTTGAAGATGGCGTTTTGCCTGATGATGGGTATCCACGCTGACGCTATGCAGCGCGAAGTTTGTTAATGATGAGGTCCGTGAATGCCCCGCAGTTTATGGTTCAAAGTTCTTGTTGTAGTGGTCGCCCTCTGGGCGCCGTTAAGTCAGGCAGACACCGGATGGCAACCGATTCAGGAAACCATCCGCAAAAGCGAAAAAGATCCCCGTCAATATCAGGCCATTCGCCTGCAAAACGGCATGGTCGTGCTGCTGGTATCCGATCCGCAGGCGGTAAAATCGTTGTCGGCGCTGGTGGTGCCGGTGGGTTCATTACAGGATCCGGCCGATCATCAAGGGCTGGCGCACTATCTCGAGCATATGACCTTAATGGGCTCGCAGAAGTATCCGCAGCCTGACAGCCTTGCTGAATTCCTCAAAATGCACGGCGGCAGCCATAATGCCAGCACCGCGCCGTATCGCACCGCGTTCTACCTTGAAGTGGAAAACGATGCTCTCAACGGCGCTGTCGATCGGCTGGCCGATGCCATTGCTGCGCCGCTGCTGGATAAAAAATATGCCGAACGCGAACGTAACGCGGTCAACGCCGAATTGACCATGGCGCGCACCCGGGACGGGATGCGCATGGCGCAGGTGAGCGCCGAAACCATCAACCCTGCGCACCCGGCTTCACAATTCTCCGGCGGTAACCTCGATACGCTGAGCGACAAGCCTGGTAGCCCGGTGCTTGATGCGCTGCACGCTTTCCGCGACCGCTGGTACTCGGCAAACCTGATGAAGGCGGTCATCTACAGTAATAAGCCACTGCCTGAGTTGGCAAGCATTGCCGCCGCGACCTACGGACGGGTGCCAAATCACGACATCAGTAAGCCGGAAATTACCGTACCGGTCGTGACCGATGCGCAGAAGGGTATTGTGATTCACTACGTGCCGGCGATGCCGCGTAAGGTGCTGCGCGTTGAATTCCGCATCGATAACAACAGCGCTCAGTTTCGCAGCAAGACCGATGAGCTGGTGACCTATATGATCGGCAACCGCAGCCCTGGCACCTTATCCGACTGGCTGCAGAAGCAGGGGCTGGCGGAAGGGATTCGCGCGGATTCCGATCCGGCCGTCAACGGCAATAGCGGCGTGCTGGCGATCTCCGCTACCCTCACCGATAAAGGCCTGGCGCACCGCGATGAAGTTACCGCCGCTATTTTCAGCTACCTGAATTTGCTGCGTACACAGGGTATTGATAAGCGCTACTTTGATGAATTAGCCCACGTGCTGGAGCTCGATTTCCGCTATCCGTCGATTAGCCGCGATATGGATTATGTGGAGTGGCTGGCCGATACCATGATTCGCGTGCCGGTAGAGCACGTACTGGACGTGGTTAATATCGCCGACCGCTATGATGCTCAGGCGATTAAAGACCGTCTGGCGATGATGACGCCGCAAAATGCGCGTATCTGGTACATCAGCCCGAATGAACCGCACAATAAAACCGCTTATTTCGTCAACGCGCCTTATCAGGTTGATAAAATTAGCCCCCAGACCTTCACCAACTGGCAGCAAAAATCTGCAGCCATCAAGCTGCAACTGCCGGCGCTGAACCCGTATATTCCGGATGATTTCACGCTGATTAAGAGCGATAAGGCGTACCCGCATCCGGAGCTTATCGTCGATGAGCCGACGCTGCGCGTGGTGTACGCGCCCAGCCAGTACTTTGCCAGTGAACCGAAGGCCGACGTCTCGCTGGTGCTACGTAACCCGCAGGCGATGGACAGCGCGCGCCGACAGGTGATGTTCGCGTTGAATGATTACCTGGCCGGAATTGCTCTCGACCAGCTTAGCAACCAGGCCGCGGTAGGCGGGATAAGCTTCTCGACCGGCGCCAACAACGGTCTGATGGTTAATGCCAATGGCTATACCCAGCGCCTGCCGCAGCTCTTTACCGCGCTGCTGGATGGCTACTTTAGCTATACGCCGACCGAAGAGCAGCTTGAGCAGGCGAAGTCCTGGTATGCCCAGATGATGGATTCGGCGGACAAAGGTAAAGCCTATGACCAGGCGATTATGCCGATTCAGATGCTGTCGCAGGTACCCTATTTCGAGCGTAAAACACGTCGCGATTTACTGCCGTCAATCACCTTGAAAGAGGTGATCAACTACCGCGATAACCTGAAAGCAAGAGGGCGGCCGGAGCTGCTGGTCGTCGGTAACATGAGCGCCAGACAGTCCACCGATCTGGCCCACCAGATCCAAAAACAGCTTGGCGCCGATGGCAACGAGTGGTGTCGAAACAAAGACGTGCTGATCGACAGCAAACAGCTGGCGATGTTTGAGAAAGCAGGCAGCAGCACCGACTCCGCGCTGGCGGCGGTTTTCGCGCCGCCAAACGTCGATGAATACAGCAGCATGGCCGCCAGTTCGCTGTTAGGGCAGATTATTCAGCCCTGGTTCTATAACCAGTTACGTACTGAAGAACAACTCGGCTATGCGGTCTTCGCCTTCTCAATGAATGTTGGCCGCCAGTGGGGGATGGGCTTCCTGTTACAGAGTAGCGATAAACAGCCGGCTTTCCTCTGGCAGCGCTTCCAGGCCTTCTTCCCGACGGCGGAAGCCAAACTGCGGGCGATGAAACCGGAAGAGTTTGCTCAGATCCAGCAGGCGGCGATTAGCCAGATGCTGCAGGCGCCGCAAACGTTGAGCGAAGAAGCATCAAAGCTGAGCAAAGATTTCGATCGCGGTAATATGCGCTTCGATTCACGTGATAAAGTAGTGGCTCAGATTAAACTGCTGACGCCGCAAAAACTTGCCGATTTCTTCCATCAGACGGTGGTGGATCCGCAAGGCATGGCACTGTTATCCCAGGTTTCCGGCAGCCAGAACGGCAAGACGGAATACGCCGCCCCTGAAGGCGGTAAAGTATGGGAAAGCGTCAGCGCATTGCAGAAATCCTTACCCCTGATGCGAGAGAATGAATGACCGAAACCGCTGAGTCTCTTGACCCACTCCGCTTGCCCCTGACGGGCGAGCGGCTGATAGAAGCCTCCGCGGGCACCGGAAAAACCTTTACCATCGCCGCGCTATATTTACGGCTGCTGCTGGGGCTGGGGGGAGAATCCGCTTTCCCCCGGCCGGTCAGCGTGGAAGAGCTGCTGGTAGTTACCTTTACCGAAGCGGCGACGGAAGAGCTGCGCGGGCGTATTCGCAGTAATATCCACGAGCTACGGATTGCCTGCCTGCGCGAAAGCGCCAGCGATCCGCTCTATGCCTCTTTGCTCGCGGAAATCGCCGATAAAAACCAGGCGGCGCAAACGCTGATGCTGGCGGAGCGCCAGATGGACGAGGCGGCAGTCTTTACCATCCATGGTTTCTGTCAGCGAATGCTGAGCCTCAACGCCTTCGAGTCCGGCATGTTGTTTGAACAGCAACTGATCGAAGACGAGTCCCGCCTGCGTTATCAGGCCTGCGCCGACTTCTGGCGTCGCCACTGCTATCCGCTGCCGCGCGATATTGCCGCGGTGATCCATGAACAGTGGAAAGGGCCGCGTGACCTGCTGAAGGCGATCGACCGCTGGCTGCAGGGCGAAGCGCCGCAGCTAAAATCGCCGCCGCCCGCGGAAGAGACGCTGGCAAGCCGCCATCAGCAAATCCTGGAACGTATCAATGCGCTGAAGCAGCAGTGGCGGGAACAGGTGGGCGAAATTGAAAACGTGCTGGAAAGCTCAGGGCTCGATCGCCGCAAGTTCAACCGCGGCAACCAGGGCAAGTGGATCGAAAAGGTAAGCGCCTGGGCGCAGGAAGAAACGCTGAGTTATCAGTTGCCTGATGCGCTGGAAAAATTCTCGCAACCGTTCCTCATTGAGCGCACCAAAGACGGCGGCGAACCACCGTTGCATCCCTTATTCAGCGCGGTAGAAGCGCTGCTCGCCTCACCGCTTACCTTAAACGATCTGGTTATCGCCAGGGCGATGGTGGAGATCCGCGAAGCGGTCGCCCGCGAAAAACGGCGTCGAGGCGAACTAGGCTTTGACGACATGCTCAGCCGCCTGGACGACGCGCTGCGCGGCGACAGCGGCGAAGCGCTGGCCAGCGCTATTCGTCAGCGTTTCCCGGTGGCGATGATCGATGAGTTCCAGGATACCGACCCGCAGCAGTATCGCATCTTCCGCCGCATCTGGCGCCGTCAGCCGGATACGGCCCTGCTGCTGATTGGCGACCCGAAACAGGCGATTTACGCTTTCCGCGGCGCCGATATTTTTACCTATATGAAAGCGCGCGGCGATGTCGCTGCCCACTATACGCTGGATACCAACTGGCGTTCGGCGCCAGGCATGGTACAGAGCGTAAACCGCCTGTTCGGCCTGAGTGATAATCCATTCATGTTCCGCGAGATCCCATTCTTGCCGGTGAAGCCTGCCGCTAAAAATCAGACGTTGCGCTTTACCATTGATGGGAAGCCGATCCCGGCGATGAACATGTGGTTAATGCCTGGCGAAGCCGTCGGTTCTGGCGATTATCAGTCTTTTATGGCGCAATTGTGCGCGACGCAGATCCGCGACTGGCTCAGCGCCGGCCAGCAGGGGCGCGCGCTGCTGTGGCGCGGCGAAAAAGCCGAGCCGGTGCGCGCCTCCGATATCACCGTGCTGGTGCGTAACCGTCTCGAAGCGGCGCTTATTCGCGATGCGCTGCAGCTCTTGTCGATCCCGTCGGTCTATCTCTCAAACCGCGACAGCGTTTTTGAAACCCCGGAAGCGCAGGAATTACTGTGGGTTCTACAGGCGGTACTGGCGCCAGAGCGTGAAAACACGCTACGCAGCGCGCTGGCAACGTCGATGTTTGGCCTTAATGCGCAGGATATCGAAAACCTCAATCAGGATGAACGTGCCTGGGATGCGCTGGTAGAGGAGTTCAGTGAATACCGTCACATCTGGCGCCAGCGTGGCGTGATGCCGATGCTGCGCGCGCTGATGGGGGCGCGTCATATCGCTGAAAACCTGCTGGCGACCCACGGCGGCGAACGCCGTTTGACCGATATTTTGCATATCAGCGAATTATTACAAGAGGCGGCGAATCAGCTGGAGAGCGAGCACGCGCTGGTGCGCTGGCTGACGCAACATATCGCCGAACCGGACAGCAATGCTTCCAGCCAGCAGATGCGTCTGGAGAGCGATAAGCACCTGGTGCAAATCGTCACCATCCACAAATCAAAAGGACTGGAATATTCGCTGGTCTGGCTGCCCTTTATTGCGCGCTTTCGCAAACAGGATCAGGCGTTCTACCACGATCGCGATTCCTTTGCTGCGGTACTCGACCTCGGAGAGGGGGAGAATAGCCTTGAGCTGGCGGAAGCCGAGCGCCTGGCGGAGGACTTACGCCTGTTGTACGTCGCCCTGACCCGCGCGGTGTGGCACTGTAGTCTCGGGATCGCGCCGTTAAGTACCCGTCGTAGCGACAAACCTGGCAACAGCGATTTTCATCATAGCGCCCTCGGCCGCCTGCTGCAGGACGGCGAGCCGATGGACGCGGCGGGATTGACCGCGCGATTACAGGCATTGTGCAACGATGATATTGCGCTATGTATTCCCGATACCATGGACCAGACGCCGTGGCAGGCGCCGGAAAACGCGCTACCGCCGCTTTCGGCGCGGACGCTTGAACGTCAGGTTATGGACGACTGGCGGGTGACCAGTTATTCCGGCCTGCAGCAGCATGGTTCCAGCGCCGGTCAGGACCTGCTGCCGCGGCTCGATATCGACGCCGCGGGTGTTGGCGAGGTGGCGGAAGAGCCGCAGCTCACGCCTCATCAGTTCCCGCGCGGCGCGTCGCCGGGGACTTTCCTGCATAGCCTGTTTGAAGATCTTGATTTCAGCCAGCCGGTACCGGTTGACTGGATGGCGCAAAAACTACAGTTGCACGGTTTTGGCGAAGAGTGGGCGCCGGTGTTGAGCGAATGGCTGGACGGTGTGCTGCGAACACGCCTGCCGGGGGCGGAAATCGCTCTGAATCAGCTGGGCGCGCGGGATAAACAGGTGGAAATGGCCTTCTATCTACCGATTGAACAACCGCTGGATCCGCTGCGGTTGGACGCGCTGATCCGCCGCTATGATCCGCTCTCGGCTGATACCCCGGCGCTCGATTTCCGCCAGGTCCGCGGGATGCTGAAAGGGTTTATCGATCTGGTATTTCGTCACGATGGCCGCTATTACCTGCTGGATTACAAATCGAACTGGCTGGGCGAAGACCGCGAAGCCTACACCCAGCAGGCGATGATCCAGGCGATGCGCCTGCATCGCTATGATCTGCAGTACCAGCTGTATAGCCTGGCGCTACACCGTTATCTGCGTCACCGTATTGCCGATTATCACTACGAGCGGCACTTTGGCGGCGTCATTTATCTTTTTTTACGCGGCATGGATGGGCAGGAAGGCGGGCAGGGGATCTTCACCACCCGTCCGGCGCAGCCGCTGATTGACGGTCTCGACGCGCTATTTGCCGGCGTTACCCTGGAGGTGGACTCATGACTATGGATGAACTGCTGCTGGCCGCCGCCGAGCAGCGCCTGCTGCGACCGTTGGACGTTCAGTTTGCGCTGATGGTGGCGCAGGATGCCCCTCCGGCAGTGAAGCTGGCCGCCGCGCTGCTGAGCCGGGATGCCGGAGAAGGTCATGTCTGTCTGCCGCTGTCGCGCCTCAACGCTGAAGAAGCGCTAAGCGGCAAGGCCGGCGAGATCCGTGACCAGTTGCTGGCAATGGCCGGAGAGCCGCAGGACTGGCCTCAATTGTTGCTTTCTTCGTCAGCGGTGAGCCGCGGCGACGAACCGACGCCGATGATTTTATGCGGCGACAGGCTGTACCTGAACCGCATGTGGCGTAATGAACTCACCGTCGCCCGCTTCTTCAATGAGACGAACCGGGTGCTTGAGGTCGATGAAGGGCGGCTAACGGCAACCCTGAATGAACTCTTTCCGGCAACCGACGATATCGACTGGCAAAAAGTCGCCGCGGCGGTGGCGCTGACCCGGCGCATTTCGGTGATCTCCGGCGGCCCGGGTACGGGAAAAACCACTACCGTCGCGAAGCTGCTGGCGGCGCTGATTCAGATCAACGACACGCCGCGTTGTCGAATTCGGCTGGCGGCGCCGACCGGCAAAGCCGCAGCGCGTCTGACGGAATCCCTTGGGGCGGCGTTAAGAAAACTTCCGCTTAGCGAGGAGCAAAAAGCGCTGATTCCCGCCGATGCCAGTACGCTGCATCGCCTGTTGGGCGCGCAGCCCGGTAGCCAGCGCATGCGCTACCACGCCGGTAATCCGCTGCATCTGGATGTGCTGGTGGTCGACGAAGCGTCTATGATCGACTTACCGATGATGTCGCGCCTGATTGATGCTTTGCCGGAACACGGGCGGGTGATCTTTCTCGGCGATCGCGATCAGCTTGCCTCCGTGGAAGCCGGGGCGGTGCTTGGCGATATCTGTGCCTGGGCGACGTCCGGCTATACCGCGGCGCGAGCGCAAGAGCTGTCGCGGCTGACTGGCGCAACGGTGCCGGCGGGCGAGGGGCAGATGGCCGGAGCGCTGCGTGATAGTCTGTGTCTGCTGCAAAAAAGCTACCGCTTTGGCAGCCATTCCGGTATCGGCAGCCTGGCGCGGGCGGTCAACGCCGGTGCGCGTGCGGACGTGAAAGCGACGTTACGCCAGCCGTTTGAGGATATCGTTCTGCAGCCGCTCAGTACCACCGAGGAGTATGAAGCGATGCTGATGGCGGCGCAGGAGGGCTACGGCCGTTATCTGCAGCTTCGCCGCGAGCAGGCCGCGCCGGAACAGATGATTGCCGCCTTTGGCGAATTTCAGCTGCTGTGCGCGCTGCGTGAAGGGCCTTATGGAGTAAGCGGCGTGAATGAACAGCTGGAGCAGATGCTCCACCGTAAGCGGGCGATTACGCTACCGCGCCATTCACGCTGGTACGATGGCCGTCCGGTGATGATTTCCCGCAACGATAGCGCGCTGGGGCTGTTTAACGGCGATATCGGTATTGCGCTGGAAAGGGACGGCGAACTTCGCGTGTGGTTCCCGATGCCGGATGGCAGTATTAAATCGGTGCAGCCAAGCCGCTTGCCGGAACATGATACCGCCTGGGCAATGACGGTGCATAAGTCGCAAGGGTCGGAGTTCGATCATGCGGCGCTGATCTTGCCTTCTCGTAGCGTACCGCTGGTAACCCGCGAGCTGGTTTATACCGCGATAACCCGTGCCAAACGGCGCCTGTCGCTTTACGCCGACGAGCAGGTACTGGCGCAAGCCATCGTGACGCGGACTGAACGGCGCAGCGGCCTGGCGGAGATTTTCGCCGGACACGGGTAGGGGGGAAGGGCGTGAATACGCTCTTCACCTCTGATTAGTAAGCAAATAAAAGTAATAGCCAGAGTAAAGAGACTGAGTTCATGGCAAAGAAATAGGCTACATAGCTTTTGGGAGTACTTGGTGTTGATATATCAGCAATAACAATAATTACCACTGAAATAATAAGATTAACGATGGATAAAACGATAAATAAAAGAATAACCATAGCGGCAGCGGCAAGGGCTGCATAGGCCGGTCCACTGTTCATCATTGCTAAAAGTAATAATATCCAAGGGTAAATAGAAATCACGGCGGTGATTTTTTTTATGTTTCTGGTAATTACGTTGGTTTTCTTTTTCATTGTTAACCTTTATCTTTTGGAGTGGCTTGTTAATATAATTAAAGAAGTCGTTCTGGTCTGATTTGCTTAGTAAATTAGTGACATTAATATCATCCACGCCACAGATATTGAATTCATGCATAAAAAATATAATGTTGCACCATTTCTTAGTGGTGGCTTGGAATTTTTTACAATAATAATGATGATTGTTGAAATGATTAAGTTGGCTATAGCTAATAAAAAGCTAACCATCAAATAGCCGAAAAATGCTGCAACGCCACTATTCGTTAAGTGCACCAGCAGTAAGCAAAACCAGGGATACAATGCAATAAATGTTGAAATGCATCCTATGTTTCTGACCAGCCAATTGCCTTTCTTTTCCATAATAAGTATATATCCTTATGTATTATTATACTTTAAAGAGTTAATGCTATAGTCATTATGATTATTATTGCCATAAAAGCATAAGAATTATCCATGATGCTGAAATCGAATTCATGGCGAGAAAATAAGCAGGCGAGCCTTTGGCGAGCGGAGGTTTTGATTTTTTGGCAGAGATGATAATGATTGATGATATAATTAAATTAAGAACAGATAAAATTATGCTTAAAAAGAATATGGCCACAACTTCACCTATCGCCGCATAACCGCTTATGGAATGCTGATAGCAATCCAAAATTAATGCAATAATAATAATCCACGGGTAAATTGATACTGTGAAAGTTATTTTCTTTATATGTCTGACTAGCCAATTAGGTTTCTTTTCCATAATTATACCTGTCCTTGATGGCGTTTTTGAACTATTCTTACCGGAAATATATCGTAATTTGCTGTTAAGTATAAAGATATAGCCAAAGCGGTAACATGGTGTTCATTGCGCAGAAATAGATTTTTAGCCTTCTCGGTTTTAGCAATGTAAAAACGCTCATGCATCCGATAGTGATGAGCGAAAGCGTAAGGTTAATAATCGATAATAAAGTGATAAGAGCCAGTAGATGTAATCCATCTTCCGTAAAATTGTCGGGGGTGAGACTCTGATTAATATGTACTATCAATATTATTAACCATGGATATATAGCAATGGTGGAAACAACCTTCCGCGATCGACTAGTAATCCAATTATCAGATTTAGGCATTATCCATCATGTTTATCAATAATGTTCTGGGATTTCATTCGTTAGGGGGGATCATAGCGTTGATGCAGTGAGAAAGATATACATCGATATTAAACCAGGAATAAAGCCCGGATGCTGGAAATATGTCACTGATGTGGCGGTGATAGAACAAAATTACTGTTCTGAAGGCGTGGGATATGCCTATTTGCAGTCAGGTAGCCCGGATAAGGCGCAAGCCGCTATCCGGGGGAGTATCCGTCAGCCGAGGTCAGCCATCAACACCTTCGAACGACGCTGATAGTTGTACATCTGTTTTTTACTCTCCGGCAGCAAATCAATATCCACCGGGGTAAAGCCGCGTTCCTGGAACCAGTGAATACTGCGGGTGGTCAACACGAATAGCTTGCTGAGCCCCATCTGCTTCGCCTGGGCGGCGATACGGCTCAGCAGTACCTCGCCGCGTGACGAACTACGGTAATCCGGGTGCACCGCCACGCAGGCCATTTCGCCGATTTTCTCTTCCGGGAACGGATAGAGCGCGGCGCAGGCGATGGTGGTGTTGTCGCGCTGAATAATGGTGAATTTATCTATCTCCATCTCCAACTGTTCGCGCGAGCGACGCACCAGAATGCCTTGCTGCTCCAGCGGGCTGATAAGATCGAGGATGCCGCCGATATCGTTAATGGTTGCCCGGCGGATCTGCTCGGCGCTTTCCATGACGATCTGCGTACCGATACCGTCACGTGAGAACAGCTCCTGCAGTAGCGCGCCATCTTCCTGATAGCTAATTAAATGGCAGCGGCGCACGCCGCTGCGGCAGGCTTTCACCGCCCCGCGCAGGAAACGTACGGTACCGGAATTATAATCTTCTTCCGCTTCCAGCTCCTCTACCCGCGCCTGCGCCTCGTTAGGGAACAGCTCGGAAACGATCTCGCCATGCTGGTCGTAGACCCCCTGCGACGAGCAGAAGCCGATCATCTTTTCAGCTTTCAGCTTTACCGCCAGTTGGGTGGCTATCTCTTCAGAAGTGAGGTTGAAGCTCTCGCCGGTGACGGATACCGCGACCGGGCCCATGAGCACGATTGCGCCGCTGTCCAGTTGGCGATGAATGGCTTCTTCATCGATGCGGCGAATACGGCCGCTGTGGCAGTAATCCACGCCATCATCGACGCCAAGGGGTTGAGCGATAATAAAATTGCCGCTCACCACGTTGATATGCGCCCCCTGCAGGGGCGTATTGCCGAGGCTCATCGACAGGCGGGCGGTAATTTCTAACTGCAGCATACCGGCGGCCTGCTTAACCAGCTCAAGGGTTTTGGCGTCGGTGACGCGGGTCTGCTTGTGATAAACCGGCTCGTGGTGATGTTCTGCGAGATTGGCGTCAATCTGCGGGCGGGCGCCATAGACCACCACCAGGCGAATACCGAGGCTGTGCAATAAGCCAATGTCATTGACTATGCTGGAAAAGTTATCGTGCTCGATGGCTTCTCCGCCCAGCATGATGACAAACGTTTTTCCCCGGTGCGCGTTTATATAGGGAACAGAATGGCGGAATCCCTCGACCAGTTCAGTGCGACGCTCCTTCACCATGATAAACCCTCAATGCATGATTATTCGTAATAAGTGTATTTTTATTCTGTTTTGCTTCGTGGCGCAACCCCTAATTTGTCACTAATTTGCGAAAACATTGTGACAAAACCTTGGGTGTCAAAGTTTGTTTACCCTTTTATAGATGACAGGTTATGCGGCTTTAGTTAAAGTTTCTGGTCAATCTGTTCATTTTGGCTTCAAACGCGTTTTTTTGCTTGGGAGTGGCATGTCGGGATACAAGTCGGGATTAAGCCGCCGTCGTTTTTTACAAGGGGCGGGCGCCATGTGGTTAATGAGTGTAAGTCCGGTCGGTTTGGCCGCCGCCGCGCAGGTTGTCGCGGTGCGTATCTGGCCGTCGTCGACCTACACCCGCGTCACGGTGGAATCCAATCATGTACTGAAATATCGGCAGTTTGCGTTAAGCAATCCTGAGCGAGTGGTGGTTGATATTGCAGGCGTTAACCTGAATTCGGTCCTGAAAGGGATGGGCGGGCAGATCCGCGACGACGACCCTTATATCAAATCCGCGCGCGTGGGCCAGTTCGACCCGCAAACCGTGCGGATGGTGTTTGAACTGAAACAAAACGTCAAACCGCAGCTGTTTGCGCTGGCGCCGGTCGCCGGTTTTAAAGAGCGTCTGGTGATGGACCTTTATCCCTCTACGGCCACCGATGTGCAGGATCCGCTACTGGCGTTACTGGAAGATTACAACAAAGGCGATCTGGAACGTCAGGTACCGCCGGCAGAGAGCGGGCCTCAGCCGGGGAAAGCCGGGCGCGATCGTCCTATCGTTATCATGCTCGATCCCGGCCACGGTGGTGAAGACTCCGGCGCGATTGGTAAATACCGTACTCGTGAGAAAGACGTGGTGCTGCAGATTGCCCGTCGATTGCGCGCGCTCATTGAGCGTGAAGGCAATATGAAGGTCTTTATGACCCGTAACGAAGACGTGTTTATTCCATTGAAGGTGCGTGTCGCCAAGGCGCAGAAGCAGCGTGCCGACCTGTTCGTTTCGATTCACGCCGACGCCTTTACCAGCCGTCAGCCGAGCGGCTCTTCGGTGTTCGCGCTCTCGACCAAGGGCGCGACCAGTACCGCCGCAAAATACCTCGCGCAAACGCAGAACGCCTCGGACTTAATCGGCGGCGTCAGCAAGAGCGGCGATCGTTACGTCGATCACACCATGTTCGATATGGTGCAGTCATTGACCATCGCCGACAGCCTGAAATTTGGTAAAGCGGTGCTGCAAAAAATGGGCAATATTAATAAGCTGCATAAAAATCAGGTGGAGCAGGCGGGCTTTGCGGTGCTGAAGGCGCCGGATATCCCTTCGATTCTGGTCGAAACGGCCTTTATCAGTAACGTCGAAGAAGAGCGTAAACTGAAGACCGCGAAATTCCAGCAGGAAGTGGCGGAGTCGATTCTGGCGGGGATCAAAGCCTACTTTGCCGATGGGGCGACGTTGGCCAGACGCGGATAAAAAAATAGCGCCTTCGGGCGCTTTTTTTGTAGCGGTATTTACGGATGGCAGAAACAAAAAAACACCCTTTAGGGTGTTCAATGTGTTGGTTGCGGGGGCCGGATTTGAACCGACGACCTTCGGGTTATGAGCCCGACGAGCTACCAGGCTGCTCCACCCCGCGTCCGTCTTTACTCTTCCATCGAGTAAATTTGCTTCTGATTGTAATTGGTTGCGGGGGCCGGATTTGAACCGACGACCTTCGGGTTATGAGCCCGACGAGCTACCAGGCTGCTCCACCCCGCGTCCGCGTCTACTCTTCCATCGAGTAGATTTACTTCAGATTTTAATTGGTTGCGGGGGCCGGATTTGAACCGACGACCTTCGGGTTATGAGCCCGACGAGCTACCAGGCTGCTCCACCCCGCGTCCGTGGAAGCGCACTATACTCCGCTAGCGTTCTGATGCAACCTTTTTTCGTAGAAATCGTCAATTTTGTAAGGGGTGGCGGCGAAATAGACAGTGATGGGCGGATTTTTACACAATTTGGGCTGCGGCGCGCTTTCGCGCATTTCATTAGCCGCATGGGTTTGTTATCTTCATCACGCACTAAGGCTTAGCAGCAATAAAGAAGAGATACCATGAAAGGACGTTGGGCAAAATATGTAGCGACGGGGGCAATGCTGGCGATGCTCGCCGCCTGTTCCTCGAAACCGACCGATCGCGGTCAGCAATATAGTGATGGCAAGTTTACCCAGCCGTTTTCATTGGTAAACCAACCTGATGCGGTAGGCGCGCCGATTAACGCCGGCGACTTCTCCCAGCAGGTTGGTCAGATTCGTAGCGCCTCTCCGCGTCTCTATAATAGCCAGAGCAGCGTCTATAACGCGATTCAGGAGTGGCTGCGTTCCGGCGGCGATACCCGCACGTTACGCCAGTTTGGTATTGATGCCTGGCAGATGCAGGGGGCTGATAACTACGGCAACGTGCAGTTTACCGGCTACTACACCCCGGTCGTACAGGCCCGCCACACTCGCCAGGGCGAGTTCCAGTATCCTATTTACCGTATGCCGCCGAAAAACGGCAAGCTCCCTTCCCGCGCCAGCATCTATGCCGGAGCGCTCAGCGATAACTACGTGCTGGCCTACAGCAACTCGCTGATGGATAACTTCATCATGGACGTGCAGGGCAGCGGCTATATCGATTTCGGCGACGGTTCGCCGCTTAACTTCTTCAGCTACGCCGGGAAAAACGGCTGGCCTTACCGTAGCATCGGTAAAGTGCTTATCGACCGCGGCGAAGTGAAGCGGGAAGATATGTCGATGCAGGCGATCCGTGAATGGGGCGAAAAGCATAGCGAAGCGGAAGTCCGCGAGCTGCTGGAACAGAACCCCTCTTTCGTCTTCTTTAAACCGCAGTCCTACGCGCCGGTGAAAGGAGCGAGCGCGGTACCGTTGATTGGCCGCGCGTCGGTCGCCTCTGACCGTTCGATTATTCCGCCGGGAACCACCTTGCTGGCCGAGGTGCCTCTGCTGGATAATAACGGTAAGTTTAATGGTCAATACGAGCTACGCCTGATGGTGGCGCTGGATGTCGGCGGGGCGATTAAAGGCCAGCACTTCGATATCTACCAGGGCATCGGCCCGGATGCGGGTCATCGCGCCGGTTGGTATAACCACTATGGCCGCGTGTGGGTGCTGAAAAACGCGCCAGGCGCCGGTAGCGTCTTTAGCGGTTAAGGTTTAAACGTCCGTATGTTTCTAACCCGGATCAGCGCAACGCGCCGGTCCGGGGTCTCCACTTTATTCTGAGGTTTTATGTCTGTAGTAATCAGCGATGCCTGGCGCCAGCGGTTTGGCGGCACGGCGCGTTTATATGGCGAAAAGGCGCTGCAGTGTTTTGCCGAGGCGCATGTTTGCGTGGTCGGGATCGGCGGCGTCGGTTCATGGGCGGCGGAAGCGCTGGCGCGAACCGGGATTGGCGCGATTACGCTGATTGATATGGATGATGTCTGCGTCACCAATACCAATCGCCAAATCCACGCCCTTGGCGGCAACGTTGGGCTGGCGAAAGCGGAAGTGATGGCCGAGCGTATACGTCTGATTAACCCGGAGTGTCGGGTCACGGTTATTGATGATTTCATCACGCCCGAGAACGTAGCGGAATACCTGGGAGCGGGCTTTAGCTATGTTATCGATGCGATCGATAGCGTCAGGCCAAAAGCGGCGCTGATCGCCTGGTGCCGTCGTTATAAAGTCCCGTTGGTGACGACCGGCGGAGCTGGCGGGCAAATTGATCCGACGCAGATCCAGGTCGCCGATTTGGCGAAAACAATTCAGGATCCGCTGGCGGCGAAACTGCGTGAGCGGCTGAAAAGCCAGTTCGGCGTAGTGAAGAACAGTAAAGGAAAGCTGGGCGTCGATTGCGTCTTCTCGACCGAAGCGTTGGTCTACCCGCAGGCGGATGGCAGCGTATGCGCAATGAAAAGCACGGCGGAAGGGCCGAAGCGGATGGATTGCGCCTCCGGTTTTGGCGCGGCGACTATGGTGACGGCGACCTTTGGTTTTGTCGCCGTATCCCATGCGTTGAAGAAGATGTTGGCGAAAGCGCAGCGTCAGGGGGAATAGCCCGGCAGGCGTTTCCCCGGACGGCGCAGAACCGTAGCCCGGCTCAGCGTAGCGCAAGCCGGGGAGACGGCGTTTGAATTAGTTCTCGCGGGCGGCGGCGAGCACCGCGTCGCTTAGCGCCTGCAGCCCCTGGCTGCGCGAAGCGCTAAGCTGCCCGCGCAAACCCAGCTCATCGAATAACGCCAACGGATCTTTCGCTAAAATCTCAGCGGCGCTTTTTCCGTCGCAGGCGGCTAACAGCACCGCCAGCAGACCGCGCACGATACGCCCTTCGCTATCGCCAAAGAAGCGCATCTTGCCCTCGGCATCAACCTGATACCCCAGCCAGACGCGGTTTTCGCAGCCCGCAATCTCTTTCGCCTGCGCCCGCTGGTCATCCGTTAATGGCGGCAGTTTCTTACCCACTAAAATCAACTGGCGGTACTTATCTTCCCACTGGGTCAGCGGGGCGAAGGTCTGGCGCAGCGTCGCTTCGCTGAGCGCGGCGCTTAAAGGTTGGGAAGTCATCATTAATCCACCAGTATTTCCAGCGCGCGGTCGATAGCGTGCACCAGCGCATAAACATCATCTTGCGTATTGTACGGCGCGAATGAGGCGCGCAGCGTACCGCTGACGCCTAATGCCGCCAGCAGCGGCTGCGCGCAATGTTGCCCGGCGCGTAGCGCAATGCCGGACTCCGCCAGCAGCGTAACCATATCGCTATGGTGTACGCCCTCGAAATCAAAGGCCAGCAGGCTCGAATCCTGGCAGCGGAACGAACGAAAGCCGGGCCGTTTTGCCAGTTCATCTTCCGCAAGCGTCGCCAGGCTACGGCTCCAGTTTTCCGCCTGTGCAAGATCGATCTCCTGCAGCCATTCCAGCGCGGCGCTGAGGCCGATAACGCCGGCGACGTTGGGCGTCCCGGCTTCAAGCCGCCAGGGGGCGGGCTGGGTTTTAAAACCATCGAACGAGACTTCAGTAATCATTTTGCCGCCGCCGAGCCACGGCGACATCTCCGCCAGCAGGTCGCTTTTGCCATACAGCGCGCCAATACCCGTTGGGCCATACAGCTTGTGGGCGGAGAAGGCATAAAAATCGATATCCAGCGCCTGCACGTCGGCGGGGAAGTGCACCGCCCCCTGCGCGCCATCAACCATCACTATCATTCCCGCCTGATGGGCGAGAGCAATAGCATGCTGCAGGTCGGGGCAGCCGCCGGTGACGTTAGACATCTGGCCAATCGCCAGCACCCGGCTGCGCGGAGAAATAAGCGAAGGGAGTTGCGCGACATTCGGCAGACGATCGGCGCCCAACGGCAGCTTGACCACCCGCGCGCCGGTTTGTTCGGCAACCATCAGCCACGGTACCAGGTTGGCGTGGTGTTCGGCTTCGCTGACGATTATCTCATCGCCAGGATGCAGGCGCGGGCGCACGTAACTCTGCGCGACCATATTGATGGCTTCGGTGGTGCCGCGGGTCCAGACGATATCTTTGCCGGAAGGCGCGTTAAGCCAGTTGGCGACGCGTTCGCGCGCCGCCTCGTAGCGCTCGGTAAGATGCTGGGCGGCGGCAAACTGGCTGCGGTGGACGTTGCCGGCGCTCAGGCGATAAAACTGGTCGCTGGCATCGATCACGGCCAGCGGTTTTAGCGCCGTCGCCGCGCTATCCAGGTAGACGCCGGCATCCGCCAGGGCTGGAAACTGGGCGCGGAAATGGGCGGGATTGAATGCGTTCATGGAATTCCTCATATCGATATCACGATCGTCGCGCAAATTCCCCATTAGGGCAAGGCTGGTGATAGCGAGGAGGCGGGGAGAACGGTGATTTTTCGGCAAAAAAAAGCACCGCGCATTGCGGTGCTACATTAAATCACTATGGACAGACAGGGTAAATGTACAGGAAGTGAAAAGGTAGCCTTGCTACCATGGTCTGCAAACCCAGACCAATTGCAAACACAACAACACAACATCACAACCGTAAGCCAAAAGCTTGTTGGAACACGCATTCCAAAAAAAGCTTTTCGTTCCGGCTCAGGAAGTGCCGCCACTATAGGTATTTGCTGGTAGAACCTCAACGGACAATTTATAATGGCTCAGATAAAAAAAACTAATAGGTTAACTGTTGTTTCCTATTTGTTAAAACTCGTTAACATCTCAGTCAGAATAACCATGTCGAAGCGATTACCACCTCTGAATGCATTACGTGTTTTTGATGCAGCCGCACGTCATCTTAGCTTCACTCGCGCAGCCGATGAGCTTTTTGTGACGCAGGCCGCAGTAAGTCACCAAATCAAGTCACTAGAGGACTTTCTGGGCCTGAAGCTGTTTCGTCGACGCAATCGCTCGCTGCTGTTAACGGAAGAGGGGCAAAGCTATTTTCAGGATATTAAAGAGATTTTTTCGCAGCTCACCGAAGCGACGCGTAAACTGCAGGCGCGCAGCGCGAAAGGAGCGCTAACTGTTAGTTTATTGCCCAGTTTCGCCATTCAGTGGCTGGTGCCGCGACTCTCAAGCTTTAACTCAGCTTATCCGGGGATCGATGTGCGTATCCAGGCGGTGGACCGTCAGGAAGATAAACTGGCCGACGACGTCGACGTGGCGATTTTCTATGGCCGCGGCAACTGGCCAGGGCTGCGTGTTGAAAAACTGTACGCCGAATATTTACTGCCGGTTTGTTCGCCGTTGTTGTTAACCGGTGACAAAGCGTTGAAAACGCCTGCCGATCTGGCGCAACATACGCTGTTACATGATGCGTCTCGCCGCGACTGGCAAACTTATACCCGGCAACTGGGTCTAAATCATATCAATGTGCAACAGGGACCGATATTCAGCCACAGCGCGATGGTGCTGCAGGCGGCAATCCATGGACAAGGCGTCGCACTGGCCAATAACGTTATGGCCCAGTCCGAAATTGAAGCAGGCCGTTTGGTCTGCCCGTTTAATGATGTTCTGGTCAGTAAGAACGCGTTTTACCTTGTTTGTCATGACAGTCAGGCTGAACTGGGTAAAATAGCCGCTTTCCGCCAGTGGATTTTAGCGAAGGCGGCGAGCGAACAAGAAAAATTCCGCTTTCGTTACGAACAATAACGGCCTGATGACCAGGCGTTAACTGACTTTGTAGGGTATCAACATGACCAGCCGTTTTATGCTGATTTTTGCCGCCATCAGCGGCTTTATCTTTGTGGCTCTGGGCGCCTTTGGCGCACACGTATTAAGTAAATCGCTGGGTGCGGCCGAAATGGCCTGGATCCACACCGGCCTTGAGTATCAGGCGTTTCATACGCTGGCGATTTTAGGCCTGTCTGTCGCCATGCAGCGGCGGATAAGCATCTGGTTTTACTGGAGCAGCGTGTTTTTGGCGCTGGGAACCGTGTTGTTCAGCGGCAGCTTATATTGCCTGGCGCTGTCGCATTTACGCCTGTGGGCGTTCGTTACCCCGGTAGGCGGCGTCTGCTTCCTAGCCGGTTGGGTATTAATGTTAATTGGTGCAATTCGTCTGAAACGTAAGGGCGTTGTTCATGAATAAGGTTGTCCTCTATTGTCGCCCCGGGTTTGAGAAAGAGTGCGCAGCAGAAATTACCGATAAGGCAGCCCGCCTTGAGGTATTTGGTTTTGCCCGGGTCAAAGACGACTCCGGCTATGTGATTTTTGAGTGCTATCAGCAGGGCGATGGCGAGAAGCTGGTGCGCGATCTACCGTTTAGCTCGCTGATTTTCGCGCGCCAGATGTTCGTCGTTGGCGAACTGCTGCGCGACCTGCCGCCGGAAGACCGCATCACGCCGATCGTCGGCATGCTGCAGGGCGTGGTGGAAAAGGGCGGCGATCTGCGCGTTGAGGTGGCGGATACCAACGAAAGCAAGGAGCTGATGAAGTTCTGCCGCAAGTTCACGGTGCCGCTGCGCGCGGCGCTGCGTGAAGCCGGCGTGCTGACCAACTATGAAACGCCAAAGCGTCCGGTGGTGCACGTGTTCTTTATCGCCCCCGGCTGCTGTTACACCGGCTACTCCTTTAGCAATAACAACTCGCCGTTTTATATGGGGATCCCGCGCCTGAAGTTCCCTTCCGATGCGCCGAGCCGTTCGACGCTGAAGCTGGAAGAGGCGTTTCACGTCTTCATTCCGGCGGATGAGTGGGACGAGCGTCTGGCGAATGGCATGTACGCGGTGGATCTCGGCGCCTGCCCGGGCGGCTGGACCTATCAACTGGTGAAGCGCAACATGTGGGTCTCTTCGGTCGATAACGGCCCGATGGCGCAGAGCCTGATGGATACCGGACAGGTGACCTGGCTGCGTGAAGATGGCTTCCGCTATCGTCCGAACCGCAACAACATCTCGTGGATGGTGTGCGACATGGTTGAGAAACCGGCGAAGGTGGCGGCGTTAATGGCGCAGTGGCTGGTGAACGGCTGGTGCCGCGAGACCATTTTTAACCTTAAGCTGCCGATGAAAAAGCGCTATGAAGAGGTGTCGCAAAACCTGGCCTATATTCAGGCGCAGCTTGATGAGCACGGTATTAACGCGCAGATTCAGGCCCGTCAGCTGTATCACGACCGTGAAGAAGTGACCGTACACGTGCGTCGCCTGTGGGCGGCGGTCGGCGGCCGCCGCGACGAGCGCTAATCAGCGCTCAGCAGCCCCGGCCACGCATCAGCGCGGCCGGGGATCACGCGGATGGCAAACGCAGCTGCTGCAGGTTGCCATCGAGCTGTAAATCCGTTTGCAGGCGGGCGATTTCCCGGCAGGTAAATGCCATCTCTTTATGCTCTTCAAGCTTCTTACGCCACTTCTCCGGCACTTCGGCAAGCCGCGCGTAGATGCCTTCTAAATCCTGATAATCCGTTAACAGCTGCGCCGCGCTTTTCGGCCCAATCCCGGCAACGCCCGGTACTTTCGAGCTGCTAATTCCCGCCAGGCCCCAGTAGTCCGGCAGTTGCTCCGGCATCACGCCGAATTCATTGGCGATAAACGGCGCATCCAGCCAGCGTTTCTGGAAATAGTCGCGGATGCGAATGGTCGGCGACAGCAGCTGACAGTAGCCTTTATCGGTCGAGACAATAGTCGCCTGATGCCCGGCCTGGGCAACTTTAACGGCGAGCGTGGCCGCCAGGTCGTCCGCTTCGCTGCCGGGCAGCGCCCAGCAGCGGATACCGCGCTGTTCGAAGGCCGCCCGCAGCGCCGGCATTTCCGCCTCCAGCGTTTCCGGCATCGGCGCGCGCCCGGCTTTATAGTCCGGCAGCCGCTGATGGCGCCAGCCGTGGGCGCGGTCTTCATCGTCGAACACCGCCACGGCGTGCGTCGGCTGGCTGTGGACGATAAGCTGTTCCAGGGCGTGCAGGCAGGTATCCGCGCAGGGTGAACCCTGTACCGCATGAATACGGCGGATCAGGTTGAGCGCGTCGACAATTAACAGATGAACAGCCACAAGATACCTCCCTTTGTTCTCAGGTTGTAAGGGTAACATCGGTGGCAAGGCGAGGCTATTGGTAGAGCGAAGTTCGGGAAGCAGGCTCGCAGAATGAGCCAGGGCTGGAGGAGAGTTGGCCCGACATACCGAAGCGTGCCGGGCCAGAGGCGTTAATCGCAGGCGACGATTTTCATCGCCAGGCCGCCGCGAGAGGTTTCGCGGTACTTGGCGTTCATATCTTTGCCCGTTTCATACATGGTCTCGATAACCTTATCGAGGCACACGCGCGGTTCGCTGGTACGGCGCAGGGCCATGCGCGCGGCGTTAACCGCTTTGACCGCCGCGATGGCGTTACGCTCGATGCACGGTACCTGCACCTGGCCGGCAACCGGGTCGCAGGTCAGGCCGAGGTTATGCTCCATACCGATTTCCGCGGCGATGCACACCTGAGCCGGGCTAGCGCCCAGCAGCTCCGCCAGACCGGCCGCGGCCATCGAGCAGGCCACGCCGACTTCGCCCTGGCAACCGACTTCGGCGCCGGAGATAGAGGCGTTCATCTTATACAGCGAGCCAATGGCGCTGGCGACCAGCATATAGCGGGCCAGAGAGTTAGCGTTCACCTTACGGATAAACTTGTCGTAGTAGGCCAGTACCGCCGGAACGATACCGCACGCGCCGTTAGTTGGCGCGGTCACCACGCGGCCACCGGCGGCGTTCTCTTCGTTTACCGCCAGCGCGAACATGTTGATCCAGTCCACGACCGCCATCGGGTCGCTGTTGGTATTGTCCTGGCTCACAAGCATGCGGCGCAGCGCGGCGGCGCGGCGCGGGACGCGCAGTTTGCCCGGGAGCACGCCTTCCGTAGTGATGCCGCGCTCGATACCGGCGCTCATCACTTCCCACACCGCGGCGAAGTGCTGTTCCAGCTCTTCTTTGCTGTGTAGCGCCAGCTCGTTCTGCATCATCAGCCCGGAGAGCGACAGGCCGGTTTCATTGCAGTGTTTCTGCAGGTCGGCGGCGTTTTTATACGGATAAGGCACGGCAACCGGCGCTTCGGTGGTCAGGCCGAAGTGCTCTTCATCGACGATAAAGCCGCCGCCGATGGAGTAGTAGGTCTGGCTGTAGAGTACCTTGTCGCCGCCCAGCGCGGTAATGCGCATGCCGTTCTCATGCAGAGACAGGTTGTCGGCATGGAAATTCATGCACTGGTCGACAGGGAACGCGACTTCGTGCTGGCCGTTCGCCAGCAGCAGGCGGCCGTGGGTGTTAACGTCCTGGATAAAGCCCGGGATCGCGTCGATGTCGACGGTATCCGGCAGATTGCCGGCCAGCCCCATGATAATGGCGATATCGGTATGGTGGCCTTTACCGGTCAGGGACAGGGAGCCGTAAACGTCAACGACGACTTTGCTGACGTCAGCCAGCAGGCCGCGCTCAATCAGGTCGTCAGTAAATTGTTTGCCCGCTTTCATCGGTCCAACGGTATGGGAGCTGGATGGGCCAATGCCGATTTTGAAAATATCGAATACGCTGATCATGATGTATTCCAGTACTGTCGGAAAGCGCGCCGCCGTTAAGCGGCGCGAGGGGAGGTCTTAAGAGAATTAGCTGAACAGAGAGTAGAAAATCGCGGAGATGGCAATCAGGCCCATAATCACAACGAAGACGTTGCTGATGTGGCCGCTGTATTTGCGCATGGCCGGAACTTTCTGGATAGCGTACATCGGCATCAGGAACAGGATCATCGCAATAATCGGGCCGCCCAGGGTCTCAATCATGCCGAGGATGCTCGGGTTCAGCGTGGCCACAATCCAGGTGGTGACCAGCATAAACAGCGCGGTCAGCTTGTTCAGTTTGTTGATTTCGATGGTTTTGCCTTTGCCGCGCAGAGACTTAATCACCATGCCGTTGAAACCTTCACGAGCGCCCAGATAGTGGCCGAGGAAGGATTTGGTGATAGCGATCATCGCGATGATCGGCGCCATCCAGGCGATAACCGGTGCGTTAAAGTGGTTCGCCAGGTAAGACAGAATCGAGATGTTCTGCTCTTTCGCCGCCGCCAGGTCTGCCGGAGACAGGCTCAGTACGCAGCTGAAGACGAAGAACATAACGGTCAGCACCATCATGATGTGAGCGCGCGCCAGGATGCTGGAGCATTTCTTCTCAGCGCCTTCGCCGTACTCTTCACGCTTCGCGACCGCGAAGGAGGAGATGATCGGCGAGTGGTTAAAGGAGAAGACCATCACCGGGATCGCCAGCCACAGAGTCATCAGCAGACCGTTACCGGTTGTTGTCGCGCTGCTCAGCGACAGGGTTTCCAGCGCCGCGCCGTTCCACTGTGGGATCAGATACAGCGCCAGGATCATCAGCGCGATAACGAACGGGAATACCAGGATGCTCATTGCTTTAACGATCATCTGCTCGCCGAAACGAACGATGGTCATCATGCCGACAATCAGGATCAGCGACAGAATGGCGCGCGGCGGCGGCGTCATGTGCAGCTGGTGCGCCATGAAGCTTTCGACGGTGTTGGTGATAGCCACGCTGTAAACCAGCAGAATCGGATAGATTGCGAAGAAGTAGAGCAGAGTAATCAGCTTACCTGCGCCCACGCCAAAGTGTTCTTCAACCACTTCGGTGATGTCTTCACCCGGGTTTTTACCGGAAAGCACGAAGCGGGTCATACCGCGGTGTGCGAAGAAGGTCATCGGGAAGGCCAGAATAGCCATGATAATCAGTGGGATCATACCGCCGACGCCGGCGTTGATTGGCAGGAACAAAACGCCCGCGCCGATCGCCGTGCCGTACAGGCCCAGCATCCACATGGTATCCGTTTTGCGCCATCCGCTGCGGGTTTCACCCGAAACGATAGTGCTGGTTTGTGTGGTTTCCATCTGTATCTCCTGGAGGAATCAACAAAATCTAGTAAATAAAAACGATTAAATAATATGAAATTCGTTGCTTTACGGTTTTTTAGAAATTTTCTCCGTAACAATTGGGCGGCAAGATACATTTATATGGAAAATACATCAGTGATCGGGATCCCAAATGCAATAATCCACTTTAAATCTGAACGTTTTTAGCCCAACAGTCTGTTTATGGTGATCAGCCAGATAAATGTGGCGCGAAGGCTATCATTTGCAGCACATGAGATAAAAGCTCTGTTACCAAATAACGAGGTTTTTGCTGCAAAAAAGTGATGTAAACGACGTTTTTTCGCCATAATGTTATTTTTATGGTGAATTTTATTGCTCTTTTTGGAAACGCAAACGATTGGCTATGTGGAAACTCTACGAATCATTAATTAGAAAAATTAATTAACTGGAAATTGCGGGCGGGAGTACCCGGGCAGGGTATCGACCGCCGCCCGGGAGAGGTATCACGTTATCAGGAGCAGATTTCGTAGCACGGAATGTAGGCGCTGCCGCCCGGAAGCTTCATGCGGTGCTGGGCAACGAAGCCCTGCAGCAGATCGTCCATGCGGCGCATCATTTCCGGATCGCCATGCAGCTTGTAAGGGCCATATTTCTCGATGGCCTGAATACCGACTTCTTTCACGTTGCCGGCGACAATACCGGAGAAGGCGCGACGCAGGTCGGCGGCCAGCACTTCCACCGGTTGGTCCGGATAAAGTTTGAGATTAGCCATATTGTCGTGCGTTGGCTCAAACGGCATCTGCAGGTCCGGCGAAATACGAATCGACCAGTTGAAGCTATAGGCGTCATCGGTTTCGCGGCGGCTCTCTTTGACCAATGGCATCGCTTTTTTCATCTGGCGCGCCACTTCCGCGGCATCGTCGATAATAATGCGGTAGTGGCGGCGAGCCGATTCGCCGAGGGTATGAACGATGAACTCGTCCAGCACGCGGAAGTAGTCGGCGCTCTCTTTCGGCCCGGTGAGGATAAGCGGCAGCACCTGTGATTTGTTATCCGGATGCATCAGGATGCCCAGCAGATAAAGCAGCTCTTCCGCAGTACCCACGCCGCCCGGGAAGATGATAATACCGTGGGCGATGCGTACGAACGCTTCGAGACGCTTTTCGATATCCGGCATGATGATCAGTTCGTTGACCAGCGGGTTTGGCGGCTCAGCGGCGATAATGGAAGGTTCGGTCATGCCGATAAAGCGGCTGTCTTTATAGCGCTGCTGGGCGTGGCCGACGGCGGCGCCTTTCATTGGCGCTTCCATGGCGCCTGGCCCGCAGCCGGTGCAGATGTTCAGTTCGCGCAGGCCAAGCTGGGTACCGACGCGGCGCGCGTACAGGTACTCATTTTCATTAATAGAGTGGCCGCCCCAGCAGACAATCATATTCGGCGCTTCGCCGACGTGCAGCGCGCGGGCGTTGCGCAGAATAGAGAACACCAGGTTGGTGATGTGAATTGAGCTTTCGAGATCGAGATTCGGGAAGCGGACGGTGTTGTGGATCTGCCCGTAGACGAACAGGATATCGCGCAGCACGGCAAACAGGTTGGCCTGCAGGGAACGGATAATACGGCCATCGACGAAAGCGTCTTCCGGCGGGTTGATCAGTTCCAGCTTCACGCCGCGTTCGCGGCGCAGCACGTTAATATCGAAGTTTTCAAAACGAGACAGTAGCTCCTTGCTGTTATCGGTCAGGCTCCCAGAGTTGAGCACAGCAAGCGAGCAGTTGCGAAAGAGTTGATACAGGTCACTACTGGCGGTGCGTTTAAGCATATCCACTTCCAGCTGTGACAGCATATCCATTGAACCAAGCGGGCTAACGTGTGTAATCAAGTGAACTCCTTACAGGACGATTATCGTCTTCCTGTGATTACAATAGCCCTGGCCGTAGTCTTTCCACAACCTTGCGTACGCGTTAACGCACGCAAAGTGTGAAAAATTTCGCTTATTGCCGCGCCAGACGGCCGGTTGCCGGCACGAATTCACCGTTGCTGCGCCACGGATTGATGTCCAGGCCGCCGCGGCGGGTGTAGCGAGCGTACACGGAAAGCGATTCCGGACGGCAGAAACGCAGCACATCATTAAAGATGCGTTCGACGCACTGTTCGTGGAATTCATTGTGGTGGCGGAACGACACCAGATAGCGCAGCAGTTTTTCGCGATCGATTTTCGGCCCGCGATATTGAATCTGTACCGAGCCCCAGTCCGGCTGGTGGGTGATCAGACAATTCGATTTCAGCAGATGGCTGACCAGCGTCTCTTCGACGACTTTACCGCTGGCCGCGTCCTGCAGGTAGTCGGCGCTGAACTGATAGTTATCAATCTCGATATCCTGATCGTCGATGCAGGCGCCATGCAGATGGGCGACCGGTTGCCCTTCCAGCTCATCGAGTCGGTACAGCGAAACCTTGACCTCGCCCTGGGCGCAGGCGCTGAGATCGCGGGTCAACGTCGCCTGGACTTCCTCCCAGTCGGCGAAGCGGGTCTGGTTGAAGCTGTTCAGGTACAGTTTGAAGCTTTTCGATTCCACCAGATTGACGGTGGTATCGCTCAGCTCCACGTAGCCGACGGCGACCTGCGGCAGGCCTTTGGCGTTCAGCCACGACAGCTCGTACAGCGTCCAGATATCGGCGCCGTGGAACGGTAGATTATCAGCGTGCAGGCCGAGCGGGTCGCGGTTCAGGCTGCGCGGCACGCCCTGCAGCAACGAAGCGTCATAGGTATCGCGGTAATCCGTTGATTTACCGAGCGTCAGGCCGGCCAGCGCCTGATGATTATCGTAAGAAGACATGTTTCACCATAGTAAAGCGGGTACACTATATGCCAAGTGTATCCTGTCTAACGTGAAGAGAGAAACCGGTGGATCATCAGACCATAGAAGCGCTGCAATCATTTACCCAACGTTACTGCGATGCCTGGCAGCAGCGTTATGCCAGCCTGCCGCGCAGCGAAGACCTTTATGGCATCCCATCTCCCTGTATTAGCGCCAGTGAAGACGATGCCGTTTTCTGGCAGCCGCAGCCGTTTACGTTAGAACACCATCTCGATGGAGTTGAACGAGCGCTGGAGATTGTGGTACAACAGCCAATTCATAGTTATTATACCACTCAGTTCGCTGGCGATATGCACGCCCGCTTCGCGGCACAGAACCTTACTTTGCTGCAGGCCTGGAGCCCGGATGATTTCCAGCGAGTGCAGGAAAACCTTATTGGTCACCTGGTGGTGCAAAAACGCCTCAAGCTATCGCCGACGCTGTTTATCGCCACGCTGGATAGCGAACTGGAGGTTATTTCGGTCTGCAACCTGAGCGGCGAAGTCATTAAAGAGACGCTCGGAACCCGAAAAAGAGAGACCCTTTCTCACTCGCTTGCGAGTTTCCTGAATCAGCTTGAGCCCCTTCTGTAATCCATTTACCCTGGTGGTTTGTGAGAGATCTCTTACAAGACCTGTAAGAGATCGTCATCATTTTCAGCAATTTTTTACGTAGTGATTACATCTAACTTATTGTTATAAAATGATTTGGTAATTATGTGGTCTTTTAGTTTGGCCACTAATCTTAAGAGATTGTCGTAGTAAGTCTTGTAAGAAGAGGCGGAATCAGTGATCCTATGTACGTCGACAGGAAGTCGCAAATGAAGAGAACATCAGGATGATGGCTCTTCTACAGGACCCGCCAGGATGGCGTTGCAAGGACAGGCTTCAGGATGAGGCAAGGATAACGCAGGAACGCGTAAAGGACACCTCCAGGATGGAGAACGAGAGCCGCTCAGGATGAACGGTGGATCAGGAAGATCTGGACACACTTAGGGATAAGTTATTTCACATCGGGGTGGTGTGAAAGCAGGATGCGCTAGTTTATGGATGAACTTGGTCAGGAGACCTCAGGAAAAGTTTTCAAGGACGAGCAGGGAGCACCAATGTAGCTGGAATGCTGCAAAACGAACCGGGAGCACTGTTTATACAGTGCTCCCTTTTTTTATTTCTCTCGCGGATTTGCTATCCTGCGCCCGGTTTACAATTCATCGAGGTTTCCCCATGACCCTTCACGCTAGCGTGCGCGATCGCTTGCACGCCATTGAAGCGCTGCTGCGCGAAACAAACCACTGGCAGGAACAGGCGCCGGATAGCAGCGCTTTCGCCAGCGAGCAGCCGTTTTGCCTGGACACGCTCGAGCCGCTGGAATGGCTACAGTGGGTGCTGATCCCGCGTATGCATCAACTGATTGCCAGCGGTATGCCGCTGCCGCAGAACTTTGCCGTCGCGCCCTACTACGAGATGGCGCTGGATAAAGCTCATCCGGCGCGCGAAGCTATCGTGGCTGAACTACTGCTGCTGGATGCATTATTCGCGGACGAAAACGCCTGATGCTGGAGATTATTTATCAGGACCAGTGGCTGGTGGCGGTGAATAAGCCTTCCGGCTGGCTGGTGCACCGCAGCTGGCTGGATCGCGATGAGAAAGTGGTGGTGATGCAGACCGTGCGCGATCAAATCGGCCAGCACGTCTTCACCGCTCATCGTCTGGACCGGCCGACTTCCGGCGTGCTGCTGATGGGATTATCGAGCGAAGCGGGCAGGCTGCTGGCGCAGCAGTTTGAACAACACCAGATGCAAAAACGCTATCACGCCATCGTTCGCGGCTGGTTGACTGAAGAGGCGGTGCTGGATTATCCGCTTGTAGAAGAGCTGGACAAAATCGCCGATAAATTCGCTCGTGAAGATAAAGGCCCGCAGCCGGCGGTGACCCACTATCGCGGACTGGCGACGGTAGAAATGCCGGTCGCCACCGGCCGTTACCCGACCACCCGCTACGGGCTGGTGGAGCTGGAGCCGAAAACCGGGCGTAAACATCAGCTGCGTCGCCATTTGGCCCATCTGCGCCATCCGATCCTCGGTGACAGCAAACATGGCGATCTACGGCAAAACCGCAGCGCCGCTGAACATTTCGGCTGCAATCGTCTGATGCTGCATGCCAGTCAGCTATCGTTAACACACCCGTTTACCGGCGAGCCGCTAACGATTCGCGCGGGTCTGGATGATGTCTGGATGCGCGCGCTGTCGCAGTTTGGCTGGCGCGGGCTTCTCCCGTTAAATGAAAGGGTTGAGTTTGCCGACGACAGCAGTCAGGATGAGAGTATCGCGGATAATCCAGGGAGATAATCACTATGGCAGAAGTCGGAATTTTTGTCGGCACGATGTATGGAAACTCGCTGTTGGTCGCCGAGGAGGCGGAAGCCATTCTGAGCGGGCTGGGGCATAAAGCGACGGTATTTGAGGACCCGGAAGTGAAAGACTGGGAATCCTATACCGGCAAATACGTGCTGGTCGTGACCTCGACCACCGGGCAGGGCGATCTGCCGGACAGCATCGTTCCGCTGTATGAAGGCATTAAAGATATGTATCAGCCGCATCTGCGCTACGGCATTATCGCGCTTGGCGATAGCACCTACGCTAACTTCTGCGGCGGTGGTAAAACCTTTGATGCGCTGCTGCAGGAGCAGGGCGCGCGTCGTATTGGCGAGATGCTCACCATCGACGCCAGCGAAGACCCGGAACCAGAAAGCGTTTCCAACCCTTGGGTAGAAGCGTGGGCTAAACTGCTCGAGTAATCATGTTAAGTACGCCCTCTCCCTACGTAGAGGGCGCGCTTAAGCCGCCAGTGGCCGGATAAACGGTCAGGGTTATCTTAACGTTCTCCATCGCGCCCGGCTTCGGGCATCTGCCTGATAACCACTTCATCGTTATGGCTTTTTTCTTTGCGTTTCCCCGGCGTCAAGAGAGCCGATTCACACTCTGAAGGTAATGTCGTTCATCGACCCATCAGCGGGCGACGGTTTTCCATTTCCGTGAACTACTCCCCACAACCTTAGGCATACGCCACAAACTAACGCAGTATCACCCGCTAAAGCTGTGTATATGCACGGTGAGCCCGCCGACGCCTCTTTTTATACTTTTCCTGCCAGTGACAAAAGCAGTACGCCAGATATAACGAAAAAAACACTAACACGTCATTCTGATTACCCTACAGGTTGTGCTGTTCAGAATGAACGTAGCTAAACGCTATGATTCAGGAGTACAACAATGAGTTCATTAAGTCAGGCTGCGAGCGCCGCTGAAAAGCGCACCAATGCTCGCTATTGGATAGTGGTGATGCTGTTTATCGTCACATCCTTTAACTATGGCGACCGCGCGACGTTGTCGATTGCCGGTTCTGAAATGGCCAGGGATATCGGCCTCGATCCTGTTGGCATGGGTTATGTTTTCTCCGCGTTTTCATGGGCCTATGTGATCGGACAGATCCCAGGCGGCTGGCTGCTTGACCGCTTTGGTTCTAAACGCGTCTATTTCTGGTCCATCTTTATCTGGTCCGTATTTACCCTGCTGCAGGGCTTCGTCGATATCTTTAGCGGTTTTGGCATTATCATCGCGCTGTTTACCCTGCGCTTCCTCGTCGGCCTTGCCGAATCGCCCTCGTTCCCTGGCAATAGCCGAATTGTGGCCGCCTGGTTCCCGGCGCAGGAGAGAGGGACGGCGGTATCGATTTTTAACTCCGCGCAGTATTTTGCCACCGTTATTTTCGCGCCGATTATGGGTTGGTTGACCCATGAAGTGGGTTGGTCGCACGTATTCTTCTTTATGGGCGGATTGGGTATTGTCATTAGCTTCGTGTGGCTGAAAGTGATCCACGATCCCAATAACCACCCAGGCGTTAACCAGAAAGAGCTGGACTACATCGCCGAAGGCGGCGCGTTGATCAATATGGATCAAAAGAGCAGTGCGCAGAAGGTGCCCTTTAACGTCAAAATGGGCCAAATCAAGCAACTGATCGGCTCGCGAATGATGGTCGGGATCTATATCGGCCAGTACTGCATCAACGCGTTAACCTACTTCTTTATCACCTGGTTCCCGGTTTATCTGGTGCAGGCGCGCGGCATGTCGATCCTCAAAGCGGGCTTTGTCGCCTCAATCCCGGCGGTGTGCGGCTTTGTCGGCGGCGTGTTGGGCGGGATTATTTCCGACTGGTTGATGCGCCGTACCGGCTCGCTGAATATCGCGCGTAAAACGCCGATCGTACTGGGTATGCTGTTGTCCATGACCATGCTGATGTGTAACTACGTCAACGTGGAATGGATGATCATCGGCTTTATGGCGATGGCCTTCTTCGGTAAAGGCATTGGCGCGCTGGGTTGGGCGGTAATGGCGGACACCGCGCCGAAAGAGATTAGCGGCCTCTCAGGCGGTCTGTTCAACATGTTCGGCAATATTTCCGGCATCGTCACCCCTATCGCTATCGGCTATATCGTCGGCACCACCGGCTCTTTCAACGGCGCGCTGATTTACGTCGGTATCCACGCTCTGGTGGCGGTACTCAGCTACCTGGTGCTGGTTGGCGATATCAAACGTATCGAACTTAAACCGGTTGCGGGGCGTTAATCATGAATACCCAATCCAGCCCAATCGTTACCGAAATGAAGGTGATTCCTGTCGCCGGGCACGACAGCATGCTGATGAACATCGGCGGCGCGCATAACGCCTGGTTTACCCGCAACATAGTGGTGTTAACCGATAACGCCGGGCATACCGGCGTCGGCGAAGCGCCCGGCGGCGAAGTCATCTACCAGACGTTGGTCGATGCCATTCCCCAGGTGGTTGGACAGGAGGTCGCTCGCCTCAACCGCGTCGTACAGCAGGTACATAAAGGCAATCAGGCGGCGGATTTCGACACCTTCGGCAAAGGGGCATGGACCTTCGAATTGAAAGTCAATGCGGTGGCGGCGCTGGAAGCCGCGCTGCTCGACCTGCTTGGCAAGGTGTTGAATGTCCCGGTCTGCGAACTATTGGGGCCGGGCAAACAGCGTGATGCGGTGACCGTGCTGGGCTACCTGTTCTATATCGGCGACCGCGAAAAAACCGATCTGGGCTATCTTGCGCGGACGCCGGGCGACCACGAATGGTACCGTCTTCGTCACCAGCAGGCGCTGAATAGCGACGCGGTGGTGCGACTGGCGGAGGCGGCGCAGGATCGCTACGGTTTTAAAGACTTTAAGCTAAAAGGCGGCGTGTTACCTGGCGAGCAAGAGATCGATACCGCCCGCGCGCTGAAAAAACGCTTCCCTGACGCCCGCATTACCGTCGATCCGAACGGCGCCTGGCTACTGGATGAAGCGATTACGCTGTGTAAAGGTCTGCAGGATGTCCTGACCTATGCCGAAGATCCGTGCGGCGCGGAACAGGGCTTTTCCGGCCGGGAAGTGATGGCCGAGTTCCGTCGCGCCACCGGGCTGCCGGTGGCGACCAACATGATAGCCACCAACTGGCGCGAGATGGGGCATGCGGTCATGCTCAACGCCGTCGATATTCCGCTGGCGGACCCGCACTTCTGGACGCTCTCCGGCGCGGTGCGGGTGGCGCAGTTGTGCGATGACTGGGGGCTGACCTGGGGCTGTCACTCGAACAACCACTTTGATATCTCGCTGGCGATGTTTACCCACGTCGGCGCCGCGGCGCCGGGCAATCCGACCGCTATCGATACCCATTGGATTTGGCAGGAGGGCGATTCGCGTCTGACGCAAAATCCGCTGCAGATTATCAACGGCAAAATCGCCGTGCCAGACGCGCCGGGACTCGGCGTGGAGCTGGACTGGGAACAGGTGCATAAAGCTCATGAGGCCTATAAGGCGCTGCCAGGCGGCGCGCGTAACGATGCAGGCCCGATGCAGTACCTGATTCCCGGTTGGACATTCGACCGTAAACGCCCCGTTTTCGGCCGTCATTAATTAAAAAGGATTACGCTATGACTACATCATCTTCAACGCCAATTGTGACTGCCATGCAGGTAATCCCGGTTGCCGGGCATGACAGCATGCTGATGAACCTGAGCGGCGCGCACGCGCCGTACTTCACCCGTAATATCGTTATCATCAAAGATAACTCCGGGCATACCGGCGTTGGCGAAATCCCCGGCGGCGAAAAGATCCGCCAGACCCTGGAAGATGCCGCGCCGCTGGTGGTAGGTAAGACGCTGGGCGAGTACAAAAATGTGCTGAACGCCGTGCGTAACCAGTTTGCCGACCGTGATGCCGGCGGCCGTGGCCTGCAAACTTTCGATCTGCGCACCACCATTCATGTGGTGACCGGGATTGAAGCGGCGCTGCTGGATCTGCTGGGCCAGCATCTGGGCGTGAACGTTGCTTCTCTGCTTGGCGATGGCCAGCAGCGGAGCGAAGTCGAAATGCTGGGCTACCTGTTCTTTGTCGGTAACCGCCACGCGACGCCGCTGGATTATCAAAGCCAGCCGGATGAACAGTGCGACTGGTACCGTATTCGTCATGAAGAGGCGATGACGCCGGAGGCGGTGGTTCGTCTGGCGGAAGCCGCTTACGAAAAATATGGCTTCAATGATTTTAAACTGAAGGGCGGGGTGTTGGCCGGTTTTGAAGAAGCCGAAGCGATTAGCGCGCTGGCGAAGCGTTTCCCTGATGCGCGCGTGACCCTCGACCCGAACGGCGCCTGGTTGCTTGATGAAGCCATCCAGATAGGTAAACAGCTGAAAGGCGTGCTGGCCTATGCGGAAGATCCTTGCGGCGCTGAACAAGGCTTCTCCGGCCGCGAAGTGATGGCCGAATTCCGTCGGGCGACCGGGCTGCCGACCGCGACCAACATGATCGCCACCGACTGGCGGCAGATGGGCCATACGCTGTCGTTACAATCGGTGGATATTCCGCTGGCGGATCCGCACTTCTGGACCATGCAGGGCTCGGTGCGCGTGGCGCAAATGTGTCATGAATTTGGCCTGACCTGGGGTTCGCACTCCAATAACCACTTTGACGTGTCGTTGGCGATGTTTACCCATGTGGCTGCGGCGGCGCCGGGTAAAATTACCGCTATCGATACCCACTGGATCTGGCAGGAGGGCAACCAGCGTCTGACCAAACAACCGTTTGAAATCAAAGGCGGTATGGTGCAAGTGCCGACAGCGCCAGGTTTGGGGGTTGAGCTGGATATGGACCGCGTGATGCAGGCTAATGAGCTATATAAGAAACATGGCCTGGGCGCTCGTGATGACGCCATGGCGATGCAATATTTAATCCCGAACTGGACCTTTGATAACAAACGTCCTTGCATGGTTCGCTAAGATAACGCCGACCCTGTTGGGGTCGGCAACTGCCGGTCGCCGGGGTTATTCATATTAAGGACACTTATGAAGATAGTGATCGCGCCGGATTCTTACAAAGAGAGCCTGAGTGCGCTGGATGTCGCTACCGCGATAGAAACGGGGTTTCGCGAGATTTATCCCCATGCGGAGTACGTTAAAGTCCCGGTTGCCGACGGCGGTGAGGGTACCGTTGAGGCGATGGTTGCCGCGACGCAAGGGCATATCGTACAGGTCAGCGTTACCGGGCCGCTTGGCGAACCGGTCGAAGCCTTTTATGGCCTGTCCGGCGATATGCGCTGCGCCTATATCGAAATGGCGGCGGCCAGCGGACTGGAAAGCGTGCCACCCACGCGACGTAATCCGCTACTGACCACCTCCTGGGGAACCGGCGAGCTGATTCGTCACGCGTTGGATGCAGGGGTTTCGCAGATTATTATTGGTATCGGCGGTAGCGCGACCAATGACGGCGGCGCCGGTATGGCACAGGCGCTGGGGGCGAAATTGTTGACCGCTGGGCAACAGCAAATTGCCCCTGGCGGCGGCGCGCTGGAGACGCTGGCGCGGATCGATCTTAGCGAGTTGGATCCGAGATTGGCGGATTGCCGGATTGATGTCGCCTGCGACGTCACCAACCCGTTAACCGGCCCGCAGGGGGCAAGCGCGGTGTTTGGCCCGCAAAAAGGGGCGACGGCGGCGATGATTGAGCGTCTTGACCACGGCCTGCAACACTTTGCGCAGATTATCGCCCGCGATTTGGATATCG
The DNA here is from genome assembly GCF_050600805.1 of Klebsiella sp. 141240. Lineage (NCBI taxonomy): Bacteria > Pseudomonadati > Pseudomonadota > Gammaproteobacteria > Enterobacterales > Enterobacteriaceae > Klebsiella > Klebsiella sp. 141240. Next base: position 118,069 of record NZ_JAQIRK010000001.1, on the reverse strand, counting down.
ACGTGCTGAGCCTGGAAGGGGGCGGCGCAGCGGGAGGTATGGGGGCGGCGTTGTATGCGTTTTGCGGCGCCAACCTGCGCCCGGGTATTGAGATTGTGACCGACGCGCTGGGGTTGGCAGAGCTAGTGGCTGATGCCGATTTGGTGATTACCGGTGAAGGGCGTATCGATAGCCAGACCATTCACGGCAAGGTACCGGTGGGAGTGGCGAAGGTCGCTAAACGCTTCAACGTGCCGGTGATTGGAATTGCCGGCAGCCTGACCGCCGATGTTGGCGTCGTGCATCAGCATGGTTTGGATGCGGTCTTTAGCGTGTTGTATACCGTCTGTACCCTGGAAGAGGCGCTGGCGAACGCCGCCGCCAACGTGCGGATGACGGCACGTAACGTGGCCGCGGTATTGCAGATGGGCGGTAAGCGGTAACCCGGCCGGCGCAGTGGTATTTGTAGCCCGGATAAGGCGCGTAGCGCCGCGATCCGGGAACCCTCCCCGGTGGCGCTTACGCTTACCGGGGCTACCAACCAAGTACCGGACCGTGGCGCCGTGATCCGGAACACCGAATCACACTCCCATCTTGCACGCTTCGCGGGCGACGTTATCCATCTCGTCTAACAGTTCCAGCAGTTCCGGCTCCAGCTCTTCCGGCGCGGTACCGGCGCGCAACTGGCTTTCAAGGGTATGGCACAGTTTTTTCAGCCGCGGTACGCCGCTGTAGCTGCAGCTACCGTGCAGCTTATGGATTAAATCCAGCAGGCCTTCCGGCGTCTCGCCAACCAGCTGTTCTTCAACTTTATTGCGCACCTCCGGCATAAAGGCGAGCAGCATCTGCAGCATCTCCCGAGCGAGGTCTGGTTTCATGGCCGCCTGACGCAGCGCCAGCTGCCAGTTGAGCGTGACGTTATGATCGATAACCGGCTCCACCGGTTCAGCGATTTGCGGGGCGGCGACGTGCATGCCGGGCTGATAGCGCAACAGCAGGGTGCTGAGCTTATCTTCTTCAATCGGCTTCGCCAGATAATCGTTCATCCCGGCGGCCAGCAGTTTCTCGCGTTGCCCCTCAAGGGCATGAGCGGTCACCGCGATCACTGGAGTCTGCTGCTGATGCGGGAGCTGGCGGATCAATTCGCAGGCGCGAATACCGTCCATATCCGGCATTTGAATATCCATCAGAATGAGATCCAACTGCGACTGTTTGGCCTGCTCTACGGCATCCTGGCCGCTATCGCACAGAATGACATGCTGCACCAGATCGTCCAGCAGCGCGCCAATAAGCTTAAGGTTGGCCGGGTTATCATCTACCGCCATTACCGTCATCGCCAGTTTATCGCTATCGATATAGGGCTGTGGCACCGGCGGCTGCGCGCGGCAAGAGGCCATCAGCACCGGGAAAAGCCGCGTGGAGGTCAATGGTTTAAGCAGGCAGGCGGTAACACCGTTTCTTTTCAGCTCTTCGGCGCTAACCTGCGCGTGGCAAGGTAGCCCCAGCACCAGGGTTTCGGATAGCGAGCAGGCGCGGACCAGCTTATCCCGCTGGTTGCTGAGATCGCGCATCGACACCGGAATACCGGCCAGTAAAATATCGTAGTGCGCATCCGGCAGCGCTGATAGCGTCGGGCTGTAGACCACTTCCAGCGGCGTGGTCGCCAGCAGTTCCATCGTGCTTTGCGCGGCGGTAGCATTGGCTTCAATGTAGGCCAGCTTCTTGCCCGCCAGGCAATGGGTATCGAAACCGTCAGTAATGGCGTTCGGATTCAGGTCAAGACTGATATGGAACCAGAAGGTGGAACCGCGGTTCGGCTGACTATGGAATGAGATATCGCCGCCCATCTCTTTGACCAGCCGCTGGGTGATAACCAGCCCCAGGCCGGTGCCGCCGTGGCGGCGCGAGATACTGGCATCGGCCTGGCGGAAGGCCTGGAACAACCGCGACTGATCGCGTTCCGGAATGCCGATACCGGTATCATGGATCTGTACTTCAATTTGTACTCTGGAATTGCTTATCGCCCGCTGTTCAACCAGCACATCAATATTGCCGTGCTCGGTGAATTTAATCGCGTTACCCACCAGATTTGTGATCACCTGCTGCAGGCGCAGCGGATCGCCAATCACATTATCCGGGACATCATTTTTGATGTTGAGGGTGAGCTCAAGCCCTTTATCGTGCGCCGAGTGCGCCAGCAAGGTCACCACTTCATCCAGGGTATTGCGCAGCAGGAAAGGAATGCTTTCCAGAATCAGCTTGCCCGCTTCGAGCTTGGAGAAATCCAGCACGTCATTGATGATGGCCAGCAGATTATTCGCCGAACGTTCGATGGTGGTCAGGTGGTCGCGCTGGGTAGCGTTGAGATCGGTTTTCAGCGTCAGGCGGGTAAAGCCAATGACGCCGTTAAGCGGGGTTCGTAGCTCGTGCGACATATTGGCAAGGAACTCGGACTTGATGCGCGCGGCCTCCTGGGCGCGCTTTTTCGCCAGATCCAGCTCGACGTTCTGAATCTCCATCTGCTCCAGCGTTTCGCGCAGATCCGAAGTCGCCTGATCGACATTGTGTTGCATCTCCTCGTGGTATGCCGCAAGCGACATCGCCATCGAGTTAATGCCGTTTTTCAGCATATCCAACTCGCCGAGCATAAAACCTTCAACGCGGCTATCCAACTGGCCGCGGCGGATGCGGTCAACGGTGTTGACCATATTACGAATCGGCCCGGTCACGTCGCGCATCAGGCGCCAGCCGAAAATCAGCGCAATGCCGATACAAAACAGCATCATGACGCTTGAGATAAATATCTCTTTGTACTGCTGCAGGCGCACAGATTTAAGGTCGAGCTCCAGCGCCACATAGCCAAGCATGTTTCCCGGCATTTTAGCATCGCTTTCCGGCGACTCATCGGGCAGATAGCTTTCTGACACAATAGGCGTGCGCAGCACCATGATGTCGCCGTGGCGGGTGACGCTCAGGCGGCGAGGGAAGGGCGCGCCGCGCGGGAGCTGTATTTCTCGCGGATCGAGCTGGAAGTTAGAGGTAACGAACAGCCGGTTTTTAGCATCATAAATGGAAATGGCCCGCACAATATCGGAATGGCGGCGGTGAAGCACGCTGATAAGTTGGCCGATCGCCTCGCGATTTTGCAAATTCATGCCGTATTCGCTGGATACCGCCAGCGGTTCAATAATACTGGCGCCGGCATCTTCCAACTGCCGCTGCAGGTCGTTATAGCGGTGGGCAACGAAGAAAATACTGAGCAGCAAACCAATCAAAACGGTCGGCGCCAGAATAAGAATCATCATGCGAGCACGTAGGCTGTAGTTGGTCATGCGGTTCCATTATGGGAGAATATACATATCAACCTTCAGACGGCTTCTGCATTGGTAGCCCGAATGATTTCATGTATAGAGTCAGTATATTTTTGAGATAATCCTCTACGATGGCGCAATTCTACTCTGCAAAACGGCGTGTGACGACGCGCCAGATCATAACCGTGACGGTAAATGACCTTGATCCCTTTGGCCAGGGCGTAGCCCGTCATCAGGGTAAGGCGCTGTTTGTCCCCGGCCTGTTGCCGCAAGAGCAGGCGGAAGTCGTGCTGGTAGAGGATAAAAAACAGTATGCCCGCGCTCAGGTTAAACGCCGCCTGAACGACAGTCCACAGCGCGTCGCGCCGCGCTGTCCGCATTTCGGCGTCTGCGGCGGATGTCAGCAGCAACATGCGAGCATTGAACTACAGCAGCAAAGCAAGCGCGCCGCGCTCTCCCGCCTGATGAAACGTGACGTTGACGACATTATAGCCGCTGAACCCTGGGGCTACCGTCGTCGGGCGCGTTTGAGCTTGAATTATCAGCCAAAGACCCAACAACTGCAGATGGGTTTTCGCAAGGCCAATTCCAGCGAAATCATCGATGTGGTGCAGTGCCCTGTTTTGGTGCCCCAACTTGAGGCGTTGTTACCCGCGGTGCGCGAGTGTTTAACCAGCCTGCAATCACAACGTCAACTTGGCCACGTTGAACTGGTGCAGGCGGACAATGGACCGCTGATGGTTTTACGCCATACCGCCGCGCTGACGGCGGCGGATAAAGAAAAACTGGAACGTTTTTCGCAAACTCACGGTCTATCCCTGTACCTCGCGCCGCAAAGCGAGATACTTGAACATATTCGCGGCGATGAACCCTGGTACACGTCAGACGGACTACGCTTAGTGTTCAGTCCGCGCGATTTTATCCAGGTCAACGATGGCGTAAACCAGAAGATGGTGCGTACGGCGCTGGCCTGGTTAGATATTCAGCCGCAGGACCGCGTTCTGGATCTGTTTTGCGGTATGGGTAATTTCACCCTGCCGTTGGCCAAAGCGGCGGCGAGCGTGGTGGGCGTCGAAGGCGTGCCCGCGCTGGTGGCGAAGGGGCGAGAAAATGCCGCCCTCAATGGGTTGCAGAACGTGACTTTCTTTCATGAAAACCTGGAAGAGGATGTCACCCGGCAGGCCTGGGCGAAGCATGGCTTTGATAAAATTCTGCTCGACCCGGCAAGAGCCGGCGCGCCGGGCGTGATGGCGCATATTATCAAGCTGGCTCCGCGGCGGGTGGTCTATGTTTCATGTAACCCGGCGACGCTGGCGCGCGATAGTGAGGCGTTGCTTCAGGCAGGATATCGTATTCAACGTCTGGCGATGCTGGACATGTTCCCGCACACCGGGCACCTGGAATCGATAGTATTGTTTGAACGCGAGCTTACATAAAATTGTTCAGCCCGCATCGAGGCGACAGTGAAGATGCCTGATGGCGGTGTGGACTGAAGGATGACGGGTTTAAAATATGGCTTGCTGACTTCGGTAGGCTGAGTCCCTTAAGGAGAGGACAATGGTTGCGGTAAGAAGTGCACATCTTAATAAAGCTGGTGAGTTTGACCCGAAGAAATGGATCGCGAGTCTGGGGATTTCCAGCCAGCAGTCGTGTGAGCGCTTAGCCGAGACCTGGGATTATTGTCGCGTAACAACGCAGGGACACCCGCAGGCAGATCTCCTGTTATGGCGTGGCGTGGAGATGGTAGAAATTCTCTCCATGCTCAATATGGATATCGATACCTTACGGGCCGCTTTACTGTTTCCGCTGGCGGACGGCAATGTTGTCAGCGAAGAGGTCCTGCAAGAGAGCGTCGGCAAATCCGTCGTTACCCTGATTCACGGCGTGCGTGATATGGCGGCGATTCGCCAGCTCAAAGCCACCCACACCGATACCGTCTCCTCAGAACAGGTCGACAATATTCGCCGCATGCTGCTGGCGATGGTCGATGATTTCCGCTGCGTGGTCATCAAGCTTGCGGAACGTATCGCTCACCTGCGCGAGGTAAAAGATGAACCCGAAGATGAACGCGTACTGGCCGCAAAAGAGTGTACCAATATCTATGCGCCGCTGGCGAACCGCTTAGGAATAGGTCAACTGAAGTGGGAGCTGGAAGACTATTGCTTCCGTTATCTGCATCCAGCCGAATACAAGCGCATTGCTAAGTTGCTGCACGAACGCCGTATCGACCGCGAACATTACATCGATGAGTTTGTCGGCCATCTGCGTTCAGAAATGAAAACCGAAGGCGTAAAAGCTGAGGTGTATGGGCGTCCGAAGCATATCTATAGCATCTGGCGCAAAATGCAGAAGAAGCATCTCGCTTTTGATGAACTGTTTGACGTGCGCGCGGTTCGTATCGTCGCCGAACGTTTACAGGATTGCTACGCGGCGCTGGGGATCGTGCATACTCACTATCGTCATCTGCCTGACGAATTTGATGATTACGTCGCCAACCCGAAGCCGAACGGCTACCAGTCTATTCATACCGTGGTGCTCGGGCCAGGCGGGAAAACGGTCGAAATCCAAATTCGCACCAAACAGATGCATGAAGACGCCGAGCTCGGCGTGGCGGCGCACTGGAAGTATAAAGAGGGCGCCAGCGCCGGGGCGAGCGGCGGTCGCGGCCATGAAGACCGTATCGCCTGGCTGCGTAAGCTGATCGCCTGGCAGGAAGAGATGGCCGACTCCGGCGAAATGCTCGACGAAGTGCGCAGCCAGGTCTTTGACGACCGGGTCTATGTGTTTACGCCGAAGGGTGACGTGGTTGACCTGCCGGCGGGCTCAACTCCGCTCGACTTTGCCTACCATATCCATAGCGATGTCGGGCACCGCTGCATCGGCGCCAAAATCGGCGGACGCATTGTGCCGTTCACCTATCAGCTGCAGATGGGCGATCAGATTGAGATAATCACCCAGAAGCAACCGAACCCAAGCCGCGACTGGCTGAACCCGAACCTCGGCTATGTAACCACCAGCCGCGGGCGCTCAAAAATTCACGCCTGGTTCCGTAAACAGGATCGCGACAAGAACATTCTCGCCGGGCGGCAGATCCTTGACGATGAGCTCGAGCATCTGGGCATCAGCCTGAAGGATGCCGAGAAACATCTGCTGCCGCGCTACAACTTTAATGAACTGGATGAACTGCTGGCGGCTATCGGCGGCGGGGACATTCGCCTTAATCAGATGGTCAACTTCCTGCAGGCGCAGTTCAACAAACCGAGCGCCGCCGAGCAGGATGCGGCCGCGCTGAAGCAGCTGCAACAGAAAACCTATACCCCGCAGAACCGCAGCAAAGACAATGGCCGGGTGGTGGTTGAGGGCGTTGGCAATCTGATGCATCACATCGCCCGCTGCTGCCAGCCGATTCCCGGTGACGAAATCGTCGGCTTCATCACCCAGGGGCGCGGGATTTCGGTACACCGCGCCGACTGCGATCAGCTGGCTGAGCTGCAGTCTCACGCGCCGGAACGTATCGTTGATGCGGTATGGGGCGAGAGCTATTCGGCGGGATATTCGCTGGTGGTGCGCGTGGTCGCCAACGACCGCAGTGGCCTGCTGCGCGACATTACCACTATTCTTGCCAACGAGAAGGTGAACGTGCTGGGCGTGGCCAGCCGCAGCGATACCAAACAGCAGCTGGCGACCATCGATATGACCATTGAAATCTACAACCTGCAGGTGTTGGGCCGGGTGCTCGGCAAGCTGAACCAGGTGCCGGATGTCATCGACGCGCGTCGTCTGCACGGCGGTTAATTCGTCCGTAGGCCGGATAAGGCGAAGCCGCCATCCGGCAATTTCTTAACGTCGGATAAGGTATCAATGCTTTATCCGGCCTACCTTTTTTTTAAATTTCCAGGATTGTCACATGACTCAAATTGACCGCTTGCTCGGCATCATGCGCCGCCTGCGCGACCAGGAAAACGGCTGCCCGTGGGATAAAGAACAGACCTTTGCCACGATTGCCCCTTACACCCTTGAAGAGACCTATGAAGTGCTGGACGCCATTGCGCGCGAAGATTTTGACGATCTGCGCGGCGAGCTTGGCGATCTGTTATTCCAGGTGGTGTTCTATGCGCAGATGGCGCAGGAAGAAGGGCGTTTTGATTTCAACGATATCTGCGCCGCCATCAGCGACAAACTGGAACGTCGTCATCCGCATATCTTTGGCGATGCTTCAGCCGGGAACAGTGCGGAAGTGCTGGCGCGCTGGGAGCAGATCAAGAGCGCGGAGCGAGCGGAAAAGGCGCAACACTCGGCGCTGGATGATATTCCACATAGCCTGCCGGCGCTGATGCGCGCGCATAAAATTCAGCGCCGCTGCTCGGCGGTGGGCTTCGACTGGACCTCGCTTGGCCCGGTGCTCGATAAAGTGCATGAAGAGATAGATGAAGTCATGCATGAAGCGCAGCAGGCGGTGGTTGATGAAGCTAAACTCGAGGAAGAAGTGGGCGACCTGCTGTTCGCCACGGTGAATTTATCCCGCCATTTAGGGGTAAAAGCCGAGGTCGCATTGCAGAAAGCGAACCTCAAATTTGAGCGCCGCTTCCGCGAAGTTGAGCGTATTGTCGCCGCCAGAGGCCTGGAAATGACCGGTGTTGACCTCGAAACCATGGAAGAAGTGTGGCAGGAAGTAAAACGCCAGGAAACTGATCTCTAACGAGTTTTCGTGATCAAGCGCTATTTGTGTGATTTTATAAATAACAAGCGCTTGATTTACGTCAAAAACATTTCGCCAAAAGCGGCTATTTTCTCATTCCGTTATGTTGTTGAAACACCATGTAGCCTGCCTCTTCGAGTTGTTCGAGTCGCAACGCAGGTGCGGCTGGTAGAAAGAAGAGGAGGGGAGAATGAAAGTTTGTGGCATCACGCATGTTCGGGTATACTACTTTCCCGTCCTGGTTATTCCATCGTTTTACCCTAACTTCTCAGGTTCAGCATGACAACGAACTATATTTTTGTGACCGGCGGGGTCGTATCCTCTCTGGGTAAAGGCATTGCCGCAGCTTCCCTGGCAGCCATTCTTGAAGCCCGTGGGCTCAACGTAACTATCATGAAACTGGATCCGTACATCAACGTCGATCCGGGCACCATGAGCCCAATCCAGCACGGGGAAGTGTTCGTTACTGAAGACGGCGCTGAAACCGATCTGGACCTGGGTCACTACGAGCGTTTCATCCGTACCAAGATGACTCGCCGCAACAACTTCACTACCGGTCGTATCTACTCCGACGTTCTGCGTAAAGAGCGCCGTGGCGACTATCTCGGCGCAACCGTACAGGTTATCCCGCACATCACCAACGCCATCAAAGAGCGCGTACTGGCTGGCGGCGAAGGCCATGACGTGGTGCTGGTTGAAATCGGCGGTACCGTAGGCGATATCGAATCCCTGCCGTTCCTCGAAGCTATTCGCCAGATGGCGGTAGAAATCGGCCGTGAGCATACCCTGTTCATGCACTTGACCCTGGTGCCATACATGGCGGCGGCGGGTGAAGTCAAAACTAAACCGACTCAGCACTCTGTAAAAGAGCTGCTCTCCATCGGTATCCAGCCTGATATCCTGATTTGCCGCTCCGATCGCGCGGTTCCGGCCAACGAACGTGCAAAAATTGCATTGTTCTGTAACGTCCCGGAAAAGGCTGTGATTTCTCTGAAAGATGTCGATTCCATTTATAAAATTCCAGGCCTGTTGAAATCTCAGGGTCTGGACGATTATATTTGTAAACGATTCAGCTTAACTTGTCCGGAAGCAAACCTGGCCGAATGGGAACAGGTAATCTATGAAGAAGCTAACCCGGCAGGCGAAGTCACTATTGGTATGGTCGGTAAGTACATTGAACTGCCGGATGCCTACAAATCGGTGATTGAAGCGCTGAAACACGGTGGTCTGAAAAACCGCGTGACCGTCAACATCAAGCTTATTGATTCGCAGGATGTTGAAACGCGCGGCGTCGAAATCCTCAAAGATTTGGACGCGATCCTCATCCCGGGCGGCTTCGGCTACCGCGGCGTTGAAGGCAAGATCGCCACCGCGCGCTATGCGCGTGAGAACAATATTCCATATCTGGGCATCTGCCTGGGTATGCAGGTTGCGCTGATTGAGTTCGCGCGCAACGTAGCGGGCATGGAAAACGCCAACTCTACGGAATTTGTGCCAGACTGTAAGTACCCGGTGGTGGCGCTGATTACCGAATGGCGTGACGAAGAAGGCAACGTTGAGGTGCGTTCCGAGAAGAGCGACCTCGGCGGCACCATGCGCCTTGGCGCGCAGCAGTGCCAGCTGGGTGATGATTCTCTGGTTCGCCAGCTGTACGGCGAGCCGACAATCACCGAGCGCCATCGTCACCGCTACGAAGTCAACAACATGTTGTTGAAACCGATTGAAGCTGCCGGCCTGCGCGTTGCGGGCCGTTCCGGGGATGATCAGTTGGTCGAGATCATCGAAGTGCCGAACCATCCGTGGTTTGTGGCCTGCCAGTTCCACCCGGAGTTTACTTCGACGCCGCGTGACGGCCACCCGCTGTTTGCAGGCTTTGTGAAAGCCGCGAGCGAGTACCAGAAGCGTCAGGCGAAGTAAAAGAGTTAGAACGGCAATGCACCCAACTGGGTGCATTGTTTGTCTGGAGTTTTAGTTTAACTTGTACTGAGGAAAACCTAATGTCCAAAATCGTTAAAGTCATCGGTCGTGAAATCATCGACTCCCGTGGTAACCCGACTGTTGAAGCCGAAGTACACCTGGAAGGTGGTTTCGTCGGTATGGCAGCTGCTCCGTCAGGTGCTTCTACTGGTTCCCGCGAAGCGCTGGAACTGCGCGATGGCGACAAATCCCGTTTCCTGGGTAAAGGCGTAACCAAAGCTGTTGCTGCGGTAAACGGCCCGATCGCTCAGGCAGTCCTGGGTAAAGATGCTAAAGATCAAGCTGGCATCGATAAGATCATGATCGACCTGGACGGTACTGAAAACAAATCCAACTTCGGTGCGAACGCAATCCTGGCGGTATCCCTGGCGAACGCCAAAGCAGCAGCTGCTTCTAAAGGCCAGCCGCTGTTCGAACACATTGCTGAACTGAACGGCACTCCGGGCAAATACTCTATGCCGGTTCCGATGATGAACATCATCAACGGCGGTGAGCACGCTGACAACAACGTCGACATCCAGGAATTCATGATTCAGCCGGTTGGCGCGCCGACTCTGAAAGAAGCCGTACGTATGGGTTCTGAAGTGTTCCATCACCTGGCGAAAGTTCTGAAGTCCAAAGGCATGAACACTGCAGTTGGTGACGAAGGCGGCTACGCGCCGAACCTGGGTTCCAACGCTGAAGCGCTGGCTGTTATCGCTGAAGCGGTTAAAGCAGCAGGCTACGAACTGGGCAAAGACATCACTCTGGCGATGGACTGCGCAGCTTCTGAATTCTACAAAGACGGTAAATACGTTCTGGCTGGCGAAGGCAACAAAGCTTTCACCTCTGAAGAATTCACCCACTTCCTGGAAGAACTGACCAAACAGTACCCGATCGTGTCCATCGAAGATGGTCTGGACGAGTCTGACTGGGACGGTTTCGCATACCAGACCAAAGTACTGGGCGACAAAATCCAGCTGGTTGGTGACGATCTGTTCGTAACCAACACCAAGATCCTGAAAGAAGGCATCGAAAAAGGCATCGCTAACTCCATCCTGATCAAATTCAACCAGATCGGTTCTCTGACCGAAACTCTGGCTGCAATCAAGATGGCGAAAGACGCTGGCTACACCGCTGTCATCTCTCACCGTTCTGGCGAAACTGAAGACGCTACCATCGCTGACCTGGCTGTTGGTACCGCTGCAGGCCAGATCAAAACTGGTTCTATGAGCCGTTCTGACCGCGTTGCTAAATACAACCAGCTGATTCGTATCGAAGAAGCTCTGGGTGAAAAAGCGCCGTACAACGGTCGTAAAGAGATCAAAGGCCAGGCGTAATCCTGACTTTTTGTGAAATAAAAATGCCAGTCTGCGGACTGGCATTTTTTTTACCTGCGCATCGTGTTTACTTAAAATCGACGGCCATTTGCTGCGGGATAGAAAGCCCGCGGGTGGTTTGTACGCAGCGGTCGATATAATCGGTGAAACGCGGCGGTTTGGGCATGCCCATGCTAAGCAGTTTATCATTGCTGAAGCGGACGTTAAGCGTCGCAAAGGCGCCATACAGGCGCATCGCTTTAAGCATTAAGCGCTCGTTGCACGGGCCAAAAATATCCTTCAACTCGCGGCGCATTTTTACCAGCGTCTCATAGCTGACCTGCGCGTATCGGTCGCCTACCGGGGCTTGCTCCAGCGCCGAGGCCATCGCGCGATCGATTTCCGCAAACTTGACGCTATTCTCTTCACCGGCGGAGATATGCACCACTTCACCGCGCGCCAGCGGGCGTTGTAATAACATCAGCAGCGCGTCGGCACAGTAGTCGACCGGGATGACGTCAACGCGGTCTTCCATTGAACAAAGGAATTTTTGCAGCATCAGCCCCATGCTGAACACCCAAAAAATGCTGCTGGAGGGCTGGCAGCCGTGATGAGTATGACCAACGACGATAGAAGGGCGGGCGATGATTAACGGCAACGTCGGACACTGCTCCTGCATCAGGCGCTCAATGGTCGATTTGGAGTGCGTATACTCCACCAGATGCTCGGCGTGCTCGCGGAATTCAGCGCTTTCTGCGACCAGTGAATCTGGCTCCGGGGTACAGGACATCGCGGTGCCGACGTGCAGAAAACGTTGTAGTCCAGCTACGCGGGACATCCGTTGAGCAAATTTGAACGTTCCTTCGACATTCACCTTCCAGATGAGCGGATTATTACCAAATGAGGCAACGGCGGCGCTGTTGATCACGTGAGTGACCTGCTCCAGGCGCGGGTCGCTCAGGAACGTCTCCGGTGATGACAAATCGCCGAGCAGGATCTGCCTGGGGGTTAATGCGGCCAGCTTCTCCTCTGCAATATTGAATTTACGCAGGTTTTCCTTCACCCGGGCCAGAGCCGCTTCATCGTTATTGGCTCGCACCAGGAGCAGTAGATTAATCCCATTTTCATTATTAAGGATATTCTCTAATACCGCTCCGCCCAGAAATCCGGTAACGCCTGTAATTAATAATGTATTCATGAATGCAGTCTCTCATGGTTGGTCGACTGGATTCTAGGCGCGGAAAATTAAACGGAGATTAAATAAAAACAGGCGGCAATAATCGGTTTCTTAAGCTTATTTTAAGCTATGAAAATCAAGTGAATTGAATTTGACCCTGAGCGTAGATAAAAGATTCATTGTTTCATGTATCGGTTTGTACATCTTTGATTAATAGTTTCTTTTTATTCGTTTGAGCAGCAATAAATAACGACCGTTACGGTCATGAAAAACATTCTTTGTTACATCTTTATCCGCGAGAAGATACGTCACAAGAAAGTTATCAATGCGCGGCTTAATGACTGGACGCGATGCATGCTAAAATAATACTCAATGTATCGTAAATACATTTTGTGCTTATTTCATAGTTTGCTAACTAATATAAAAAGAGGGCTTGCACCCGGTTGACAATGGGCTCTGGTAAGCGCAGCTGAGGACAAGACCTGAGCGCCTGAATCTGCGATAATACCCTTTTACCACCTGAACAGAGATGACTATGCAGTACCCGATTAACGAGATGTTCCAGACCTTGCAAGGCGAGGGTTACTTTACCGGCGTGCCTGCCATTTTTATTCGTTTGCAGGGATGCCCGGTTGGTTGCGCCTGGTGCGATACCAAACATACCTGGGATAAGCTGGCCGATCGGGAAGTGTCTCTATTTAGTATCCTCGCTAAAACCAAAGAGAGCGATAAATGGGGCCCGGCGACCAGCGACGATCTGCTGGCGATCATTGGCCGTCAGGGATGGACCGCCCGACATGTCGTGATTACCGGCGGCGAGCCCTGTATTCACGATCTCACGCCGTTGACAGAGTTGCTTGAGCAAAATGGTTTCAGCTGTCAGATTGAAACCAGCGGCACGCATGAAGTCCGCTGCAGCCACAATACCTGGGTTACGGTCTCGCCGAAGGTGAACATGCGCGGCGGCTACGATGTGCTGTCGCAGGCGCTGCAACGTGCAGATGAAATCAAGCATCCGGTTGGCCGCGTGCGTGATATCGAAGCGCTTGATGAGCTGCTGGAAACGCTGGCTGATGAAAAGCCGCGAATTATTGCATTACAGCCGATTAGCCAAAAGGAAGACGCCACGCGGTTGTGCATTGAGACCTGTATCGCCCGAAACTGGCGGTTATCCATGCAGACGCATAAATATCTGAACATCGCCTGATCCCCGCTTTCTTTGCCGGGTAGGGTGCTCACCGCCCGGCAGCTCTCTTCTTCATATATGAATTCATCTTAACCCTCGACTTCAGCATGGTGTTGAGATACGCGCCAATGACAGCAATGCTATCATTGGCGCGTTAATTCAGCCGCCTGAGGCGGGCGGCTGATACGTTGACTTAAGGAACGAGTTAACCATGCAGCTAATTGATCCACCCACGGCCTTCTCTATGGACTTCTTCTCGCTCAAGGGGAAAACCGCTATCGTTACCGGCGGCAATAGCGGCCTGGGGCAGGCCTTTGCCGTCGCCCTGGCGACCGCCGGCGCGAATCTGTTTATTCCTGCTCTGCGCGAAGAACAAGCTCAAACCCGAGAACTTATCGAACAGCAGGGCGTTGAGATGGAATTCATGCTGGCGGATATCACCGATGGCGGTATGCCACAGCGTATTATCGCCGCCTGCTGCGAGCGTTTCGGTACCGTTGATGTTTTGGTGAATAATGCCGGTATTTGCCAGTTGAATAAGGTGCTGCGCTTTGGTCGCACAGACTGGGATCCGATGATCGAGACTAACCTGACGGCAGCGTTTGAGCTTAGCCACGAAGCCGCGAAAATTATGGTTCCGCGGCGAAGCGGTAAGATTATTAATATCTGCTCGGTGTTTTCTTATCTCGGCGGCAGCTGGTCGCCGGCCTATGCCGCCACCAAGCATGCGCTGGCTGGCTTAACCAAAGCCTACTGCGATGAGCTGGGCCCGCATAATATTCAGGTTAACGGCATCGCGCCGGGCTATTATGAAACCGCCATGACCGCTATCACCCGCAGTATCCCAAAGGAAAACAGACGCGTGTTGGCGCATATACCCGCAGGCCGTTGGGGAGAAGCGCAGGATTTAATGGGCGCCGTTGTTTTCCTCGCCAGCCGGGCCTCGGATTACGTTAACGGTCATATTCTGGCGGTGGATGGCGGCTATCTGGTGCGCTGATTCACACGGTGTTGATGAAATAGAAAACCGCCATGGCAGCAGCCCGATGGCGGATAAGGCAGGGAATTACTCGCCGCGATAGACGCAGCCTGCGGTGCAGGTCTCTTTTACCATTACCGCGCTCAGCAGAGGAACCAGCGGTTTCATTTGATCCCAAATCCATTTGGCCAGCACTTCGCTGGTTGGGTTCTCCAGTCCTGGGATATCGTTCAGGTAATAGTGGTCTAAACGATCGTAGGTCGGTTTAAACGCGGCTTTCAGCTCGGCGAAATCCATGATCCACCCGGTATGGGGATCGACTTTACCAGTAATCTCCAGACGCACCATAAAAGAGTGACCATGCAGGCGACCGCATTTGTGGCCTTTCGGTACGTGCGGCAGGTGGTGGGCGGCTTCGAAGGTGAAATCTTTAAACAGCGTGGTGGACATCATTAACTCTCAACAGGACGAAAAAAACCGCCGTAGGGTACCGGAAAGTACATTTTTTAGCATTAACTAAAACGGCCCTGAACGCAAAATCGCCGTTTTTGTGGTGTTTTGATGATTTAATCTATTGTTTTTCAATTGGTTAACTAATCGCTTTTGTTGTTAATAACTATAACTAAAACAGGTTAGTCCATTTGGTTATTTGATATTTCCATCCCTTCTTTAATTGTTAGTATGCCCGCCGTTAACCTTACAATCTCTTCTGTTTTTGTCGCGCTGACAGGGCGTGAATAACAGCTTTGCTTACTGGAACATAACGACGCATGACGACACAGGCCCCACCTTCCAATCTGCTGCCGCTAAACCCGGAGCAACTGGCGCGCCTACAGGCGGCCACGACTGACTTTACGCCAACCCAACTGGCTTGGGTGTCCGGCTACTTCTGGGGCATGCTGAATCAGCAGCCCGGCGCCGCGGTAAGCGCGCCCGTTCAGGCGGTAGAAGCGCCGGCCATCACCCTGATTTCCGCTTCGCAGACCGGCAACGCGCGTCGGGTTGCCGAAGCGCTGCGCGACGATTTACAGGCCGCGCAGCTGAACGTGAAACTGGTGAACGCTGGCGACTATAAATTCAAACAAATCGCCGGTGAAAAACTGCTGGTCGTGGTGACGTCGACTCAGGGTGAAGGTGAGCCGCCGGAAGAAGCCGTCGCATTGCATAAGTTCCTGTTTTCAAAGAAAGCGCCGAAGCTCGATGGCACCGCCTTCGCGGTGTTTGGTCTCGGCGATACCTCCTATGAGTTTTTCTGCCAGTCCGGCAAAGATTTCGATAGCAAACTGGCCGAACTGGGCGGCGAACGCCTGCTCGATCGCGTTGACGCCGACGTTGAATATCAAGCCGCGGCGGCGGAATGGCGCGCTCGCGTAGTGGATGTGCTGAAAGCGCGTGCGCCGACGGCAGCGCCGGCCCAGCTTGCGACCAGCGGCGCAGTGAATGAAATTCATACCAGTCCGTATACCAAAGAAGCGCCGCTGACGGCGACGCTTGCTGTGAATCAGAAAATAACCGGTCGCGATTCGGAAAAAGACGTCCGTCATATCGAGATCGATCTGGGTGATTCCGGCCTGCGTTATCAGCCGGGAGATGCGCTAGGCGTGTGGTATCAGAACGATCCGGTGCTGGTCAAAGAGCTGGTGGAGCTGCTGTGGCTTAAGGGTGATGAACCGGTCACGGTAGAAGGCAAAACGCTGCCGCTGGCGCAAGCGCTGGAGTGGCATTTTGAGCTGACGGTCAATACCGCCAATATTGTTGAGAACTATGCCACCCTGACCCGCAGCGAAACGCTGCTGCCGCTGGTCGGCGATAAAGCGCAGTTGCAGCACTACGCCGCGACGACGCCTATCGTCGATATGGTGCGCTTCTCGCCGGCACAGTTGGATGCCGAAGCCTTAATCGGCCTGCTGCGCCCGCTAACGCCGCGCCTCTACTCGATTGCTTCTTCGCAGGCGGAAGCGGAAAACGAAGTCCACGTGACCGTTGGCGTCGTGCGGTATGACATTGAAGGCCGTGCTCGCGCCGGCGGCGCGTCCAGCTTCCTCGCTGACCGCGTGGAAGAAGATGGCGAAGTGCGCATCTTTATCGAACACAATGACAACTTCCGTCTGCCTGCTAACCCGCAAACGCCGGTTATCATGATTGGCCCTGGAACCGGTATCGCGCCGTTCCGCGCCTTTATGCAGCAGCGCGCAGCGGAAGGGGCGGAAGGGAAGAACTGGTTGTTCTTCGGCAATCCGCACTTCACGGAAGATTTCCTTTATCAGGTGGAATGGCAGAGCTACGTCAAAGAGGGCGTGCTGAGCCGAATCGACCTGGCCTGGTCTCGCGATCAACAACAAAAAGTCTATGTACAGGACAAACTGCGCGAGCAGGGGGCTGAAGTGTGGCGTTGGATTAACGACGGCGCCCATATTTATGTCTGCGGCGATGCCAATCGAATGGCGAAAGACGTCGAGCAGGCGTTACTGGAAGTGATTGCCGAATACGGCGCGATGGACGCCGAAGCGGCGGACGAATTTTTAAGTGAGCTGCGCGTTGAGCGCCGTTATCAGCGAGATGTCTACTAATGAGCGAAAAACATCCTGGCCCGCTGGTGGTCGAAGGTAAACTCTCCGACGCCGAGCGTATGAAGATCGAGAGCAACTACCTGCGCGGCACCATTGCGGAAGATTTAAATGACGGCCTGACCGGCGGTTTTAAAGGCGACAACTTCCTGCTCATCCGCTTTCACGGCATGTACCAGCAGGACGACCGCGATATTCGCGCGGAACGCGCGGCGCAGAAACTGGAGCCGCGCCACGCGATGCTGCTGCGCTGCCGTCTGCCGGGCGGCGTTATCACCACCAAACAGTGGCAGGCGATTGATAAATTCGCCGCGGATAACACCATCTACGGCAGTATTCGCCTCACTAACCGTCAGACCTTCCAGTTCCACGGTATTCTGAAGAAGAATGTGAAGCCGGTGCATCAGATGCTGCACTCCGTTGGGCTGGACGCGCTGGCGACCGCCAACGACATGAACCGCAACGTGCTGTGCACCTCGAACCCGTTTGAGTCGCAGCTGCACGCCGAAGCCTACGAGTGGGCGAAGAAGATCTCTGAGCATCTGTTACCGCGTACCCGCGCCTATGCTGAGATCTGGTTGGATCAGGAAAAGGTCGCCACTACCGACGAGGAACCGATCCTCGGCCAGACCTATCTGCCGCGTAAATTCAAAACGACGGTGGTGATCCCGCCGCAGAACGATATCGATCTGCACGCCAATGACATGAACTTCGTGGCGATTGCGGAAAACGGTAAGCTGGTCGGCTTTAACCTGCTGGTGGGCGGCGGTTTGTCTATCGAGCACGGTAATAAGAAAACCTATGCGCGTACCGCCAGCGAGTTTGGCTATCTGCCGCTGGAGCACACCCTGGCGGTGGCGGAAGCGGTCGTGACCACCCAGCGCGACTGGGGTAATCGTACCGATCGTAAAAACGCGAAAACCAAATATACCCTTGAGCGCGTCGGCGTGGAGACCTTCAAGGCGGAAGTTGAGCGTCGTGCCGGGATCAAATTCGAACCGATTCGTCCGTACGAGTTTACCGGCCGCGGCGACCGCATCGGCTGGGTTAAGGGTATCGATAATAACTGGCACCTGACGCTGTTTATTGAGAATGGCCGTATTCTGGATTATCCGGGCCGCCCGCTAAAAACTGGCCTGCTGGAGATCGCGAAGATTCACAAAGGTGAATTCCGCATTACCGCCAACCAGAACCTGATCATCGCCAGCGTACCGGAAGATCAGAAAGCGCGGATTGAGAAACTGGCGCGCGATCATGGCCTGATGAATGCCGTCACGGCGCAGCGTGAGAACTCAATGGCCTGCGTGTCGTTCCCGACCTGTCCGTTAGCGATGGCCGAAGCCGAACGTTTCCTGCCGTCATTTATCGACAAGGTCGAAGAGGTGATGAGCAAGCACGGCGTCGGCGATGAGCATATTGTAACCCGCGTCACGGGTTGCCCGAACGGCTGCGGCCGCGCGATGCTGGCGGAAGTTGGCCTGGTGGGTAAAGCGCCTGGCCGCTATAACCTGCATATCGGCGGCAACCGCAGCGGGACGCGCATCCCACGGATGTATCGCGAAAATATCACCGAGCCGGAGATCCTGGCCTCGCTCGATGAGCTGGTTGGGCGCTGGGCGAAAGAGCGCGAAGCGGGTGAAGGCTTCGGCGACTTTACGGTGCGTGCGGGCATCATTCGCCCGGTGCTCGACCCGGCGCGTGATTTCTGGGAATAACCTGAATTGCCGGATAGCGGCATGAATGCCTTATCCGGCCTACCGTTCGCGTAGGCCTGATAAGCGAAGCGCCATCAGGCAAGGCACACAGTGAGGAACCTATGTCCAAACTCGATCTAAACGCGCTGAATGAGCTACCGAAAGTAGAACGCGTCATGGCGCTGGCGGAAGTTAACACTCAGCTGGAAAAACTCAGCGCCGAAGAACGCGTGGCATGGGCGCTGGAAAACCTGCCCGGCGACTATGCGCTCTCTTCAAGCTTTGGTATTCAGGCGGCGGTCAGCCTGCATCTGGTGAACCAGCTGCGCCCGGACATTCCGGTGATCCTGACCGATACCGGCTATCTGTTCCCGGAAACCTATCAGTTTATTGATGAATTGACCGAGAAGCTCAACCTGAACCTTAAAGTCTACCGGGCGACGGAAAGCGCCGCCTGGCAGGAAGCGCGTTACGGCAAACTGTGGGAGCAGGGCGTTGAAGGCATTGAGAAGTACAATGAAATCAACAAAGTGGAGCCGATGAACCGGGCGCTGAAGGAGCTCAATACCCGCACCTGGTTCGCGGGCCTGCGCCGCGAGCAGTCCGGCAGCCGGGCGCATTTACCGGTACTGGCTATCCAGCGCGGCGTCTTTAAGCTGCTGCCGATTATCGACTGGGATAACCGGACGGTTTATCAGTATCTGCAAAAGCACGGCCTGAAATACCACCCGCTCTGGGAGCAGGGGTATTTGTCCGTCGGTGACACTCACACCACCCGTAAATGGGAGCCCGGTATGGCGGAAGAAGAGACCCGCTTTTTTGGCCTCAAACGCGAGTGCGGATTACACGAAGGTTAAGTGTTATGTGGCAGCCTTGGCGGCGAAAGCCGCCAAGGGCTTAATTTATATCGCGCCACGTGGCCTGAACGTAGATCTCTCCGGAGGCGCTGACATCACCGTACCACTCATTGTTATCCAGCGTTTTCAGCGAAATTTCATCGTTCATCGGAATAGAAAATTTCACCGTAGCTTTGTCCATCGTCCCTGCCTCGCCGGAGATATCGGTCCACGCCGAGGTTATCCATAGCGCATCGGTCATATCGCGCCAGCTGCCGTCGCAGCCCGCGTCATAGGTCTTGATGCTGCCATCCTGTTTGCTGAAGGAGAGCGTGGCCGGGAAGGGCACTTTAATGCTGCCGTCGTCGGCGCTGAAGATGCAGTAGGCGCGGCCGTTAATTTGCTGCGTCGGGCCGGTGGCTTTAATCAGCACCTCGTCGGCGGCGGTTTTACCGGTAGTAGTGACAATGTAGTTAAAATCTAATAAGGGTTCGTCCTCGCCAACGTAACCAGCAAGCGAAGGGGCGTCGCTATAGTCTTTAGCGGTAATGCTAATACTGAAATCGCGCGGCTTAATTAACAGTGAATTAGACGTGGTAAATTCATACATCCTACTGATTGTGGGAGTGCCGTTCGGCCTTTCGATGCGTAAATTCAACAAATCTTTGCTATCGGTGTCAGTAATGCCTGCCTCCACCATTTTTTTAAATAATCTTTCGGAAAAAAAGAAATAAATCGCGCTGGACGACGTCAGTTCCCCTAGTGTGTAGCTCTGTACGCTCGAATTGCTCACCGGTTTCCACGTACTGCCGTCAAGACTAAACTGCATATCATACGATCCCTGCGAAGGGACAATTGCCGCCAGCGCACTATTAAGGATCATCGGATAAACCAGAACGGTTTGCGCCCCGCCACCGCCGTCCAGACTATAAGAGACCATCTTGCAGGCCAATCCTGAATGGGCGCCTACGGTTTGCAATTTGCAGTTGGTATTTCCTTCGGCGGGCGTGGGTACGCCATCGCTATTGATAAAGACTTCATCAACAGAATTGGTGTTAATAAGCGTAAGGTGAGCGCTTTTAGTGATAGTTATTGTGCCATAGCTATAGAAAGGGGCCACACGGGAACAGCGCCAGGTGCTCGTCGGGTCGTAGGTTCTGCTTGTCGCACAAGTATACATCATCATTGAAAAGCTGCTGCCGGTTGGCATTTGCTGCATATACTGGTAAAAAGCCTCTGATAAGGTCCCTCTGAGGTTTTTATCCACTTTGGCGCCATAGATGCCATTTTTCTCCAGCACCACACCTGGCAACGTTGAGGTGCTTTCATCACAATCGCTTCTGGCTGACGGCCCATATGAATCACAACTCTGTCCTGCCATCAGGTAGGAAATTGGCGGATTATCCAGCCATAAATCTCCCTCGGTTTGTGTAGCAAAATATTGGTTATCTGAGATATATCCGAGAGAGGTTTGATAACCTGCCGAGCGCAAACGCATACTTCCCCAGCGGTTAGTGCCGGAAATGACAGCTGCACTACCGGTGTAAGTAATAAAAAAGTTATTGTCGATATTATTTTCAACGAATAAAGTCGTTTGCTGCATATCAGCCAATGCTGACGGCGCGCCGTGAAATAACGCGCCCGTCAGCCCTAAAATTCCCCAAGGGTTTATTTTCATGGTAATGCTCTGTTTACCAATTTTAGCGTGATTCCGGGTCTTAATCAGCCCGGAGGTTAATTAATATCGCGCCAGGTGGCCTGGACGTAAATTTCTCCTGAGGCGCTGACGTCGCCGTACCACTCGTTGTTATCCAGCGTTTTCTGCGAAATATCATCATTCATGGGAATCGAAAACTTCACCGTGGCTTTTTCCATAACGCCGGGTTCGCCGGAAATATCGGTCCATGCCGAAGTGAGCCACAGCGCGTCGGTCATATCGCGCCAGCTGCCGTCGCAGCCCGCGTCATAGGTCTTGATGCTGCCATCCTGTTTGGTGAAGGAAAGCGTGGCCGGGAAGGGGACCTTAATGCTGCTGTCGTCGGCGCTGAAGATACAGTAGGCGCGGCCGTTAATTTGCTGCGTCGGGCCGGTAGCTTTAATCAGCACCTCGTCGGCGGCGGTTTTGCCGCTGGTGGTGACAATGTAGTTAAAGTCCAGCGAGGGTTCATCACGGCCAACGTATCCTTCGCGCGACGGGGCATCACTGTAGTCTTCAGAGGAGATATTGATGCTGAATTCGCGGGGTTTTATCTCCAGTGAATTGGAGGTGTTAAAGTCGTAAACGGTGCCAGCTGATTTTGAATCAGGCATACCGCACCCGGTGAAATTGTATAGGCGGAAAAATAGCAGGTTTCGGCTGTCAATATCGCTCATGCCCAAGGCGACCATCTGTTTAAAAAAGTTATCTGCAAAAAATAAATAAATTGAACTTGATGAGCCCATTTGATCGAGATTATAGTTGTAATAATTATAGTATAAAGCATCATTTGTTGAACTGGTGTTGCCTATTATTTTCCAGTTATTGCCATCGAGACTAAACTGGATATCACCCTCCGTTATTGCCGACGATAGAGAACTATTGTTTAAGACGGGAGTAAAGCGAATTCTGTCATTACTTTCACCATTAGCCTGTAGTGAGTAACTGACCATTTTGCAGGCCAAACCAGAGCGATTGCCCACGGTCTGCACCCGGCAGTTGGTATTACCTTCCCCTGGTGTTGGAGTTCCGTCGCTGTTGATAAAAACTTCATCCACGGCGTTAGTATTAATTAATCGCAAGTGCGCGCTTTTGGTAAAGGTGGCCTCCGATGCAAACCAGGTCGCATTACTCTGGTCTTTACAGCGTTCGCCTGAGCTTGGATCGTAATTTATTCTGGTGCGGCATTCATTAATAATGAAGGATAGCGTGCTGCCGGTACCCATTTGAAGCAAATACTGATAAAACGAGTTTGATAACATCCCATTAATCACAGGCTTAGGATCGTCTTTTGATACGGAAGCGCCGTAATATCCTTGACTATCGGTTACCGAGCCCGAAATGACATTGGATGAGCAACCTGATTGCGAGCGGCTGCAAGGTTTACCCAGTAAAGGGTATGAAATCGGCGAATTATCCAGCCACATATCTACGAACATCCCGGAGTTAGCGCCCAGGGTATCGCTACTAATATATCCCAGAGAATACTGATAAAAAGCGCCCCCTCCGCTATCGGTATCCAGCGTTTGTACCCAATTGTTACTGCCTCCTATTTCTGGAAAACCGGACATATGACTAGTGATGAAGTAGTTCCCATCAATTTGGTCATCAACAAAGATGAACGATGTTGACATATTTAAGCCAATAGTTTTAGTCGCTGCGTCGGCCACCGGCGCGCACAGTACAGTGGTTAACGCGATTAGCGATAATAATCCTTTCATCTTTATACTGGCCTCCAGCCATTGTGCAACTCCGCTGCGCCGGTACTTCACTTCAGCGGGTAGTCGTCGGTTATTTTGATAAATTTTTCGTTATAGACGATATAGTGGTTGCCCGGCTGGCGGGCGTTTAATTTATATCGCGCCAGGTGGCCTGAACGTGAATTTCTCCGGAGGCGCTGACGTCGCCGTACCACTCGTTGTTATCCAGCGTTTTCTGCGAAATATCATCATTCATGGGAATTGAAAACTTCACCGTGGCTTTATCCATAACGCCGGGTTCGCCGGAAATATCGGTCCATGCCGAAGTGAGCCACAGCGCGTCGGTCATATCGCGCCAGCTGTCGTCGCAGCCCGCGTCATAGGTCTTGATGCTGCCATCCTGTTTGGTGAAGGAGAGCGTGGCCGGGAAGGGGACCTTAATGCTGCTGTCGTCGGCGCTGAAGATACAGTAGGCGCGGCCGTTAATTTGCTGCGTCGGGCCGGTAGCTTTAATCAGCACCTCGTCGGCGGCGGTTTTGCCGCTGGTGGTAACGATATAGTTAAAGTCGAGCGAGGGTTCATCACGGCCAACGTAGCCTTCGCGCGTTGGGGCGTCGCTGTAGTCTTCAGAGGAGATATTGATGCTGAATTCGCGGGGTTTTATCTCCAGTGAATTGGAGGTGTAAAATTCATATGCCAGGTCGGCATCTAGTGAGGAAGTGGATGCGCGATCGTTGTAGAGGCGAAAATACATTATATCCTGGCTATTGGTATCGCTGAGACCGGATGCCACCATCTGTTTAAAGAAGTTGTCTGAAAAGAATACATAAATGGCGTTGGAGGAGGCCATCTCATTAAGAGTGTAGTAGCTGGCGGCGGGCCTCTCGCTGTGGGTCAATGATGTCTGTTTCCATGCGCTGCCGTCCAGGCTGAACTGCATATCTTCAGATTTAACAGCCGAAAACAATGCGGCGTTGTTCAGCATCGGGTAAAGGCGTATCGCGGAGCCACCTGTTCCGCTGAAGCTGTAGTTCACCATCCTGCAGGCGAGGCCGGAGAGGTTACCGATATTTTGCACTCTGCAGTTAGTATTTCCTTCACCGGGGGTCGGGACGCCATCGCTGTTGATGAAGACTTCATCAAGGGCGCCGGTGTTAAGTAACCTCAGGTGCGCGTCTTTGGTATAAGTGAGACGTGTGGCGTACCAGGTCGCATTACTCTGGTCTTTACAGCGGGCGCCGGTACTTGCATCGTAATCTTTGTCAGCTATTTTGTCGGTCAGGCATTCGTTGAGGGTCATTGAGAAGCTGCTGCCGGTGCCCATCTGAAGCAGGTATTGAAAAAAGGTATCTGAGATACTGCCGCTCAAATACTGCATCCCGGTATAAGGAAGCTTGAGGCCGTACACCCCCTGAGCATCGGTTACGGATGTGTCCGTTGTCACGATAACAGGGTCCTTGTTGCGGGAACGGGTGCAGAAATTATCCACATACGAGCAAGTGATCCCGGCTAACGCATAAGATACCGGCGCGTCTTCAAGCCATAAATCTACCATTCTGGTAAGCCCATCAGAAAAAATATGCATACTTCGTGTGGAAATAAATCCCGGGCTGAGCTGATATGTGTAATCACGTACATTATCCCACCAGGAAAGATCAACCCAGCGGTTGGCCCCGGACATGACGGGCAGCGCTGATGAACCCACATTCGTAACAAAGTAGGTATTATCGATCTGGTCTTCGATAAACGCGAAGCTCCCGGACATATCGCCCTGTGTCACTTTGGTCGCCGCCCCGGCCTGCGCCGCGTACAGCGCCGCGACCAGCGCCATTAACCCTGCTAATCCTTTAATTTTCATACTGGCCTCCTGCCATTGCGCGCTCCGCTGAGCCGGTGCTTTACTTCAGCGGGCAGTCGTCGGTTATTTTGATAAATTTTTCGTTATAGACGATATAGTGGTTGCCCGGCTGGCGTAGCCCCGGCTGGCGGACGACATCGCCAGGGCGCAGGTACCAGGCGTCCCCTTCTTCTTCCGTGGTGTTGCATCCCGGCTTAATCAGCAGCTTGAACCAGGTATTGCCGGTATTGCTGAGAGTGCCGCTCGCCCGGTCGAGGGTCCATTTGAAGTTCGCTTCACGCGGGCGCACCACCAGGATAGTGTCCATTACCACCACCGGCTCCATGCTGACGCCGGCACCCGATGCCTTACGCGCCACGTGGTTAAAGGAGGGAACTTCGCGGAACATGACCCGGTAATAACGTTCGCGGTTATCCTTCGGGCCGTGGTAGTAAAATTTGAAATATTCGCCTTCTCCGGCCTGCAGGGTTATTTGCCGCGGGGCGAACAGCAGCTCGCCGTCCGACGGGCGGGAGCGCACCTCTTTGCCGCCGGGGCGGTCGATGGCGCTCACCGACACCTGATACAGGCGCGCGCTTTTGTTGTTGTTCAGCACCCGCTTGGCGGCAAACGCCGCCTCCGGGGAGAGGGAGAAGGTCAGATTACCGACCGACATCGCCTGCGCGGCCAGCGGCAGGCCCAGCGCCAGCAGGCAAATTGCCGCCCGCAGGCGGCTAATTACTGCCGCGCCACGTCGTTTGTACATGAATTTCTCCTGAGACGCTTACGTCGCCGTACCACACGCTGTTATCCAGCGTGTTCTGCGAAATTAACCCTAACAACCCGTTAGCTTTCATGACCATCTTCCTTCCCTTGCACGCCCGCATAGCTCTGCAGGCCGCTGCACACCACGTCGCCAACCCATACCGCGCCGCGCGCCTGGTTCAGATCCAGCGCCACTTCGCAGCTCAGTCCTTTGCCGTAGTTGAAGTCGATGACCGGGAATTTTTTATCAACATCCATCACAAACTCGCCGTTATCGTCGGTGCGGGTACGCCCGATATGGTTGCTGATGTGGGCATTCGCCAGCAGGCTGCCGTCCTCGGCGCGGATGCGCCCGGACACCGTGACCATCTGCTTCACTTCCGGCTCCAGCACCGCCACGTTGCCCGGATAGAGCGTCAGGCGGCTTTTACGTCCGCTGACGATGTCGTAGCTGTCCAGCGAGTTTTTGCTGTTCTGCAGTTCCACTTCATAACGGTTGTACGGCGACAGCGGCAGATAGTTGCGATTGCCGGAGAGCTGCACGATGCGGCCATTAACCTTGGCGCTCAGCTGACCGTCATCCTCCAGACCGGTATGGAAAATCACCCCGGCGTTGCCGTCGGTGCGGCCGCTGGCGGCGATATGTTTTCCCTGCCAGCCGACGCTGCCGCTGGCGCTCAGGTTGGTATTCACATAGCCATCGGCGCCGCTGTTGACGTTCAGCGTGCCGTTGGCATAGCGGGTTTCGAACTGCGCATAGGCGCCGCCGCTGAGGGTTTTGTCATCGCCGGTATTGCCGGAAACCGCCCGCGACATATTGGCGCCGATGGTACGAATTGGGCCTTCTTTAAAGCGCTTACGCGCCGACAGGTTAGCCGTTGAATAGCCGTTCTGGTGCGACATACCGGCGCTGAGCCAGTTGCCGAGCGGCAGCGACAGGTCAAGGGCGATATATTTCCCGGTATCGCTGCCGCTATTGCTGCTGCTTCCCGAGTTGTTAAAACGCTGGATCCCGGCGCGCAGACCCAGAGAGCCGAATGAGCCGCTATAGATAGTCTGATAGTAATCCGCGGTATAGTAGTGGCTGTTGTTTTCTCGGTCGTCGTTGTAGCTGATGCTGAAAGTACCCAGTTTTGACCACAGCGAACCAAGGTTTAACGAGCCGCCAATGGCCCGGTTATCGGCATCGCTACGGCGCAGCGTGTCGCCAATCGAGGTTTTCTCCTGGTTAACCCATACGGAGCTGAAACCGCCCGGCAGCGTAGCGCTTACGTTGCTGATGGTGCTCCATGAGCCGTCGCTGGCCGCCATATTTTGCAAATTGACGTTAATGGCGTTGGTTAGCGGCAGAGTAAAGCGCGCTTCGGCCACCGCGCTGGTGTCGTAGCCATAACCGGTCGCGGACCAGCTGAGGGTGCTGATAGCGCCGGAGGAAGACACGCCGGCCAGCCAGGTATCTTTCGCCTCTTGTGTTTTTCTGCCGCTTTGCGACCAGCGATCCATATGGAAGCTGCCGCCCCATACCTGCCAGGCCAGCGGCGCGCCCGCGCCGCGCCCGCGGGAGAACAATTTGTTGACTCGCTGCGTGCGTTTGCTGACCGAGCGGCCGTTAATGATGACTTCAACTTCAATATCGTAGATCCCGTAGGGCAGCCCGCGGGTATCCACTTCGTGGTTACCCATCGCAAAGTTCTGCACGCTGAGCAGGCGGCCATCGCGCTTCAGATGTACTTCACCGGCGGCGGATAAAAAGGCGACGATCGGGGTGACCGACTGGCTGTTATCAAATACCGTAGAGCTGGCCTGGTTCCCCCAGGAGGCGCCATATATTTTACCCGCGGAAATGGCGGTCATTGGGCCGAGCGACTGTAAATTCCAGGTGTCGAGCATACCGCCGGCAAAACGGTGGCCAGCGAAATCTCGCTCGTACATTGCTTTATACAACTGCTGATTCTGATTGCTGGTCCCGGCGCCGTATATCGAACCGTCCAGTACCAGATGGTGTTCGCGCAATGCGATAACGTTGTTCAATGACAGATAGCTGGAGGTGCTATCGCCGCCGCTGCTCATCTGGTTGTTATAGACCCCTAGGTTGTAGGTGAGGCTACTGCTCAGGCCGTCCACGCTGGACTGGCCGATATCTTCGCTACGCGAGCGCAGCACGGTGCCAAGCGCCCCTTTTTTAACCACCAACTGCAGCAGTAGCCGGCGCAGGTCGAACTGAAGCTTAGCGTCGGCGGACAGCGGAATGCTCAGCGATTTGTTAAAGGGTTCATCCGCCATTTGCGTCAGCGTTTGCCTGATCTGATCGCTGACGGTGGCGTTTTGCTCTTTATCTTCCAGACGGATTTGTCGTAGGCGCACCTTACCGTTATCCAGCCAGATAAAAGCGCTACCGATGCGCTGGTCGTCCTGCGTTCCACTATTGCCTTCGAGGTGAATAAACAGCGGCAGGCTCATGCCGTCTTGCAGCGCCACGCGAAACGTTTGGGGAATAATAACGCCGCCAATCTGCGATATTTTTTCTGCGTCAGCCATAACGAAACAGGGAGACGAAAACACGACAATTCCGGACGTGATTAATACACGACGTCCATGACGATTCCATAATGAGGACATATCCCTATCCCATGGTTATTAATCTATTTTACCGGTACAAACTGCTCGCCCTGCCACAGCGCGACTCGCCCTTTTTTATCTGCGACATTCACGCGGGTGAAGCGGCGGTCTTTGCCCGGCATCAGGAAATAGCTCTCTTTGCATTCCTTACCGTCGGCGGCTTTCAGGCAGGGGCCGTAGGCCAGGATGCGCAACGTGGCGTTACCGGTATTGGTCATTAAGCCGTTGTTATACTGATAGCGGAAGTTCACCTTGCGCGGCGCGACGACCAGAATGGTGCCGATGCGGGCGGAAGCCGTGGCGACCGCATTGCGCCGGGCGCCGGTTTTTTGCGCGTCGCCCAAGGCCTGATCGAACCAGACGATGCGGTAATAGCGCTCCTGGTCATCGGCAGGGCCTTTATAGAAAAAGCGGATTTGTTCGCTGCTCTTTGCCGGCATCAGCAGGCTGGCGGGAGTTTGTAGCACTTCATCTCGCGATGACATTGGGATCACGCGGCCATCTTCCAGCGGGGATGAGAGGCGTTCAAGCTGAATAGTAATCAGGCGACCGCTATCGGTCGTATTCTTAACTTCTTTACTTAACGTACTGCTGCCGCTGTTCATAAAAGAGGAAATATCCCCCACGTCCAGCGCACTGGCGGGAGCGATCCCGCTTAAAAACAGACAGACTGCCAGAAGACGATATTTCATATGATTTCATCCATGAAAAAGCAGGGGAGCGACCCCTGCTTGATGCAATATAAAAAAATCAGCTGGTCCAGGTTGCGTCGAACTGCACGCTAACGTCGCCGCTCCAGATACCTTCCGGCAGGGTGCTGTAATCAGTTACAGCAGTCTTACCGTCGGAGGTGCCGCCATTGATGGAGAAGGTGAAGCTATCCTGTGCGCTGGTACGGCCCGCGGTGTTATAACCATTGGACAGGGCGCTCAG
Source organism: Klebsiella sp. 141240 (assembly GCF_050600805.1). NCBI lineage: Bacteria > Pseudomonadati > Pseudomonadota > Gammaproteobacteria > Enterobacterales > Enterobacteriaceae > Klebsiella > Klebsiella sp. 141240. The sequence goes on along the minus strand of NZ_JAQIRK010000001.1, from coordinate 88,816 downwards.
GTTACCGCCCAGAATGTTGTTCGCGGTATCGATCATCACGGTATCGGAAGCCTTATCAATGGCGGTGCCGTTATAATCGATGCCCACGCTCAGGGTAGAACCGGAAGTATCCAGCTGAGTCAGGGTGTTGGTCAGCAGACGGGAGGTCAGTTTGAAGCCAGTTGCAGTGGTGTCGCCTTCAACGGTAACGTCATACAGACCTTTCTGAGTGTTAAAGCCTTTGATGCCGTCAGCATACTGGAAAGTCAGGCTTCCCAGCGGAGTAACAGCCAGTTTGCTGGCGGTATCTTTTTTGGCGGTTGCAGACCAGGTGGCAACGGATTGCGCGGTGACGCTTGTTGCTGCCTGAGCCACACCCATACCTGCAAATGCAGCGACCAGAGCTATAGCAAGAACCTTTTTATTCATAACAATTCATCCTGATTTAAAATTAAGGGCCGGAGCCCTAGATTACGCATTAGTCATTAATACGCGGTAATACAAATGGTTTGGTTAAGTACTCAAAGAACCATCCTGACTATGTTTTATATGGTTCTTTATCCCAGAGGCTTTTAAATTTCTACAATCAAATCAACGGGCTTTTATTAATTGGCCTTTTAAGTAATGGGGCTGCCTGCGACTGGCGTATATGAATTATGTTACATGAATATATGTATTAATTTTATTGCACCCATTAATTTTATAAACACCTGCAATGTCACGTTATCAATTATATGCTTAATAGAATAAGGATTATTATTTTTTGAGATAGCGTGTTGTCGATGAGATAAAATGTATTCGCTTAACATGAACAAGTCAATGTGGTGTCTTCATCAATATTGTGATGTAATCATGCGCGGTTATGATTAGGGGGTGGGGTATATGAATTTCTATTTATTAACTCCAGTTTTATTCTTTTTATAGGTTGTTAAATTTCTTTTTATTTCAAGTGAATGCGTGTATTTGTTCGTTTTTTGATTTTACATATTGTTCGTTTTTCCTAAATTCACTTTAGTACGTCGAATGGTTTTCTTTGCGTTGCTCTCATTTTTTTGAAGAATGTTTTTAACTCATATTAGTTATTATGGATATGTTGATGGCGAAGATGGCGGGTGATTTTTATTGTCAATAATAATCCGAGCAAATGCTTTTGTAAGTGATATTGCTAAATGTTAATTTATAATTTTGAAGTTTGAATTGTTGAGTTTTGTGAATTTAGAGACGATATTTTTTCTATAACATCATCTTTGTATTAATGAGGTTTCATTGTTTGATGTTTAGACTGATTCATATCATTTTTCATAAGCATGTCTGTTTTCCTGGTTATGATATTTGTGTTGATACGGTTGTTTGATTGGTTCTATGAATGTTATATGGCTGTTTATGTGTGTGAATAATAAGTAATTATATTGAGGGAGGTCATCTTTTAAATGGTTTAAAAGAGTAAATTGCATATTCGATTTTTATTATACCACTGGATATGCCGTGTCAATTTATAAGCACTGGGGGAAAACCCGACGGGGAGATGCTGGCGGAGGCGACGATTATCACCTGCTATGCTGGCATTCTTTGGATGTAGCCGCGATGGGCTACTGGATGGTAAAGAATAACATTTATAGCCTCGCGGATTATTTTCGCCGTTTGGGCCTCATCGATATTGAGGCTGCCGCTCAATTCTTTGCCTGGTTATTATGCTGGCATGACTGTGGAAAGTTTGCCCGTTCCTTCCAGCAACTCTATACCAATGACAATCTTGCCGCGACTGTCGAAAGCCGTCGGGACTATGAAACAATACCGCATTCAACGCTGGGTTACTGGTTATGGAACACCTGTCTAAGCGAATGCCCTGAACTATTCCCTAACTCCCGGCTTCCTACGCGAAAGCTTAAACGCGTTATTGCAATGTGGATGCCGTTAACCACCGGACACCATGGACGCCCACCGGTGGGGATGCGCGATCTGGATAATTTTCTTCCCGCTGATATTGAAGCGGCGCACGACTTTCTGTTGGCCATTAAGGCGCTGTTTCCGCGCGTTAATATTCCGCCGTGCTGGGATGACGATGAAGGTATTGAGCAGTTCAACCAGCTGTCGTGGTTTATTTCCGCCGCGGTCGTGCTGGCCGACTGGACGGGCTCCTCGACCCGCTTTTTCCCGCGAGTTTCCCAACGCATGCCGCTGGAAGTTTACTGGCGGAAGGCATACTCGCAGGCAGAACAGGCGATGCACGTTTTTCCGCCTGCAGCGGCGGTTGCGCCATTTAGGGGAATAGACGCATTATTTCCTTTTATTCAGCACCCTACGCCGCTTCAGCAGGCGGTACTGGATCTGGATATCAGTCAACCGGGGCCGCAGTTGTTTATCCTTGAGGATGTTACCGGCGCAGGTAAAACGGAGGCGGCGTTAATCCTGACCCACCGTTTGATGTCTGCCGGGAAGGCGCAGGGGCTGTTTTTTGGTCTGCCGACCATGGCTACGGCCAATGCCATGTTTGAGCGTTTAGCTCAATCGTGGCTGGCGCTCTATCAACCCGGCGCGCTTCCAAGCCTGATGCTGGCGCATAGCGCACGCGGCTTGATGGATAGCTTTAATCAGACCATCTGGTCCGGCGATTTCTCCGGTTCGGAAGAGCCTGATGATGCTCAACCTTTTAGCCAGGGCTGCGCCGGATGGTTTGCCGATAGCAATAAAAAAGCGCTGCTGGCGGAGGTGGGCGTCGGTACGCTCGACCAGGCCATGATGGCGGTGATGCCTTTTAAACATAATAATCTGCGGTTGCTGGGGCTTGACAATAAAGTGCTGCTGGCCGACGAGATCCACGCCTACGATGCTTATATGTCGCGGATCCTGGAAAGCCTGATTGAACAACAGGCGCGCAGTGGCAATTGCGTCATTCTGCTTTCCGCGACGCTATCGCAACAGCAGTGCAATAAGCTTGTGACCGCCTTTAGTCGCGGCAGCGGCTATACCGCTGACGCGCCGTTATTGAGTTATGAAGACTACCCCTGGCTGACGCAAGTCGCAGGTCAGGAGATTATTTCCCGCCATGTTGCGACCCGCAAAGAGGTTGAGCGCAGCGTAGATATCGGCTGGCTGGATAACGAAGAAGCCTGCCTTGCCCGTATCGAGCAATCCGCCAGCGAAGGGCGTTGTATCGCCTGGATACGCAATTCAATCGACGACGCCGTGCGCATCTATCACCAGTGTTCCCCGCGCCAGCAGGGATAAACCGCGCTATTATAATCGTGAACGTAGCGCAGAAGTGTGTTCCCCGCGCCAGCGGGGATAAACCGCAGGTCAGCGGATACAGATTTCCATTGGTATGGTGTTCCCCGCACCAGCGGGGGTAAACCGCACCAAAGCCGGATTACCGCGCGCTGTTAAATGTGTTCCCCGCGCCAGCGGGGATAAACCCTAGTTTTGTTTTAGGTTACGATCGCCACTTCTCATTCCCATTTCATTCTCGACTCTTTAGCTTTTCCCACTAACCTTTCGCTCAGAAAAATCCGGAGATGGACACTGTCGGCCAAATTTCTCAGCCCAGGGGAATGGCGCCCCGTTTTTCACGTAAAGCTGGTACAGCCGCTTAACCGATTGTTGGTCGCTCGAGACCCAATTGCTGGCATTGCAAAGTATAGCGGCATAAGCCTGAGATTTACGCGGAAGCAAACTGGCTGCTTTTTCAGCAAATTTTGCTGCCCTCCAGCGATAATGCTCCACATGGTTAAACGGTTTGGTTCCTGATTGCTGTATGCGATATTGCTCCTCGCTACCAACCCATGAATTTACTCCAGAGATATTGTTTATGGCGTCTGCGCAGGACTGGTACGTATTTGCGTCACTTAAATACTTTTGGTCAGGCTCCAAAAAATAGCTCATCAGGTTGTCGCCATGCTCGCGCAAAATGACCGCAGCCTGCCACCAGCCCTCGGCTTGGTCGATTTTAGAGCCGCTTTCGGGAAGCGTATCAACAAATGACTGTGCAAGCTGGCGGTCCTGCTGATTATCAAAATAGGGTAAGGCTTTTTGATACTGGCCATCGCGCATCAGGCGATGGGCGAGGAGGGTGCGAAATTCGATACCGTATGTATCTTCCTTATCGCGCTGTGGATTTTGCGTTTGTGGTGAGTCTGATGGCGGAAAATATTTGTCTACAAATGCCGTTAACTCTTCCATGGTGAGTAGCCGCTCGCCAATCCAGATCGGGCCTCGCCAGTAGTATGTTGGGCGATACATCAGCTCCATCGCTTGAGGGTAGTTATTATTTTTTAACGCCAGTAATGCTCGCTCGGCGCTAATTCGCTCACTCGGAATCTCATATGAGTACTCCTCGATTGCCATATTGAAGAATGGGTTTACCCAATTCTCTCCTTCCACGGGAAGTGAGCTGGCCGCTTTTTCGTACCAGACTGTCGCTTTTTTTACATCACCTTCACGCAATGCCATTTTAGCCCGCAGCCATGATGTCAGCATATTCTCTTCCGCATGTTGTAATAGCTGCGTAACCGTAGAATATTGCCCGTAACGGTAGGCCAGGGCGATAAGATGAACATCCGAAGGCAAATCATCATTGGCCGTTTTTAACAGCGCTGCCACCACTTTAGGGTAGTAAGCGCCAATCTGAAAGATGTCGTCATTGGCTGAAGCATCAACGGGAGTGGCGTTCAAATGGGCAATAAGCAACTGCCGGATAAGCGGGTCAGTAATATGTTCTTGAAGGAAAAAATCATTTTCCGGATGATTGATACTCTCGGCCACTTGATACAAACGTACGCTGCTGGGCAGCGAGCCCTGTGCCGCCAGCCGGGCATTAAAGTGGGCTTCTGCAACAAAGCCGCCCGTTTCGTTTTGCCTGGCGATACGCGCCTGTTGTACTAAACCTGCCAGTGAAAGTAACTGCGGATCGTCCTGGCCGTTACGTACAGCATCGATAATTTGCTGAAAGAGAGCAAAGGCCTCTGCTGATTCAGGACGGCTAACCTCAATATCTCTAGTGTCGGGCAAGGCTTCCAGATCGCTTAAGCTGGCTAGTGGATTCTCATGTATTAAATCCTGCCCCAGCGCAAAAAGCGCTTTTAATCCCCATTCGCCTTGCCGGTCCGCTGGCAGCGCAAGCAGCTGGCGGAAATATTCACGTGCTAGTTCACGATCGCTGTCATACGCAACGGCGCCGAGCGCGTACAGGCGCTCGGCGGCGGGAAGGTTAGCGGTCATCTTCTCGGCAGCCTCTACTGAGCCGCTATCGAGGATCGCTTTCAGCTGGACGCCCTGAGCGGAAGTGGCGAGCTTATCATTGGCGGTGTCGCGCCATTGCGGCAGGAGCGGGTCGGGCGGTAACAGGTGGCTGCTGACAAAGGCAAAGTTGCCCTGCGGCAATTCGAGCAGGCGGGCCTCGCGGTTAGTCAGAAAAAAATAGTCCGGGCATTCCGACAATGGAGATTCGCAGGCGTGGCCGCTGGCTGCACCAAGCGCGGCGATCAGAAATACAGCCAGAGACAATTTGCGTAAAGGCATGTTGCATTCCTTGCTAAGAAGCCTGGCATCCTGCCAGGCCGTCGCTTAATGTTGGCTAAAACGACTTAACGTCTTAAGTAGAGACATTATTGTTAATGGGCGATGCTATTCTCGCAATCCGAAAAAAGAGAGACTACTTTCCTGAATGAGGCGCGCCTGCCTTCGCCAGCTCTTTCACCAGCGGCAGCATCACTTTCACGACATCGCGCCCGCGGTGCTCGATCCTTCCCGGCAGCGCTTTGTCGATATATTGTTGGTTATCCAGTTGTACGTCATGCCAGCTAGTACCCTGCGGGAAGCTGCGGGTTTTACTGCGCTGCTGATAGCCATCTTTCTTACCGAGCGACCAGTTGGTCGCTTCCACGGAGAGCACCGGGATCCCGGCGCTGTCAAAAACGCTGGCGTCGTTACAGCAGCCGGTACCTTTCGGGAACTCCGGATTCAGCCCGGGATTGGTGAACGCGGCGATGCCGTGACTCCGGGCGATAGCCAGCGCGCGATCGCGGGTCAACTTGCGTACCGACGCCGGCGTACTGCGCCCGCTGTTGAAATAGAGCTTATCGCCGACCACCAGGTTGTCGAGATTAATCACCAGCAGCGTGTTTTTCTTTTCCGCTTCGCTCATGCGTTTCAGCAAATTTTGCGCGCCCAGGCGGCCTTCTTCCTCGCCGCTGGTGGCGATAAAGCGAATGCCGTAACGGGTGGGGACGTTCTTTAAATGTTCCGCCAGTTCCAGCAGCACCCCGAGCCCCATCGCGTTATCGTCGATCCCCTGCAGCGTCAGGCCGCCGAGGTTGTTTTCTACGTCTTTATCGCTCTGCGGCGCATAGGTATCGAGGTGCGCCATAATGATAATTTGCTGACGAGACTGGCCTTCATGCGCGGCGATAACCGTGCTGCCGGTGGCGTTGTGCCAGTTCTTACGTTGGTTGCTGTCGGTATAGATGTAGCGGGTATTAAAGTTACGCACGTCGCTTTGATAACCCATCTGGGCAAACTGCTGGCGAAGATAATCGGCTGAAAGCATCTCGGCCGGCGTACCGGTCATTCTTCCGGGGAAGACGGTGGCAATATGGCGGGCCTGAGTATTTGCGGTGTCGCCCAGAGCGCTGAATGCCGGGGCGGCGGAGAAGACAAAACCTGCGCCAAGCGTCAGCGGAAGCAGACGACGGCACATCGCGGAAAACATAATGGGTCCTTACACGAGCGAAACATTTCGACCGCGTTAGTATGAAACTGTGACGCCGCTTAAACAATTTCATTTGCTCTTAAATAGCGGAAAACTCGCGCGTTAAGCACTTTTTGATATTTAGATTTCCAGCTCGTTATTCTTTTGCGTCACAACTCATTCCATTTCGTAATTTCATTTGCTTAAAGCCGCCCCCTATAGTCCCTCTATTGCTGAATGTAAGAGAGTTGTTGCGCCGTGGATTACTTGCCCCTGTTTGCCGAGTTGAAAGAGAGACCCGTGCTGGTTATCGGCGGCGGTGAAATTGCCGTCCGCAAGATTAAATTCTTGCTGCGGGCGCAGGCGAAGGTACAGGTGGTCGCCGCCGTCCTGTCGCCAGAGCTCGCTGAACAGGTTGAACGTCAGCAAATCAGCTGGCGGGCAACCGCCTTTGATGAACAGCAGGTGGACGACGTATTTCTGGTCATTGCCGCAACCGACGATCGTGAACTCAACCAGCGGGTGTTTGCCGCGGCTAACGCGCGCTACCGCCTGGTGAACGTGGTGGATGACCAGCAACTGTGCTCATTCGTCTTTCCTTCTATTGTCGACAGATCGCCGCTGCTGGTGGCTATCTCCTCCAGCGGCAAGGCGCCGGTGCTGTCGCGCATTCTGCGTGAAAAAATCGAAGCGCTACTACCCACGAATCTTGGACGGCTGGCCGAAACGGCGAGCTACTGGCGCCATCATCTGAAAACCCGTCTGACCACCACCGAAGCGCGTCGTCGCTTCTGGGAGCGCGTTTTCACCGGGCGCTTCGCCAGCCTGATGGTGGCCGGTAACCATGCGGCGGCGGAACGGGCGCTACAGGATGAACTCGACAGGCCGGAACGCAGCGTGGGCGAAATTATTCTGGTGGGCGCCGGTCCGGGGGATGCCGGGCTGCTGACGCTACGCGGCCTGCAGGCGATTCAGCAGGCGGACGTGGTGTTTTATGACCACCTGGTGACCGAGAGCGTGCGCGAACTGGTGCGCCGCGATGCCGAAATGATCTGCGTTGGCAAGCGCGCGGGCGAGCACTCTGTGCCGCAGCACGAAACGAATCAGATGCTGGTGGAGGCCGCCAAAGCGGGGAAAACGGTGGTGCGCCTTAAGGGCGGCGACCCGTTTATCTTCGGGCGCGGCGCTGAAGAGCTGCAGGCCGCCGCTGCCGCCGGGATCCCGTTCCAGGTGGTGCCAGGCGTTACCGCCGCGGCGGGTGCGACGGCCTATGCCGGCATCCCGCTGACCCATCGCGATTACGCGCAAAGCGCTGTCTTTGTCACCGGTCACTATAAATCAGACAGCGCGCCGTTTGACTGGGCGCTGCTGGCGAAGAGCCAACAAACGCTGGCGATTTATATGGGCACCATGAAAGCGGCGGACATCAGCGCTCAGCTGATCGCCCATGGCCGCGACGCGAATACCCCGGTGGCGGTGATTTCCCGCGGCACCCGCGAGGATCAGCAGACGCTGACCGGCACGTTACAACAGCTCGAACATCTGGCGAAAGATGCCCCAATGCCCGCGCTACTGGTGGTGGGCGAAGTGGTACAGCTGCATCAGCAGCTCGCCTGGTTTCAACACACAACGACAGCGGAAGGGTTTAACTCTTCTGTGGTAAATCTGGCTTAAGGAACGGTTATGGACCAAAAACGACTCACTCACCTGCGGCAACTGGAGGCGGAAAGCATCCATATCATTCGTGAGGTGGCCGCCGAATTCTCTAACCCGGTGATGATGTACTCCATCGGTAAAGATTCCAGCGTAATGCTGCATCTGGCGCGCAAAGCGTTTTATCCGGGAACCCTGCCGTTCCCGCTGCTGCACGTCGATACCGGTTGGAAATTCCGTGAGATGTATGAATTCCGTGACCGTACCGCCAAAGCCTACGGCTGTGAGTTGTTGGTGCATAAAAACCCGGAAGGGGTGGCGATGGGCATCAACCCGTTCGTTCACGGCAGCGCCAAGCATACCGATATCATGAAAACCGAAGGCCTGAAGCAGGCGCTGAACAAATACGGCTTTGATGCCGCGTTCGGCGGCGCGCGCCGCGACGAAGAGAAGTCCCGCGCTAAAGAGCGTATCTATTCCTTCCGCGACCGCTTCCACCGCTGGGACCCGAAAAATCAGCGTCCGGAGCTGTGGCACAACTACAACGGCCAGATTAACAAAGGCGAAAGCATCCGCGTCTTCCCGCTCTCTAACTGGACCGAGCTGGATATCTGGCAGTACATCTACCTGGAAAATATTGAAATCGTTCCGCTGTATCTGGCGGCAGAGCGGCCAGTACTGGAGCGCGACGGCATGCTGATGATGATCGATGACGACCGTATCGATCTGCAGCCGGGCGAGATGATCAAAAAGCAGATGGTGCGCTTCCGTACCCTCGGCTGCTGGCCGCTGACCGGCGCGGTAGAGTCCAACGCGCAAACGCTGCCGGAAATTATTGAAGAGATGCTGGTATCCACCACCAGCGAACGTCAGGGGCGCGTCATTGACCGCGACCAGGCAGGCTCCATGGAGCTGAAAAAACGTCAGGGGTATTTCTAAGGAGCCGCCATGAACACTACGATTGCACAACAAATTGCTAATGAAGGCGGCGTAGAAGCTTACCTGCACGCGCAACAGCACAAAAGCCTGCTGCGTTTTCTGACCTGCGGCAGCGTCGATGACGGCAAAAGTACCTTGATTGGCCGCCTGCTGCACGATACGCGCCAGATTTATGAAGATCAGCTCTCTTCCCTGCACAATGACAGCAAGCGTCACGGTACTCAGGGCGAGAAACTGGATCTGGCGCTGCTGGTGGATGGCCTGCAGGCCGAGCGCGAGCAGGGCATCACCATTGATGTCGCCTATCGCTACTTCTCGACTGAGAAACGCAAATTTATCATTGCCGACACGCCGGGCCATGAGCAGTACACCCGTAATATGGCGACCGGCGCGTCCACCTGCGATCTGGCGATCCTGCTGATTGACGCCCGTAAAGGCGTGCTCGACCAGACTCGCCGCCATAGTTTTATCTCCACGCTATTGGGGATTAAGCACCTGGTGGTCGCAGTGAACAAAATGGATCTCGTCGAGTTCAGCGAAGCGCGCTTCAATGAAATTCGTGAAGATTATCTGACCTTCGCCGAACAGCTGCCGGGCAAGCTTGATATCCGTTTCGTGCCGCTGTCGGCGCTGGAAGGGGATAACGTCGCCAGCCAGAGCGACAAAATGCCGTGGTACAGCGGCCCGACGCTGCTGGAAGTGCTGGAAACCGTTGACATTCAGCGCGAGGTTGAAAGCCAGCCGCTGCGCTTCCCGGTGCAGTACGTGAACCGTCCGAACCTGGATTTCCGCGGCTTCTCCGGCACCGTCGCTTCCGGTACGGTCACCGTTGGCCAGCGCCTGAAAGTATTGCCGTCGGGCGTGGAGTCGAACGTGGCGCGTATTGTCACCTTTGACGGCGACCTGCCGCAGGCCGGAGCGGGGGAAGCGATCACTATCGTCCTGAAAGATGAAATCGACATCAGCCGCGGCGATTTGCTGGTTGACGCCGCCGCCTCGTTACCTGCGGTACAAAGCGCCAGCATCGACGTCGTGTGGATGGCGGAACAGGCGCTGTCGCCGGGCCAGAGCTATGACATTAAAGTGGCTGGCAAGAAAACCCGCGCCCGCGTTGACGCTATCCGCTATCAGGTGGACATCAATAATCTGACCCAGCGTGAAGTCGAAACCCTGCCGCTGAACGGCATCGGGCTGGTGGAGCTGACCTTTGACGAGCCGCTGGTGCTCGATCCGTATCAGGACAATCCGGTGACCGGCGGGCTTATCTTTATCGACCGCCTGAGCAACGTGACGGTGGGTGCGGGAATGGTCAACGAACCGCACCTGCAGGCGCAGGCTCCGACGTCACAGTACAGCGCCTTTGAGCTGGAACTGAATCAATTGATTCGTAAACACTTCCCGCACTGGGACGCGCGCGATCTGCTGGGAGGTAAGTAATGGCCCGGCATGACGAAAACGTCGTCTGGCATGCGCATCCTGTCACCCGCGAGCAGCGCGAACAGCATCATGGCCATCGCGGCGTGGTGCTGTGGTTTACCGGCCTCTCGGGGTCGGGTAAATCCACCGTCGCCGGGGCGCTGGAAGAGGCGCTGCACGAGCTTGGCGTGAGCACCTATTTGCTTGACGGCGATAATGTGCGCCACGGGCTGTGTAGCGATCTGGGATTCAGTGACGACGATCGCAAAGAGAACATTCGCCGCGTCGGTGAAGTGGCTAAGCTAATGGTCGATGCCGGGCTGGTTGTATTGACGGCGTTTATATCTCCGCATCGAGCGGAACGGCAGATGGTGCGCGAGCGTTTGGGGGAAGGACGCTTTATCGAAGTGTTTGTCGATACCCCTCTGGCCACTTGTGAGACGCGGGATCCGAAAGGACTGTACAAGAAGGCGCGGGCAGGGGAGCTGCGTAATTTTACCGGTATTGATTCGGTCTATGAATCCCCGGAGAACGCTGAAATTCATCTGGATGGTGAACAATTGGTAACAAATTTGGTGCACCAACTATTAGACCTGCTTCGACAGAGCGATATTATCAGATCCTGAAAAGGCAACGGCATCGAGGGGTGCCGGTCGCCCGGTCAACAGGATTCGATATGCGCAATACCCAGAACCTCAGTATTATTCGTTCAGAACCGCCTCCGGCGGCCGGCGACGAGACCACCTGGTCTTTGTCGGGCGCCGCCGTGGGCTTTATTTCATGGCTGCTGGCGCTGGGTATTCCCTTCCTCATGTATGGCGGTAATACGCTCTTTTTCTTCCTCTATACCTGGCCTTTCTTCCTTGCCATTATGCCGGTCGCCGTGGTGGTCGGTATTGCGCTACATTCATTACTGGACGGCAAGCTGTTTTACAGCGTTTGCGCGACGATTTTAACCGTCGGGCTGATGTTTGGTCTGCTGTTCCTCTGGCTGTTGGGATAGCCTTTTTGGGATGAATCAAGCCTGGGTATCCATCGCAAAAATGTGGTACAGTCCCCGCGTTACGCGGCATCGTCCGCGCGCCAGGGTAGAGTACTCTGGCGAGTTATGGGATGATGATGCCGTTTTTCAGGGGGCAGGATGGGTAAATTAACGCTGCTATTATTAGCTTTGCTGGTCTGGCTACAGTACTCGCTGTGGTTTGGCAAAAATGGTTTGCACGACTATAGCCGGGTTAATGACGATGTCTCCGCTCAGCAGGCCACTAACGCCAAATTAAAAGCGCGCAACGATCAGCTTTTCGCCGAAATTGACGATCTCAACGGCGGTCAGGAGGCGATCGAGGAACGCGCGCGCAATGAACTCAGCATGACCCGCCCGGGCGAAACGTTCTATCGTCTGGTGCCGGATGCCTCAAAACGCAATCAGGGTTCTGCGCAGAATAATCGATAAACAAGCCCAGGATGACAATATGGCAGCCACTTTTCCGGGCGTTTGCGCCGTGGTGCCGGCAGCCGGTTTTGGCCGCCGTATGCAAACGGAGTGCCCGAAACAATATCTCTCAATCGGTAACAAAACGATTCTCGAACATTCGGTCGCCGCGCTGCTGGCGAACGAGCGCGTTCAGCGAGTGGTCATCGCCGTTAGCCCCGGCGATATCCGCTTTAGTCAACTTCCCTTAGCCCACCATCCGCAGGTCACCGTCGTTGACGGCGGCGCCGAGCGTGCCGATTCGGTACTGGCGGGGCTGAAAGCGTTAGCGGATGCGCAATGGGTGCTGGTTCATGATGCCGCGCGGCCGTGCCTGCATCAGGACGATCTCTCGCGACTGCTGGCGCTGAGCGCAACCAGCCGCGTCGGCGGCATACTGGCGGCGCCGGTGCGCGATACCATGAAGCGTGCCGAACCGGGCAAAACCGCGATCGCCCATACCGTTGAACGCAATGATTTATGGCATGCGCTGACGCCGCAATTTTTCCCGCGTGAACTGCTATTTGACTGCCTGACGCGCGCGCTGGATGAAGGCGCGACCATCACCGATGAAGCGTCGGCGCTGGAGTACTGCGGCTTCCATCCCGAATTGGTCGCCGGACGAGCTGATAATATTAAAGTAACGCGCCCGGAAGATCTGGCGCTGGCCGAATTTTACCTTACCCGTTCCCGACACCAGGAGAAGGCTTAATGCGAATTGGACATGGTTTTGACGTACACGCTTTTGGCGGTGAAGGGCCAATTATTATTGGCGGGGTACGTATTCCTTATGAGAAAGGGCTGCTCGCCCATTCCGATGGCGACGTCGCGCTACATGCGCTGACCGACGCGCTGCTGGGCGCCGCGGCGCTCGGCGACATCGGTAAACTGTTCCCGGATACCGATCCGGCCTTTAAAGGCGCGGATAGCCGGGAGCTGCTGCGTGAAGCGTGGCGGCGGATTCAGGCTAAGGGATATACCCTTGGCAACGTTGACGTCACCATCATCGCCCAGGCGCCAAAAATGCTGCCGCATATCCCGCAGATGCGCGTGTTTATCGCCGAAGATCTCGGCTGCCATATGGACGACGTCAATGTGAAAGCGACCACCACCGAGAAGCTTGGCTTCACCGGCCGTGGCGAAGGCATCGCCTGTGAAGCGGTGGCGCTGCTGCGTAAGGCTGCGCAATGATCGCCTTTGATGACTTAACATACCTGCACGGCAAGCCGCTCAGCCAGGGGCGGCTGAAGGCTAATCCGGAAGACTTTCTGGTGGTCGAAGACCTCGGTTTCGCCCCTGATGGCGAAGGCGAACATGTGCTGGTGCGGATTCTGAAAAATGGCTGCAACACCCGTTTCGTTGCCGACGCGCTGGCGAAATTCCTTAAAATCCATGCGCGCGAAGTGAGCTTTGCCGGGCAAAAAGATAAGCACGCTGTCACCGAACAGTGGCTGTGCGCCCGCGTGCCGGGCAAAGAGATGCCGGATCTGAGCAAGTTTCAGCTCGAAGGCTGCCAGGTGCTGGAGTATGCCCGCCATAAGCGTAAGCTGCGTTTAGGCGCGCTGAAGGGCAACCAGTTCACGCTGATCCTGCGGGAAATCAGCGATCGCGACGATGTCGAAAAGCGCTTGCAGGCGATAGCCGCCGCCGGCGTGCCGAATTATTTCGGCGCGCAGCGCTTCGGTATCGGCGGCAGTAACCTGCAGGGCGCATTGCGCTGGGCCGAGAGCGGCGAGCCGGTGCGCGATCGCAATAAACGTAGTTTTTGGTTGTCGGCGGCACGCAGCGCGTTGTTTAATCAGCAAGTTGCAATTAGATTAAAAAAAACGGAATTTAATCAGGTTGTTGATGGCGATGCGCTACAATTAGCGGGGCGCGGAAGCTGGTTTGTGGCAACCACCGAAGAGTTGGCGGAATTGCAGGCGCGGGTCGATAACCGCGAGCTGATGATTACCGCTGCGCTGCCGGGCAGCGGCGACTGGGGCAGCCAACGCGACGCGCTGGCCGCCGAGCAAGCCGCGATAGCCGAAGAAACGTCGCTACAGGCGCTGCTGGCGCGCGAAAAAGTCGAAGCCGCGCGCCGGGCGATGCTGCTGTATCCGCAGCAATTGTGCTGGAACTGGTGGGATGATGTCACTGTTGAACTGCGCTTCTGGCTGCCAGCGGGAAGTTTTGCCACCAGCGTGGTAAGGGAACTTATCAATACAACGGGTGACTATGCGAATATTGCTGAGTAACGATGACGGTATCCACGCGCCGGGGATCCAAACCCTGGCGAAGGCCTTACGCGAATTTGCCGAGGTCCAGGTTGTTGCACCCGATCGTAATCGCAGCGGCGCCTCAAATTCGCTCACGCTGGAGTCTTCTCTACGCACGTTCACCTTTGAAAATGGCGATATCGCCGTCCAGATGGGCACGCCGACCGACTGCGTTTATCTTGGCGTTAACGCGCTGATGCGTCCGCGCCCGGATATTGTGGTCTCTGGAATCAACGCGGGCCCCAATCTTGGCGATGACGTTATCTATTCCGGTACCGTTGCGGCGGCGATGGAAGGCCGCCATCTTGGTTTTCCCGCCCTTGCCGTTTCGCTGAACGGCTATCAACATTACGATACCGCGGCGGCAGTGACGTGCACGATTTTGCGCGCGTTAAGCCGCGAGCCGCTGCGTACCGGGCGGATCCTCAACATCAACGTGCCGGATCTTCCCCTCGAGCAAATCAAAGGCATTCGCGTGACCCGCTGCGGCAACCGGCATCCGGCCGACCAGGTCATTCCGCAAAAAGATCCGCGCGGCAATACGCTGTACTGGATCGGCCCGCCGGGCGATAAGCGCGATGCCGGGCCGGGAACCGATTTTGCGGCGGTGGATGAAGGCTATGTTTCCGTCACGCCATTGCATGTCGATTTAACCGCTCATCAGGCACATGAGGTGGTAACCGATTGGTTAGAACGCGTCGGGGTTGATACGCAATGGTAAGTAAACGTGTTGAAAGTTTGTTGAATCAGCTACGTACTCAGGGCATCGTCGATGAGCGAGTCCTCGAGGCAATCGCGCAGGTTCCGCGCGAGAAATTCGTTGATGAAGCCTTTGAACATAAGGCGTGGGAAAACACCGCGCTGCCGATTGGCCAGGGGCAAACTATCTCGCAGCCCTATATGGTGGCGCGGATGACGGAGCTTCTGGAACTGACGCCGGACTCAAAGGTGCTGGAAATCGGCACCGGCTCCGGCTATCAGACGGCGATCCTGGCGCACCTCGTGCACCACGTCTGCTCGGTTGAGCGGATTAAGAGCCTGCAGTGGCAGGCGCGTCGGCGACTTAAACAACTTGATTTACATAATGTTTCAACCCGTCATGGCGATGGATGGCAGGGTTGGCAGGCTCGCGCGCCTTTTGACGCGATTATCGTCACCGCCGCGCCGCCGGAAATTCCGGCCGCGCTGATGGCGCAGCTTGATGAAGGCGGCGTGCTGGTTTTGCCGGTCGGTGAAGAACATCAGTACCTGAAGCGGATCCGTCGCCGCGGCGGCGAATTTTTCATCGATACCGTCGAGGCCGTTCGCTTTGTTCCGCTCGTCAGAGGGGAACTGGCCTGAACCCGGATTATTCCAGGTTTTTTTTGCCTAAGTTTAGGCGTAGGGTGGACACATTTTTCAGTGTCCTGGCCGGGCGCTGCCCGGTAAGCAAGATATTGGCAGTTAACATATTCCTGGGGGATAAATGAGCGCGGGAAGCCCAAAATTTACCGTAAGCCGTATTGCGGCGTTGTCACTGGTTTCACTCTGGCTGGCCGGGTGTACAAATACCAATAATCCGCCTGCGCCGGTGAATTCGGCAAGCGGCGCTGCGTCCTCCAGCACCAATTCCGGGATGCTGATTACACCGCCATCCTCCGGCGCGCAGCAAGTTCCTCCGGCTCAGCCGATTCAACCGATGCAGACCCAGCCAATTCAGACCCAGCCGACTCAGGTTCAGCCGATGGCTCAACAACCGGTGCAGACGGTGAACGGTAAGATTGTTTACAACCGTAAATATGGCGATATTCCGAAAGGTAGCTATACCGGCGGCAGTACCTATACCGTTAAGCGCGGCGATACCCTGTTCTATATCGCCTGGGTCACCGGCAACGATTTCCGCGACCTTGCGGAACGCAACAACGTCCCGGCGCCGTACGCGCTGAACGTGGGCCAGGTGCTGCAGGTCGGCAACTCCGCAGGCCAGCCGATCACCGGCGAAAACCCGGTATCTCAGGCTAGCGCGCAGGCAAGCGGCGGTGCGACGGCCACCACAACTTCTGCACAAAAATCCACCGCAGTGGTTGCGTCACAACCGACTATTACGTATTCTGAATCTTCAGGTGAACAGAGTGCTACTAAGATGTTGCCGAATAATAAACCAGCAACGACCACAACAACGGTCGCTCCGGTTACGGCGCCATCAACCGTTAGCACAACCCAACCGACTGCAAGCAGTACGTCTACCAGTTCGC
Source organism: Klebsiella sp. 141240 (assembly GCF_050600805.1). Taxonomy (NCBI): domain Bacteria; kingdom Pseudomonadati; phylum Pseudomonadota; class Gammaproteobacteria; order Enterobacterales; family Enterobacteriaceae; genus Klebsiella; species Klebsiella sp. 141240. The sequence continues at coordinate 72,184 of NZ_JAQIRK010000001.1, read as the reverse complement.
CGATCTCATCATGGCGCTGGCCGACTGATGGCAAGGTTATCGAGAACTTTAGCGGCGCGGAAGGCGGCAATAAAGGTATCGACATTGCAGGCAGTAAAGGACAGGCTATTGTCGCGACCGCCGATGGGCGCGTCGTCTATGCCGGTAACGCACTGCGCGGTTACGGTAATCTTATTATCATCAAACACAACGATGATTACCTGAGTGCCTACGCTCATAACGATACCATGCTGGTTCGGGAGCAACAGGAAGTCAAAGCGGGGCAGAAAATCGCTACCATGGGTAGCACCGGAACCAGCTCAACAAGATTACATTTTGAAATTCGTTACAAGGGGAAATCCGTCAACCCGCTGCAGTACTTACCGCAGCGATAATTTGGCAAAGTACGGATAAGCGTAACACCATGAAAGGCGCCAGGGCGGTCGCGATATGCCTCCTTCAGTGGAGGTATAAAGAGGATAACTCCGGCGTCGTTTAGTGATGGGTCGCGGAAGGTGCTTTGCTCAGGGATCACGGGTAGGAGCCACCTTTATGAGTCAGAATACGCTGAAAGTTCATGATTTAAATGAAGACGCGGAATTTGATGAGAACGGAATGGAGGTTTTCGACGAGAAAGCCTTAGTAGAAGAGGAACCCAGTGATAGCGATCTGGCTGAGGAAGAGCTGCTGTCGCAAGGCGCCACCCAACGCGTTCTCGATGCGACACAGCTGTATCTTGGTGAGATTGGTTATTCCCCGCTGCTGACGGCCGAAGAGGAAGTCTATTTCGCCCGTCGCGCACTACGTGGAGATGTTGCTTCACGCCGTCGCATGATTGAAAGTAACCTGCGTCTGGTGGTGAAGATTGCTCGTCGTTACAGCAATCGTGGTCTGGCGCTGCTGGATCTGATTGAAGAAGGTAACCTCGGCCTGATCCGCGCAGTTGAGAAGTTTGACCCGGAGCGTGGGTTCCGTTTTTCAACCTACGCCACCTGGTGGATCCGTCAAACGATTGAACGGGCGATTATGAACCAAACCCGTACCATTCGTTTGCCTATCCATATTGTGAAAGAGCTGAACGTTTATCTGCGTACCGCGCGCGAGTTGTCGCATAAGCTGGACCACGAGCCAAGCGCCGAAGAGATAGCCGAACAGCTGGATAAACCGGTTGATGACGTTAGCCGTATGCTGCGTCTGAACGAGCGCATTACCTCAGTGGATACCCCGCTGGGCGGTGATTCAGAAAAAGCGCTGCTGGATATTCTGGCCGATGAAAAAGACAACGGCCCGGAAGACACCACGCAGGACGATGATATGAAACAAAGCATCGTCAAATGGCTGTTCGAACTGAACGCCAAACAGCGCGAAGTACTGGCTCGTCGTTTCGGGCTGCTGGGATATGAAGCCGCAACGCTTGAAGATGTGGGTCGTGAAATCGGCCTGACCCGCGAACGCGTGCGTCAGATTCAGGTGGAAGGCCTGCGCCGCCTGCGGGAGATCCTGCAGGGACAGGGGCTAAACATCGAAGCGCTATTCCGCGAATAAATCGTTTTCTCTCAAAAAGGCCCAATCCAGCGATTGGGCCTTTTCCTTTGTATTAACCGATACGGGTTTCCTGCAGGTGACGCCAGAGGATTTTTCCCTCAATGCGTTGAAATATCGCCGTCGACCAGCGCACGACTTCGCCTTGTTCCGGCAGGGTCTGGCTTTCGCGGTACAGCACCGCGCCGCCGTCATGCCATTCGCTCAACACCTGCGCATTATCAACCACGATACTTAATCCCGGGCGACTGCCGCCAGCGCTATGGAAAAAGCCGCTTACCGTTGGGTAATCCATCTTTGCGCCGCTGATAGGGACCATTGTAAATTCTTGCGCAAAGCGGCTCATCAGCGCTTGCGCGCTACCTTCTTTTCGGCCCAACCATTGTTCAATGATTACGTGGGCGTCGATAACTTCTTGGATCCATGGGTTCATGTTTACTCCAGGTTAAGCTGCAGGCAATGCAGGCGATTACTGTAAACCGCGCCTCAGGGGCGGATAAACGCGCTTTTCAGGGATATACTGTCTAAAAATTTTTGACAATAAGCACTATTCAAATGCTAAACCTGCAGCGCGTTACCATGTTTGTCGCCGTTGTTGATGCCGGGAGCTTTACCGCCGCGGCGACGGCGCTTGGGCAGACCAAAGCGGTGGTCAGTTTTAACGTTCGCCAGCTTGAGAGTGAGCTGGGTGTGACGTTGCTGCTGCGTTCGACGCGCCGGTTAACGCTCACCGAAGCCGGGGCGGTGTTTTACCAGCGCGGCGTTGGGCTGCTGAAAGCCGCGGAGAATTTACAGGACGAGGTGCGCGCCAGCCACACCGGGTTAAGTGGTGAACTGCGGATCACCACCACCCCGGAATATGGCGCGCAGGTGATCATCCCGGCGCTGGCGGAATTTGCTCGTCAACATCCGGCGCTGCGGGTGCGTCACGTCTCATCGTCTTATCACGCGGATTTGATCTCTGAACGTTTTGATGTCGCGATACGCCTCGGGACCCTGGCCGATTCGCGCTATCACGCGGCTCGGATTTCGCGTTTCGCCATCGTGCCCGTGGCCTCGCCGGTTTTGCTGGATAAACATCCGCTGCGCACGCTTGCCGACCTGGCGCAGGCGGAGTGGATTGTTAACGAGCGCTTAGCGACCCCGCTACGCTGGCAGCTCCTGACCGTCGAAGGGCAATCGATCGCTTTTGAAATTACGCAACCACCGCGGATCTCAGCCGATAGCGCACAAGCGTTAATGGGCTTTGCGCTGGCGGGAAGCGGGGTGGCGCTGCTCCCGGAGTGGCTGGTGGCTGAAGCCATCGCGCGGCAGGAGCTAGTGCGGGTATTGCCGGAGTATATTTTTCCCTCTCAGGGGGTATACGCCGTCTACCCGGACGCGCAGCATGTGCCAACCAAGGTCCGGGCATTTATCGATTTTCTGCGCGAGCGAACCGCTTAATCCGCGGTTTTACTTTCCATCATTTTCAGCACCAGCCGGGAAAACTGCGCGCGCTCCTCTTCGTTAAGGCGGCTCAAAAACTCTTCATCGACACGGTTGCCCTGCGGCATGGAATTTGCGAGCAGCGCCTGTCCTTCATTCGTCAGATAGACAAAGCGGCGACGTTTATCGCTCGGATCGTGTTCGCGGCGCACCAGCCCGCGTTTTTCCATCCGGCTTAGCATCTCCGCCAGCGTCGCTTTCGTGCTGACGGCCGCTTCGATAAGCGTCACCTGCTCGATACCAGGATGTTCGGCGACCGAGCGCATCACCGCGTATTGCGGCTTGGTCAGTTCCGGTAATTCATGTTGCCAGCGCGCGGTGTGCTGTTGAAAAAGCTGGCGCAGAAGGTGGAACGCCTCGTTACGTAACTCCATGAACACTCCGTCACAAAAATATCACCTTTATGATAGCCGCATTTACGGCTTCTTTTCACATCTCATTTTTTTGATTATTGATGCGGATCGTATGCGAACGATATTGAGATCCCGTAAAAATGAGCGTAGTTTTAACACAAAGGTTCGTATACGAACAATGTGTGAGGTAGTGAATGAAACTGATTATTGGGATGACCGGGGCGACCGGCGCGCCGTTGGGCGTCGCGCTATTGCAAGCGCTGAACGAAATGCCGGATGTGGAAACGCACCTGGTGATGTCGAAATGGGCAAAAACCACTATTGAGCTGGAAACGCCCTATAGCGCTCGTGAAGTCGCCGCGCTGGCGGACTTCTGCCATAGCCCGGCGGATCAGGCCGCGACCATCTCATCAGGATCGTTTCGTACCGACGGCATGATTGTTATCCCGTGCAGCATGAAAACGCTGGCAGGTATCCGCGCAGGCTATGCGGAAGGGTTAGTCGGCCGCGCGGCGGACGTCGTGCTGAAAGAGGGGCGCAAGCTGGTTCTGGTGCCGCGTGAAATGCCGCTGAGCACCATTCATCTGGAGAACATGCTGGCGCTGTCGCGCATGGGCGTGGCGATGGTGCCGCCGATGCCTGCCTACTACAACCACCCGGAAACGGTGGAGGATATTACCAACCATATCGTGACCCGGGTGTTGGATCAGTTCGGTCTCGAATACCGCAAAGCGCGCCGCTGGAACGGCCTGCGCGCGGTCGAGAATTTATCACAGGAGAATTAGTCATGGCTTTTGATGATTTACGCAGCTTTTTGCAGGCGCTGGATGAGCAGGGGCAACTACTAAAAATCAGCGAAGAGGTGAATGCCGAGCCGGATCTCGCCGCTGCCGCTAACGCCACAGGGCGCATCGGTGACGGCGCGCCAGCGCTGTGGTTCGATAACATTCGCGGCTTTACCGATGCCCGTGTCGCCATGAACACCATCGGTTCCTGGCAAAACCACGCGATTTCGCTGGGGCTGCCGCCAAACACGCCGGTGAAAAAACAGATTGATGAATTTATTCGCCGCTGGGATAAATTCCCGGTAACGCCGGAGCGTCGCGCTAATCCAGCGTGGGCGGAAAACACCGTTGATGGCGACGATATCAACCTGTTCGATATTCTGCCGTTGTTCCGCCTGAACGATGGCGACGGTGGTTTCTATCTCGACAAAGCCTGCGTGGTTTCTCGCGATCCGCTTGACCCGGACAACTTCGGTAAACAGAACGTCGGCATTTACCGGATGGAAGTGAAAGGCAAGCGCAAGCTGGGCCTGCAGCCGGTACCGATGCACGATATTGCGCTGCATCTGCATAAAGCGGAAGAGCGCGGTGAGGATCTGCCCATTGCCATCACTCTGGGTAACGACCCGATTATTACCCTGATGGGCGCCACACCGCTGAAATATGACCAGTCAGAATATGAGATGGCGGGCGCGCTGCGCGAAAGCCCGTATCCCATCGCCACCGCGCCGCTGACCGGCTTTGACGTACCCTGGGGCTCGGAAGTGATCCTTGAAGGGGTGATTGAAGGGCGCAAGCGTGAAATTGAAGGGCCGTTCGGCGAGTTCACCGGCCACTACTCAGGCGGCCGCAATATGACGGTGGTGCGTATCGATAAAGTCTCTTATCGCACAAAACCGATTTTTGAATCGTTGTATCTCGGAATGCCGTGGACCGAAATCGACTACCTGATGGGCCCGGCGACCTGCGTGCCGCTGTACCAGCAGCTGAAAGCCGAGTTCCCGGAGGTGCAGGCGGTCAACGCCATGTACACCCATGGCCTGCTGGCGATTATCTCCACCAAAAAACGCTACGGCGGTTTTGCTCGCGCGGTGGGATTACGGGCGATGACTACCCCGCACGGACTCGGCTACGTGAAAATGGTCATTATGGTCGATGAAGATGTCGATCCGTTCAACCTGCCGCAGGTGATGTGGGCGCTCTCCTCGAAGGTCAACGCGGCGGGCGACCTGGTGCAGTTGCCGAACATGTCGGTACTGGAGCTTGATCCTGGTTCCAGCCCGGCGGGGATCACCGACAAATTGATTATCGACGCCACCACTCCGGTTGCGCCGGACCTTCGCGGTCACTACAGCCAGCCGGTGCAGGATTTACCGGAAACCAAAGCCTGGGCTGAAAAACTGACCGCCATGTTGGCCAACCGTAAATAAGGAGAAGAAGATGATTTGTCCACGTTGCGCTGATGAACAAATTGAAGTGATGGCGACGTCGCCGGTAAAAGGGGTATGGATCGTTTATCAGTGCCAGCACTGCCTCTATACCTGGCGTAATACCGAACCGCTGCGTCGTACCAGCCGCGAACATTATCCGCAAGCGTTCCGCATGACGCAGAAAGATATTGATGAGGCGCCGCAGGTACCGCATATTCCACCGCTGTTGGCGAAAGATAAGCGTTAAATGACTGGCCCGGATATTCCGGGCCTTTTTATTTAGAATTAAAGGGCGTGACAAGTATTTTTAATTAGATTATAACTAATGACGTAATCATTAATGGTTATAATTCACATCTTGTCAGCTATCATTACTCATTTTTGCTTCTCCCTGGTCGTTTTTTCAAACAGTCAACCCTCCGTAAGTTTTTAATTAAATACATCCAGTTTGAATCAATCTGTAAATATCTTGTAGTCTAAATATGGACTCGAACGAGTATTTAGAAATACATATTAACGTCCATTTTTGTCGAAGCGAGTTAATAAGCATTATCACTGAACGTGCATTATTTAATGGGCGTTTGGTGATAATGCTTTTCGATTGTCATGATGACAGCGTTAATAATTGCGATGTTTATTATTTTTATTGGGATATTAAAGAATGAAACTTACTAAAATCGGCGCAGCTCTGGTTCTGACTTTTGGCATGAGCGCGGCAGCGATGGCATCTAACACCATTACCTTTAACGGTGAAGTGCTGGAGACGGGTTGCAACATCACTGTTGATGGCGGTACTCCGGATGCAACCGTTGAACTGGGCAGCGTGGCAGCAACTGATTTGGTAGCAAAAGGTGACCTCGGCGCGCCGAAACAGTTCGTTTTTAATCTGGACCAGTGCCCGACTGCGTCCAATGTCAATATTGTCTTCTCTGCGCCGGTTGACCCGGTGGCTGGTGATGACTCGTACTTCGCGAATACTGCCAGTGGGGTTGGCGTCACTGCTGCACAAAACGTTGCCGTTCAACTGAAGCAAGGCGGTTCTAATGGCACCATCGTGAAGAACAATGCAGACAACGATCCTATTACCCTGGACTCTGGCTCTGCTACCGAGACCTACACCGCATCGATGATTGCTGTTGATCAGGCTGTTGCTGGTACGGTTCAGTCCGTCGTGACCTATAACGTCCGTTATAACTAATCCTGAAGGAGGGGAAACCCTCCTTATATTTTTGTGAGTGCATAATGAAACCCATCGCAGCTTTTGTTTTTTGTGTGGCCGCCGTTGCCAGCCTGAATGCGTCTGCCAGTATCGTTACCGGCGGAACGCGGGTGATTTTTGACGGCTCCCATCAGGCCGCCTCGTTATCCGTGGAAAACTCGGACAAAGTTACCAATCTTGTGCAATCCTGGGTCAGTCCCGCCGAAGGTAGCGCGCTGAAAAAAGAAACTATGATTATTACGCCGCCGCTGTTTCGCCTCGAAGCCGGGAAAAAAGCGTCGATCCGTATTGTTCGTTCAGGGATGCCGGTTCCGGAAGATCGCGAATCATTATTGTGGCTAAACGTAAAAGGTATTCCCGCTACGGATGATAGTTCTGCTGGCAAAAATACCATGCAGATTGCCATCAATTCGAAAATTAAGCTGATCTATCGCCCGGTTGCGCTCAAAGGCCAGTCGCCGGAAAGCAGTGCAAATAAAGTGGTATGGAAGCCGGCTGCCGGCGGTGTGCAGGTCAATAACCCGACGCCGTTTTATATGAACTTCTCCCGCATAGAAATTAATAATCATGCGCTCAGCGGCCAATATTTTGTCGCACCGTTCTCCACGCTGAATATTTCCGAAGGGAAGATCCCCTCCCACGGCAAAGTGACCTGGTCGCTGATTAATGATTACGGCGTGAAAGGTCAGGACAAAGTCTCTTCATATTAATCGGCACGGTACGTATCCCGTACGGATACAGGGTAATAATGGAAAAAGTTAAGCATACCTATGTCCTTTCTTTAGGGCTGGGGCTCAGTATTGCCTTCAGTTCTTTCAGCGCCATTGCTCAGGAACATTTTAACCCTCGTCTTTTGGAAACGGATAGTACAGAGACGCCAATGATGGATCTCAGTCTGTTTGCCAAAGATGAGGTACCGCCTGGTGACTATAACGTCGATATTTATATCAACGGTAGCCTGGTGGATACTAAAACCATTTCCTTTCGCAAGCTGTCGGACGACAAAAACACCACCGCCGGGCAGGTTGTTGGAGCGTGCCTGAGCGTGTCTGAGCTGAAAGCCTGGAATGTGCGGGTCGATAACTACTTTAGCGAACAGGACAAAGCCAGCGAGTGCGCCAGCCTGCAGGCTATTCCGGGTCTGGAACAGAAAATGGATCTGGCGAATCAGCGCTTTGATCTCACTATCCCGCAGGTTGCCCTGCTCAACACCGCCCGTGGCTACGTTTCGCCAGAACGATGGGATGAAGGTATTGCCGCCGGTTTGCTTAACTACAGCGTCTCTGGTCAGCAGGATTTGCACCACCGTAATGGCGTGGACAGTAGCAACCAGTTCGTCAGCCTACAGCCGGGGCTGAACCTGGGGGCGTGGCGTTTGCGTAACTATTCCACCTACAGCCACTCTGAATCCGAAAGTGAGTGGGATTCGGTGTACACCTACGCTTCCCGCGATATTAAATCTCTGAAAAGCCAACTGGTTCTCGGGCAGGGCACCACCCGTGGCGGCGTGTTCGATAGCGTGGGTTTTACCGGGGTACAGATGTATTCCGATAATGATATGAAGCCGGACAGCATGCAGGGCTTCGCGCCGGTGATCCGCGGTATCGCCCGCAGCAACGCCGAGGTCACGGTGTACCAGAACGGACACAGCATCTATAAGGCTACGGTGCCGCCGGGGCCATTCGAATTCAGCGATATGTACCCGACCGGTAGCTCCGGCGACCTGAAAGTGGTGATCAAGGAGTCTGATGGTTCGCAAAGTAGCTTCATCGTCCCTTACGCCACATTGCCGGTGCTACAGCGCGAAGGACAGGTGCAGTATGGCCTGGTGGCGGGTAAAACCCGCCAGGACGGCTCGGATTCGCGGGCGGAAGACTTTAACTTTGTCCAGGGATCGGCGGCCTGGGGCGTCGGCAAAGGCGTGACGCTGTACGGCGGCTATATTCAGGCGGAAGACAAATACTCCAACCTGATTGCCGGTACCGGTTTTAACCTCGGCAGCGCCGGTGCGCTCTCTTTTGATATTTCACAGTCGTGGGCGGATGTCCCGCAGCCGGACAATATACGGCAGATGGAACACCATAGCGGCCAGTCGTACCGCGTGCGCTACAGCAAGACGCTGCAGCAGACCAACACCGATATTGCGGTGGCTGGCTACAAATTCTCAACCCGCGGTTATCTGTCGTTCCAGGATTTCCTCAATGATTGGGACCCGGGCAACAGCGCCATCGATAACGGTCGCGAACGTAACCGTTTCGACGTGACTATCTCGCAGACGCTGCCTTTCGGTACGTTATCCCTGACCATGTATGACGCCTCCTACTGGAACAGCCAGCACGCCGACTCGCTGAACCTCGGCTTCAGCAGCACGCTGGGGCCGGTATCGTACTCGCTGAACTATGCGCACACGAAAAACGTTGATGGCGGTTATGGCAACGATTCCGATGAATACGATGACGATAACGTCTTCTCGCTTAACTTTAGCGTACCGTTCAGCGCCTTCAGCAATAGTGAAGCGGCGCAGTCGATTTCGGCTAACTACTCGATGAACAGCAGCAAACACGGCGATACCACGCATAACATCGGTATTTCCGGCACCGCAATGCAGCAAAACCAGCTCAACTGGCAGGTATCGGAAGGCTATAACGCCGATGCAGAAGCGACCAACGGCAACGTTACCGTCGGCTACCAGAGCTCGTATGCCGATGTGTCCGCCGGTTACAGCTACGACGACTACAGCCGTCGTCTGAACTATAGCCTGCGCGGCGGAATGGTGGTTCACAGCGGCGGTATTACCCTGGCCCGTCAGTTGAATGACAGCGTAGCGCTGGTGGAAACGCCGGGCGTCTCCGGGGTGCCGATCAATGGCCAGACTAACGTCCATACCGACTACTTTGGTAATGCGATTGTGCCGTACGTGCGTCCGTACCACAGTAACCAGATTTCGCTCAATACCGTGGAGGCCAGCGATGCCACTGCGGCCATTGATAACGTCGCCAAAACCGTGGTGCCGACCAAAGGCGCGGTGGTCCGCGTGAAGTACAACACCTGGATTGGCCGGAAGGCGATGATGACGTTGATCTTCAACGGTAAGTCGGTGCCGTTCGGCGCGGTAGTCACGCAAACCAGTGATGATTCGGACGACACCCGCAGCAGCATCGTCGGCGACAGTGGCGAAGTGTACCTGGTTGGTCTCGCCGATAAAGGGCAACTGATGGTCAAGTGGGGCGACGGGGCGAACAAACAGTGTGCCGTTGACTACTCACTGGCGGGCGCGAAGTCGCAGGCCGATATTCTGTTTATCAACGGGATATGTCATCCCGTCCCGGGGGCTCACTGATGTCACGCTTTCATTTTGCTACCGTCCGACGCATGGCGGCGACGGGCCTGCTCTTCGTTGCCGGGCTGCCGTCTGCGCTGGCGTACAACACACAGGATGTCATTAACTTCAGCGTCACGGGGAATATTGTGGCAGGCAGCTGTAATGTTAGCTATCCCGCGACCGTTGAACTGGGAACCTATCTGCCAACGGATTTTATTAATGAGGGCGATAGCACGGACAATGTCCCGTTCACCGTCTCTTTCACTAACTGTTCTCCCTCGCTGACTAAAGCGACGGTAGCGTTTACCGGTGCCGTAGATGGAACCCAGCCATTCTATTTTGCCAACGGGATTACGGCAGAGGGGGGCGGGGCAACCGATGTTGCACTGGAATTATTAACCGATGCGGATCACTGGCAAATGTCTAACGGGCAGAGTCATGACGTCACTCTCGAGTCAGACAGTCATGCCGGTGAGATAATTTTTGTCGCAAGAATGGCAACCCCAGGCCACAACCCCGGTACCGGGGAGTTCCAGAGCGTCGTCACCCTGAACGTTGTTTATAACTAGTTACCTGATAAAAGGCAGGAGAGATGTCAAAATTTTTATATGCTGTTCTGTTTTTAACGGGGATGCTGGTTAGCGCAATGCCAGCTCTGGCTCGGGATAATAATCTCCAGCAGACACGTGATATTACCTTTCACGGCAGGATTGCCGCAGGGACCTGTAATGTCACCACTCCTGAAACCGTAGATCTGGGGAAATACTATAAAGGAGACTTTTCTGTTGCCGGCGGTAACACCGGCAACGTTCCAGTCACCATCAGTTTTGACAGCTGTACTGCTGAAATCAGCCAGGCCACCGTCACTTTCACCGGCACACCCTATTCCGAAGACTCGACCTATGGCTCGGTCATTTATGCCAATCAGGTGACGCCTGATGCCGATGGCGCTACCGATGTTGGATTGCAGTTGTTCGATTATCCAGCTATCCACGTGGCGCTGGCCAATGGGGTGAGTTATCCGGTACCCATTGAAAATGGCGCGGGCGCATTGAAATTTATTGCCCGCATGTACACCCCTCATGGCGCCCCAACGGCGGGTAAATTCAGCTCCGCGGTCACGTTGAACGTGACCTATAACTAACCCCGATTTAAGGCAAACAACGTGTTAAAATTTTTATATGCCACCCTGTTATTGTTGGGGCTGTTTCCGCTGGCGGCCCAGGCGGTTTGTCATCGTATCGACGACACGCCATCGCAATCTTATGTTGCGATGCCGCAGCAGCTACTGGTCTCCAGTAAAAATTATGCGCCGGGCGAGATCCTTTATGACTCCGGATATATGTCCGGCGGCACGACAACCATCAAGAACTGTGCGGGGACCTATTACGTCGGCTTTCACTACGCCGGCGCGTTAACCACTGCCAGCCCGCTGCAGGATAATGTTTATCCGCTGAGTAATGGCTCAACCGCCACCGGGCTCGGTATTCGCGTCTATACCATTAATCAGGCGGGTCCGTTTGATGACGAACGGGCGATCGATAACAGCTGGCAGGAACACGATGCCGGGGCGGGCTCCGACCACACCCTCAACAATTCCGCTTATCGGGTGCAAATTATCGCCACCGGCGGGCCGATAACCAGCGGCACGTTTAACGTACCGAGCCCGCTGGCGCGGGTCGACTATCGCGAAACGCAGAGTATTGATAGCAGTGATGGCGACATCGCCTCCACGCTGACGCTGTCGACCACCACGGTTGAAGTACATGCGATGGGCTGTACGGTGGATGTGGCGAGTCTCAACTTCCCAATGGGGGATGTCGAAGTGTCGGCATTTGATAGTACCGGCTACGTCTATTCCGGTCCGGAAAAAAACGTCAATCTGACCTGCGAGCCGGGAACCAATGTCTCGATGACCATGAATGCGGCGACGGTGTCCGGCGATAACTCAACTATTGCGCTATCCGATAATGGCGACGGGAGTACGGCGACGGGGGTGGGGGTACAGCTGGAAAGAAAACTTCCCAATGGCGGATTCTATGTGTTGATGAGCGCAGGCCAGACGGTACCGATCTTTTACTCAAAGCGCAGCGACACTTCAACCTGGTCTGCGGGGACCGACGCTGATGGCGCTACTCCCTTTTCCGGAGATACCGGCACGGCTAGTACCTATGCTGACGCGACCAACCCTGGCGGCGCTTCCGCCAATGAAACTCTGACCTTCCGGGCTAACTACCATAAAATAGGGGAAACCATTACCCCCGGTACCGCCAATGCCACCGGGACGATCACCCTGCAATATAACTGATGCTAAAAACAAAAAGCCTGACGATGACGCCAGGCTTTTTGCTATTTAGCGGCTAATTACACCAGGCTTTTCAGGCGGTAAATCCACTCCAGCGCCTGACGCGGGCTCAGTGAATCCGGGTCAAGATTCTCCAGCGCTTCCAGCGCCGGTGAGGTCTCTTCCGGCGCGGAGAGCAGCGACATCTGCGTACCATCAACCTGCGTGGCGGCGGCATTTGGCGAAATGCTCTCCAGCTCGCGCAGTTTCTGTCGCGCGCGTTTGATCACTTCTTTCGGCACCCCTGCCAGCGCGGCGACCGCCAGGCCATAGCTCTTGCTGGCCGCGCCGTCCTGCACGCTGTGCATAAAGGCGATGGTATCGCCGTGCTCCAGCGCATCGAGGTGCACGTTGGCCACGCCTTCCATTTTTTCCGGCAACTGGGTGAGCTCGAAGTAGTGGGTAGCGAACAGGGTCAACGCTTTGATCTTATTTGCCAGATTCTCCGCGCAGGCCCACGCCAGCGACAGACCGTCGTAGGTAGACGTACCGCGGCCGATCTCGTCCATCAGCACCAGGCTGTGTTCGGTGGCGTTGTGCAGAATATTGGCGGTTTCGGTCATCTCCACCATGAAGGTGGAACGGCCGCTCGCCAGGTCATCCGCCGCGCCGACGCGGGTAAAGATGCGGTCGATCGGGCCAATTTCTACCTTCTGCGCCGGCACGTAGCTGCCGATATAGGCCAGCAGCGCAATCAGCGCGGTCTGGCGCATATAGGTACTTTTACCGCCCATGTTGGGCCCGGTGATGATCAGCATGCGGCGCTGCGGCGCCAGCTGCAGCGGGTTGGCGATAAACGGCTCTTTCAGTACCTGTTCCACTACCGGGTGACGGCCTTCGGTAATGCGAATGCCGGGTTTATCGATAAAGGTCGGGCAGCAGTAGTTGAGGGTTTCCGCGCGTTCCGCGAGGTTCACCAGTACGTCCAGCTCGGCCAGCGCGCTGGCGCTGATTTGTAAGTCGGCCAAATGCGGCAGCAGCTTTTCGAACAGGTCGTCATAGAGCTGTTTTTCCAGCGCCAGCGCCTTGCCTTTTGAAGTCAGGACCTTATCTTCGTATTCCTTCAGTTCCGGAATAATGTAGCGTTCGGCGTTTTTCAGCGTCTGGCGGCGCACGTAGTGAATCGGCGCATGCTGGCTCTGGCTGCGGCTGATCTGGATGTAGTAACCGTGAACGGCATTGTAGCCGACCTTCAGGGTATCAAGGCCCAGGCGCTCACGTTCGCGGATTTCCAGTTTGTCGAGATAATCGGTCGCGCCATCGGCCAGCGCTCGCCACTCATCCAGCTCTTCATTATAACCCGGAGCGATAACGCCGCCGTCACGCACCAGTACCGGCGGCGCGTCGATGATCGCGCGTTCCAGCAATTCGCGTAGCTCGGCGAACTCACCCATTTTCTCGCGCAGCTGTTGCACCGGCTGACAGTCAACGTCGGCCAGCAGCTCGCGCAGCAGCGGCAGCTGCTGGAAGGCATGACGCATACGGGCTAAATCGCGCGGGCGGGCGGTACGCAGCGCCAGACGCGCCAGAATACGCTCGAGATCGCCGACCTGACGCAGCACCGGCTGCAGCTCGGTATAGCGTTCTTGTAAGGCGCCAATTGTTTGTTGGCGTTCAACCAGCACCGCGGTATCGCGTACCGGCATATGCAGCCAGCGTTTGAGCATGCGGCTGCCCATCGGCGTGACCGTGCAGTCGAGTACCGAGGCAAGAGTGTTATCAACGCCGCCGGCGAGATTCTGGGTGATCTCCAGATTGCGACGGGTGGCGGCATCCATAATGATGCTGTCCTGCTGGCGTTCCATAGTGATGGAACGAATGTGCGGCAGCGAGGTGCGCTGGGTATCTTTGACGTACTGCAACAGGCAGCCGGCGGCGCACAGCCCGCGCGGGGCGTTTTCAACGCCGAAGCCCACCAGATCGCGGGTGCCGAACTGCAGGTTGAGCTGCTGGCGCGCGGTGTCTATTTCGAACTCCCATAGCGGGCGACGGCGCAGGCCGCGGCGGCCTTCAATCAGTGAAGATTCGGCAAAATCTTCCGCATACAGCAGTTCCGCCGGATTGGTACGTTGTAGTTCCGCCGCCATGGTCTCGCGGTCGGCCGGTTCGCTCAGGCGAAAGCGCCCGGAGCTGATATCCAGCGTCGCGTAGCCGAAGCCCTTGCTGTCCTGCCAGATGGCGGCCAGCAGGTTATCCTGGCGCTCCTGCAGCAGCGCTTCATCGCTGATGGTGCCCGGCGTGACGATGCGTACCACTTTGCGTTCTACCGGCCCTTTGGTGGTAGCCGGATCGCCAATCTGTTCGCAAATCGCGACCGACTCGCCCTGATTCACCAGTTTAGCCAGATAGTTTTCCACCGCGTGGTGGGGGATGCCGGCCATGGGAATCGGTTCGCCCGCGGAAGCGCCGCGTTTGGTCAGCGAGATATCGAGCAGCTGCGAGGCGCGTTTGGCGTCGTCATAAAACAGCTCGTAAAAGTCGCCCATCCGGTAAAACAGCAGGATCTCCGGATGCTGAGCCTTCAGCTTCAGGTACTGCTGCATCATCGGGGTATGGGCGTCTAAATTGTCGATTGTGCTCATAGGGTGTTATCCAGGTCCCTGATTTTTAATGGAGTGCGATTTTGTTATTGTCGTCGTTATCGCATGAGGAAGACATGATAACGGAGATAGGCATTTGAGGGAAAGTGACGAAGTGGACGCAGCGATCCTGATTCCACTTCTCGAACGCGCGGCCATCGCTAAGCTGGCCGCGCGTGACGTTCAGGGCGCCAGATAAACCTGCGGAATCGCTTTTTCCGGATGCTGGCCGAGGCGCACGTCCGCGCCGTACCAGCGGCTAATGATATCCTGCTGGATAACCTGATGCGGCGTGCCCTGCGCCACCACCTGTCCCTGGTGTAGCAGCAGAATCTGGTCGGCCCACAGGGCGGCGAGGTTGAGATCGTGCAGCACCACGCAGACATGTAGCTGGCCGGTAGCGGTCAGACGCTTGAGCAGGCGTAACAGATGCTGCTGGTAATAGAGATCCAGCGCCGAGGTGGGTTCATCCAGAAACAGCCATCCCTGCGGCGCGCCGTTTTGCCACAGTTGCGCGAGGCAGCGGGCCAGCTGTACCCGCTGCTGCTCGCCGCCGGAAAGCGACGGATAGCGCCTGCCGCGCAAATGATCGCAGCCGGTTTCGGCCATAACATCGCGCAGAGTCTGCGGACTGGCGGTCGCTTCCCACGGCGAGCGCCCCATGGCGATAACCGTTTCCACCGTCCAGTCGGCCTGGAGTGGAGTGCGCTGCAACATCACCGCCCGGCGGCGCGATAGCGCCTGCGGCGACCAACGCTCCAGCGCTTTGCCGTCCATCATGCGTTCGCCGCTGTCCGGGGTAAGGAAGCCGGTTAGCAGCCGCAGGAGGGTGGATTTTCCCGCGCCGTTCGGGCCGATCAGCGCGGTCATCTCGCCGCCGCGAAGCGTCAGCGAAACCTGGTCAATCACCTGTCGTTGGCCGAGCCGCAGCGACAGCCCTTGCGCCCGATAGTCTTTATCCATGGATTGGTTTCTCCCGACGAAATATCAACCACAGGAACCACGGCGCGCCCAACAGGCTGGTCAGCAGCCCCACCGGCATCTCCGCCGGCGCGGCGACGGTGCGCGCCAGGGTATCGGCAATCAGCAGCAGAATCGCGCCCGCCAGCAGCGAGCCAGGGATAAGCCCGCGGTGGTCCGCCCCCAGCCACAGTCGCATTAGATGCGGCACCACCAGGCCGATAAAACCGATGACGCCGCTTATCGCTACCGCCGCGGCAACCAGCACCGCGCTACATAACAACAGCAGCCGTTGCAGCGCCCGCACGTTAACGCCGAGGTAGTGCGCCTCTTCATCACCGAGTTGCAGCAGGTTAAGGCGTGACGCCATCCACCACACCGCTATTGACGCCGGAATAATCAAGCTAGCCGCCACCAGCAGCGTCGGCCATTCGGCCTGGCCGAGGCTTCCCATCCCCCACAGCGACAGCTGGCGTAGCTGAGCATCGTTGCTTAGCCAGGCCAGCACGCCGACCAGCGCGCCGCATAAGGCGTTGATGGCGATCCCCACCAGCAGCAGCCGCGACAGCGAACCGTCACCTGCGCGGCTGAGGATAAAAATCACTGCCATCACCGCCAGGCTGCCGATAAACGCCGCCAGCATCGGCATATACAGGGCTAACAGCGCCGGCACGCTGAGCGGCAGCACCAGCCAGCAGGCCACCGCCAGCGCCGCGCCGCTGCTGATGCCCAGAAGCCCCGGGTCGGCGAGCGGGTTGCGAAACAGCCCCTGCATCACGCAGCCGGACAGCGCCAGCGCGGCGCCGACCAGCAGCGCCAGCAGCACCCGCGGCAGACGGATCGTCAGCCAGATATGGCGCAGGATTTCATCGCCGGAGGGCAGCAGGTTGACCAATGGCAATCGCATTGCGCCGAGGGTGGTGGCGTAGAGCGTCAATGCGACCAGCAGCAGCGCCATTAACAGCAAATGGCGAACGAGGGCAGGGCGCATCAGGGCAGCTGCTCCGCTTTTTTCCGCAGTTCGAGGATCGCCTGCGGCGTACGCGGGCCGAAGCCAAGCAGGGCCATATCGTCGATCGCCAGTAGTTGTTTATGGCGGCCAGCGGGCGTTTGCGCCAGACCGGGCAATTTCCATAACCCGCTTTCGCCGCCCATCCCTTTGAGGCCATCGGCGGAAATTACCACCAGATCCGCCTGGCTTGCGGCCACCCCTTCTTGCGACATCGCGCGATAATGGTCAAAGCCCTGCATCGCGTTTTGCAGCCCGGCAGCGCGGATCGCGCCATCGGCGGCGGTGTTCTGCCCGGCCACCATGGTATTCATCCCGCCGTGGCTGAGGATAAACAGTACCCGTTTGGCGATAGGCTGTGTGGGAAGGGCGGCTATCTGCTGCTGGACCTGCTGGCGCAGTACGTCGCCCGCCGGTTTTTTGCCTAATGCTTTGGCGATAACGGCGATTTTGTTATCGATGGCGGCAAGGTTATCGCCGCCCGGCACGTTGACGACCGTCACCTTGCTGTCCTGCACTTTCTGCAGCACCAGCGACGGCTGCGCCTCCGCGCTGGCCAGTACCAGCTGCGGGCGTAAGGAGAGGATCCCCTCGGCGTTTAACTGCCGTAGATAGCCGATGTCCGGCAGCTTCTGTGCGGCGGCAGGCCAGGTGCTGGTGCTGTCCTTCGCCACCAGCTGCTGCCCGGCGTTCAGCGCATAGACAATTTCGGTGACGTCGCCGCCGAGGGAGATTACCCTGTCGGCGGCCGCGCTGGCGAACAGCGGCAGTGCGGCAAGCAGTATTCCCCAACGTTTCATGCCGGCTGCCCTTCCGCGCACAGACGCGCCACCTGCGCGCGCCACTGTTCTTGCTCCGGGTGGCCTTCGCTGCGCTGGCCGTACAGCTGGGCGATTTGCGTACCGTCTTTGGCAAACAGTTCGACGCTGGTGACGTGGCCATCGGAGGTCGGTTTACGGGTGACCCAGATTTCATCCACGCTGTCTTCGCGAAGATGAAGTGTAAAGGCGCTGTTGAAGATGTTGATCCAGCCGCGCATCGGCGCCAGCTTTTCCAGCGCGCCGGTGAAGATCTGCACGCAGCCGCGGTTGCCGACGAAGATCATGATTTCATTGCCGTCCTGGCGCACCGTTTCCAGCAGTCCCGGCAGAGCATTATTGTCGATGCGGCAGGCCAGATCGTCGCTCACCAGGCGGAAGGCCTGCTGACGGGAAAGGTTGTGTTTACGCAACAGGCCGAAGAACTGATGTACATCGGTCATCGCGCGCCACTCCTTTTCCAGCGCCGCGGCGTCGGCGGAGTCGGCGTACTTTACGCGGTCGGCCGGGCGAATCGTCAGCGCGCCGGGCGCCGTCTCGCTGAATTTGGCTACCAGCGTTTGCCATGCCGCTATATCGGTTTGCCCGGTGGCGTAAACCTTTAGCAGCGCATCGCCGTGCGGGTCAAAGAACTGGATGCTCTGGCGGCCGTTATCGTTGAGGTGGAACACGCTCGACCACTGGCTGAGGAACAGGCGCAGGTCGAGCGCCCGCGGGTTGAGCACCAGCCCGGCGTGGCCGCTCAGGTGCTGATGGGTAAATTCGCCGACCTGCTCGTGCACCGCGTATTCGTTGCGGCAGATGCATTTGGTTTCGCCGACGCTCTCCAGGGCGGCGATAATCGCCCGTACGTCGTCGTGCAGACGCACGGCATCGTGACCGACGCGCGCGGCGGTTAATTCGGCTTCGCTAATTCCCATCTCTGCGGCGATGTCGCGGGCATATTTGGCGGTGGAGCGGGCTTTGGTGGCCTGGTAGCGCTGCCACAGATCGTCGTGTGCGTTTTGCATAATTCACATCCTTCTCTACGATGAATTTCCCCGGCCCGCGGGCCGGGGGGCAGGTTTGTTATTATTCGGGCGATCAGAAATCGATATTCACGCCCAGTTGCCAGGTCCTTCCGGGCATCACAGCCAGCGCTTTATCGTTGGCATCCTGATTGGTACTGGTCTCGATGTTGCGGCTGCTCAGGTAGTCCCAGTATTTACGGTCGGTAATGTTGTAAACCCCGCCGTTAAGACGAACGTTCTTCGCCACCTGCCAGTAAGCGGTCCAGTCCAGCATGCCGTAGCCCGGCACGCGCATATATTCGGTGCTGGAATCGGCCATGGCGGAGCCGGTATTGTTATAGCTCTCGCGGCTGGTGGCGGTGGCCTGTTTGCCCTTAACAAAGGTGGCGGTCAGCGCCGTACCGTAGCGCTTAGCCGGATCGTCCCACGCCACGCCGACGATCGCTTTCATCGGCGCGACGCTGTCGAGGTCGACGTATTTATCGCCGTAGTAGCTGGATTTCGATTTCCCTTCGCTATAGCCCCAGGCGAGGGTGGCGCTCAGGCCATCTACCTGCTCAAACCAAGTGCCGAAGTTAAATTTAGTGCTGATCTCGCCGCCGTAGATATAGGCCTTATCGCGGTTTTCCGCTTGATAAATGGTGTAAATATTCGACGGGACGTTAGTGAATTTGCCCGGATTGTTGGCGCGCGAATAGCGCGTATAGGCGATAAAGTTCTTATAGCTGTTGTAGAACAGCGCGGTACGCACGGTGATGCCTTCGGTGACTTCACCCTTGATACCCCATTCGATATTGTCGCTGGTCTCGGTTTTCAGATCGTTGTTGCCGATAAGCGCGTACTGCTGGCTGCCGGCATAGCTGGAGCCCAGGTTCCACGAACCATACAGCTGGCTGGCATTCGGGAACTGCGCGCCGCGCTGGTACTGCAGATAGGTCATCAGCCGCGGCGTAATGTCGTACTGGAACGTCAATGACGGCAGCACCTGGGTGTCGCTGTTTTTACCATACAGATTCGCCACCGACGATTCGGTGAGCACGCTGCTGTTGGCGCTAAGATCGGACAGATCTTCCGGTTTAGTGGACTGATGCGTTACGCGTACGCCGGGAATAATCGCGAAGTTGTGGCTATCGAGGTCGAAGTTGATCTTATCCTGCACGTAGCCGCCGAGGGTGTAGCTGCGGCTGTCCGCTTCCGGCTGCATAATTTCGCTGTAGACGCTGGGGATCGGCGACTGGCTAAACGGCCGCTGGGTTTTGGTCGTGCTGGCGTTAAAACCGGCGCTCAGGTCGTGGCGGCCGATACTTTTCGCGAGCATAGTCTGCAGGCCCCAGGTATCGGTATCGTAGTCTGAATTGACCGTCTGCATTTTGCGGGTGACGCTATCCGGCATCCAGGTCCAGTCGTGAGCCTCGGTATGCTGGTAATACACCTTGGTCGAGACGCTGTCGATGTAATCGTTCAGCGGCGTCCAGTCATCTTTTAGACTCAGCCCCCAGCGCCGCGTCTGGTTGGTTTGGTTGGCGGTGCCGATCACGCTGTTACCGCTGGAGTCCCACGAATCGAAGTGGCTGTGGTTGGTCTTGTGATAGTAGTCGAAGGTGCTGGTGAACTTATGTTCATCGTTCGGCTGCCAGATGCCGGAGGCCATAAACGCGTCAGAGTGCCAGTTTGCCGGGTAAGCGTCGACGCTGCCGCTGTTGTTCTCGGTTTCCTGGCCATCGCGGCGGCTGTAGACGAAAATGCCGCGCAGCGTTTCATCGCCGCCGGCGACGGTGACGCCGTTATGCCAACTGCGGTCGGAAGAGTCGTAGCCGCTCTGGTAGCCAAAGGCGCTGGTTTTGCCCGGGCGCAGATAGTCATCCGCCGATTTCGGGCGGAAGGAGACGTTGCCGCCGATGGCGCTGTTAGCGGTCTCCGTTGAGGTGGCGCCGGACTGAATATCCACGCTGCCGTACATATAGGGATCGATATAATCGCGGCCAATGCCAAAGGTGTTGAGGCCGGAACGGCCGACGTAGCCGCGGCCGGTGGCGTTCGGCTGGGCAATGCCGTCAACATCGATGCCGACGCGGTTGCTTTCAAGACCGCGGATGTTGTAGCCGGTATAGCCGCCGCGATCGAAACCGCTTTTACCATTGCCGGAACCGCCGCTGGCGCCGGTGGCGCTGATGAGGGGTTCATAACGCATGATTGAGCCGAAGTCGTTGGCGCCTTTGTCCTGCAGCTCCTGCGCGCTCACCGAGTGCTCGCTGCCGGCTTTCAGCTGTGGGGCCGGGGCGGTCACCACCATCTGTTCCGCGCTATCCGTCGTGTTATCCTGTGTCACGGCCGCGATAGCGGCATTCTGCGCGATTGCTGCGAGCAGAGAAGTCGCCAGCAGGCTTTTCTTACACCATGCTGCTGATTGAGTCGATTTGTACATTTGTAGCCACGCCTTGATAATTATTAGTATCGGCTCACGCGTTACTTCCAGAGTGCAGGTTGGTCCGTGTTTTCCCTGGCGGACAGTGGTATTCCTGATTTAGTAATTGCGAATGGTAATGATAGGTATTATCGTTTGCAACAAAATATTTACCTATACCCTAAATAATTCGAGTTGCAGGCAGGCGGCGACGCAGAGAAGCCCCAGGAGCTTACTCAAGTAAGTGACTGGGGTGAGCGAGGAAGCCAACGCACATGCAACTTGAAGTATGACGGGTATATTCTGCATTTTGTTTACATTCCTTCGGACGAGAGCAACACAACATGACTCATAAAGCGGCGATTACCATTCACTACTGTTCCCAATGCAACTGGATGCTGCGCGCCAGCTGGATGGCCCAGGAGCTGCTGCATACCTTTAGTACCGATATCGCTTCGGTCACGCTGGTGCCCGGTAGCGGCGGCATTTTTACGGTGAGCGTCGATGAGGCGCTCATCTGGGAGCGCAAACGGGACGGCGGTTTCCCGGACGCTGCCGAGCTGAAACGGCGGGTGAGGGACGTCTGCTTCCCGGAAAAAGCGCTGGGGCACGTGGATAATGCCGGGAAGCAGATCTAAAACGGCTGGTTGCGATTAACGTCCTAGTTCAACGTTGACCAGTACGCTTTGTCGGCGAGTGCGAATAATAGCGACCGCCTCTTCCAGTACGCCGGGGAGATCTTCCGCCAGCGAAACCGTCAGCGCAGCCGCGCGGCTGGAGGCGGCGAGCGCGGCGAAATCTGGCGACGACGAAAACGCGGTGGCCGGAATAGCTTCCATTTTGGCGGCATAGCCGTCGGGATAGAGCGCTTTGGTGCCGCCCGCTACCGCTCCCCAGCCGCCATTGTTGCCAACCACCACCAGTACGGGAAGCTTCATCACTTCCGCGATGTGATGACATACCGCCGGATTGGCAAAGAGATAGGAGCCGTCGCCCACGGCGGCGATGATTAGCTCGCCTCGCCGGGCGAGCTGCAGCCCTAAGGCGATGGGCAACGCTTCACCCAGACCACCCGCCAGCGCTTCCTGGTAATAACTGTCCGCCTGAGTCAGGCCGGCGAACTGCGGCATTGTTGTCAGTTCGGAGACGATCTTCCCCTGATGTTGATTGGCAAGCTGACCCAGACAGTAGCTCAGCCAGGGTTTGCCAATCGCCCCTTTTTGACCGGCGTGGAGGAGGGCTTCCCGTTGGCTCTTCGCGTGTTGTATCAGGCTAAGCACATGCTTTTCACGTTCAGCCACCTGCTGTTGCTTCGCTGCCACAAGCGGCTGGAGCGCCTCTTGTAAAAGTTCGAATACCTCGTCGGTTTCTCCGGCCAGATTGATATCGGCGCGATAACCGCGGACGGGGTAGCGGGAAAAAAGCGGATCGGGGCCGATCTGGATAAGCTTACAGCCGTCGTTGCAGCAGCTTTCTTCGATGATCCACGGGGCCTGTGAGTCGATAACGATGATGACGTCGGCGGCGGAAAGCCAGCCTTCGGGATCGCTGCCGGCCAGCATAGGATTGTCGCTGCCGAGGGTGACTTCAGTACCCCAGTATTCCACCACCGGAATGGCCCACTCCTTAACCAGGGTATTGAGCCGCGCAAAGCCCCCGGACGTTCGCGCGCCGCGCTGGGCAAAGATGACCGGCTGTCTGGCATTGGCTATCGCATCGGCGGCGCTGGCAATATCCGCCCGCGTTGGCGCATAGCGGACCGGCTGTTGAGTTGGTGCGGCATGAAGCGCTTGTTCATCGATCGTGAATGTTTCGCATAGCGGCTCGCGGGGCAGGCTTAAATACACCGGCCCCTTTGGCAATGAACGGGCTATCGCCCATGCTCTGTCAACATGCTCGCCGACCTGATCGGCAATGCGTAATTCGAAGTCCCATTTCACCGACTCGCGAATGAGCGCCGCCTGATCGCGCATCTCCTGGCCGTAGCCAATCGGCGTGTTGCGACAACCAAAGTGCGAATGCTCGCTAATCGGCGTACGTCCGCCAAAAATCAGCACCGGAATATTGCTGTTGGCCAGATTGATGACGCCGCAGGCGGCATTGGCCAGGCCTACGTTAGTGTGAACCATGACGGCCTGCACTTTCCCGCTCCCGAGATAATAGCCGTGGGCCATGCCGATTGCGGCGTTTTCGTGGGGACATATCACCAGCTCCGGTACCTTTTGTCCCGTGGCGCGCATTTTGGCCCACGCTTCAATAACCGGGGGATAATCGGTACCCGAATTAATAAAAATATAGGCCACGTCGAGGGCCTGAAGCCGGTGCAGTAATAATTCAGCGGCCGATACAGTGATAGAAGTCATATTCTCTCCGGATTAACGCGATGTTATCGCCGTGATTAAAAGGTCAGGAAAATAAATGCGCCCATCGTAATGATGGAAGTAATAATACTTAGCGCCATGGTCGAGGCCATCTCTTGCTCGCCGGACTTATATTGCATGGCAATAATAATGGCGATCGAGCCCACAGGAATCGCCATCGTTAATACCACTTGTTTTATTTGCTCCATGCTGAAACCCATTTTTAACAAAATGAGGTAGCAGGCGCCGGGCACAAGAATATTACGGGCGATAACGGTAATAATGGTGGCGGAGGTGATGACAATGCTGCGAGTATAGAGCACGATGCCTGCGGCAAACAGCGCCAGTCCGCCGGAGGCCTTACCCAGCAGACCTAGCGACATTGATACGGTTTCTGGAATATGAATATCCATTAATACTAATATCAGCGCGACAACCGGCGACCATACCACCGGCTGCTTGATGGCGTTGATGACCCGCGTGGCAAAAGAGATATTCTGGCTTTTATCCCCCGTTGCAATGGACATCAGAATCATCACCAGCGGGAGCTGGAAGACATTTTGCGTAATACTGGAAACAGTAATTAATGAGGCGCTGACGGTGCCGAATAAAAAAGCCAGTACCGAGGTGCCAATGAAGGGAACGGCCGGCGAGCCGATGGCCAGAGCCTGTAGGGTACTGAGTGCCAGGGAGCGTTTACAGATATAACGGGCGATAGCTAAGGGAATAAGGAAACTCAGAATTAGCGCCAGGATAATAGCGATAGCGACAGGGCCCATACTCATCACGATATGCCGCGGCGTCATGACCATATTACTGAAAATGCTCAGCGGTAAAGCATACAGCATCACAATTTTATTAATATCACCAGCCTGCTGCCAGTTAAAGTCTTTGCGTTTACCGCTGATATAGCCAATGAGAACGGTAATGATAACGGGTAAAATAGCGCCGAGGATTAATAGGATGTTGTTCTGTGTCATAGTGATTTATTCTCATTATAAATTATCGTTAGGGGCAGGGTGTTGAACTATAAATATTGAGAGTGTTCACCCCGGAAATTCGCCGCTGTTGCACTATTCATTTTTTTCGTTGCTTACTGCATTCTTGACGCAAAAAGAAGCGTGAGGGAAATGTAAAAATAATTCGTTCAATGAGTAATTGTCATGGCTATGAAAATTAAACAAATACAAGCCTTTCTTACCGTCGCCAGCGAAGGGAATTTAACTCTGGCAGCGGAGAAAATGGGGATTACGCAATCCGGGCTAAGCCGATTGTTGCTGACCCTGGAGGAGGATCTGAATGCTACCTTATTTGAACGGCATAAGCATGGAATGGCGTTAAGCGAGTACGGCAGCGCGTTTTTACCCTATGCCATGACAATGTTGAACACGGAGAACAAAGCCAGAGAGGAAATGGCGCTGATCCGCGGGGCGGGCAAGGGGATTTTGAGAATCGGCTGCGTATCCAGTCTGTTAACCAGCCATTTTATTGATAAATTAGCCGCCTTTCATAAACGCCATCCCCAGATACACATCAAAATATTCGACCGCATTGACTCAGAGTTGTTTAAGTTGCTGCTGATGCATGAAATAGACATCGCCCTCTG
This sequence comes from Klebsiella sp. 141240, assembly GCF_050600805.1. Lineage (NCBI taxonomy): Bacteria > Pseudomonadati > Pseudomonadota > Gammaproteobacteria > Enterobacterales > Enterobacteriaceae > Klebsiella > Klebsiella sp. 141240. The sequence goes on along the minus strand of NZ_JAQIRK010000001.1, from coordinate 46,979 downwards.
CGGGCCTTTACCTCATGACGATAAAATCGTGGTGCGTGGAAAGATTAACTGGCAGGACCGTATTTGCATCATCTCGAGGCCAGATCATCCATTGCAAAAGGCCAGGCATTTGTCGCTGGCGGCGATGCTGGATTATCCGTGGATCATGCCGCCGCCGTTAAGCACGCCGATGCTTATCCTTGAAGATATTTTTCGCTCGCATCAGTTACCCTGTCCGGTTCCCATTATCGAGTGCGCTTCATCCGCGGCGATAAAATCCTTTATTGCTGAGAGCGATCTTTTAACGTCAATGCCTGCCCCCGTCTATCGACTGGAAGAGAAGCTTGGATTGTTGCGACCGCTGGAAGCGGAGGGCAGCGTGTTTGTCAGAGATTTCTATGCCTGGAGCCATTTTGGCGTGTTATCCGGAGCCGCTCTGCAGTTAATCCAGCATCTGAAGCAGTGAGATGCCCTGACAGATACAAAAGTGTATAATAAATGCATCTTATTGGCTTGAGGTTGTGACATGGGCAAACGCATCGAACGTGAAAAAAAGACTATCAGCTGTATGATTCGGCTGTATCAACGCCGCTGCCCGGACGCCCGTGACGAAGGTGAGCATTACCAGGCGCTTAATATCTACGCCGACAAGCGGCTGGATAAGTGCGTATTTGGCGAAGAGAAGCCGGCCTGTAAACAGTGTCCGGTACATTGCTATCAGCCGGCGAAGCGAGAAGAGATGAAGCGGATCATGCGCTGGGCCGGGCCGCGGATGCTCTGGCGGCATCCGATTCTGACCATTCGTCACCTGATTGACGACAGGCGGCCGGTGCCGGAGCTGCCGGAAAAATACCGGCCGAAAAAATAGCGGCCTTTCCACGGTTTGCGCTGCGCTTCGCCGCCACCGGGATCGCGGTTGAAGGATCGTAGGTCGGATAAGCCTAGCGCCATCCGACAATTCTCCCTGCTCGCGCTGGCGTTAACCGCCATCGGAGATCGTTGCTGACACCCTCTGTTTTTGGGCGTCACGAATAGTACTGGCGACGAAGGCCAGCACGAACAGCGCGGTAAATAGCACCACGATGGTTGGCGCCGGGGCGCTATCGAGATAAAACGACAGCCAGACGCCCGCCAGCGAACAGCCCACGGCGATTACCGTTGCCAGCAATAATGCGCTGACAAAGCGCCGCGTCAGCAGCAGAGCGATAGCGCCGGGCGCTATCAGCAGCGAAATCGACAGAATAATCCCCACCGACTTTAACGTCGCGACGATAGTCAGCGCGATCATGCACAGCAGACCATAATGCAGCAGCCCGCAGCGCAGGCCGCTGGCTTTGGCCTGATTGGGATCAAAGGCGTGCAGTAAAAAATCGCGCCACTTTAGCCCGATAATCAGCGCAATCGCCAGCGCAATCACCGCCGTTTGCCCGATATCGCTAACGGATATTCCCAGCATATCGCCAAACAGAATGTGGTCGAGATGGACCTCGGATTGAATCGCCACGTACAGCACCAGCCCGGCGCCGAACATCCCCGAAAAGACGATCCCCATAATGGTATCGCGCTTGATGCGGCTGTTATCGTCGAGAAAACCGGTGGCGACGGCGCAAAATAAGCCGGCAATAAACGCGCCGATGGCGAAGGGGATGCCAATAATGTAGGCCACCACCACGCCGGGAAACACCGCGTGGCTCATGGCATCGCCCATCAGCGCCCAGCCTTTTAACACCAGAAATACCGACAGCAGCGCACAGGGGACGGCGACGATCGTCGCCACCAGCATCGCGTTGACCATAAACGGAAACTGTAATGGTTCAAGGAGCATCGTTAGCATGAGGCCTCCCTGGCGCGACGGCGGTTGGCCAGCAGGCCGTGCTTCGGCGCAAAGACAAAGGTAGCTAAGAACAGCAGCGTCTGCGCCACCACGATGATGCCGCCGGTGGCGCCATCAAGATAGTAGCTCAGCCACGCGCCGAAGAAGCTGGTCAGACTGCCGATAGCGACGGCGATGGCCAGCAGACGCGGGAAGCGGTCGGTTAACAGCCAGGCGGTGGCGCCGGGCGTCACGACCAGACAGATGACCAGAAACGCGCCGACGGTTTGCAGCGCCGCCACGGTGCAGGCGGCCAACAGAGTGAAGAACAGCAGCTTCAGGCCGCTGGTGTTAAGGCCAATCGAGCGGGCGTGGTTTTCGTCGAAGAAGGTGACCATCAGGTCTTTCCACTTCAGCAACAGGATCGCCATCGAAATAAAGCCAATCGCCGCCAGTTGGATAATATCCTCCGGAGCGATGGCGAGGATATTGCCGAGAATAATGGTCTGAATGTTCACCGAGGTCGGATTCAGCGACACCATAAACAGGCCGATGCCGAAAAACGAGGAGAAAATCAGCCCGATGATGGCATCCTCTTTTAGTCGCGAACGCTGGTTAAGAAACAGCATGCTGCCTGCCGCCAGGCCGCCGGAGAGAAACGCGCCGAGCGCAAAGGGCAGGCCGAGCATATAAGCGCCGGCGACGCCGGGAACGATCGAGTGGGAGAGGGCGTCGCCAATCAGCGACCAGCCTTTGAGCATCAGGTAGCAGGAGAGAAAGGCGCAGACGCCGCCGACTAATGCCGAGACCCACATCGCGTTGAGCATGTATTGATAGCCAAACGGCTCCAGCAGCCAGCTCATCGTTGCCCCCCCGCCGCGCGATGGCTGATAAACGGTCGCTCATCGTCGGTGATAATGCGCTCTTCCGCGCCGGTGAGCGTGACGTGACGCAATACGCCGCTGAAGGCCAGCTCCAGATTCTCGGCGGTGAAGGTGGTTTCCGTCGGGCCGCTGGCCAGCACGGTGCCTTTCACCATCACCGTATAATCGCAAAATTCGCTGACTGAACCGAGGTTATGGGTAGAGACCAGCATGGTACAGCCTTCGTCGCGCAGTTCTCGCAGCAGGGTGATGATCCGCGCCTCGGTCTGCACATCGACGCCGGTAAAAGGCTCATCGAGCAGGATGACTTTGCCTTCCTGAGCAATGGCGCGGGCGAGGAACACGCGCTTTTTCTGCCCGCCGGAGAGCTCGCCAATCTGTCTTTTGCGGTATTCGCTCATCCCTACGCGGGCCAGCGCGGCATCGACAATCTGCCGGTCGCGGGGCTTCGCCCGCCGCAGCCAGCCCATATGACCATAGCGGCCCATCATCACTACATCTTCCACCAGCACCGGAAAAGACCAGTCCACCTCTTCCGATTGCGGTACGTAGGCAACAAGATTTTGCCGTAGCGCGCGGTTGACCGGCTGGCCGAGAATGGCGATATCGCCGTGGCCGACGCGCACGAAACCCATCAGCGCTTTGAACAACGTGGATTTACCGGAGCCGTTGACCCCCACCAGCGCGGCAATCGATCCGCGCGGAACGCTGAACGAGGCATCGCGCAGGGCGGTGTGGCCGTTGCGATAGGTCACCGTGACCTGGTCGACGATAAGTCCCGCTTGCGGCGCAATCATGACTGTTTCCTCAGGCCATCGTTGATCCCTTTGACGATGGTTTCGGTGGTGACACGCAGCAGGTCAAGATAAGTCGGCACCGGGCCGTCGGCGGCGCTTAGCGAGTCAACATACAGCACGCCGCCATAGTGGGCGCCGGCTTCACGGGCGACCTGTCGCGCCGGTTTGTCGGAGATGGTGCTTTCACTGAAGATGGTCGGGATATGCTCCTTCTTCATGGTGTCGATGGTTTTACGCACCTGCTGCGGCGTGCCCTGCTGGTCGGCGTTAATCGGCCACAGATAACGGTCCTGCAGGCCGTTATCGCGCGCCAGATAGGAGAATGCGCCTTCGCTGGTAACCAGCCAGCGTTTGTCCGCCGGCAGTTTCGCCAGTTCGGCCTTCAGCGGCGCCATGGTCTGGCGGATTTTATCTTTGTAGGCGTCGGCGTTGCGGCGATAGGTGTCGGCATTGACGGGATCGTATTTCATCAGCGCATCGCGAATGTTATCGACGTAGATCAGCGCATTATCCGCCGACATCCACGCGTGCGGGTTAGGTTTGCCGTTGTAGGGGCCATCGCTGATGCCCATCGGCTGAATACCGTTACTGACCACGACTTCCGGTACGCCGTTCAGGTGCTGATAAAAACGGGCGAACCACAGTTCGAGGTTGAGGCCGTTGGCGAGAATAAGCTTCGCCCCCTGCGCGCGTTTGATATCGCCCGGCGTCGGCTGGTATTCGTGAATTTCCGCGCCCGGTTTGGTGATTGAGCTGACGTCAGCGGCGTCGCCGGCGACGTTCTGCGCCATATCGGCGATCACGGTGAAGGTGGTAATGACTTTGAATTTTTCCTGCGCCTGAGCGGGGGCGATAGCAAGCAGCGCTAATGCGGCGGAGAACAACAGGTGCTTGAACGGCGGCAGATGCGTCATAGGATCCCTCACGGTATTGCGATTAATTAATCATCGTTTATAGCTTTTGCTATGTTATATAGCACAAGCTATTTATAAATGAAAATAATTCTTATTTAGATGTTGAGGTAATGATTAGGTTGAGAAGGATTGCGAAGGGGATTAAATCAGGGGCGGTCCGCTATTCGATGGGTCGCCGCGTTATTTTGTCGGATGGCGCGATGCTTATCCGACCTACGATCCTGTGCGATTTGGTAGCCCGGAGAAGGCGCAATGCGCCGCCTCCGGGAAAATCCCTACGCCATGAGAGACATATCGTCGGGCTAGACTAACCGATCCTTATTAATGCCTAAACGTTTCATGCGCGACAGCAGCGTCGTGCGCTTGAGCCCCAGGCGCTGGGCGGCGCCTTTTGGCCCGGCCACCACGCCGTTGCTCTCTTTCAGTACCCGGACGATGAGCTGATATTCATCTTCGCCTTCCTCCGGCAGCACTTCCGGCGCTAGCGTCTCCTGTTCAATATGCATTTCCGGCAGCGACAGTTGCAGTACGTTACCGCGGGTTAACAACACCGCGCGCTCGACGACGTTTTCCAGCTCGCGCACGTTGCCCGGCCAATCCATGCGCGAAAGCGTGCGCAGTGTCTCCGCCGGAATACTGTCGATGTTGCGCCCCAGACGGCGGGCGATTTTGAAGGTGAACGCTTTCACCAGCAGCGGAATATCGTCCGGCCGTTCGCGCAGCGGCGGCAGGTGGATCGGGAACACATTGAGCCGATAGTAAAGATCGCTGCGGAATTCACGATCGATAACCATCTGTTTGAGATCGCGGTTGGTGGCGGCGATCAACCGTACATCGGTCTGAATCAGTTTATTACTGCCCAGGCGTTCGAATTCCTGCTCCTGGAGAACGCGCAGCAGCTTCGGCTGCAGCTCCAGCGGCATATCGCCGACTTCATCGAGGAACAGCGAGCTTTTGTCCGCCAGTTCGAAACGGCCGATGCGCTGGGCGCTGGCGCCGGTAAAAGCGCCGCGCTCGTGGCCGAACAGATCGCTTTCCAGCAGGCCAGCGGGCATCGCCGCGCAGTTCATTTTCACCATCCGTCGGCCATTGCGTCCACTCAGGTTATGAATAGCGCGAGCGATCAGTTCCTTACCGGTGCCGGTTTCACCGAGGATCAGCACCGTACTGTCGCTCTGCGCTACCATTTCCACCTGCTTGAGCACGCTGTGCATCGCTTCGCTGCGACCAATGATTTCGCCGAACTCGCTTTCGACATTATTGAGCTGTTCGGTGAGCGCCAGGTTTTCATCTACCAGCCGTTCTTTCAGCCGCTGGATCTCGCGATAGGCGAGGGCGTTATCGATAGCTATCGATACGCGTTCGGCGATTTGCCGCAGCAGTTTAAGGTTGGTAGTGGTAAACACTTGCTCATCGCACTGCGCCAGCTTCAGCACCCCGAGCAGCGTATTGCCGGACATGAGCGGTAACAGGCACAGGGTCTGGATCTGGTTATCCCACATCTCGAAGAGCATTTTCTCATACGGCGCCAACGAGTCGTGCTCATGCAGATTGAGTAACAGCATCTCTTTGCTCTTAAACACCCGCTCGGTTAGCGTGCCGGCTTCATCGACTTCGCTTTGGTCGTGGACCGGATGGCTGGCGTCGAGATAGTGGGTGGAGTAAATGTTGAGCTTGCCTTTGCGGTTGCTGCGCAGCACCACGCTGATCGCGTCGATGCGGAAATAGCGGTGGATCTCTTTTGCCACCTCGCTGACCAGTTCGTCAATATCGAGGCGCGACAGGACGGCGTTGGTGATGGCCACCAGGATGCGGAAATTATCGCGCTCGTGGCACAGCAGATCGTAATCGACGTTGTTGCTGACCCGGTTTTGGATCTGCTCGGTCACGACGGCGACAATCTGCGCGAAAGTATGCAGGCGCTGGTACTCTTTTTCGCTCCATGGCCGGTTGTCGTCGCGGATGAACTCACAACCGCCGAAGATGCGGCCTTCCGCCGCCAGCGGCAGCAGGCAGTAGTAGCCGAATTCCGGGTAAATGCCGCTGGCGGCCAGCTGCGGCCAGGTTTCGGCGAAGGTCGCGTTGTCGCAATGTAGCGCGTCGGGGCGCGACAGCAGGCGGCGTACCGGGCCATGTGCCAGTACGGTTTCATCTTCGTAGCTTGCCGGCTGTCCGGCGTCGTCGCAGGCGTACCTGGCGGCGCGATGGTTGCCGTGGTTCCACAAGATAATCGCCGCCCGGTCGGCAAGCGAGGATTGCTGCACCAGACGGGTTAGCGTTTCGCTCAGCGCGGCCAGATCGGGCTGCTGTAATAAAATACGGGTGATATCAAACAGACCCTGCTGCCCGAGATCGCCCATTGGTGTATACGACATTGCTTAAGTCCAAAAAGCGCCGCAGCGCGGCGCAGAATAAAGAGATGAATCAAATAATAGTCTGTTAATAAAACAATTGTTGCCGTCGTTGAGGTCGACCTGATAAGGCGACCTCCGCCCTCCGGGCCGGTTCAGTGGTTAGCAAATTCTCGGTAGCGGCTCGGCGTGGGGAAGATCGAGCGTCCGTTTAACGCCATATAACCCTACGGAGCGCACGCCGGCGCGCTCGACAACGTCGCCAATTATCGCGGCATTCTGTCCGAGCGGGTGAGACCGTAAATGCTCAAGTACGCGCGGCGCGGCTTCTCTGGCGACGGCAATCACCAGTTTACCTTCGTTGGCGAAATTCAGCGCGTCCAGGCCCAGCAGTTCGCAGACGCCTCGCACCGTATCGTTGACCGGCAGCTTCGCTTCATGCAGTTCGATACCGCAGCCGCTGGTAGCGGCGAACTCGTGCGCCACCGCGTTGACGCCGCCGCGAGTGGCGTCGCGTAGCGCTTTGATGCCCGGAATCTCGCGCAGGGTTTGGATAAGCGGCGTCAGCACCGCGCAGTCGCTGGATAACGCGCCGTCCAGCCCCAACTGTTCGCGCAGGTTAAGAATGGTGGCGCCGTGATCGCCTAACGTGCCGCTGACCAGCAGCACATCGCCGGCGCTAATCTGCTGCGCTCCCCAGTGAATATCGCCGGGGATGGCGCCAATACCGGCGGTATTGATGAATAATTTATCCGCTGCGCCGCGCGGCACCACTTTGGTATCGCCGGTCACAATGGCAATCCCGGCTTGCTGCGCGGTAGTTGCCATGCTGCGCACCACCGCTTCCAGCGTCGCCATCTCCAGCCCCTCTTCGAGGATAAACCCGCAGGAGAGATAGCGCGGCAGGGCGCCGCTGACCGCCACGTCGTTGGCGGTGCCGCAGATCGCCAGCTTGCCGATATCGCCGCCGGGGAAAAATAACGGATCAATGACGTAGCTGTCCGTTGAGAAGGCCAGCCGATCGCCCTGGGCGGCAAGCCCGGCGAGATCTAAACGCGCCTGATCTTCCTGTTCGGCCAGCCAGGGATTGGCGAAGGCCTGCATAAACAGCTCGCCAATGAGTTGCTGCATCGCCTGACCGCCGCTACCGTGAGCTAACTGAATGCTTTTCATGCTTTATTTTCCTGACTGCGATATTGATACCAGGCGGCGCAGGCGCCCTCTGAGGAGACCATCAGCGCGCCAAAGGCGCTCTGCGGGTTGCAGACGCGGCCAAACAGCGGGCACTGGTGTGGTTTACAACGCCCGGTCAGCACTTCACCGCAGCGGGCGCGCGGGTCGTCGCAAACGCGCTGCGGCGCCGGGCGGAAATGGGCCTCGGCGTCAAAGCGTTGATAATCTGGCGTCAGGCAAACGCCGGAATCGTTGATCGTCCCCAGCCCGCGCCATTCGCTATCGCCGCTCAGGCAAAAGACCTCGGCGATTGCCGCCTGCGCCAGCGCGTTACCGGCATCCGGCACCACGCGACGGTACTGATTCTCTACCCGACTGCGCTGCGCTATTTTCTGCTCAACTAGCATGATCACGCCTTGCAGTAGATCAACTGGTTCAAATCCAGCAACGACTAATGGCCGATGATAGTCGCTGGCGATGAAACCGTAGGCGTCGGTGCCAATCACCATACTGACGTGGCCGGGGGCGAGAAACGCATCGATACCGTTGTCCGGCTGGTCCAGCAGGCTGCGCAGCGTCGGCAGTAAGGTGATGTGCTGACAGAAAAAGTAGAAGTTGCCGACGTTGCGCTCGCGGGCCTGACGCAGCGTCAGCGCGGTGGCGGGCATGGTGGTTTCGAAACCAAGACCGAAAAACACCACCTCGCGCTGCGGATTCTGCTGCGCCAGCCGCAGGGCGTCCATCGGCGAGTAAACGATTCGCACATCGGCGCCGCGACTCTTCGCCTGCAGCAGCGACCCGTTTTTTCCCGGCACGCGCATCGCATCGCCAAAGGTGCAGAAAATCACATCCGGACGGCTGGCTATCTCGATACACGCATCAATGCGGCCCATCGGCAGGACGCACACCGGGCAGCCGGGGCCGTGAATAAATTCAATATTACTCGGTAATAGCTGGTCGAGGCCGAATTTAAAGATGGCGTGGGTATGACCGCCGCAGACCTCCATCATCCGCAGCGGGCGGGTTTCACTATAGTCCAGCAGCCGGGCGCGTTGCTGCAGATGTTCGACCAGCTGCAGCACCTGCTCCGGCGCGCGGTATTCATCAACAAAACGCATTATCGCTCCTCGCCGTACAGCAGCGCGCCGACGTCCGGTTCCACCTCGAACATGTTTTGCAGCGCCTCGAGGGTATCGCGCGCTTCGGCTTCGTTAATCACGCTCATGGCGAACCCGACGTGTACCAGCACCCACTGACCGATGCGCGGCTGGCCCTGTTCGTCGTCGGCGCCGACCAACGTCAGATCGACTTCGCGCTGAATGCCGCACACTTCAACCTTCGCCATCACGCCGTCAATCGTGCGAATTTGCCCCGGAATGCCTATGCACATCGCTGCGTCTCCAGCCAGTTGAGCCACTGCTCCATGCCTTCGCCGCTGGTGGCGGAGAGCAAAATAATCTCGATATGCGGATTCACTTCCCGCGCACAGGCGAGGCATTTCTCAACGTCAAAGTTGAGGTACGGCAGCAGGTCGACTTTGTTGAGCAGCATCAGGCTCGCGGCGGCAAACATATGCGGATACTTCAGCGGTTTATCTTCCCCCTCGGTAACCGACAGCACCGCCACTTTATGACGTTCGCCAAGGTCGAAGCTGGCCGGGCAGACCAGGTTGCCGACGTTTTCGATAAACAGAATACCGTTATCGCCAGCCGGCAGACGCGCAGAGGCGTCGGCAATCATTTGCGCATCGAGATGGCAGCCCTTGCCGGTATTGACCTGAATCGCCGGCGTGCCGGTGGCGCGGATACGCGCGGCATCGTTGACCGTCTGCTGATCGCCTTCAATGACCGCGCAGTCGACGATGCCTTTCAGGCGCGTCAGGGTTTCGGTGAGCAGGGTGGTTTTACCGGAGCCGGGGCTGGAGACCAGATTCAGTACCAGTTGATTGTTCGCCGCGAAACGCGCGCGGTTGCGCGCCGCCAGGCGGTTGTTTTTATCCAGCACGTCGATTTCGATTTCCAGCATCCGCCGCTGGCTTTGCCCCGGCGCATGGGTACCCGCTTCGCCGTGGCCGTAGTGCAGATCGCCTTGCGCGCTCCGGGTCGGGGTGAAGTTATCGGTTTTTACGCCGGTGATGGTCATGGTCTGACGCGGGGCGGGAGCGAAGGGGGCGCTGCGAAACGCCGAATGCGGGTTATGTTCATCGCCTTCGATATAAAGGTTGCCTTCTCCGCATCCGCAAGTCGTACACATAATTTTTACTCCAATTCTAAACGCTGAATCTGTAAGCCATCATCCGCCACGATCTGCAACTGGTCGTTATCGCAGTGCGGGCAGCGGCGGACATGCTGAGAGACAAGATGCACATACTGCTGACAGCGTTCACACCAGCATTCAGCCTGTTGCTCGGCAATGTGCAGCGCGCAGCCTTCCGCCAGCGTGCCGCGGCACACCAGTTCAAAACAGAAGGTGAGGGCGCTGGCCTCCACGCAGGAAAACGCGCCGACCTTCAGCCACACGCCGGTGACCCGGCGCGCGCCGTTTTGCCGCGCCTGTTGCTCAATGATTTCCAGCGCCCGCTGGCTTAGCGTGATTTCGTGCATGTTGGCCTCCGTTAATACTATGGCGGCTATATGCAATAACGATGCCAGGAGACCATAAACGGTGGGGGAACTGTCGATGACGACGACGGATGGCTGTCATCGACATGTCGCGATGGCGCCAGTATTTTTAATAATTCCTTTAAATTCATATAAATAAATTTTGGCATGGAAAATGCTTAACCGGTGCATCTCATGTAACGGGAGGATCCGGGATGACAATTTGGGAATTAAGTGAAAAGGCGGACTACATCGCCGATCGTCACCGCCAGCATCAGGAGCAATGGCACACATACTGCAACTCGCTGGTTCAGGGCATCACCCTGTCGAAAGCGCGTCTGCATCACGCGATGAGCTGCGCGCCGGACAAAGAGCTGTGCTTCGTGCTGTTCGGCCACTTTCAGGTATATGTCGCGCTGGCGGAAGGCTTTAACAGCCACACCATTGAATATTACGTAGAAAGCAAAAATGGCGATGACAAACGGCTGATCGCCCAAGCGACGCTGGATGCGGAAGGGGTGATTGACGGGCGCATCAGTAACCGTTCCCGCGAAGCGGTGCTGGAACACTACCTGGCGATCATCGCCACCGTCTATGACCGTCTGTATGAGGCCATGGAGCGCGACCAGCCGGTGGATTTAAGCCATCTGGCGCAGGTCCATTAATTATGAAGTGTCGACAAGTGTCGAAACCGACACCTGCGCGGCCTGATTTCGTCAAAAGTGACTTTCACCCGAGGATGACCCGGTGAACCGTTTTGTAATTGCTGATTCCAGCGTCTGTATTGGCTGCCGCACCTGCGAAGCCGCCTGTTCCGAGACGCACCGCCAGTATGGCCTGCAAAGTATGCCGCGCCTGCAGGTCATGCGTAATGAAAAAGAGTCTGCGCCGCAGATGTGCCACCACTGCGAAGACGCGCCTTGCGCCGCGGTGTGCCCGGTCAACGCCATTACTCGCGTTGACGGCGCGGTACAGCTGAATGAAAGCCTGTGCGTGAGCTGCAAACTGTGCGGCATCGCCTGCCCGTTCGGCGCGATTGAATTCTCCGGCAGCCGTCCGTTGGATATTCCCGCCAACGCTAACACGCCGATGGCGCCCGCCGCGCCGCCGGCTCCGGCTCGCGTCAGCTCGCTGCTCGACTGGGTGCCTGGCGTTCGCGCTATCGCCGTGAAATGCGACCTCTGCCACTTTGATGAGCAGGGCCCGGCCTGCGTGCGCACCTGCCCGACCAAAGCCTTAGTGCTGGTGGATATTCGCGATATTGCTAAGTCCAGCAAGCGTAAGCGCGAACTGACCTTTAATACCGACCTCGGCGATTTGTCGCTGTTTCAGGCGCAACAAGGGGGCGTGAAATGAGCGTGGTTGCATTAGTGAATCAGGCGGTTGCCTGGTATGCCGCCAGCGCGGTGCTGGCGTTTTTATTTAGTTTGCGTAAACCGCTGAGCGGCGCGATTGCCGGGATCGGCGGCGCGGTCGCCAGCGCGATGTTAATCGTCGCCGGCTTCTCGGCGCTGATCGCGCCGGAGCGGATCAACGGCGGCATGCTGCAGTATCTGCATCTGGCGATGCGGGTGGGCGGGATTAACGCTCTGTGGCTGTTGGCTATCGGCCTGTCGGCGCTGCCGATTTCGCTGTTTAACATTTCCTGGCATCGTCATCCGCAGGTCAAATCCAACGGCCTGCTAGTTAACCTGCTGCTGGCTGCCGCCACCTGCGCGGTGGTGGTGACTAACTTCGGCAGCCTGGTGGTGATGGCGGAAATCATGGCGCTGTGCGCCGCGTTCCTTACCGGCTGCGCGCAGTCCGGCAAACTGTGGTTTGCGCTGGGGCGTCTCGGTACCCTGCTGCTGGCGTGGACCTGCTGGCTGGTGTGGTCGTTCTACGGCACTCTCGATCTGGCGGCGATTAGCCAGTTGGCCGCCGGCGCGCCGCAGAACATGGCGCTGTGGCTGCCGGGTCTGCTCGGTTTTGCCCTGCTCGCCGGGGTAATCCCGCTGCACGGCTGGGCGCCACAGGCGCATGCGGGCGCCAGCGCCCCGGCCGCCGCGCTGTTTTCTACGGTGGTGATGAAGGTCGGTCTGTACGGCATCCTGACCGTGTCGCTGGCCGGTAGCGTGCCACCGCTGTGGTGGGGCGTGCTGCTGCTGGTGTTGGGGATGATTACCGCCTTTATCGGCGGGCTGTACGCGCTGATGGAACATAACATCCAGCGCCTGCTGGCTTACCACACCCTGGAAAACATCGGCATTATTCTGCTTGGCCTCGGCGCGTTCGTCACCGGTATTGCTACCGGCAATAATGCGCTGATGGTGCTGGGCTTTATCGGCGGCATGTACCATCTGATCAACCACAGCCTGTTCAAAACCACGCTGTTCCTTGGCGCGGGGGCGGTGTGGTTCCGTACCGGCCATCGCGATATCGAGAAGCTGGGCGGCATCGGTAAAAAAATGCCGCTGATTTCACTCGCCATGCTGGTGGGGCTGATGGCGATGGCCGCGCTGCCGCCGCTGAACGGCTTTGCCGGCGAATGGGTTATCTATCAATCCTTCTTCAAGCTGAGCACCGGCGAGGTGTTTATCGGCCGTCTGCTGGGGCCGCTGCTGGCGGTTGGCCTGGCGATTACCGGGGCGCTGGCGGTGATGTGTATGGCCAAAGTCTACGGCGTCACCTTCCTCGGCGCGCCGCGCAGTAAAGAGGCGGAAAACGCCACCTGCGCGCCCTGGCTGATGACCTTAAGCGTGGTGCTGGCCGCCGCGTGCTGCGTCATCGGCGGCGTGGCGGCGCCGTGGCTGTTGCCGCTGGTCGGCCACGTCATTCCGGTTCCAGCGCAGGCCACTAGCGTCGTATCGCAGCCGCTGATCGCCATTCTGCTGATTGCCTGTCCGCTGCTGCCGTTCCTGCTGATGATCTTCTTCAAAGGCGACCGCCTGCCGGCGCGCTCGCGCGGCGCGGCGTGGGTCTGCGGCTACGACCATGAACAAGCAATGGTGGTCACCGCCCACGGCTTCGCCATGCCGGTGAAAGAAGCCTTTGCGCCGCTGCTGAAGCTGCGTCACTGGTTGAATCCGGTACGGCTGGTGCCCGGCTGGCAGAACGCCTCCGCGCCCGCCTTGCTGCGTGGCGTGGCGCTGATCGAACTGGCGGTACTGGTGGTGATTGTGATTTCGCGAGGAGCCTGAGAGTGAACCTATTCGTTGCATTAATACAGGCGCTGGTACTTTTTGCCGTCGCGCCGCTGCTGTCCGGCCTGACCCGCGTTGCCCGCGCGCGCCTGCATAACCGCCGCGGGCCGGGGGTACTGCAGGAGTATCGGGATATCCTGAAACTGCTGGGTCGCCAGAGCGTGGGCCCGGACGCTTCCGGCTGGGTATTCCGCCTGACGCCGTTTGTGATGGTTGGCGTGATGCTGACCATCGCCGCCGCGCTGCCGGTGGTGACCGTAGATTCACCGCTGCCGGGGCTGGGCGACCTGATTACGCTTATCTACCTGTTCGCCATCGCCCGTTTCTTCTTCGCCATTTCCGGCCTGGATACCGGCAGTCCGTTCACCGCCATCGGCAGCAGCCGTGAAGCGATGCTCGGCGTGCTGGTCGAACCGATCCTGCTGCTTGGGCTGTGGGTCGCGGCGCAGGTAGCCGGTTCCACCCATATTAGCGCGATTACCGACACCATTTACCACTGGCCCGCCGCGCGCAGCATCCCGCTGATCCTGGCGCTGTGCGCCTGCGCCTTCGCCACCTTTATCGAAATGGGCAAACTGCCGTTCGATTTAGCCGAGGCCGAACAGGAGCTGCAGGAAGGACCGCTTTCCGAGTACAGCGGTAGCGGTTTCGCGGTGCTGAAGTGGGGCATCAGCCTGAAACAGCTAGTGGTACTGCAGATGTTCGTCGGCGTATTTATCCCGTGGGGACAGATGACCAGTTTTAGCGCTCCAGGCCTGCTGCTGGCGCTGGTGGTCGCCATCGTCAAGCTGGTGGCGGGAGTGCTGATTATCGCGCTGTTCGAAAACAGCATGGCGCGTCTGCGCTTCTGTGCCACTTCCCGCGTCACCTGGGCCGGGTTTGGTTTCGCCTTTTTAGCTTTCGTCTCCTTGCTGGTGGCGTGATTAAGAGAATTTGAGCATGTCTGAAGAAAAAATCGGTCAACACTATCTTGCGGCGCTGCACCAGGCCTTCCCTGGCGTGGTGCTGGACGAAGCCTGGCAGACCAAAGATCAGCTAACCGTCACCGTGAAGGTTAACTACCTGCCGGAAGTGGTCGAGTTCCTGTACTACAAGCAGGGCGGCTGGCTGTCGGTACTGTTCGGCAACGACGAACGTAAGCTGAACGGCCACTATGCGGTTTACTATGTGCTGTCGATGGAGCAGGGCACGAAGTGCTGGATCACCGTGCGCGTGGAAGTCGACGCTAATAAACCGGAATATCCGTCGGTGACCCCGCGCGTGCCGGCGGCGGTATGGGGCGAGCGCGAAGTGCGCGATATGTACGGTCTGGTGCCGGTGGGCTTGCCGGACGAGCGCCGCCTGGTGCTGCCGGACGACTGGCCGGATGAACTCTATCCGCTGCGTAAGGACAGCATGGACTACCGCCAGCGCCCGGCGCCGACCACCGACGCGGAGACCTACGAGTTCATTAACGAGCTCGGCAGTAAGAAAAACAACGTGGTGCCGATTGGCCCGCTGCACGTCACCTCCGATGAGCCAGGCCATTTCCGTCTGTTTGTCGACGGCGAGAACATTATCGACGCCGATTACCGCCTGTTCTATGTCCATCGCGGCATGGAAAAGCTGGCGGAAACCCGCATGGGCTACAACGAAGTAACGTTCCTGTCGGACCGGGTATGCGGCATCTGCGGCTTCGCCCACAGTACCGCCTATACCACCTCGGTGGAAAACGCGATGGGCATCGTGGTGCCGGAGCGCGCGCAGATGATCCGCGCCATTCTGCTGGAAGTGGAACGCCTGCACTCGCACCTGCTGAACCTTGGTCTGGCATGCCACTTCACCGGCTTTGACTCCGGCTTTATGCAGTTCTTCCGCGTGCGCGAAACCTCAATGAAGATGGCGG
Source organism: Klebsiella sp. 141240 (assembly GCF_050600805.1). Classification (NCBI taxonomy): domain Bacteria; kingdom Pseudomonadati; phylum Pseudomonadota; class Gammaproteobacteria; order Enterobacterales; family Enterobacteriaceae; genus Klebsiella; species Klebsiella sp. 141240. The sequence continues at coordinate 31,401 of NZ_JAQIRK010000001.1, read as the reverse complement.
AGATCCTCACCGGCGCGCGTAAAACCTACGGTATGAACCTGATCGGCGGGATTCGCCGCGATCTGCTGAAAGAGGACATGATCCAGACCCGCCAGCTGGCGCAGCAGATGCGCCGCGATGTGCAGGAGCTGGTGGATATGTTGCTCAGCACGCCGAACATGGAACAGCGCACCGTCGGTATTGGCCGTCTGGATCCAGAAATCGCCCGCGACTTCAGTAACGTCGGCCCGATGGTCCGCGCCAGCGGCCACGCCCGCGATACTCGCGCCGATCACCCGTTCGTTGGTTACGGTCTGCTGCCGATGGAAGTTCACAGCGAGCAGGGCTGCGACGTGATTTCCCGCCTCAAGGTGCGTATCAACGAAGTTTATACCGCGCTGAATATGATTGATTTCGGTCTCGACAATCTGCCCGGCGGCCCGCTGATGGTGGATGGCTTCACCTATATTCCGCACCGCTTCGCGCTGGGCTTCTCGGAAGCGCCGCGCGGCGACGATATCCACTGGAGCATGACCGGCGACAACCAAAAACTGTACCGCTGGCGCTGCCGTGCGGCGACCTACGCCAACTGGCCGACCCTGCGCTATATGCTGCGCGGCAACACCGTCTCCGACGCGCCGCTGATTATTGGCAGCCTCGACCCTTGCTACTCCTGTACCGACCGCATGACGGTGGTCGATGTGCGTAAGAAAAAGAGCAAAGTGGTGCCGTACAAAGAGCTGGAGCGCTACAGCATCGAGCGTAAAAACTCGCCGCTGAAATAAGGAATCGCCATGTTTACCTTTATCAAAAAAGTCATCAAGACCGGCACCGCGACCCACTCCTATCCGCTGGAGCCGATGCCGGTGGATAAAAACTTCCGCGGCAAACCGGAACACAATCCGCAGCAGTGCATTGGCTGCGCGGCCTGCGTGAATGCCTGTCCGTCTAACGCCCTGACGGTAGAGACCGATCTGGCGACTAACCAGTTGGCGTGGCAGTTCAACCTCGGGCGCTGCATTTTCTGCGGCCGCTGTGAAGAAGTTTGCCCGACGGCGGCGATTAAGCTGTCGCAGGAGTATGAGCTGGCGGTGTGGAAAAAAGAGGATTTCCTCCAGCAATCGCGCTTTGCCATCTGCCACTGTCGGGTCTGCGAACGGCCTTTCGCGGTACAAAAAGAGATCGACTACGCTATCGCGCTGCTTAAGCACAACGGCGATACCCGCGCCGAATTGCACCGCGAAAGCTTTGAGACCTGCCCGGAATGCAAGCGTCAGAAATGCCTGGTGCCATCCGATCGTATTGAACTGACTCGCCACATGAGGGAGGCCAGCTGATGAGCAATTTATTAGGCCCGCGCGATGAAAACGGCATTCCGCTGCCGATGACGGTGGAGGAATCCATCGCCAGCATGAAGGCCTCGCTGCTGAAAAAAATCAAACGTTCCGCCTACGTTTATCGCGTCGACTGCGGCGGCTGTAACGGCTGTGAAATCGAGATTTTCGCCACCCTTTCGCCGCTTTTCGATGCCGAACGCTTCGGAATTAAAGTAGTGCCGTCGCCGCGCCATGCCGATATTCTGCTGTTCACCGGCGCGGTGACCCGCGCGATGCGTTCGCCGGCGCTGCGCGCCTGGCAATCGGCGCCGGATCCGAAAATCTGCATCTCTTACGGCGCCTGCGGCAACAGCGGCGGTATCTTCCACGATCTGTACTGCGTATGGGGCGGCACCGACAAAATCGTGCCGGTCGACGTCTATATTCCGGGTTGTCCGCCGACGCCTGCCGCCACGCTGTACGGTTTTGCGATGGCGCTTGGTCTGCTGGAGCAAAAAATCCACGCTCGCCTGCCGGGCGAGCTTGACGAACAGCCAACCGAATTGCTGCATCCCAACATGGTGCAGCCGCTGCGGGTGCGTATCGATCGCGAAGCGCGCCGTCTGGCTGGCTATCGCTATGGTCGCCAGATTGCCGACGACTATATGCGTCTACTGGGGCAGGGCGATAACCAGGTACTGCGCTGGCTGGAGGCGGAGAAAGATCCGCGTCTGACCGAGATCGTCACGCACCTGAATCAGGTGGTCGAGGGGGCGCGTATCCGATGAGCGAGACGGTGGTGTTCAGTCAGCTGAGCCGTAAATTTATTGATGAGAACGACGCGACGCCGGATCAGGCGCAGCAGGTGGTCTATTACAGCCTGGCGATTGGCCACCACCTCGGCGTCATTGACTGCCTGGAAGCGGCGTTAAGCTGCCCGTGGGAGGACTATCTGGCGTGGATTGGCACGCTGGAGGCGGGCAGCGCCGCGCGGCGTAAAATGGAAGGCGTGCCGAAGTATGGCGAGATCGTTATCGACAGCAATCACGTGGCGATGCTGGCTAATGCCTTTGATAAAGCGCAGTCCGCGCAGACCCCGCAGCAGCAGGCGTGGAGTAAAACCCTGCTCAGCATGCTGCACGATATTCACCAGGAAAGCGCCATCTATCTGATGGTGAGGAGACTACGTGACTGACGTTTTACTGTGTGTCGGCAACAGCATGATGGGCGATGACGGCGCAGGCCCGCTGCTGGCGGAAATGTGCGCGGCCAATCCGGTCGGCGGCTGGGTGGTGATTGACGGCGGCAGCGCGCCGGAAAACGATATCGTCGCCATCCGCGAACTGCGCCCGACGCGGCTGCTGATCGTCGATGCAACCGATATGGGGCTCAACCCTGGCGAAATTCGCATTGTCGACCCGGACGATATCGCCGACATGTTTATGATGACCACCCACAATATGCCGCTTAACTATCTTATCGATCAGTTAAAAGAGGATATTGGCGAGGTGATTTTTGTGGGCATTCAGCCCGATATAGTCGGTTTCTATTACCCGATGACTCAGCCTGTTAAGGATGCCGTCGCGACGGTATACGCGCGGCTTGATGGCTGGCAGGGGCAGGGCGGTTTTGCCGCGCTGGAAGCGGCCGAGGAGCAGGCGTTCCCTGGCCTTCCGGGAACGTCTCAGCGATTTTGAGGACACCAATACCGGTAGTTTCAGCCAGCGTGGTGAATAAAATAACGGCAGGCCGTACGGACCGTAGGCCGGGTAAGGCGTAAGCCGCCACCCGGCAATACCGACTACTCCAGATCCGCCCCGTTGCTGGCGATGACCTTCTTATACCACCAGAACGATTTCTTGCGCTTGCGCGCAAGCGTGCCGTTTCCGGCATCGTCGCGATCGACATACACGAAACCGTAGCGCTTGCTCATCTCGCCGGTGGAGGCGGAGACCAAATCGATACAGCCCCAGCTGGTATAGCCGATGACCGGAATGCCGTCATCGATGGCGTCGCGCATCGCCTTGATATGCTCGCGCAGATAGCTAATGCGGTAGTCGTCGTTGATTTCGCCGTTGGCGTCAATTTCATCGCGCGCGCCGAGCCCGTTTTCCACGAGGAATAGCGGTTTCTGATAGCGGTCATACATCATGTTCATGGTGATGCGCAGGCCGAGCGGATCGATGCCCCAGCCCCATTCGCTGGCCGCAATGTACGGATTCTTCAGCGACTTGACGATATTGGCGGCGTTGGTATTGCTGGCGTTCATCTCCGCTGACGCGCAGCGCGAGGCGTAATAGCTAAAGGAGACAAAATCAACGGTGTTTTTGAGGATTTCGTCGTCGCCCGGCTGTTTGCCAATAGTGACGCCTTTCTCGCGGAATACCCGCGCGGCCCACACCGGATACGCGCCGCGTGCCTGCACATCGATAAAGAACAGGTTTTCACGATCTTTTTCCAGCGCCATCCAGACATCTTCCGGCTTACAGGAATACGGGTAGAAATTACCGCCCGCCAGCATGCAGCCGACCTGGTTTTGCGGGTTAACCTGATGGGCGATTTTTGTCGCCAGCGCGCTGGCCACCAGCTCGTGATGCGCGGCCTGATATTTCACCTGCTCCTGATTTTCTCCCTCCTCAAACACCAGACCGGCGCCGGAGTAGGGACTATGCAGCATAATGTTGATTTCATTGAAGGTGAGCCAGTATTTCACCAGTCCGTCAAACGCTTCAAAACAGGTGCGCGCATAGTGGCTGAAGAAATCGACCATCTTCCGGTTACGCCAGGAGCCATATTCCGTCACCAGATGCATCGGGACATCAAAGTGGCACAGGGTGACCAGCGGTTCGATCCCGTACTTTCTGCACTCTTCAAACATCGCACGATAGAAGGCGATACCTTCCGGGTTTGGCTGTTGTTCATCACCGCGCGGGAACAGTCGGCTCCAGGCGATAGAGGTGCGGAAGACGCTAAATCCCATCTCCGCCATCAGGGCGATATCCTCTTTATAGCGATGGTAAAAATCAATCGCCACGTGGCTTGGGTAGAATTCATCTTCGCGAAGCGAAAAGCGCTTCTCCTGGCCCAATTTCACCGCCAGGCGATGAGCGCCGTGCGGAATAGTATCAACGGTTGTCAGCCCTTTGCCGCCCTCAAGATAAGCGCCTTCAGACTGGTTAGCGGCCAGAGCGCCGCCCCATAAAAATCCGTGTGGAAAACTCGACATGCGTTACCTCGCGTTCAAAAAAGTGTTCAGGCGTGAGTGGCCGCGCCCTGGCGCTGTCTGGCGTCGGCGGCGGCATTTTCTACCGGGATATCTTCAAAACCGAGCAGCAGCGTCAGCGCAAAGGAGAGCACCACCGACAGCGCCATCACGCCAAAGACCCAAACGATAGTCATCGGATTGGCCGGATCGAAAAACTGGACGCTGGTGAACAGCCCCGGCGCCGCCATCGAATGGCTGGCCAGCCCGGCGATCCCCGCCACCGCCCCGCAAATAAAGCCGCTGATTAAGCTGGCGACCAGCGGGCGTTTCAGACGTACCGCCACGCCGTACAGCGCCGGTTCGGAAATCCCGGCCAGAATCGCCGATGCCGCCGCCGCTAATGCGGTCTGGCGCAGCTCCGGGTTTTTGGTTTTCCACGCCACCGCCAGCGACGAGCCGCCCAGCGACAGGTTGGCGCCGATTTCCGATGGCATCACCATGCCCTCTTTGCCGGTTTCGGCGATGGTCTGAATGATGGTTGGCGTAAAGACGCGGTGCATCCCGGTCATCACCAGCAGCGGCCAGAGTCCGCCCATGATCGCCACCGACAGCCAGCCGAGATAGCTATGGATCGTGTACACCAGCGCGGAGATCGCGCTGCCGATCCAGATGCCGAGCGGGCCAATCAGCAGGATCGCCAGCGGCGCGGCAATCAGCACGATCAGCATCGGTTTAAGGAAGTTTTTCGTCACCGCTGGGGTGATGCGATCGACCCAGCGTTCGATATAAGAGAGACACCAGGTCATCACCAGCGCCGGGATCACTGTGTAGGTGTATTTCACCGCGGTAACCGGAATGAAGGCGAACTCAACGTGTTCTCCCTGCGCGGCTTTGGCCATTAATTCGATGAATCCCGGATGCACCAGCACCCCGGCGATAGCGATAGCCAGCGACATATTGGTTTTGAATTTTACCGCCGCGGAAGCGGCAACCATCAGCGGCAGGAAGAAGAACGCGCCGTCGCCGATAAGCGTCAGAATGGTCAGCGTCGGAGAGCCTTTTGGCAACGCGCCGCTCATCTCCAGGATCATCGCCAGCAGTTTGACCATCGATCCGCCGATAATCGCCGGGATCAGCGGCGACATGGTGCCGATCAGCGCATCAAGGATCCCGGCGCCGATGCGTTTTAAGGTCAGCGGCGGTTTCCCCTGCGGCTCCGCCGGGCGCAACTCGCCGGGCAGCAGATTCAGCACCTCGCGATACGCCTGCGAGACGGTATTGCCGATGATCACCTGACATTGGTTATCGCTACGCACGACGCCAAGTACCCCTTGCAGCGCTTTCAGCGCCGTGGCGTCCACGCGTTGGTTATCTTTCACCACGAAGCGCAGGCGGGTCATGCAGTGGGTCACGGCAACGACATTATCTGCGCCGCCGAGCGCCGTCAGGATCTGGTTCGCCAGGGCTGCATAATTTTTAGACATCGGATTTTATCCTGTTTTATCAATAGGGTACTGATTACACGCCAGCGCCTGACGGCGGCTATGCGCGGTATATGCATAGGAAACCGGTTCCACAAAATCATGATGAGTTTCATTGAGTCATACAAGAATTAAAAAAATCACTTTGCAAATTTGTGATTTTGATCGCTTTGTAGGCAGCGGCTGGAAAGCATCCCGGTGATGTCGGCTGCTGAAAAACGGCGAGACGTGCAGTACACTGCAGGCAACTTAAGTTACAGGAAGAACCCCATGGCAACGATGCTGGAGGTTGCGAAGCGCGCGGGAGTATCAAAGGCGACCGTGTCGCGGGTGCTGTCGGGCAACGGCTATGTCAGCCAGGAAACCAAAGACCGGGTGTTTCAGGCAATTGCCGAAAGCGGTTATCGGCCGAATCTGCTGGCGCGTAATCTGGCGACCAAAAAAAGCCAGACTATCGGACTGGTGGTAACCAACACCCTTTATCACGGCGTTTATTTCAGCGAGCTGCTGTTTCACGTGGCGCGGCTGACGGAAGATCAGGGGCGGCAACTGATCCTTGCCGATGGCAAACACAGCGCGCAAGAGGAGCGTGAGGCGATTCAGTATCTGCTCGATATGCGCTGTGATGCGATCATCATCTATCCGCGCTTTCTTAGCGTCGATGAGATGGATGAGATCATCGACAATCATGAGCAGCCGATCGTGGTGCTGAACCGTCGCCTGCGCCGCCACGCCAGCCACTGCGTATGGTCCGATCACAAAGCCTCGGCGCGGATGGCGGTTGAAAAGTTAATTGCCAGCGGGCATCGTGACATTGCGTTTATCACCGGTTCGCTGGATTCGCCTACCGGGGTTGAGCGTCTCTCTGGTTATAAAGACGCGCTGGCAGGCCTGGGGCTTCCCGTGCGGCAAGAACTGATCGTCGAAGGGCGCTGGACGCCACAAACCGGAGCTGCCGCTGTCGAAGCGCTCTGCCAACGCGGCGTCAGTTTCAGCGCGCTGGTCGCCAGTAATGACGACATGGCGATCGGCGCGATTAAGCAACTGTACCAGCAGGGGATCGCGGTGCCGCAGCAGGTATCGGTGATCGGTTTCGATGACATCGCGCTGGCGCCGTATATGATCCCTTCGCTCTCCAGCGTTAAAATTCCGGTCACCGAAATGATGAAAGAGAGCATCAACAGGCTGATCTTTATGCTCGATGGCGGGGAATTTAAATATCAGCAAACTTTCCCCGGCGAGCTGATTGAACGCGAGTCGTTGGCGCGCGGCCCGCATGTCTGATGTCGTCAGCTGTCATCGTCAGTTGTGACGATGACAGCTGCTGTTAATTTAATTTCCTTAAATTTCAATGAAATAAAAGTTGGAACGTATTATGCATAATCCGGCGCGTTAACTTCTTTCCGCTGGAGAAATGGATGAACCGTTTCATTATCGCCGATGCGAGCAAATGCATCGGCTGCCGCACCTGTGAAGTGGCCTGCGTGGTCTCTCATCAGGAAAATCAGGATTGCGCCGCGCTGACGCCGCAGTCGTTCCTGCCGCGTATTCACGTGATCAAAGGTGTCAATGTGTCGACGGCGACGGCCTGTCGTCAATGTGAAGACGCGCCATGCGCCAACGTCTGCCCGAACGGCGCCATCAGCCGCGATAAAGGCTTTGTCCACGTGATGCAGGAGCGCTGCATCGGCTGTAAAACCTGCGTCGTGGCCTGCCCGTATGGGGCGATGGAAGTGGTGGTGCGCCCGGTCGTTCGCCACAGCGGCGCCGGGTTGAACGTCATGGCGGAAAAAGCCGAAGCCAACAAGTGCGACCTGTGCCACCAGCGCGATAGCGGTCCGGCCTGCATTGAAGCCTGCCCGACGCACGCGCTGGTTTGCGTCGACCGCAACAAGCTTGAGCAGATGAACCTCGAAAAACGTCGCCGTACGGCGCTGGCCTGGTAATACGCCGCATGAACGGGGTGCAAATCCGCATTCGCGGCAAAGTGCAGGGGGTGGGTTTCCGCCCCTTTGTCTGGCAACTGGCTCGGCAAATGGCGCGCGGCGGCGATGTCTGTAACGACGGCGACGGCGTGCTGGTCAGACTGACCGGCGACGACGGTGGTTTTACTGCCGCGTTGGCCCGTCACTGCCCGCCGCTGGCGCGTATTGACAGCACCGACTGCACCCCGTTTCACTGGCATAAGCTTCCTCAGGATTTCACCATTCGCCACAGCGGCGGCGGCAGTATGCGCACGCAGATTGTTCCCGATGCCGCAACCTGCCCGGCGTGCCTGGCGGAGATGAACGATCCGCAAGAACGCCGTTACCGTTACCCCTTTATCAACTGTACCCACTGCGGGCCGCGTTTCACCATTATTCGCGCCATGCCATACGATCGTCCCTTTACGGCGATGGCGCCGTTCCCACTTTGTCCGCGCTGCGCTGCCGAGTACCGGGAGCCTGCCGATCGCCGTTTTCACGCCCAGCCGGTGGCCTGTGCCGATTGCGGCCCACAGCTGGAGTGGCGGGCGGGAACGCTAACGCTATTCGCTGAAGCGGCGCTGCAGGCGGCCATCGCGCGGCTGGCTGCGGGCGATATTGTGGCGATAAAAGGGATTGGCGGTTTTCATCTGGCCTGCGATGCCGGTAATAGCGTGGCGGTGGCAGCGCTGCGCGCGCGAAAACGGCGCCCGGCAAAACCGCTGGCGGTAATGCTGCCGACGGCCACGGGATTACCCGCCGCGGCGGCAACGCTGCTGCGCTCGCCCGCCGCGCCGATTGTATTGCTGGCTAAAGCGCAGGTTCCCGGCCTGTGTGACGAGATTGCGCCAGGGCTTGCGGAAGTTGGGGTGATGCTGCCGTCTAATCCGCTGCAGCATTTACTTCTGCAGGCGCTGGCGCGCCCGATAGTGATGACCTCCGGCAACTTCAGCGGCCGCCCTCCGGCATTGAGTAATCGCGAAGCGCTCACCGACTTAGCCGATATCGCCGACGGTTTTCTGCTACATAATCGCGATATCGTGCAGCGTATGGACGATTCGCTGGTGCGCTCAAGCGGTGAGATGCTGCGCCGAGCCCGTGGCTATGTGCCGGATGCGCTGCCGCTGCCGTCGGGCCTGGATAATATTCCGCCGTTGCTGGCGCTGGGGGCGGATATGAAAAATACCTTCTGTCTGGCGCGCGGCGACGAGGCGGTGCTGAGCCAGCATTTTGGCGATCTCGGCGAGGAGGGCGTCGAGCAACAGTGGCGCAGTGCGCTGCAGTTAATGCAGAGCATTTATGCATTTGCGCCGCAGCGGGTGGCGGTTGACGCCCATCCCGGCTATCGCTCGACACAGTGGGCGGCGTCAATGTCGTTACCGGTCGAGCCGGTACTGCATCACCATGCCCACGCGGCGGCTTGCCTGGCAGAACACCGCTGGCCGCTCGACGGCGGCGATGTGATTGCCCTGACCCTTGATGGCATTGGCATGGGGGAAAACGGCGCGCTGTGGGGCGGCGAATGCCTGCGGGTGAACTACCGCGAATGCGAACATCTTGGCGGCCTCCCGGCCGTGGCTTTGCCGGGCGGCGATCTGGCGGCGCGCCAGCCGTGGCGAAATTTGTTGGCCCAGTGCCTGGCATTTATTCCCGACTGGCAGTCATACCCGCAAACCGCCGCGCTGGGGCAGCGAAACTGGCCGCTGTTGGCGCAGGCCATCGAACGCGGCATTAATTCGCCGCGCGCCTCTTCCTGCGGACGGCTGTTTGATGCCGTCGCCTGCGCGCTGGATTGCGCGCCGGAGAGCCTGAGCTACGAAGGCGAGGCGGCCTGTCGGCTGGAGGCGCTGGCCGCCAGCTGTCCGGGCGTCAGCCATCCGGTCACGCTGCCCTGGCGCGGCGGCGAGCTGGATTTAGCCACCTTCTGGCGACAGTGGTTGCGCTGGCAGGCGACGCCCGCGCAGAAAGCCTGGGCCTTTCATGATGCGCTGGCCTGCGGGCTGGCGGCGCTGGCGCGCGACCGCGCCGCTTCCCGCGGGATAGCGACGATCGTTTGTAGCGGCGGCGTACTGCATAATCAGCTGCTCGCCGCCCGCCTCAGCAATTACCTCTCTGATTTTACTTTGCTTTTGCCGCAGCAGCTTCCCGCTGGCGATGGCGCGATCGCCTACGGTCAGGCGGTGGTGGCCGCCGCCCGCTGGCAGTCTCAAAGGATTTAAGATGATAACGATGATTTTACGCCAACAGCCGCGTGCGGCGGCGCTGGTATTGGGACTTATCGCCGCGAACGCCCTGGCCTGGCTATGGGCGTTTCAGGCGTTTGGCGATAGCGGGGCATTGATGGCCGCCAGTCTGCTGGCCTGGGGTTACGGTCTGCGCCATGCGGTCGACGCCGACCATATTGCGGCGATTGATAGCGTCACCCGCAAGATGATGCAGCAGGGGCGGCGGCCGTTTGGCGTCGGGGCGTGGTTTTCGCTAGGGCATTCGTCGATCGTGGTGCTGGCGTCGGCGGCGATTGCCGCGACGGCCACCGCCTTCAGCCAGCAGATGAGCTGGCTACACGATACCGGCAGCGTGATTGGCACCGCGGTATCGGCGCTGTTCCTGCTGGCGATGGCGCTGGTCAATCTGGTGATTTTGCGCAGCGTGTGGCGCAGCTTCCAGGCGTGGAAGCGCGGTGAAAAGGTCAGCGACGAAATCGTTAGCGGCGGCGGTATGATGAGCTGGCTGTTTGGCAAGACCTTCCGGCTGATAAGCCGCAGCTGGCAGATGTATCTGGTGGGCTTTTTGTTCGGTCTTGGCTTTGATACCGCCACCGAAATCGGCGTGCTGGGTATTTCCGCCGCCGGCGCGTCGAGCGGCATTTCGATTTGGTCGATTATGGTCTTCCCGGCGCTGTTCGCCAGCGGTATGGCGCTGGTGGATACGCTTGATAATGTGCTGATGGTCGGCGCCTACGGCTGGGCGTTCAGCAAGCCGCAGCGCAAGCTCTATTACAATATGACCATCACCGGTACCTCGGTGGTGGTGGCGCTGTTTATCGGCGGCCTGGAGGCGCTGGGGCTGTTAATGGATAAGTTCGCCCTAAGCGGCGGGGTGTGGCGCTGGGTAGGGGCGTTAAACGATAACCTCGGCGATGCCGGGTTTGTGGTGGTGGGGCTGTTCGTCGTTTGTTGGGCGCTGTCGGTGCTAAATTATCGCTGGCGCGGTTACGATAATCTGGCGCGCTAGGCTGGTTATTTTCCCGGCTTGCGCTGCGCTTAGCCGGGAAAACCATCACCTCACCAGAACTGTAGATACTGTTATCGGTTGGCAACTTTTTTAAGGGGTTTTCCCGGACGCGGCGCGTTGCGCCTTCTCCGGGCTACCAAATCGCAAAGCGCTGTAGCCCCGGTAAGCGGCAGCGCCACCGGGGGATTTTGAGATCGCCAGCACCAGTAGTGTCAGCCAGCATGGTGAATAAATTAAAGGCAGGCCGCACGGACCGTAGGCCGGGTAAGCGTAGCGCCACCCGGCGAAACAGAGTTTCCTGGACGGTAATCACCTCACCAGTTGCTTGAGTAGCACAAAAGCTTCCTTCATTTTGTCTTCACTCACCACAAAGGCCCGCAGCTGATTTTCGGCATCCAGGCCTTTCGCCACCAGCCCCTCTTTGGTGGCCACGATATTCCACGTCAGATCGTCGCGGCGGGTGTCGCCGGCCAGATGCAGCGGCAGATCCGGTGTTTTCACTTTCACCAGCATTGGCGGCAATGTGAGCTCGCCCGCTTGCGCCAGCAGGTTTTTACTCAGGCACATGGCGCTGAGTAAAATCGGCTGCAGGAACGGCAGTACCGTACCGTTGATTTCCGCACAGTCGCCGAGCGCATAAATCGCCGGGTCGCTGGTTTGCAGTTGGTTATTGACCACCACGCCGCGGTTAATCTGCAATCCGGCATGGCGCGCCAGCGACGTTTCCGGGCGCAGGCCGGCAGCGGCCACCACCGCATCGACGGTTATCGCGCGCTGGCGATCGAGGCTGACGCGAATGCCGTCGGCGGTTTGCTCTAACCTCTCAAGCTGCGTTTTGAGCATCAGATGTACGCCCATCTCGGTAAGCCGATGCTGTAGGCGGCTGCTGGCTTCCGGCGGCATCAGCGCCGCCAGCACGCTGGCTGAGTTATCGACTACCGTTACTGCTTTACCGGCGCGACAGAAATCCATCGCCAGTTCGCAGCCAATCAGGCCGCCGCCGACGATCAGCACGCGCTTCGCGTCGTGCAGCTGGCTCTGCGCCGCGCCATATTCGCGCTGGCTGTTCAGCGTCAGCATCAGCTCGCGTCCCGGCACCGGCGGGATAAACGGCGTCGCGCCGGTGGCCAGCACCAGTTTGTCGTAGCGCCACTGGTTATCCTGGCTCTTCACTAACCGGTTTTCGGCGTCGATATCGCTTACCCAGGTATGGGGAAACAGACGCAGATTGTACTGCTCTGCGAACTCGCCGGCGCTTTGCAGGGTCAGATCGTCGGCCTTCTGCCCGCGGCTGATGACATGGCTGAGGTCCGGTTTGTTGTACTCATCCATGCTATCGGCGGCGATTAACGTCAGCGGGATTTGCGTATCCTGCTTACGGATATTTTTCACCAGCTGGCGGGCCGCGAAGCCCGAGCCGATGATGACGATGCCATCACTCATTTTGCCTCCGTCGCCAGTACGTCAAAGACATCTTTGCCAAGAGAACACTCAGGGCAGAGGAAATTGTCCGGCACTTCACTCCACGGCGTACCCGGCTGTACATCCTGGTTAGGTTCGCCTTTCGCCGGGTCATAGACCCACTGGCACACGCTGCACTGCATCATGGGACCGAGATCGGCGGCCGCGGCGGCGGCGCAGACGCAATCCTGTGGTTCCGGCGTTGTCGCTGCTTCAGCAACCGGCAGCGGCGAGAGGGCCCACTGGCGGGCGATGTCGCGTCCGTGTTGGCGGCACAATTCCAGCGCGTCGATATCCGGGCGCCATTTGGCTTTCAGGCTCAGCGACATCTCAAAGCCGGCATCCTGCAGGCGGGTGGACAGGCGGTCTACCGCGCCGCCGCTCCAGCCGTGCGAGCCAAAGGCGCTGGCGCGTTTATTGCGAAAACGCAGCCCGGTCATCTCTTCCACCAGCCCGGCGATTTTCGGCATCATCACGTTGTTCATGGTGGAGGTGCCCACCAGCACGCCTTTCGAGCGGAAAACATTGGTGAGAATGTCGTTTTTGTCGCTGCGGGCGACGTTGAAGATTTTTACCGCTACCCGCGGGTCGACTTCAGTGATCCCCTGAGCGATGGCGTCCGCCATCATGCGGGTGTTATTGGACATGGTGTCGTAGAAAATCGTGATGCGATCTTCCTGGTAATCCGCCGCCCACTCGAGGTATTTCTCGACGATTTGCGTCGGGTTATCGCGCCAGACCACGCCGTGGGAGGTGGCAATCATATCCACCGGCAGGTTGAAGCCGAGGATTTCGGTAATTTTCGGCGTCACCAGGCGGCTGAAGGGCGTCAGGATGTTGGCGTAGTAGCGCTGGCACTGTTCGTACAGTTCAATCTGGTCCACTTCATCGTTGAACAGGTGTTCGTCGCAGTAGTGCTGGCCGAAAGCGTCGTTGCTGAACAGCACCGCGTCGCCGGTCAGGTAGGTCATCATGCTGTCAGGCCAATGCAGCATCGGCGTTTCCACGAAGATCAGCTGTTTACCATTACCGATATCGAGAGTATCGCCGGTTTTCACCACGTGGAAGTTCCACTCCGGATGATGATGGTGGCCGTTGATCGAGTCGATGGCGTTGGCGGTGCAGTAAATCGGCGTATCCGGGATCTGCATCATCAGTTCGGTCAGCGCGCCGGCATGGTCCTCTTCGGCGTGGTTAATGACGATATAGTCGAGGTCAGCCAGATCGATTTCGCTGCGCAGGTTCTGCACGAACTCGCGGCTGAATTTATGATCGACGGTATCGATCAGCACGTTTTTCTCCTCGCGAATGAGATAGCTGTTGTAGCTGCTGCCGCGCAGCGTTTTATATTCGGTGCCGTGGAAATCACGCACTTCCCAATCGCGTTGGCCAACCCAAAGAATGTTATTTTTAACCGCAATAGACATAGCAACCTCAATCAATACAGTGTGTTTAAACTCAGTTGATTGGCTTATATCAAGTTGCGTGCCAACTTTTTAATTCATTGATAATTATCTATTTTTAATTTTTATGATTTTTGTTGCTGTCAAAATGACAATGATTAAAATAGTCGATATGACAATGGGTGTTGTCAAAATGACAATGGAGCGGCAATGAGTTTTTCCGTCGACGAGCTGGCGAGAATCGCCATTGATTTACAAAGCGATATTGGTCACACCGACCGTTTTTCGCGTCTGATTACTACCCTGCGGCAGATTCTCGGCTGCGATGCCTCGGCGCTGCTGCGCTACGAGGCGCATCAGTTTGTGCCGCTGGCGATCGATGGCCTGGCGCAGGATGTGCTCGGTCGGCGCTTTGCCCTGGAAGGACACCCGCGGCTTGAGGCGATTGCGCGTGCCGGGGATGTGGTGCGCTTCCCGGCGGATAGCGATCTGCCTGACCCCTACGACGGGCTGATCCCCGGTCATGAGAGTCTGAAGGTTCACGCCTGCGTTGGCCTGCCGCTGTTCGCCGGGCAGACGCTGATTGGCGCGCTGACCCTTGACGGCATGGATGCCGACCGTTTCGATAGCTTCAGCGATGAAGAGCTGCGGCTGATTGCCGCGCTGGTGGCTGGCGCCTTGAATAACGCGCTGCTCATCGCCCGCCTTGAGGCGCAAAATGTGTTGCCGGTGCAACCGGTGAATGACTCGCAGCCTGAGCGTCAGGAGATTATCGGCCTGTCGGCGCCCATGCTGCAGCTGAAAAAAGAGATCGATATCGTCGCCGCCTCGGATTTAAACGTGCTGATAAGCGGCGAAACCGGCACCGGTAAAGAGCTGGTGGCGAAGGCGGTGCACCAGGGATCGCCGCGAGCCGCCAATCCGCTGGTCTATCTCAACTGCGCGGCGCTGCCGGAAAGCGTGGCGGAGAGCGAGCTGTTCGGCCATGTGAAAGGGGCATTTACCGGCGCTATCAGCAACCGCAGCGGTAAATTTGAGATGGCTGATAACGGCACCCTGTTCCTCGATGAAATTGGCGAACTGTCGCTGGCGTTGCAGGCGAAGCTGCTGCGCGTGCTGCAGTATGGCGATATTCAGCGCGTCGGCGATGACCGCAGCCTGCGGGTCGATGTGCGGGTGCTGGCGGCGACGAACCGCGATCTGCGCCAGGAGGTGGTGGAAGGGCGCTTTCGCGCCGATCTGTACCATCGGCTGAGCGTCTTCCCGCTGTCGGTTCCGGCGCTACGCGAACGGGAAAACGATGTGGTGCTGCTGGCGGGCTATTTCTGTGAGCAGTGCCGCCTGCGGATGGGGCTGGCGCGGGTCATTTTGGCTGAGGCGGCGCGAAACAGGCTGCAGCAGTGGTCCTGGCCGGGCAACGTGCGCGAACTGGAGCATGCTATTCACCGGGCGGTGGTGCTGGCGCGGGCCACCCAGACCGGCGATGAAGTGGTACTGGAGCCGCAGCATTTCCAGTTTGCGGTGGCGGCGCCGATGTTGCCGACTGAGACGGCGGCAGCGGCGCCCGCGACGGGAAACGTCAATCTGCGCGAGGCGACCGACTCTTTTCAGCGAGAAGCGATTAGCCGCGCGCTGGAGGCGAACCAGCGCAACTGGGCGGCGACCGCCCGTGCGCTGGAACTGGACGTCGCCAACCTGCATCGGCTGGCGAAACGTCTGGGGCTTAAAGGATCCCTGCCTGGTAAAAGTTCTGCAGGTTGATGGCGCCGACCAGCAGGCCGTTTTCATCCACTACCGGCGCGGCGCTGATTTTATGTTTCATCAACCGCTCTTTGGCTTCCACCGCGCGACTTTCCGCCTGCAGCGTCACGCCGTTGCGGGTCATCGCCTGAGTGACGCCATCGTTGAGCGTACCGCCAGCAACCAGCCAGCGGCGCAGGTCGCCGTCGGTGAAAACGCCCTGCACGCGGTTGGCTTCATCGCAGACCGCCACCAGGCCGAGCCCGGTTCGGCTTAGTTCAAGCATGGCGTCCATGACGTTGGCGTCAGCATTGACCCGCGGCACTTCTTCATCGCGGCGCATCAGATGATGCACTTTGTTCAGCAGCCGCGCGCCGAGGGCGCCCGCCGGGTGGGAACGGGCGAAATCTTCTTCATTGAAACCGCGCGCCTGCATCACCGCCATCGCCAACGCGTCGCCCAGCATCAGCGTGTTGACGGTGCTGGAGGTCGGCGCCAGATGCATCGGACAGGCTTCGCGCTCTACGGCGATATCCAGCACCGCTTTCGCCGCCAGCGCCAGCGGCGAGGTGGATTTGCCGGTCATCGCCAGCAGCGGAATGGATTTCTCTTCCAGCCGCGGTACGATGAGATCCAGCTCTTTCGCGCTGCCGGAGTAGGAGATAAACAGCATCACGTCGCGGCTATCGAGCATGCCGAGATCGCCGTGCAGGGCTTCCGCCGGATGGACGAAAAAGGCCGGGGTGCCGGTGCTGGCGAAGGTTGCCGCTAGCTTTTTACCGATGTGGCCGGATTTACCGATACCGGAGACAATCAGTTTGCCCTCGCAGTGGATGATGGTTTCCGCCGCGCGGATGAAGTCGTCGCCCAGGCGTTCCGGCAGGCGGCTCGCCTCCTGCAGCTCAAGCATCAGGGTCTGGCGTCCGGCCTCTAACAAAAAGTTACTCATGATGTTCTCCAGTAATAATGACTTCAATACCTTTGGCTTCCAGCGCCCGCTGGAATTCAGGGTCAATATCGGCATCGGTAATCAATTTATCCACGCGTTCAAGGCCGCAGACAATGTTGGGACTTTTACGGCCAAACTTGGATGAGTCGGCCATCAGGATCACTTCGCGGGCGGCGTTACACATCGCCTTACTTACGGTATAGACCTCGTTAAAGGTGGTGACGCCCGCGACCAGATCAATGCCGTCGGTGCCCATAAACAGCTTGTCGAAGCTGAATTGTTCGAAGGCATTTTCCGCCAGTTGGCCGTGAAAGGAGGCCGATTTTTTACGGAAGGTGCCGCCCGGCATCAGGATGGTCTGCTCGTTATCGAGCTCGGAAAGCGCGTTGACGATATGCAGGCTGTTTGTCATCACCGTAATGTTATTGAAGCGGCTCAGCAACGGCACCATCTGCAGCACGGTGCTGCCGGCGTCGAGGATAATTGAATCGCCATCGTGGATGTATCGCACGGCGGCCTCGGCAATCTGCGCTTTCTTGTGGGTGTTGATCAGCGTCTTGTGGTCGATAGGCGGGTCGGCCTCGTCTTTATTTAACACTACGCCGCCGTAGGTGCGGATGACGGTCCCGGCATTCTCCAGTATCACCAGATCCTTACGGATAGTGGTGCCGGTGGTGTCGAAGTGTTGCGCCAGCTCTTCGACCGAGCATTTGCCCTGCGATTGCAGGTACTCGAGAATGGCTGCCTGGCGCTGACGTGGTTTCATAGGCGTTGTATCCTGCGTTTAAGTTTCGAAGTGATAATTTCGCAAGATATTAACTTTCACAACGAAATTATGCATGTTTCGGATTAAGCGCTAATGATAGTGCATTCTGACAGAGCGGATCATTGGGAAAGATCACATCAGGCTGCAATTCCTCGAGATGTTTACCGCTAAGCATGGGGATTTTTTGCGGGCTGGCGAAGACGGTGAGTCCCTTCATCAACAGCGTATCGCAAATACGATCGTTTTCATCGACGGCGATAGCGACAATCGCGCGCGGTTTAAAGCGCCCGGAGGAACGGCCTACGCCAACGCGGCCCTGCTGGCAAAGGCTATCAAAGGCGCGATTGAAGCGGCGGATCTGCCAGCCGCCGAACGCCAGTTGGCAAAGCCAGGCAATAGCGGCGGCGGTAATGAGTGCGGTAACCATAATGTCTCCTGAAGGTGTGATGCCGGGTACAACCCGGGTACCGTTTTTTGTCGGGTGGCGGCTAACGCCTTGCCCGACCTACAGTTTTGTTGCCCGGATAAGCGCAGCGCCATCCGGGAACCTTTTAAAACATCACCTGGCCGCCGGTGACGTTAATCGACTGCCCGGTGCAGTACGACGCCTGCGGGCTGGCGTAGAACATCAACACGTTCAGCACATCCTGGTAATCGCAGCCGCGTTTCAACGGCACCTTATCGATGTAGTACTGCTCGACTTCGCTCTCATCAATGCCGAGCTTGGTGGCGTACTGCGGCAGCAGCGACTGGAACATCGGTGATTTCAACAGATTGCCGAGCATCAGCGAATGCACGGTAATGCCGTATTCCGCCAGATCCAGCGCCAGCGACTGGGTCAGCCCGACGCCGCCGAACTTCGCCGCGCTATAGCCTGAGTTATGCTTACTGCCGACTTTGCCGGATTTCGAGTTGATCTGAATGATGCGACCTTTAATGCCATCGCGGATCATCAGTCGTGAGAACTCGCGGGCGCAGAGGAAATAGCCCACCAGGTTGACCTGCAGCGAGCGGTCAAAATCGCCCAGCGCGAAGTCGCTAATAAAGGCGGCCTTAGCGATACCGGCGCTGTAGACCAGGAGATCGACGCGCGTGAAAATCTCATCCACGCCGTGAGCCAGCGCCGTGACGCTGGCTTCGCTGGTGGCGTCGGCGCCGAAGCCGTATGCCGTACCTTCGCCATATTCAGTGTTGATCTCCTGGGCGACGCGGCTGGCTTTTTCACTTTGGATATCAACCACCGCCACGCGGTAGCCCTCGGCGGCCAGACCGCGGCACAGAAACTCTCCTAAGGTTTGTCCGCCACCAATGACAACAGCAACCTGATTCATCTTTCTCTCCTTCTAAGCAACAAATTTCAGTACACAGCCGGTCGCGATGGCGTCCGGCACCGGGCCCGCGACGTGAACGGTTCCGGGAAACTCCGCCTGACGATGACCGTCAAAGCGCAGGGTGATGTGGCCCAGCTCGCGCAGGTTTTGCTCGGCGACCTCGCCGACGGCGGTCACCGGATAATGCCGATCGCCGAGCTGTAGCTCTGCGCCCGGGCGCAGCGCGCCGCATAGCTCGCCGTGGTTGTGAATAAAGCAATACTCTTCGATATCCGCCGGTGCGCCTTCGCGGAAGGTAATGAGCATCTGTTCTTCCAGCGCCGTCGCCGCGCTGGCGCCGATACGGGTAATGGTGGTGTGGTAAATGACGGTCATCTTAAGGAACCTCTTATTGGTAAATAAATCCGGAAACGAACCACGCGATCAGCACGGTTGGCGCGCCGGTGAGGAAGCGGCTGACCAGTACCGACGGCACGCCGACGCGTACCGTCTCCTGACGGGCTTCGGCCAGCGACAGGCCTACCGGGATAAAATCGCAGGCGGCCTGGGCATTAATGGCAAACAGCGCGGGTAGGGCGAGATGCGGTGGAATGTTGCCCAGACCGATCTGGACGCCAATCAGTACGCCGATCACCTGGGCTATCACCGCGCCGGGGCCGAGAAACGGCGATAACAACGGGAAGGAACAGATCAGCGCCAGCGTCACCAGCCCCAGCGGATGGCTGGCGAGCGGCGCCAGGCCGTGGGCAATCCAGTCGCCGATGCCGGAGGCCATGATGATGCCGATCAGCGCCGAGACGAAGGCCATAAACGGCAGAATGGTTTTCAGCACCGTATCAATGGTGTCACGCCCGGCCTGGAACAGTACCGCCACTACCGAACCCATCCCCATCCCGACCTTAGCCAGCAGGCCGTCGCTCTGTTCGGTAATCTTCTTGCTGGTATCGTAATCGCGGCCCGCGGCGGGGAGTGGTTGCACTGCCGTCTCGCCGCTATCTTCCAGCAGTTTGATGTTCTCTTCTTTGACTCCGGAGACGTAAATATCTTCGACGATATACTGCGCCAGCGGCCCGGATTTACCGGTGGCGTGGATGTTGATGGTCGGAATACGGCGCTTCGGGTAGAGGCCGCAGCGCAGGGTGCCGCCGCAGTCAATAATGGCGAGGCCAATTTCGCTTTCCGCCGGTTCACCTTCTTTAAATCCATCAACCGCCTGCCAGCCGGTCAGGCTGGCGAGCGTATCGACGATCGCCGGGCGGGTGCCTGCGGTGATATAGACAATCTTTTTGCCCTCAACGATGTCGAGCTCAAGCGGGCCGCCCCAACCGCCGGTCCCTTTTTCAATACGAATACGGGTCATGATGTCGCTCCTGACAGATGCACTTTCTGGTCAAGTTGAATCGCCATTTTTCTTTCGAAAATAGAGGTGGTCAGGTCGGTGATCCAGCCGCGGAAGAAGTTGGTCACCAGGCCAACCAGCAGGTAGCTCACCGCCAGCGGGCCAAGCGGCAGGCCCAGCGTGGTGAGGCCGTTGGCGATGCCGAGATAAACAAACAGCTCGCCGGGGTTGATGTGCGGAAACAGCCCGTTCATCGAATGACAGCTATAGGAGGCCGCCGCGTAGTAGCTCGGTTTGTATTTCTCCGGCATAAAGCGGCCAAGGCTTAAGGTCATGGGGTTGCAGAAGACAAAGGTACCGATGCAAGGCAGCAGCAGGTAACGGGTAAGCGGGTTGCCGGCGCAGCGCTGCGCCAGCTTTTCGATCCGCTGCTGGCCGATAAAGTTGATCAGCGCGTTCATGATCACCAGCAGGCTTATCAGCAGCGGCAGGATCCCGGTCACCATACCGGTAAACACCTCGCCGCCTTTCTGAAACAGGCCGATGAACCACTCAGCGCCGTGGGTAACGATTTCAATCATTGTTCTCTCCTTCAGCGTATTATTTTTCTTGCTAACTGGAGGCTGATTTTAATCACTTTGAAAGGTTTAAAAGTGTTAAATTGATCGCAAAATGAAAGATAAATATTTTATTTTGAAAGTTTGTGCTCGATGAGTGAAAAAATTAACGTGCAGATCGAACTCGGAGAACGTGCAAAAAAAGGACTATTTTGTCTGCAAATGTATTGCCGCTTCCTTGTTGGCGGGCGCATGCTTTACCATAATTACCCTTTGCCGATTTTGTTAAATGGAATTCCCATGTTGAAGCGTCGCTATCTGGCTTTACTCCCTTTATGTGCACTTCTCGCTGCCTGCAGCAGCAAACCTAAGACCCCCGCGGAAGCGGAGATGGCGAGCGGAACCGGCGGCTTTTTGCTGGAACCGCAGCATAACGTGATGCAGATGGGCGGCGATTTCGCCAATAACCCAGCGGCGGCGCAGTTCATCGATAAGATGGTGGCGAAGCACGGCTTCGATAGACAGCAGCTCCAGGAGATTCTGTCGCAGGCTAAGCGCCTGGACTACGTGCTGCGGCTGATGGATCGCCAGGCGCCGAGCGGGCTGCCGCCGACCGGGCCAAACGGCGCCTGGTTACGCTATAAGAAACAGTTTATTACGCCGGATAACGTGCAGAACGGCGTGGTGTTCTGGAACCAGTATCAGGACGCGCTGAACCGCGCGTATCAGGTCTACGGCGTACCGCCGGAAATCATCGTCGGCATTATCGGCGTGGAAACCCGCTGGGGCCGGGTGATGGGCAAAACCCGCATCCTCGATGCGCTGGCGACGTTGTCGTTTAACTATCCGCGCCGCGCTGAATACTTCTCCTCTGAGCTGGAAACCTTCCTGCTGATGGCGCGCAGCGAAAGCGATGACCCGCTGGATCTGAAAGGCTCCTTTGCCGGCGCGATGGGCTACGGCCAGTTTATGCCGTCGTCGTATAAGCAATACGCGGTGGACTTCAACGGCGACGGTCATATCAACCTGTGGGATCCGGTTGATGCCATCGGTAGCGTGGCGAACTACTTTAAACAGCACGGTTGGGTGAGCGGCGATACCGTCGCGGTGCAGGCTCTGGGCCAGGCGCCGGGTCTGGATAACGGCTTTAAAACCAAATACAGCGTTTCACAGCTGTCGGCGGCGGGGTTAACCCCAACGCAGCCGCTGGGCAACCATCAGCAGGCCAGCCTGCTGCGGCTGGATATCGGCACCGGGTACCAGTACTGGTATGGCCTGCCGAACTTCTACACTATCACCCGCTATAACCACAGCACTCACTACGCGATGGCTGTCTGGCAACTGGGGCTGGCGGTTTCGCAGGCCCGCGGCGGGTATTGATCCTTTCATCCAGCCGACAAATTTCGAGTTCCCCGGATGGCGGCGCGTAGCGCCTTATCCGGGCTACGGTCTGGTATCTGTTTGGTAGCCCCGCGACGCTGCGCTTATCCATCCGTTTTTTCCCGTCTGCGTGCCTCTTGTTGACCTTTGTTACATTTCCTCTCGCTGACGCAGATTTACATTCTTTTCTGAATCCCATATTGTTATGTTATAACATTTTAATGGGGCGGGAATATGTTCACATCGGTTTTTATGGCATCCGGCGCGGCGCGCGTGGCAATCGCCAGCGGACTGCTGGCGGCGCTATGGCTGGCCACATGGTGGGCGGTGGCGCTGCCATGATTGAGCTGGATCACCTGGTTGCCGGGTATGAAGGCATGGCAATCACTCCGGCGCTAAGCGGCGTGATTGCGGCGGGAAGCCTGACGGCGATTGTCGGGCTTAATGGCTGTGGTAAATCGACGCTGCTGAAAACGCTGGCTGGATTTATTCCACCGGTTAGCGGCCGGCTGAACTGGCGCAAAGGGCGGCCAGTGGTCGGCTGGCTGGCGCAGCGCCATGCCCTGGAATCACAGTTTCCGCTGCTGGTGCGCGATGTCGTCAGCCAGGGGGCATGGCCGCGAGTCTCGCTGCTGCGCGGTCTGGGCGGCGGCGAGCGTCAGCGCATCAAGGCGGCGCTCGAGCGGGTGGGGCTCAGCGCGCTGGCCAATACGCCGATTGAAGAACTCTCGGGCGGCCAGTTCCAGCGCATGCTCTTTGCCAGGGTGATGGTGCAACAGGCGCCGCTGGTGATGTTGGACGAGCCGTTTACCGGCGTCGATGAGGCCACCAGCCGCGAGCTGATGGCGCTTATCGTCGATATGCATCGAGAGGGGCAAACGATACTGGCGGTGCTGCACGATAACCAGTGCGTGGCCGATTTCTTTCCCGAGACGCTGCTGCTTGAACCCCAGCACGCGCGCTGGGGCGAGACGTCAAGTGTGCTTCCTGCCTTCAACACCGCGAGGCAGGCATGATCTGGCATACCTTTTTTCAACCTTTTATTGAATTTGGCTTTATGCGCCGGGCGCTGGTGGTGTGCTTCGCGCTGTCGCTGAGCACCACCATGTTAGGCGTGCTATTGCTGCTGCGACGGATGAGCCTGATGGGCGATGCGCTGTCGCACGCCATTCTGCCGGGGGTGGCGGCGGGTTATCTCCTTAACGGCATGTCGCTGCTGGCGATGAGCGTTGGCGGATTTATCGCCGGGATCGCGGTGGCGCTGGTGGCAGGCTGGGTCAGCCGGCGAACGCCGCTGAAAGAGGACGCCAGTTTTGCCGGGTTTTACCTCGGCTCGCTGGCGCTTGGCGTCACGCTGGTCTCGCTGCGCGGCTCCAGCGTCGATCTGCTGCACCTGCTGTTCGGTTCGATTCTGGCGGTGGATAGCGACGCGGCGTTCTTTGTCACCGGCGTGGCGAGCCTGACGCTGCTGTGCATTGCGCTGTTTTATCGCGGGCTGGTCAGCGAGGCATTCGATAGCGCCTGGCTACAGGTCAACGCGCGGCGGCTACCGGCGCTGCTGCACGGCCTGTTTCTCGCGCTATTGGTACTGAACCTGGTGGCGGGGTTTCAGGTGCTCGGCACGCTAATGGCGGTAGGGCTGATGATGTTGCCCGCGGTAGCGGCGCGCTGCTGGGCACGAACGCTGCCGGGCATTTTGTTGCTGGCGGCGGCGATCGGCACGTTTTGCGCCTGGATGGGATTGAGCCTTTCGTGGGCAGTGAATTTACCCGCCGGGCCCGCCATCGTGCTGACCGCCAGCGTACTGTTTTTTATTTCAGTGTTTTTTGGCACGCGCAGCCGGCTGGTCGTTGGCTGGCGCAAATTGATGGGGTAAGGAAATGATGAAACGAAGTGCAGTGGTGATGGCGTTAGCCGTGGGGCTGATGGCGCAGGGGGCGATGGCAAAAACGCTGAACGTGGTAAGCAGTTTTTCGGTGTTGGGCGATATGGTGCAGCAGGTCGGCGGCGAGCATGTTCATGTCGATACGCTGGTAGGGCCGGATGGCGATCCGCACACCTTTGAACCCTCACCGAAGGATAGCGCGCTGCTCAGCAAAGCCGACGTGGTGGTGGTCAACGGGCTTGGCCTGGAAGGGTGGCTGGATCGGCTGGTGAAAGCGTCCGGTTTTAAGGGCGAATTAGTGGTGGCTTCAAAAGGGGTTAAGACGCATACCCTTGATGAAGACGGTAAAACGGTGACCGATCCGCACGCCTGGAATAGCGCCGCTAATGGCGCGTTGTACGCGCAGAATATCCTTGATGGCCTGGTGAAAGCCGACCCGCAGGATAAAGCGGCGCTCCAGAGCAGCGGTAAGCGTTATATCGAGCAGCTGACGGCAATTGACGGCTGGGCGAAGGCGCAGTTTAGCGCCATCCCGCAGGCGAAGCGTAAAGTGCTGACCAGCCATGACGCTTTCGGCTATTTTGGCCGCGCTTACAACGTGACGTTCCTTGCGCCGCAGGGGCTCTCATCCGAGAGCGAAGCCAGCGCGGCGCAGGTGGCGGCGTTGATTAAGCAAATCAAAGCCGATGGCGTACATACCTGGTTTATGGAGAACCAGCTGGACCCGCGTCTGGTGCAGCAAATCGCTGGCGCGACGGGGGCGCAACCGGGCGGCGAACTCTATCCGGAAGCGCTGTCTAAGCCGGGCGGCGTAGCCGATAGCTACGTTAAAATGCTGCGCCATAACGTCGAGCTCATCGCCAATAGTATGAAGTAACAGGTTGTCTGGTCGTCCCGGTTGCAGCGGGACGGCCCATTTTTGGATCCCCCCTCGTAAAATCACCACCTCGTCCCCATATCTCTGTCGAAAGTGCTATCTTTGATGGCCTCTTTATCTGGCTTAAGCGGGGCAAAAATGACCGATTCAGAATTAATGCAGCTAAGCGAACAGGTTGGGCTGGCGCTGAAAGCGCAGGGCGCGACGGTGACCACCGCGGAGTCCTGCACCGGCGGCTGGATAGCCAAAGCGCTGACCGATATTGCCGGTAGCTCAGCGTGGTTTGAGCGCGGTTTCGTGACCTATAGCAACGAAGCCAAATCGCAGATGATTGGCGTGAGCGAAGTGACGTTACTGGATAACGGCGCGGTGAGCGAACCGGTGGTTGTCGAGATGGCAATTGGCGCGCTACGCGCGGCGCGCGCCACCTATGCGGTATCGGTCAGCGGTGTCGCCGGCCCGGACGGCGGCAGCGCGGAGAAGCCCGTCGGCACCGTGTGGTTCGGCGTCGCCTGTGCGAACGGGCAGGGCGTGACCCGCCGCGAATGCTTTGCCGGAGACCGCGAAGCGGTGCGTCGTCAGGCGACGGCCTATGCGTTAAATCTGCTCTGGCAACAATTTCTACAAAATACTTGATACTGTATGACCATACAGTATAATTGCCTCAACTGAACAAATATTAACGGCGAAGCGAACGCGCTTCACCTCGCATGACAGGAGTAACAATGGCGATCGACGAAAACAAACAGAAAGCGTTGGCGGCAGCACTGGGCCAGATCGAAAAGCAATTCGGTAAAGGCTCCATCATGCGCCTGGGTGAAGACCGTTCCATGGACGTGGAAACCATCTCCACCGGTTCGCTTTCTCTGGATATCGCGCTCGGCGCAGGCGGTCTGCCAATGGGCCGTATCGTTGAGATCTACGGGCCGGAATCATCGGGTAAAACTACCCTGACGCTGCAGGTTATCGCCGCAGCGCAGCGTGAAGGCAAAACCTGTGCGTTCATCGATGCCGAACACGCGCTGGATCCGGTATATGCCCGCAAGCTGGGCGTTGATATCGACAACCTGCTGTGCTCCCAGCCGGATACCGGCGAGCAGGCGCTGGAAATCTGTGACGCGCTGGCGCGTTCCGGCGCGGTAGACGTTATCGTCGTCGACTCCGTGGCGGCGCTGACGCCGAAGGCGGAAATCGAAGGCGAAATCGGCGACTCTCACATGGGCCTCGCGGCGCGTATGATGAGCCAGGCGATGCGTAAACTGGCTGGTAACCTGAAGCAGTCCAACACGTTGCTGATCTTCATCAACCAGATCCGTATGAAAATCGGCGTGATGTTCGGTAACCCGGAAACCACCACCGGTGGTAACGCGCTGAAGTTCTATGCCTCCGTGCGTCTGGACATTCGCCGCATCGGCGCGGTGAAAGAGGGCGACAACGTTGTCGGCAGCGAAACCCGCGTGAAAGTGGTGAAAAACAAAATCGCCGCGCCGTTCAAACAGGCTGAATTCCAGATCCTCTACGGTGAAGGCATCAACTTCTTCGGCGAGCTGGTTGACCTCGGCGTGAAAGAGAAGCTGATTGAAAAAGCAGGTGCCTGGTATAGCTACAACGGCGACAAAATCGGTCAGGGTAAAGCGAACGCTATCTCCTGGCTGAAAGATAACCCGGCGGCGGCGAAAGAAATTGAGAAGAAAGTTCGCGAACTGCTGCTCAACAACCAGGACTCCACGCCGGACTTCGCGGTTGACGGCAACGACGCAGAAGAAACCGAACAAGATTTCTGATATCGTCTAAAAGAGTGACAAAGGGCTGCTGATGCGGCCCTTTTGCTTTTCTTAGATTATCGAGGTGCCTGTGACTGAGACTTCACCACGCCGCTCCGGCTATGCGCGTCTTTTGGATCGCGCAATTCGTATTCTGGCGATGCGCGATCATAGCGAACAGGAGCTGCGGCGTAAGCTGGCGGCGCCGGTAATGAGTAAAAACGGCCCTGAAAAGCTGGACATCACGCCGGAAGAGCTCGAACAGGTGGTCGGCTGGTGCCTGGAAAACCGCTATCTTGATGACCAGCGTTTTGTTCGCCAGTTTATTGCCAGCCGGAGCCGCAAGGGCTACGGGCCGGCACGTATCCGCCAGGAGTTGAATCAAAAGGGCATTGGCCGCAGCGACATCGAAAGCGCGATGCGCGAGTGTGAAATCGACTGGGCGGCGCTGGCGAAAGAGCAGGCGCAGCGTAAATACGGCGAACCGTTACCTACCGCCTTTACTGAAAAAGTTAAAATCCAGCGATTTTTGCTGTACCGCGGCTATCTGATGGAAGATATCCAGGAAATCTGGCGAAATTTTGCAGATTGACCCATCGGGGATTTTACTTCCCTCTAAAGAAAACTTATCTTATTCCCACTTTATTCCGTCGGGCCGCTGCTTGTGATTGCATAATCAGCGTCCAGGGCGATTATTCCTTATACACAAAATCATTCAAGCTGCATCACGGCGGCAAGAGAGAACAGCTTCTGGGGCGTACGTGAGTTCACTACCGGGAGAGGACGTTCCGCCAGGTCAGAGGCGACTTGAAGGATGAAGTGTAGCTTGATTTCAGGATAATTATGAGCAAGAGCACCGCTGAGATCCGTCAGGCGTTTCTCGACTTTTTCCATAGTAAGGGACATCAGGTAGTTGCCAGCAGCTCCCTGGTGCCGCACAACGATCCGACCCTGCTGTTTACCAACGCCGGGATGAACCAGTTCAAGGATGTCTTCCTTGGTCTCGACAAACGTAATTATTCGCGCGCGACCACCGCGCAGCGTTGCGTGCGTGCGGGCGGTAAACACAACGATCTGGAAAACGTCGGTTACACCGCGCGTCACCACACCTTCTTCGAAATGCTGGGCAACTTCAGCTTCGGCGATTACTTCAAGCAGGATGCCATCAAATACGCATGGGAACTGCTGACCGGTGAGAACTGGTTCGCCCTGCCGAAAGAAAAACTGTGGGTTACCGTTTACGAGACCGATGACGAAGCTTTCGACATCTGGGCCAATGAAGTGGGCGTTCCGCGCGAGCGTATTATCCGCATCGGCGACAACAAAGGCGCGCCGTTTGCTTCTGATAACTTCTGGCAGATGGGCGATACCGGTCCGTGCGGCCCATGCACCGAAATCTTCTTTGACCATGGCGACCACATCTGGGGCGGCCCTCCGGGAAGCCCGGAAGAAGATGGTGACCGTTACATTGAGATCTGGAACATCGTCTTCATGCAGTTCAACCGTCAGGCTGACGGTACCATGGAGCCGCTGCCGAAGCCTTCCGTTGATACCGGTATGGGGCTGGAGCGTATTGCCGCTGTACTGCAGCACGTTAATTCCAACTATGACATCGACCTGTTCCGCAACCTGATTGCGAGCGTGGCGAAAGTCACCGGCGCGACCGATCTCACTAACAAGTCGCTGCGCGTTATTGCCGATCACATTCGTTCCTGCGCATTCCTGATTGCTGATGGCGTGATCCCGTCGAATGAAAACCGCGGCTACGTGCTGCGTCGTATCATTCGCCGCGCGATTCGCCACGGTAACATGCTGGGCGCGAAGGATACCTTCTTCTGGAAACTGGTTGCTCCGCTTATCGACGTGATGGGCGCCGCCGGTGAAGAGCTGAAACAGCAGCAGGCTCTGGTAGAGCAGGTGCTGAAAACCGAAGAAGAGCAGTTTGCGCGCACACTGGAGCGCGGACTGGCGCTGCTGGACGAGGAACTGTCGAAGCTTAAAGGCGACACGCTGGACGGCGAAACCGCCTTCCGTCTGTATGACACCTATGGCTTCCCGGTTGATCTGACGGCGGACGTCTGCCGCGAGCGCAACATCAAGGTTGACGAAGCAGGCTTTGAAGCCGCGATGGAAGAGCAGCGCCGCCGCGCGCGCGAGTCCAGCGGTTTCGGCGCTGACTATAACGCGATGATTCGCGTTGACGGCGCATCGGAATTTAAAGGCTACGATCATCTGGAACTGAACGGCAAAGTTACTGCGCTGTTCATCGACGGCAAAGCGGTTGATAGCGTCAGCGCGGGTCAGGATGCGGTTGTAGTCCTCGACCAGACGCCATTCTATGCGGAATCCGGCGGTCAGGTAGGCGATAAAGGCGAACTGAAAGGCGCTGGCTTCTCCTTCACGGTCAGCGATACGCAGAAGTACGGCCAGGCTATTGGTCATATCGGTAAAGTCGCCAGCGGTTCCCTGAAAGTGGGTGACGCGGTGCAGGCCGATGTCGATCAGGCTCGCCGTCAGCGTATTCGTCTCAACCACTCCGCGACGCACCTGATGCACGCGGCGCTGCGCCAGGTTCTCGGTACCCACGTGGCGCAGAAAGGCTCGCTGGTTAACGATAAAGCGCTGCGTTTTGACTTCTCGCATTTTGAAGCGATGAAGCCGGAAGAAATTAGAGCGGTGGAAGATCTGGTGAACGCCCAGATCCGCCGTAACCTGGCTATCGAAACCAATATCATGGATATCGATGCCGCGCGTGAATCCGGCGCTATGGCGCTGTTCGGCGAGAAATACGACGATCGCGTTCGCGTACTGCGGATGGGCGATTTCTCCACCGAGCTGTGCGGCGGTACTCACGCGGCGCGTACCGGTGATATCGGCCTGTTCCGTATTACCTCTGAATCCGGTACCGCCGCAGGCGTGCGCCGTATTGAAGCGGTGACCGGCGAAGGGGCGATTGCCAGCCTGCATGCGCAGAGCGATCAGCTCAGCGATATCGCCCAGCTGCTGAAGGGCGATAGCCACAGCATCGGCGATAAAGTTCGCGCGGCGCTTGAGCGTACCCGTCAGTTGGAAAAAGAGCTGCAGCAGCTGAAAGAGCAGGCTGCGGCGCAGGAGAGCGCTAATCTCTCCAGTAAAGCGGAAGAAATTAACGGTGTTAAGCTGCTGGTCAGCGAGCTGGCCGGCGTTGAGCCGAAAATGCTGCGTACCATGGTTGATGATCTGAAAAACCAGCTCGGTTCGACGGTCGTTGTATTAGCTACGGTAGCGGATGGTAAGGTTTCTCTGATTGCAGGTGTGTCTAAGGATGTGACAGACCGCGTGAAAGCAGGGGAGCTGGTTGGTATGGTCGCCCAGCAGGTGGGCGGTAAAGGGGGCGGTCGTCCGGATATGGCGCAAGCCGGCGGTACCGATGCGTCTGCTCTCCCTGCTGCGTTAGCCAGTGTGAAAGGCTGGGTCAGCGCAAAACTGTAATAACTATAAACGCATTTACCCTAAATAATTCGAGTTGCAGAAAGGCGGCGACGCAGCGAATCCCCAGGAGCTTACTCAAGTAAGTGACTGGGGTGAGTGAGGAAAGCCAACATACATGCAACTTGAAGTATGACGGGTATAGGTGCCGTAACCTGATGGGAGCGGCATCTTGCGTCATAAGTACTGATAACGATAAAGTCGGGTTGAAGTTGTGTAGATCGGCTAAACTTAGGTTTAACAGAATGTGATGCCGTGACTGCTTACACCGCGAGGTGTTTGTCATCGCTTACTTTTTGGCGTTATATGATGGATAATGCCGGGATGCGAGAGACCCGACTCTTTTAATCTTTCAAGGAGCAAAGAATGCTGATTCTGACTCGTCGAGTTGGTGAGACCCTCATGATTGGAGATGAGGTCACTGTGACAGTTTTAGGGGTTAAGGGTAACCAGGTACGTATTGGTGTCAACGCCCCTAAAGAAGTCTCTGTACATCGTGAAGAAATCTACCAGCGTATCCAGGCTGAAAAATCCCAGCAGTCCAGTTACTAAGCTTTCCGCGCCTCGCTTTATTGTGAGGCGCATCCCTCCGGCGGTCGTTTTTCTCTTTTCTTCTCCTTTTTCTTCTCTCGCGACATCCTCTCTTTTGTTTTTATTCGCCGTGCGTCATTTTTCGTTGTCGCTTTTGAGTGGCCGTAAAGGGCTATTTCCTGTTGATAAAATACTCTTTTTGCCGTTTTTGCAGGCTAATTGCGCGTGAAGTGTGCAAACGGAAAAAGCTCTCGAAAAATTGTTTGACTTATAAGTCTCAGAAAGTAATATGTGCGCCATCGCAGCGACGAAGAGCAGAAACAAGTTCTTCGAAGCACTCGCAAGAGGCGTGTTGTGTGGTGAGGTGGCCGAGAGGCTGAAGGCGCTCCCCTGCTAAGGGAGTATGCGGTCAAAAGCTGCATCCGGGGTTCGAATCCCCGCCTCACCGCCATTTTGCATCCGTAGCTCAGCTGGATAGAGTACTCGGCTACGAACCGAGCGGTCGGAGGTTCGAATCCTCCCGGATGCACCATCTTCTCTCTGTAAACAGAAAGAAGAACGCTGTGAAAGCAGCGGCCCGCAGTGCGAGGCGTAATCGAGTCACTCTACCGATTACTCCATCATACTCAGTGTGGCATGTGTTAGTTGTGACACTGACGCGTAGTAAAGCAAGTTTCCCGATGCATCCGTAGCTCAGCTGGATAGAGTACTCGGCTACGAACCGAGCGGTCGGAGGTTCGAATCCTCCCGGATGCACCATATTCTCCTTAGT